>JANRIK010000005.1:0-130357 GCA_033765085.1 Bryobacter sp. | reverse complement strand
AATACCCACTCTGGAGCCGCTTGACCGCCGCTACCTTGAACTCGCGCGTGAACTTCCTTCGCGTTTCCGACATGACTCAAATTCTCCTCGTTGGAATTTTCTGAGTCTAGTCTCGTGTCTCATTTTTGGGGACAAGTCCAGTTTGATAGAGGCTTTAATCTAGGTAGACGGTGAGCCAGATCTGGCGATGGAAATGGTGAGTGGTAGGACCTTGCGGGAGTATCTCATCTCCGGAGCACGGGACCCCGTGTGCGAGGCCTGCACCGTGGAGCAACTCGGCTAGGCGATGGCGTAGGTGCACCGCTTGGGAATGGTGGATCGTGATCTTAAGTCCGAGAACTTTATTCTGCGAGAAGCTGGGCGCGTGGGTTTGGGGGACTTTGCCACAAGCAGTGTGCTGGGCGGGGAAGAAGACCGGACAAACACCAAACTGCTGGCGGGCTAAGTGGACTATCTGGTGCCGGAACGGCTGACGGGACATTACTCGGCGGCGAACTACGTTTTCCGGTTCCGACTGATCGTGGTGGAACTTCTCAGGGGGCAGACTTTGAGCGAGTCGGGAATGGGAAAGGAGGGAGAGTTGCCGGCGGCGCCCCGATTCAGGAGTTGCGTGAATGTCTGCTTCGCCATAAGCAACGGCAAGCGTAGGCTAACATGACGACCGCGGACGGTATGGCCACCTTACTTCCCGCGCATGGTGGCCCAACTCAGCAGTGCCGCACTGGCCGCAATGAGCGCCAGGGTGGTGAAGATCTCGCTGTAGCCTTGCATCAGCGTACCGGCTTGCCGAAAGAGGTCCAGCTTGCTGGCAAAGTAGCCGGGTACCACGAAACCGCACAAGCCCCAGGCCGTGAAGAGCAATCCATAATTGGCGCCCATGTGTTTGGCGCCGTAGAAATCTGCCGTCAGGGCGGGCATCAGCGCCAGGTAGCCGCCGTAGCAAAAGGCCGCCAAGGATAAGCCCAGCAGCGAAGCGGTAAAGGAGTCTGCCGTGCGTAGAATGCCATAGCAAGCCAGGGCACTAAGCCCCGCCATACCGTAAAGAGCAGCGCCGCGGCCAAAGCGGTCGCTTACCGCGCCCCAACCTAAGCGGCCCAGTCCATTGAAGACGCTCATGATGCCAAGCCCCGCGCCGGCGGTGGCCCAAGGGCCCAAACTATTCCCGGCGCCGCGCTGCGCTGCCTCGCGCAACAGGGGCGAAGCTTCGCCAATCACGGTCAGCCCCACGGCCGTGCCTACGAAGTAAAGCAACCAAAGCAGGTAAAAGGACAAGCCGCGAATAGCTTCCGCGGGGGGAGTCTCGCGCTTCGCTGTGGCGCCAGTTGTGGCTTGCCAACCGGCGGGCTGCCAGCCGGCAGGCGGTACGGCAAAAAGCTGCGCCGCGCCCACCGCGCCCACCAGGAAGATGGCCGCCAGCACATAGAACGTGAAAGGAAGGGTGGAGCCGTAGCGCGCCGGGTCTTTTCCCAACAGCGCCTCCAGCAGTGGGCCAAACAACAGGGGACCTAAGCCAAAGCCCATCACGGCCAAGCCCACTATCATGCCGCGCCGGTCCGGGAACCATTTCACGCACATGGAAATGGGGGTGACATACGCAAAGCCTACGCCCAAGCCGGCAATGACGCCGTAGCCCAGCACCAAGCCCTCCAAGGACCCGCCCAGTGCTCCTGCCACGGCGCAACCCAAACTCAACAGCACCGCGCCCACCGTGGCCACTACGCGCGGACCCTTGCGGTCCTGCCACCAACCGCCCAAAATCATGCCCACGGCAAACACGATCAGTGAATAGCGGTAGGGCAGTACAGACTGGGCCTTGGTCCAGCCGTGCAGCGTTTCCAGCGGAGCTCGAAAGACGCTCCAGGAATAAAGAATGCCCAGCAGTACTTGCAGAAAAATGGCCGCGGCCGCGTAGCGCCAACGTGATTGATTCATGGGAATAACCCAACAGCCTATGTCATTCGCAGGCCCGTGCGGGACGCTTTGCTAAAGTTTTTACTGACGCTACCGTATGGCTTGTCCCGTTAAGCTCCATGGCCCACTTGCCACAAACCTACACCGCCGCGCTGTTTGAAGGGCCGGGGCAACCGCTCCGCTTGGTGGAGCGTGCCTTGCCCCCACTAGGCGAAGGGGAAACGCTGGTGCGCGTGGTGGCCGCCACGTTATGCGCTAGCGACTTGCATAGCTTCCATGGCCGCCGCAGCGCACCGGTGCCTTCCGTGCTGGGCCACGAGGTGATGGGGGAAGTGCTGGCCACGCGAGCCGCCAAGGTGACTCCGGGGCAGCGCATTACCTGGAGCATGGTGGTGGCTTGCGGAACTTGTGAACGCTGCCAGCGCGGCATTCCGCAGAAGTGCGAGCGCTTGTTCAAGTATGGGCACGAGGCCGTGGAGGACGGACGCGCCCCCTCGGGCGGCTTTGCGGATTTGCTCGTTTTGCGCGCCGGCACTCCGGTTTTTCCCGTTCCTGCCGAACTGCCCGCGACGCTTGCGGCCACCGCCAATTGCGCAGGAGCCACCGTGGCCGCGGTGTTGCGCGTGGCCGGACTTTCCTCTGCCTCCGAAGGGGCGGGCAAACGTGTGCTGGTATTGGGGGCAGGCATGTTGGGGCTTACAGCTTGCGCCATGGCCCATGGCTTCGGCGCGCAGGTTTGTCTTTATGATCCAGATCCGCAACGCGCCGAAAAAGCCATTGCCTTGGGCGCGCGCGTGTTGGAAGCCGGGGAGCTTGCGCAAGACAAATTCGCCGCCTTCGACGCCGCGCTTGAATTTTCGGGCCATCCGGATGCCTTCGCGCTAGGCCTTCGCGCCTTGGGCATTGGGGGGCGATTAGTGCTGGCAGGGGCCGTTTATCCCACGCCGCCCGCCAGCGCCGACATGGAGCGGATTGTGCGCCGTCTGCTACGCATCGAAGGCGTCCACAACTACCGTCCCGCCGACTTGGCCACGGCGCTGGACTTCCTTGCGCAGGCCCATTCTCGCTACCCGCTTGCCGCCCTGGTGGAAAAGGAATTTCCGCTCTCCGCCATCAACGAAGCCTTCGCCTACGCGACCAACGCGCGGCCTGTGCGCGTGGCGATAGTAGCAGCTAAGTGAATGCTTGGCCTCCAGACTATTTCCTATACTTGCAGCTTTCAACTGCGGCGGAGTGCGATCAACCTTCGCGAGGAAACTTCGTGCCAATTCAGGCTCGCCGCGCGCCCAGTGTGCGAACTGCGCCAAAATCCGCACACTATACGCACACAGACGCGAAAACGCCCTCCAACGGAGGGCGTCGCAATCTCTGTAACTTGTTGATTTTCTTGGTGCGGATGAGAGGACTTGAACCTCCACGCCCTTGCGAGCACTAGAACCTGAATCTAGCGCGTCTGCCAATTCCGCCACATCCGCACGATGGGCAATTCCTTATTCTCGCAAGGTGTCAGCGGTGTGTCAATGTGGCCGAGTGTCAACCCTACAGGATTGGATCGGGTGGTGGCGGAGCTCCTGGCGGAGGCGGACCTTCTCCCAGCGGAGGTGGGGGCGGTGGCGGCGGCAAGTTTGTCATGGCCTCGCGGATCAAGCGGCGCTCGTCCTCGTCAAAGCGGCGGCCGAAACCGGGTTGCGCCATCCGCTCTTCCCGCTCCTCGGGCGATAGACGCCGTAGGGCCATAATTGCCCCTCGCACAGCATTTCGACGCAAAGGGGGCAGGCCGTTGATCTCCCGCAGCGTCCGCCGTGCGGCGGCCTTCTTTTCTTCCGGTAAGGCCTGGAATTCATCGTACTCGCGCCGCAAGCGTTCGCGCACGTCGGGCGGAATGTTGTCGATCTCCCGAAGGCGTCGCTCGAGCTGCATGCGACGCTCCGGCGGGATGCGATCCAGAAAACGCGCTCGTTCGCGCGGCGTCATGCGCTGCAGGCGTTGCAGGATATTTGGCTGGGCCAAGCCGCTTGTAAGTAGAGCCAACAAGAGAAGAAAGACGCGGAGGATCACAATTCCTCCCTCTCCGGCTTGACCGGTTCCTGCAGCGCCATCAGCGCTTCGTAGTCGTCCAAAGAACGCTCGATTTCCTGCAATTCCGCCGCGTCGATTGGCGCTTCGGATTTCGGCGCTGAATTAGGCATTTGCGAAGGCCAGAAGATCAGCACCAACAGCATGGCAAAGGCCGGTACGGCGAAGGCCGCGCCTCGCCAGCCGCCAAACACCTCGGTCAACCAAGCACGCCAAGCGGGGGCCTGGGCCTTTTCCGCGCGGATTTGCGCCCAAAGTTTGGCGTCGAACTGGGGAGACACGGCGGGCGCTTCCCAGCGCTCCAAAGCCATGTGCAATTCGAACTGCGCCGCCAATTCCTCCTGGCAAGCGGAACACTCGGCCAAATGCGCCTCAAAGCCCACCCGCTCCTCCCCGCTCAATTGATTCGCCACATAACGCACCAAGAGATCGTTTTGTAATTCCAAGCTTTGACCGTTTTCCATCTTCGTGCAGTTCATGACAGGCTCCTCTCTTTGGGTGCGTACTTTTTTAGCTTATTCCGCAATACCTGGTAGGCGCGAAACAACATACTTTTCAGGGCCGATTCGCTGCAGTTCAAGGCAGCCGCAATCTGCTCGTAATCCATTTCCTGGTATTTGTGCATCAGCACTGCTGCCCTTTGCTTCTCCGGCAATTCCTCAATCGCCTGCCGGATTTCGGCCAGCGCGGCTTCGCGCAACATACCCTGTTCTACATTCAATTCCTGGTCGGGCAACTCACGGGGCGCTCCGTCCTCCGGCGTTGCATCGAGCGAATCTTCCAGCCGCGCATGGCGACGGTCCCTTATATGGTTCAACGCCACGTGCGTTGAGATGCGATACAGCCAGGTCGTAAACTTCGCCGTCGGCTCATACGATTCCCGGCTGCGGTAAACCCGCAGGAATACTTCCTGGGCCAATTCCTCCGCCACCGCCTGGTTCTGCACCATGCGGTAAACGAAGCTGACAACTCCGTGGCGGTGCTTCTCCAGCAAAAGGCCAAAACTCGCCTCGTCGCCCGAGCGGACCCGCAGCATTAATTCGGCATCTCGTTCCAACGTCGCCACCGCTGTCACAATCGTCTAAACCCCGCCAAAACAAAAGAGTTGCACATTACTCCCACGCAATTTTGATCTCCCCCTGCCCCCAGACCGTATGACGTCCTATGCCGGTATATTCCGCAATTTGAATAAGGGGTAGGAACGGAGCCAGATCTCCTCGGAAGCGCACCGTACCGACCCAGCCGCTCAGGGGATGCAATTGTTGATTTGTACCGGAGCGTCGTTGCCTATCGATTCGCGAAAGATCCTGGAAACTCGCTTCAATTTTGCGGGCTTCGTCCCCCAATTTCGTAAAGTCAAGAGCGAGCGGTCCTCCCTGATAAAGACTGCGCAAGGTGCTTACCCGGTCTCGTACGCGCCCCAGTAGGGAGGCAAAGTTCCAGGGTTCGCCACCCTTCAGTTCCGTTGGACTCAGGAATGTGAGGCTGAGTTCACAAACCCCAGATAGATGATCCAAGTTGAATTCTAAAAACTGTTTGGGAGAAATACTTATAGTTTTAATCGAAGAAAACAAGTGCAATCGGAAACGCAGTTTCTGGCCAGCTTGTACTTGTTTGCCTTCCCAATCACGGACGCGCAGCACGAAGGGCCGGGGTGAATCAAAAAGACCACTAGGTCCCTCGCTGCGGCGTGGCGGGGCGAAGATGTGGCGATAGAGATCCGGGTCATTCTGGTGTAAATCTTTCCCCCATTGCCCGCGAATAAAATTTCCCGCCCCGTATTTCGGGATTAGAAAATCTCGTGGCGCCACAATTTGCGCTTCCGCAATGGTCACGGAAAAATCATTGCCGGGTACGGGCTTGTCACCAAAGCGGCACGGATCTGTCACGGGAGATTCACCCAGCGTTGTTACCCTTCATTGTCATGAATCTGTCTCGCCGCTCGTTTTCCGGGGCCTTGGCCGCCTCTGCTTTATTCTTGCACCGTGGCATGGAAGCGCAAACCGCTCCTACTGGGCCGTTTGCCCACGGCGTTGCCCGCGGAGATCCGCTGGTGGACCGCGTCATCATTTGGACGCGGGTAACGCCAAATTCCCCGGACGAAAACTTCCCGGTGGAATGGCAAATCGCTACGGACGCGGGCATGCGGAACGTTCTGCAAAGCGGCGTAACCAGCACCAACTCGAGCTTCGATTTTACGGTTAAGGTAGACGTGAAGCGGCTGGATCCGGGCGGCACCTTTTATTACCAATTCAGCTACCGTGGTGCGCTTTCGCCCATTGGCCGCACGCGCACGCTGCCCGCCGGAGACATCCAACGCGCACGCATGGCGGTGGTGAGCTGCTCGAACCACCCCTTCGGATTCTTTAATGCCTACCGCATTATTGCCAACCGGGAAGACCTGGATGCTGTGGTGCACTTGGGCGATTACATTTACGAATATGCGGAAGGCACCTACGGCACCGGCACCCGCTGGGCCGCATTCCGGTGCCCAACAAAGAAATCGTCACGCTTACGGATTACCGCCAGCGCTTTGGCCAGTACCGCCTGGACCCCGACCTGCAGGAAGCCCATCGCCAGCACCCGTGGATCTGCGTGTGGGACGACCACGAATCCACGAACGATTCCTGGTTTGGCGGCGCGGAAAACCACGAGCCCGAAACGGAAGGCGATTGGAGCCAGCGGCGTGCTGTTGCGGCCCTGGCTTGGTTTGAGTGGATGCCGGTGCGCGAAAACCCCTTCCAGAACTTGGGCATTTACCGCAATTTCCGCTACGGGAACCTGCTGGACCTCACCATGCTCGATACGCGCCTGGAAGCCCGCGACCAGCAAGTGGCCGCGAATAATCCGCTAATTGCTGACCCCTCCCGCACCTTGTTGGGTGCAACCCAAGAAGAGTGGCTTTATCGCCAACTCGCAAATTCCCAAGGCCGCGGCGCCCGCTGGCGCGTCATCGGCCAACAGGTAATGATGGGCAACCTGGTTGGGCCCGATGGCATCCTCAATCCTGACCAATGGGACGGCTACCTCGGTAGCCGCAACCGTTTCCTCGGCTTCCTGGCCCAACAGCGCATCAACAACGTTGTCGTGTTGACCGGTGACATCCACTCCAGCTGGGCCAACGAGATTGCGGTGAATCCCTTCGCGCCGGGCACCGCCGCTGCAACCAGACAAGCGGTGGAGTTTGTCACCACTGCCGTCACCAGCCCCGGCATCGAAGACCCCGCGCAAGCGGTTGGCTTGGCCCAACAGCTCCGCGCCACGCACCCGCACATCCAATACCTTGACCTGCAGCGCCGTGGCTACCTGCTACTCGATGTGGATGCCGACCGCGCCCAGGGCCAGTGGTACCACTTGGCCACCATCCGCGAGCGCTCCACGCAGGAAAGCCTGGCCGCCACTTATTTTGCCGCCAACGGCGAAGCGCGCTTGCAGGCGGGGCGCTAAGCAGACGAGGCGCGAAGCATACGGGGCAACCCGTTCCCCAATAAATTGGCTTGGCAGGCGAAAACGACAGCCTTTCAACGCAGAAGCCTATAGAAGGATCCTTTGGGTTCCCTCAGCGGCGGGCCAGATTGATTCACGGGAGGGGATGTCTGGCTCGCTGGTCTTTTGGGGCTGCGGGGACCCATTTACTTGCGTGCGTTTCCAACCTGCCGCTCCTTTATGTTCATCTGAGCGCGCAGTATGCCGATCCACATTTGTTCCTGGGGTTGGAAACGGTCAAGCCGCTGCCGGCATTCGGCAAAGCAGCGCGCCATTTCGGCCAAATCGCCGCGGCCGCTCGCGGCCCATCCTTTCACCTTCAAAAGCTCCAGCCGATTACGTTCCCAATAGGCGGCGTCGCGGTCCGGCAGATCGGGCCCGGAAAGGATCTCGTCACTGCGGCGGAGCCAGCGGTCAATCTCAGCCATTTGCCCAATGCCGTGTTCAACGGTATGCTCCACGCCTTCCAGGTAGATCGTCAGCAGCAAGCGTGTGCTGGCAACGCCGGGTTCAACCCGATTCCACTCTTCGGCCGCCGTGACGGCCGCCGTCGCAGCCGTTAACAACTCGGGCGCCAATGGGCGTAAGGAATCGTCGACCAGTACCGCGCTGAGCAGTTGGTTCTGCAAGGCTGCGATGCGCCAATAATTCCGCGGGGGTGCTCCGGCGGCGCGGAAATCCGGCAACTGCGCTACAAGCTTCCGCTGGTTGTCCAGGGCCAACTGCAGACCCTTTAACCGCAGCCGCCGCGTTCGAATATTGCCGAGCAACTGGGCCTGTTCGCGCGCTTCCCAATTGTTTGGTTCTTCGCGCAGCCATTGCACGGCGTGTTGCTCTGCACGCTCCATCACGGTGTCGGATTCGGCAATGCGCCGCCGCAAGCGCAGCTTCTGGCCATAGTCGCGCGCCGTTTCAGCGTAGCCCTTGCGGGTCTTCGGGTCCTTGGCTTCGAATTGGCCCAGCTCTTCCCGCAAGCGGAAGGACTTTTCGGTAAGGGCAAAACTTTCTGTTTCGCGTTCCATGCTTTGGCCCGTGACGGCGTAGAGCAACTGCGCGGTTTTTTGGTAAGCCGCAGCAAGCTCGGCGCGGGCACTGGCATCGAGGCGGGCCGCCGCTTCGAGGTTGGCCAGATAGCCGGTGGCGGTTTCGAGCAGCATACGGCGGGCTTGCAGGGACCCGGGCAGTTTGCGCACTTCTTCATCGAGGTCAAAGATGGCCACGCCCGCCAACGCGCGCAATTCGTGGGTTCTCGCTTGGGCCTGAATGAATTGTTGCCACGCCACCAATAGCGCCGCGATGATAATCGCAAACGCAACCGCGGCGCCGGCCGTAGACCAACGGTGCCGCCGGACGAAGCAACGCAAGCGGTAGCCGACGCCTTGCCCAAAAGCATGGACCGGACGGCCCGCGAGCCAGCGCCGCAGTTCGGCCTCCAAATCCGGCACGGTTGCGTAGCGATCCTGCGGGGCGGTGGATGTTGCTTTGCGCGCGATGGCCGAAAGATCCTCTCCCGCATCGCCCGCCAAACGCTCCAACATGCGGCCCAGCGAATACACGTCGCTGGCCATTGCCGGTTCTTCTCCCGCCAATTGCTCGGGACTGGCGAAGGCGGCGGTGCCGGCGGCGAGGGTTGTTTCTGTCAGGTCGAGCGGGTGGCCGATACCGAAGTCGACGAGTTTTGGCAAGCCGTCGGAAGTGATTAAGACGTTGCCGGGCTTCAAGTCCCGGTGCACCACAAATTGGCGGTGCGCGGCGGCAACGGCCTCGCAAACCTTGCGTAAAACCTCGACTCGTTCCCGCAAACTCTTCCCCGCCAGAGCTTCGTCCATGCGCTGGCCGTCGACATACTCCATCAGCAGATACGGCTGGCCGCCGTCGAGAGTGCCGTCGTCGAGAGTGCCGCTTTCAATCATTCCGGCAATGTAAGGGTGCGACAAACGTGCGGCCAAACGCCGCTCGCGCTCCCAGGCGTTGCGTTGCTCCAAGTGGGTTAGCTGGGCGCGCAAGACCTTGACTGCCGCACGGCGGGAGACGCCGGCTTCTTCAAACTCCACCAGCCACACTTCGCCCATGCCGCCGCGGCCAAGCTTTCGCAAAAGCTGAAAGCGTCCGAGGCGAGCGCCTGCCTCCAACTCGCTCGTCTCTGCCCAGGATTGGAGCACCTCGCGAATTTCCAAATCGAGAGCATCCGCAGCGCCGGCATCCAAGGCGAGGAGGCGGGCCAACTGCGCTTCGGCCTCGGCATCCAGGCCCGCTGCCCGTAGCGCAGGCATGCGCTCACTTTCTTCGAGGTCAATCAATTGGCCGAACAGTTCCGCTTCTGTGGCGGCGCTTAGCGCCATGGTCAACCCTCCTGCTTTTCTATGCGCAAACTAAGGCTTAATTTTGCTGCATTGCCCGGCGCAACCAACCTTGCCCATAACGCAGCAGGCGACGGACGCGACCGACGTCCATATTCAGCAAGCCGGCGGATTCTTCGGCGGTTAAGCCGCCGAAAAAGCGGAGTTCGACAAGGCGCGCGGCTTCGGGCGCAACCTTTTCCAGCTCGCGCAAGTGTTCGTCCAATTCCAGCAGTCCCGGCGTGCGTTGGGCTTTTTGGTCCGCGACCGTTTCGGCACTCTCAATGCTGGCTTCTCGCCGCTTATCCCGGCGTCCGGCTAAGCGTGCGCGGGCGAAATCCACTAGGATTTGCCGCATGATGCGCGAAATCAAAGCGAAGAAGTGGCTGCGGTCTCCCACTTCCGGCAAGCCGCCTTTCTTCAACCGCAAATAGCACTCATGCACCAGCGACTCGGTGCTCTCCGGCGCGTGGGCCTCCCGCGCCAGCCGTTGGCGGGCAATGGCGCGGAGCTCCGGATAGATGCTTTCATAAAGCGCCTGCTCAGCGGCAGTGTCACCGGCGCGCGCTTGGTCGATGAGAGTTGTGAGGTCGCTCAGAGATTTCCATCTTACTATCCCGACTTGTCCACCTAAGGTGGGATGGGGAGGCGCGGAGCTTTGGTTTAACGGGGCGTGCCGTTGGCCGAGCTAAGCTCCTGGCGCATAGCGAGCAGTTTTGCTTGCAAGCGGGAGGCGGTGCTGGGCTCACGAGTGGCGAGGTTGTAGGCCTCGGCGGGGTCCCATTCGAGGTGGAAGAGTTCGGGCTCGGTGGGCTTGGCTTCGCGGTATTTCCAGGGGCCTTCGCGGACGGCTTCGAGTTTATTGCCGAGGCAATAGAAGAATTCCGGGCGGGGGGCTTGGGCTTCGCCGCGGAGCAAGGGCAGCAGGTTGTAGCCATCGTACTTGCGGTCTTGGGGAAGCGTGCCGCCGGCGGCGCTGACGATGGTGGGCAACAAGTCCAGTGTGGAGGCCATGTCCATTTGCACCATGTTGGCCTGCACCATGCCAGGCCAGCGGAAGATGCCAGGCACGCGGGGACCGCCCTCATAAGAAGTGCCTTTGGCGCCCCGCAGGGGGCCTTTGGTGCCGGTGTGCCAGCGCTCAACGCCGCCGGCGAGCATGCGGTCCGGCAAGTTGTGCCAGGGGCCATTGTCGGAGCAAAAGACCACCATGGTGTTGCGATCGATTTGGTTTTTGGCCAGTGTGGCCAGGATCTCACCCACGCTCCAATCGAGGGTCTCGACAGCATCGCCATATAGCCCGTTGCGGGACTTGCCACGGAAACGGGAGGCGCTGACGGGAAGGTGGGGCATGGCGTAGGGAAGGTAAAGGAAGAAGGGGTCGCGGGAGGCTTCGATGAACTTTACGGCTTCAACCGTGTAGCGCTCGGTTAGGTTATCTTGCGAGGGGTTCTCCTCAATCGGCTGGGTGTCGCGGTAAAGGTGCATGGGGACTTGGGTTTTGACCCAAGGGGGGATCATGTCGTTGGAGTAAGGCAGGCCGAAGAAGTGGTCGAAGCCGCGGCGGGTGGGGAGTTGTTCGACGGGTTGGTGGCCCAAGTGCCATTTGCCAATGGCCATGGTGCGATAGCCAAGCGGCTTTAGCAATTGGGGCAACAGAACTTCGCGCACGGGAAGACCTCCGACGGTTTCGGGGCCTGTGTTGTTCGGTTGGCCAGCGCGGATGGGATAACGGCCCGTAAGCAGGCCAGCGCGGGAAGGAGTGCAGACCGGGGCGGCGGCGTAGAAGGAAGTGAAGCGTGTGCCTTCGCCCGCCATACGGTCCAAGTGGGGTGTGCGAATGACGGGGTTTCCGTAGCAGCCGAGGTCGCCGTAGCCGAGATCGTCGGCAAACAAAATGATGAAATTTGTTTTGGGGGCCTGGGTTTGAGCCTGGGCTTGCGCCTGGGCGAGCGGAGCAAGAGCAGCCAGGGAGAGAAGATCGCGGCGTTGCATGAGGATCAGCTTATCAACGCTTGTTGCGCGCTATTGCAGTTGTTGGAGGAGTTGGCGGGCGGTGGGGTGCTGCGGTTCGCGAGCGAGCAATTGGTTCAGCAAACGGAGGGCGGTGGGCTTGTCGCCTTGCTGGGCGTGGAAGAGGGCGAGGTTGAGGTAAGCGGCGGGGTCGGTGTGGTCGGTGGCGAGGGCTTTTTCAAAAGCGCGGCGTCCGCCGGCGGCTTGGTTGGCTTCCATGGCGGCAATGCCCTGGTCGTTATAAAGGCCGGCAAGGGCGCGACGCGCGCGGGAGAGGTCCGGCGTAAGGGAGAGCGCTTTTTCAAGGAGGGTTTGCGCTTCGGCGGGTTTGGTTTCGAGCAGCAGCAGGCCTAGGTTCTCCAGGCTGGCGCTTTGGTTGGGGGCAAGGCGAAGCGACTGGCGGAGGAGCTGTTCCGCGCCAGCGCGATCGTTGCGGGAGACGAGGAGGCCGGCGTAGTTGTTCAGCAATTCGTAAGTGGCTTGATTTTGGGAGAGGGCAAGCTCGAAGTACTCGGTGGCCTCCGCAGCGAAGCCGCGCTCGGTAAGGTCGGCAGCGAGATCGCCCCAGGCGCGGGCTGGAGCGGGGCCAAGCGGGAGACCGGGGAAGGGAAGCGCGGGGCGATACGGAGCGGCGTGATCCGCGAGAATCTCTTTTGCTTCGGCGGGACCCTGGTAGAGCTTGAGCAGGCGGCCTTGGGCATCGAGCAGCAAGGAGAGGGGGAGCTGGATGTCGCGCTTGCGGTCAAAGAGAGCGCGGTAAAGCAGCGTATAGTAGCCAACCAATTTCTCGGTGGCGCGCATTACGGGAAAGGGGGTGGCCGGGGCTGGGCCATCGTCCAACTGGAGAACAACCACGCGAAGCTTGGCGGCGGCGAAGGCGGCTTGTTGCTCGGCCAGCGCGGCGAGTTCGGCGCGGCAGGGCGGGCACCAAGAGGCGTAGAAAGCGAGCAGCAACGGTTGGCCACGATAGGAAGCAAGCGCGGGGTCGGCAAGAGGAACAGGAGCGAGTAGCCAGGGACGGGGTGTGAAGGCTTCGGCTTCGGAAGGTGGAGATTGCACGGCGGCAGGCGCAAAGGGAGTAAGCGCTTGGCCCGGGCGCACGCGGAGCAGCGGCGAAGCAGGAATAGTGCGGTGGGTTTCTTCCTGGCCATCGGGCCAGAGGATGTGAAGCGTCGCGGGGCGATCGCCTTCCGCAACCGCGAAATGCAGCCGCTTGCTGGGCCCGGTGAGGAAGCCGGAAGCAGATTGAACGGTGCGCAGAAGCTTGCGGCCCTTTTCGGTTACGAGGGTGACGCGGGCGCCAATGGCATCGCGGTTGGGCCCGTTGCTTTGGAGGTCTAAGAGGAAACCGCGAGCGGCAGCGGTGGAATTATTGCGGAAGATTTGCACTTGGGGCGACGTGCGATTTTTCAGGACGAGGTCGAGGTCGCCATCGTAATCAAGATCGAGCGAAACCCAGGCGCGGCCATCGTGGGAGCCATCGAGGCCCGAGACGAAGCTCGAATCGGCGAAGGCGCCGTTGCCCAGGTTGCGGTAGCAGACGTTGCGTTCGCGGCCACTCCAAGAGCCCTCCGACCGGATGAGTTCATTGATGGCGCGCCAGCCTTGTTCGTAGGCTTGGGAACCCGTCAGGCTTTGGGGCGATTGCGGCACGACCTGCCGCCAGAAGAAGCTTCATAAGTCGTGGAGGTCAGGGCCGGTGATGTAGCCGTTTTGGACGTAGACGTCTAGGTGGCCATCGTTGTCGAGGTCGGCGAAATCGCTGCCCCAAGCCCAGCGGCCGAACTCTAGAGCGCCAGACGCGTCCTCTTGAAATTGGCCATTGCCGAGGTTGAGGTAGAGCGTGCTGCCCTTGGCCTGGCGCTGGAAGGCGGAGCGGGCGGGGCCAGCGGCTAGGGCGGCGAACTGGCTGGTGTTGGTGACGCGCTGGCCGGCGGAGGACCACATGTTGCCGACATACAAATCGAGGAGTCCATCCTGGTTGGCGTCGCCCCAGGCGACGGACATGCCCGCGCCGAGGTCTTCAACGCCCGCCGCGGCGGCCACGTCGGCGAACTTGCCATTGCCCAGGTTGCGGTAGAGGTTGTTGCGGCCGAAGTCGTTGGCGACGTAGAGGTCCGGGTGGCCATCGTTGTCATAGTCGGCCCAGGCGGCGGCAAAGCTGTAGCGATTGTTGTTTTGGTTGAGGCCGGCGGCGGCGGTGACATCGGCAAAGCGTCCATTGCCAAGGTTGCGGAAGAGGAAATTAGGCGGGCCGTTTTGCGCGTCGTAGAAAGGCGTGGGGGTGTTGTACGTGCGGCCCGGTTGCCAGAAATCGTAGGAGCAAAGGTAGAGGTCAAGCAGGCCGTCGCGGTCATAGTCGGCCCAGGCGGCGGAGGTGAAACTGCCTTGGCGGTCGGCGGGAATGGGCAATGTGGCGGCGGGCAGGAGGGTGAAGCGAGTGTTGGTGTTGCGCAGAAGATAGGGCTGCGAGGCGGTGACGAGGAGTAGGTCCTGGTCGCCATCGTTGTCGAAATCCGCGAAGAGAACGGCGCGGGTATCGGCGAGGAAGCCCGTGCCGGTGGCTTGGGTGACGTCGGCGAAGCGGCCATTGCCGAGGTTGCGATAGAGGCGGTTGGGAAGGCCGGCGGGTTGGGCGAGGTAGAGGTCCTCGTGGCCATCGTTGTCGTAGTCGCCAACGGCAATTCCTTGGTGGCCGTAGACATCAATACCGGTGGCGACATCGAGCAAGCCGCGCCAGTGGTCAAGGCCGGGTTGGAGTTGCTGGCGGAAGCTGGGCAGGTGGCCGAGGGCGGCGTCTGTAATGTCGGTGAAGGCAAGCGAGCCGGCGGTGGATTCGCGCGCGTCGCTGGTGGTGAGCGAGTTTGGCGTCCAAGTGCCGTTGTCGCGTTGCCAGAGCAGGCGCCAGGATTCGTAACGGGAGAGCCGGGTTTGGGTAGGTGTAAGGCCGGAGACCTCGACGCGCAGTGTGGTGGCGAGGGAGTTGGCTGAGGGATCAGAGGCGACGATCTTCAGTTGGACAACCGAAACCTTGGCAAGGCCGCGAGCGAGTTCGGCCAGGCGGGGGTGGCGGGCCTGGCCTTTTTTGAGATCGATGGCCCAGGAGTCCAGCAGGGTGTGCACTTCCTCGTAGGCACTTTCACCGGCCCAAGAGTCTGTGCGGGCGTCGACTTTTTGGAGGACTTGGTCAAGCGGCCGGGAGCGCGCGAACTTCGGGGGGACGCGATAGTCCTGGGCGAAAAGAGAGGCGGCAAGCAGCAGGATACTGAATTGCTGAAGCCGCCTCATCTTTTTAATGTACAAATACCAAGGGCTTAGGCTAGAAGGCCAGACGGAGACTCATTTGGATCTCGCGGGCCGTAGAACCACCCTGGATGGAGTTGATGGTGCCGAAGGCGCCCGCGCCGCGGGAGAGATTTGGCAAGCCGAAGACGGGGATGTTCGGAGCATTCACAATATCGGTGCGGAAGGTAAGGCCGACACGCTCCGTGAAGCGGAACTCCTTTTGGATGGAGAGATCGAGACCGAAGAAGTTCGGGCCAGAGCCGCTGGTCTTGCCGGCGGTGCCGAGTTCGCCAACGCCGGGTTGCGTAAAGGCGGAAGTATCGAAGAACATGGCCAGCATTTCGCCACGGGAGCGATCGCCGCTGATGATGGGATCGCGAATGAGGTTGGGCCGCTGGGCATCGGAGAAGGTGTTGAGGCGGTTAGTTTGTTCCACCACACCCCAGGAAGCGCCGGTACGGGCTTCGAGGATGCCGCCAATGGTCCAGCCGCCGGCGATCGCATTGAGCACAGAGTTTTCAATGTTAAACTGGCGGCCTTTGCCGAAGGGGAGATCGTAGAGCGTGCTGTACGTAACGCGGTGGCGAATGTCGGAGCCGGACAGGCCTTTGTTTAGCCGGCGGGCTTCGATGTGGGTGTAGCCGTTGTTGGCGGCGCCGCCGAGTTCGCTGCCGCTTTCCACGTCGTCGAGGAATTTCGACCACGTGTAGTTGCCGAGGAAGCTGAGACCGCGGGCGTAGCGCTTTTCAAACTTCAGGTTCATGGAGTGGTATGTAGAGTTGCCCCAAGGCGGGCTGACCTGGACAACGTTGTTGAAGTGGGGGAAGGGGCGGGCGGCTTGGCTTTGCGAAGCCGGGCCTCGTCCGTTGACGAGGGGAATCTGGTTGATGTTGACGTTGGGGCCGCCCAGTTTGTGGCCGACATTGGCAATGTAGGCGCCTTCGAGCAGAATGCTGCCGATGGACTTTTGCAAGGTAAGGTTCCACTGTTGCGCATAGCCGCTGACCATGTTTTGTTGGACAAAGTCTGGCGAATTCGTGACGGGGCGGCCAACGGGCACGGAACCGAAGCCGGGGCCTAGTTCCGGGCGGGCGATGGGAGGCATGCCATCGCGCAGCATAAAGACAGGAGCAAAGCCGCCGTTGGGCGAACTGAAGCTGCCGTTGATGGCGAAGCCTTGGTTAAAGCTATTTGGCACAGCACCCTGGTAGGTGCCGTTATAGGAAATGCCGTAGCCGCCGCGGACAACAAAATTGGTGGCGGCGCGATAAGCGAAGCCGACGCGCGGGCCCCAATTATTCTTGTCAAAGCCATGGGCGTAGCGGCTGACGCCGTTGATGCCTGCGAAGGTGATGACGCCCGGGCGTCCAGAGACCGGGTTGATGGCAGAACCATCGAAGCCGCTTTGGCGGTTATTCTTTTCCCAGCGTGGGGTATCCATTTCCCAGCGAACGCCGAGGTTGAGGGTGAGTCGCGAAGTAACCTTCCAATCGTCTTGGATGTATGCGCCGTAGTAATCTGTGCGCGCATGAAGGATATCGGTATCCACCAGTTGGGCCGTGGTGGTCCAGCCAAGGAGCAATTCCGCAAGGGCGTCGTTGGTGGCGCGATTGTTAAAGCCGAAGAGGCCACCGGTGGTGCCATTGAAGTCGTCTATGTTGCCGGAGTAGCGGAACTCGAAGCCCGTTTTGATATTGTGATTGCCCTTGATGATGATGAGATTGTCGTTGAACTGGTGGGTGAGGATGGGGTCCTGGATGCGCTCGTGGTTGCCTTGGCCGAGGGGCGAGTAGCCATTGACATTGAAACGGGCAAAGACTTCCGGATTCACGCCATTGATGCCGAGCGAGCCATTGAGGTTGGAGCCAGTGCCCGCGCCACGGTTGATGTGCAGGCGGTTGCCGTACATATATTTGAACTCGTTGATGAGCGTGGGTTTGATGCTGCGCTGCCAACTGAGAAGGATGTTGTTGTGACGGTTTTCCCGCGGGCCGGCCCGATCATCAACGGCGGCGTTGGGGAAGACGGCTGCGATTTCCTCCGGCGCCGTAACGTAGGCCAAGCGGCCAAAGATGCGGTCCTTAGTTGTAAGCTCATGGTCCACGCGGAGGGTGTGGTAGTTCTGGTTCAGCTTATCGCTGCCGTTGGCGAAGTAGTTGGCGCCCGCACGGCGCGTTACATTCGCGGAGGCGACATTGGCCGCGGGATAGAATGCGGCGATCTGTGCGCCGATGGGATCCAAGCGGCTGGCGGGGATGCGGTTGCCGGGGAAGGGCTGGGCGGCCCCGGTGCCGACACGGGTGGAGGGGTCCAAGATGGTGAAATCTGTGCGCCGCGAGAAATCGCCCTGCGCTTCGCCAGCATGGGGAACCGTGCGCGTAACGGTGACACCGGTGCGGCGGCGGCCGCCCTCAAAGTTGTAAAAGAAGAAGGTTTTGTTCTTGCGAATGGGGCCGCCAATGGAACCGCCGAAGATGTTGTAGCGCAGGGGGGCCTTGGTGGGCGCGAAGAAGGTACGGGCGTTCAGCTTGTCGTTGCGCAACCATTCGTAGAGCGAACCGTGGAATTCGTTGGTGCCGCTTTTGGTGGTCATGGCGATGTAGCCGCCACCGGTGCGCCCGAGTTCGGCGGAGTAATTATTGCTGGTGGCCTTGAATTCCTGCAGGGCTTCGTTGGGCGGGTTTAGCGAAAGCTGGGCCACGCCGAGGGCCATGTTTTGGGTGACGCCGCCATCAAGCGCCCACATCTGGTTTTGCGAACGGCCACCGGCCATGGAGAACTTCGGCACCGCTTCGCCGCCGTCTTCGCTGCGGAAGCTGACGTTGCCCATCAAGCGAACCAAGGAAGCGCTGCGGCGCGTTTGGATGGGCATGTTGAGGATGAACTTGTTTTCAATGAGCTGGCCGACGGAGCTGGATTCCGATTCGAGCAGCGGGGCGGAGGATTCCACGCTGATGGTTTCCGAGGCTTGGCCCAGTTCCAGGCGGACGTCGATGGTGGCGGCCATACCCGTGTCGAGCGAGACGCCGGTGCGGGAAAACTTCTTAAAGCCGGACATCTCGGCGGTAATTTCATAAGCGCCCGGCGCGAGCGGAGCAAGACTATAAACGCCGCTGGCGTTGGTTTCGGAAGTTGTCGTTATGCCCGTCGCCGTTTGAATGGCGACAACTTTAGCCCCGGCCACAACGGCGCCCGTGGAATCGGTTACCGTTCCGGTGATGCGGCTTTGGGCAAACAAGGCCGATGCGCACGTTAAGGTGGCTAAAAAAAGCGTGAATTGTTTCAATGTGGTTCCTCCGCCTGAAGTCCCCAATGATATATCAAGGGTGGAAACGAATTGCAAGCGGAGAGGCGAATTAGTTCTCGATGGGGATGAGACGCACCATACCGAAATTGACGCTCAAGTCGCGTTTGTCGTTTTGCGGGTGCCAGACGGGAGAGACACGAATTTCGAGGTTGTAGCGTTCGGCGGCAGGCAGATTTGTTTCGAGGGCGAAGAGGCCATTGCGGTCGAGGGTCCAAGCCTTGGTGGGCAAGCCGTTCACAAAAATTTCAACGACGGGCTTGGGGTTGGCGCGGAAGATGGCTTCGGGAGCGAAACCGCGCAGGCGTAGGCGTTGTTCACCGCCCTTCACATTGTCGAGCCAAAGGCTGGCGCGCGCGGCCATCCAACGGTACTTGTTGCCGTAAATGCCTTCGAGGTCGTACCAGCCGTGGCCGAGGTGGGCCACGTGGCCAGGGAGTGAGAAATCGACGATGTCGGCGCGGTCACCGGGGTAAAGTTCACGCTTGTCCTGGGAAGGGAGCAGGTTATAAACGCCTTCGCGCAAAGGCGCGCTATAACCACACTGGGAGCAAGTGAGGGATTCTTCGGTATCGCGCGAGAGGCGGGCGGCGCAGTCCGGACATTGGAGGATGTTTTCGAAGTGCTCGAGTTGGAAATCCGCGGAAGGAGCGTCGCCTTCCTTGCGGCAAAGCGCGGCAAGCGTGCCACCCATCAGGCGGGCGGCGCGCCACTCGCTGCCGTGGGGGTCCAGGGCGACGGCAGTTTTCTTGACTACCGTTTCGGCCCAACCGCGCTCGGGCACAAAGAGCTGGTAGCGATGATCGGCAAAGTGCTTGGTGACCAAGCGGTGCCAATCGCTTAGGTACATGCGATGGTTTTGGCGGATGCCAAAGCTTTCTTCCTGGTGCGCGCCGATGACGTCTTTAACCAGAAAGCCGAGCAAGCCCCAATCGTAGAGCTTACGCTCCCAAGGTTTCATGGTGTCGTAGTAGGGGCAGCGGTAAAGGCGGGCCGTCAGCAGGCGCCGCATGGGCTCTTCGGCAAAGAAGAAGATACCGCCGGGCTGCAGGACGCGCTTCACTTCCACAATGACGCTTTCGATATCCATGAACTGCGAAAGCATTTGGAAGGCGCAGACCATGCGGAGAGAGTTGTCGGCGAAAGGGAGGTGGAGAGCGTCGCCGCTTAAGAGTACGGGGGAGTGTTCCAGGCCCCAACGATCTTTGAGGACCATGCCGTAGCGCAAGGAATCTTCGCTGATATCGAGGGCAAAGCCTTTTGCCCCGAATTGATTGGCCAGCATGTAGCTGGAGTGGCCGGCATTGGCGCCGATTTCCAGGAAGGGAGTGAGCGGGCCGACGAAATCGAGATGAGCGTCGAGGATTCCGCCCCGCCGTTCGTTTTCTTCCGCGTAAACGCGGGCGGCGCGCTCGGGCTCGCCCAAGCTGGCGAAGTTGTGGAATTCCACCTCGGCTCGCTTAACGGCTAAGCTTTGCGCAGCGTCGTCGTGGGGCTGCAATTGGTCCGACGGGGACTGATTATTTCGTTGGACCATCAATCCATTCGCCTGCCTTCATGGTGCGCACGGGCGAACCGAGGAGATACGGGTTGTCAATGGGGTTGCCGTTTACCAAGAAGAGGTCGGCGTCCGCACCGGGTAATAGTTGAAGACCGCCGCGGGAGGGGGTGACGTAAAGGCCGGTGGCATTGGTTTGCTCTGCATCTGCGGGGGGAGTTAAGGAGCTTAGGGTACCGATGGACTGAATCTTGCCGGCGGCGATGAGGAGTACCGAATTTACTTGCGGTTGGCGCGGGGTGCCATCAATGAGGGTGGCGCCAAGAATTGCTTTGACCTTAGGCACCGAGGCTTCTTCGGAAGCGCCGCAGGCGAGCAAAAAGCAAAAAGAGAGGCTAAGCAAAAGGAGCAAGCCTGTGCTACGCCAAGGGGGCAAAGCAGAGATTGACATGAATTTTCCATTATAACGAGGCGGACGGGGGTTCGGCGCGATTTCCCAGTTGCATTACCCTTGCGTTGACCAGACATCTCGAGGTAACTCGGCGATGGAATCCAAGAGGTAATCCGGGGCAAAGGGCTCGAGTTGGGCGCGGGTCATGGGGCCAGTGGCGACGCTGATGATGGGGATGCCGTTTTCGCGTGCGGCGCGGATGTCGTTGAGGTGGTCGCCAATCAGAATGGCGCTGGAGTGGCGGGGAGCGCGGCGGCGGGCGAGGGCGACCAGCTCTGTGCGAGTGCGGCCCATTTCCGCAAACGCGCCAAATTGGAAGTGCGGGCGCAGGCCGGCGCGCGTCATCTTGTGCCAGCCGATGCGGGAAAGGTTGCCCGTGACCAAACCGCAGGGCAGGCCGGCGCGTTGCACCTGGTTTAGGAAAGCTCGCATGCCGGGGGCAATTTTGGGGCGCAAGTCCGGGCAGAGGGCGGGGTAAATGCGTTGTGCGGCGGCGACCATGGCGGGCATCCATTGTTGGATGCGTTTGTCGCTGTAGCCGGCTTGGCTGAGCATAAGGCGAAGGATGTCGCGGTCCAGGCGGCCGCCGGTGTCGATGCCTTCGGTCGTGATAAGGCGGCCGGTGACGGGGCGCCCGGTGACGAGGCGGGCGGCGTGTTCGAGTGCGTGCCGGTGGGCCGGGCCCGCGCGTCGCAGTAGGGTGCCGTCAATGTCGAAGAGAAGAATGAGCGAGGAAGCCAAATTCCAAGATAGTAAACTAACTAATGCCAATGCAGGTATTACAGGCTGGGGAAGCAAAATTTGTACTGTTGGAATTAGAAGCCGAGACGCTGGAAAACGTGGCGAATCAATTGGGATTTGCCGCAACGGTGGAAGAAATGCCGCGGGCGTGGGTGGTGAGCCTGAATGCCGCGGAGCGCGAATCGCCCTTGTTGTTGTTCGACGCCGCCGAACCGGCCAATTTGACTTGGTTTAGCCGCTGCCAGTTCTATGTGGACGGAACGAGCGGCTCCGTATTGCAAACGCCGCTGGCGGTGGCCAATGTGAAAGACCGTAAGGGGCAAAGCTTGCCGAACGCCCTGCTGCTGCACATTGCCAAGGAAGTGCCGGCAAACTTCAAATTGCCGGGCCGGGTGGGCATTAATGAGCAAGTGGTTTACCAGATTTTTTATAACTTTTTGCACGCGCTGCAAAACACGGGTGTGGGACTTTGCGGAACGCAGAGTGTGAGGCCATTGAGCGCGCGCGCGCCCAAGTTTTAGCCGCGGCAGACAAGTCGAAAGCAAAGAGCGCGGCCCGTCTGCGCGTTTCCATCATTGTGCCGGTGTTGAACGAAGAGGCCGCCTTGCCGGAGTTTCTGCGCATGGCCGCCGGCTTGGAGCCTCACGAGATTATTGTGGCGGACGGGGGCAGCACGGACCTTACGCGCGAAGTGGCCGCAGGGAAGGCAATTTGGGTGGATGCGCCCCGCGGGCGCGGGCCGCAAATGAACGCGGGGGCAAGGGTGGCCAGCGGCGACGTGTTGCTCTTCTTACACGCGGACACATTCTTGGCGCAGGGAGCCCTAAGGGCCCTGGAGAGAGCTTTGGACGATGCGGAGAAGGTGGGCGGCGTTTTCGATATCCGCTTTCGGGGAGAGGATTGGGTGGCGCGTTGCTTTGACGCGATTTACCACTACCGCCGCTACTTCGGCATCTTCTATGGCGATGCGGGCATCTTCGTACGCAAGCAGGTGTTTGAGGCGATGGGGGGCTATGCGCCCATTCCTCTGATGGAAGATTATGAGTTTGGCCGCCGGCTCTTTGGCCCCTGGTGGAAGGGAGGGCGGCGGATGGCGTTTTTGGAGGAACCCATTGCGGTTTCGGATCGTAGGTGGAGAAAGGAGGGTCTGGTCGGGACGCTGGTGCGCTGGGTACTGATCCAAACTTTGTATTCCTTAGGTTTTCCCGCGGAACCCTTGGCACGCCTTTACCGTCTTGTCCGATAGCCTTTATGCGAAGTTTATTGCTGCTGCTGTCCCTCGCTTTGTTCGCGCAAGATCCAAAGGAGATTTTGGCTAAAGCCCTGGACCGCGACCAAAACAATACCGAGCTACTCAACACGTACAGCTACCAGAAGTACTCCGTGGTGGAGTATCTGGAAAAGAATGGCGCAGTGAAGCGCAGGCAAACGCGGCTGGAAGATGTCTTTTACGTGGACGGTACGGAGATTGAGCGTTTGCTCGAAAAGGACGGCAAGCCGCTTTCGGAGAAAGAACAGGCTGAGGAGCAGAAAAAAGTAGACAAAGCAATCGCGAAGATCAAAAACGAAAGCCCGGGCGAGCGGGCCAAGCGCCGCGGGGAACGCGAAAAAGATAAGCGGGAAGAGGCCGAAGCACGGCGCGAGGTATTGGATGCGTACGATTTGAAGCTGGCCGGGACGGAGGAACAGTTGGGGTACCAATGCTGGCGGATTGAAGGCACGCCGAGGGCGGGTTGGAAGGGCAAGGGGCGGAGGGCCAAGCAGATCCAGGCGCTCGAGGGCAAGCTGTGGGTGGACCAGGGGACGAACGAATGGATCCGGATGGAGCTGCGGTCGATTGATACGTTGAGCTTCGGCTGGTTTCTATTCCGCCTGCAAAAAGGGGCGGAAGTGGAGATTACGCAAGCGCAGATCAACAACGAGGTGTGGCTGCCGCAGACGGTGCACATCCGTGCGGATGCCCGGGTGTTGGGCAAGATGATGCGCATCAACCTGCGGCAAACCTACAAGAACTTCAAGAAGTTCAGCGCGGAATCGCAGTTGATCCTGAGCGATGCCTCAGAGGCACCGCCGAATTAGCGCGGCTTCCCCTTTGCCGTAGGATAATTGCAGTTCAGCCCCGCCGGGAGGCTGCAGCTTCGACATGAACAGTTCTGCCAGAGTTAACCGCATTTTGATATCTAATTACCGGAGCATCGCAAAGTGCGATCTAAAGCTAGGCCAACTTGTGTTTTTGGTGGGTCCAAATGGATCCGGGAAGAGCAACTTTCTTGACGCCATGCGCCTTGTGTCGGACGCGCTGCAGAGCAGTTTGGACCACGCCTTGCGAGATCGCGGCGGCATAAATGAGGTACGACGCAGAAGCAGTGGACACCCGACACACCTCGGAGTCCGAATCGAATTCCAGCTTCCCACACGCGAACTTGGGCACTATGCTTTTCGCATTGGAGCGAAGAAGAACGGCTCTTTTTTGGTCCAAGGAGAAGAGTGTTGGCTTTTGAGTGAGAAAACAAGGTCTTTTCGAGTAGAAGAAGGAGTTCGCCGGGATAAGGACGGGAGTGTTATTCGGAAAGGCCTACCCGAAGACCGGCTGCATCTCGTGGCCGCTTCCTCAGAGCCGGAGTTTCGGCCTGTGTTTGAGTTGCTTGCCAACATGGCGTTCTATAGTTTGAATCCAGACCGGATGCGGGAACTGCAAACTCCGGATGCGGGAGAGCTCTTGCATCGCGACGGTGGCAACGCTGCTAGCGTCTTGCGCCGATTGGCAGATGCTTTTCCGGAAAACCGGAAGCGAATTCAAGACTACCTGGCGCTGGTTGTTCCCGGTGTGCTGGAGGTGGAGCATAAAGTGATTGGCCCGAAGGAAACTATCTCCTTTAAACAGGAAGTGGCGGGGGCTAAGAGCCCTTGGAACTTCCTAGCCGCAAACATGTCTGACGGCACCTTACGCGCCCTTGGTATCCTGCTGGGCTTGTTTCAAAAAAGCGAAGTCCATTCACCGTCTTTGATCGGGATTGAAGAGCCGGAGATTGCACTGCATCCAGCAGCAGCGGCGGCTTTGCTAGATGCTTTGCGGGAGGCGAGCCAGGACCGGCAGACCATTGTCACCAGCCACAGCCCGGACCTGCTGGATCTTGTCGATCCGGACCGGGAAGGAATCATAGCCGTAAATGCGGAGCAGGGAACTACCAAGATAGCGCCCATAGACGCAGCCAGTAAGGAAACTCTGCGGGCCGGTCTCTACACACCAGGTGAGTTGCTGCGCCTGAACCAGTTGGAACCGGACCCAATTTTGTTGCAAGCGCTGGAAGGCAAAAAGCAGCTTGCGCTATTCGATTTGGGTAACACGCGATGAAGGTTCGGCTAGTGGCCATTGTGGAAGGGCACGGTGAGACAACCGCATTCCCCGCGCTGGTTCGCAAGATTTTCAGGGAACAGTATCCCCATGTGGCCTTGGATATGCCGACTCCCATAAGAGTTTCGAGAAGCAAGTTTGTGGCGGACGGAAGCGAGCAAGACAGAACCCTCCGTTTGGCTGCCCAGAAGGCAGGCGAGGATGGTTTTCTGCTGCTTCTTTTGGACGCAGACGATGATTGTCCTGTAGAGTTGAGTGCGCAGTTGCGGGTTGAGCTAAGATCTCACCGCTCTGACTTGGCGGTTTCGATTGTACTGGCAAAGCGGGAGTTTGAAAGCTGGTTTCTTCCTGCCGCGGCAGCATTGGGAATCTGCGCGGCCGAAGAAGTGCCTGCCGACTGCGAGGCGATCGCTGGCGCGAAGGAATGGATTAAAGCCAGGCGGGGCAGATATTCCCCGACGGTTGACCAAACTTCCTTTGCGGCCCGCTTGCCTTTGGAGGCTGCCAGCAGATCACCCTCCTTTCGAAAGTTGCTCCGAGAGTTGGACCGCATCGTGGCGCAACTCAGCGAGCCTACGCCCTAGCTGACGCTGGCCAGTACGCTTTCCATTTCGCCCTTGTACTTGGCGAGTAGCTCGGGGGTTTCCGCTTCAAAACGCATGACGAGAACCGGCTGGGTGTTGGAGGCGCGCAGTAGGCCCCAGCCTTTTTCGAACTTCACCCGCACGCCGTCCACATCGATCACTTCGTGCGTTTGGCGGAAGTGCTCCTTTACTTTTTCGACAAGGGCGAACTTCTTTTCGTCATCGGAATCCAGGCGGATTTCCGGAGTGTTCACCATCTTCGGCAACCCGGCCAATTGGTGGCTGAGGGGGTGGCCCGAGGCGGCAACAATCTCGATCAGGCGGCAGGCGGCATAGAGAGCGTCGTCGTAGCCGTAGTAGCGGTCGGCAAAGAAGATGTGGCCGCTCATTTCGCCGGCAAGCTCGGCGTGCTCCTCTTTCATCTTGGTCTTGATGAGCGAGTGGCCGGTCTTGTACATAATGGCCTTGCCACCGAGTTTCGTGATCTCGTCGTACATCAATTGCGAGCACTTGACTTCGCCAATGAAGGTGGAGGCGGGCTTGCGCGAAAGGATTTCGCGGGCGTAGATCAGCATCTGCTGGTCGCCCCAAACCACTTCGCCCTTTTCGTCCACGGCGCCAATGCGGTCGGAATCGCCATCGAAGGCGATGCCCAATTCCGCGCCATGTTCCTTGACGGCGGCTTTGAGGTGCTCGAGGTTTTCTTCCACCGTGGGGTCGGGGTGGTGGTTGGGGAAATTACCGTCCATCTCGAAATACATCTCGATGGGTTCGACGTTGAGCTTTTCGAGCAAGCGGTGCAGCGTGGGCCCCGCCGTGCCATTGCCCGCATCGAAGACAACCTTCACGCGGCGGGCGAAGGAAAACTGCTGCGGAATTTCTTCGACATAAGGCGTCATCACGTCGACTTCGCTCACGGAGCCTTCGCCTTCGCCAAAATCCCGCGTGGCGATAAGGTTGTAAATATGTTGGATGTCCTGGCCGTAGACGGCGCTCTTGCCGGCCATCATTTTGAAGCCGTTGTAGTCGCTGGGGTTGTGCGAGCCGGTGATCATGACGCCCGCATCGGCGCCGAACTTATACACCGAGTAGTAGAGCAAGGGCGTGGGAATGACCCCCAAATCGCGCACCTGAGCCCCC
Source organism: Bryobacter sp. (assembly GCA_033765085.1). Classification (GTDB taxonomy): domain Bacteria; phylum Acidobacteriota; class Terriglobia; order Bryobacterales; family Bryobacteraceae; genus Bryobacter. The sequence goes on along the minus strand of JANRIK010000005.1, from coordinate 104,174 downwards.
GTGGAAAGCAAGCCCTCGAGCAAGGCCGCATGGAGGCGGGAACCACTGAGGCGGCAATCCCGGCCGAGGTTGATCTGCTTGCCCGTACGGCGAATCATGTAGGTGCCAATGGCGCGGCCGAGGTCGACAATGTCGGGGCTCAGCAGGTCCCGGTCCGCTACGCCGCGGATGTCGTACTCGCGAAAAATCGTGTGTTTCAACATGCTTTTCTGAAGGTAGCAAAGCGGCCGTTGGGCGTCGCTAGTACGAAGGATGGTACTTTGCCCCATCCTCACGAAACATTTCCCTGGGACCAGTATCCTACTAGGGTGAAGAACCTCGTTCTCTTCTTCTGGGCACTCGGGTGCGCACACGGGCAATTGAATGCCACAATTCCGAACGAGAGGCGCAGCGTCCTGGCGTTGCGGCAAGTGGAAACTCCTTGCCGCTACACTTTGGCGGGGGCGACTTACGTGGGGCAGCGGTCAGCGGCCGGGGGCAAAATTGAAGCGCACACGCTGGCGGGCGAAAAGACCCTGGCCGTGCGGGGGACCATTCGCTATGTCTTCGGCAACGGTACCTTTTTTGAAGCGCCTTGGCACTTTGAGGTCATCGGCAACCGCGGGTTGGAGCGCTTGACGATTATTCCGGAACCGGTGCTTTTGCCGGCCGGAGCGCCCCGGGTGGAGCGGGCCGAAATGCGGGCTACCGGCGCGCTGCTGGAAAGCGGCAAGCTGTGCGGTGCCGATGGCGAGGGCGCGCGCTGGCGCTGGCAGCAGGGCATTGACAACGTGATGGCGGACTTTGCGGAAGCGATGCACCTCGCCGAAAGCCTGCCGGAAAAGGACTTCGCCAAGGCCGTGGGCGCGGGCGTGATCCGCTTGGGACCCTACGCGCGGCCAACTTCGGCCACCACCAACCGGCTATTGAAGCAGAACCTTTTGGCCACGCCGACGCTGCTGGTGAAGGGTTACAAAGAGCGGCTGAAAGCGATGCAGGAAGCGCTGCGGCCGCAATCGAAATAGTGGGCGGATTCAGCGCAGTTCGTTGTAGCGCGCGATGCGGCCGTCGATACCCAAGGTGAGGATGCCGTCGGCCGTCAGCACGGTATTGCGGAAGAAGGGCGAAAGGAACTTGCGGTAATCCTCCGGGAGAAGCAGCGCCTCGCGCGACACTTCCCGGCCTTGGGGGTCTAATTCCAAGAGCCCCAACTTGCGCGGAACGCCAAGGCGGGGCACAACAAAGAGATGGTTTTCGCCTCGCATGCCGGCGTGCGCGTGGAAAGCAATTTCGCGGAGCCGGGTGGCAACCCGGCCATCGAAGGGACGCTTTTTGATTTCTTCGAGCAGGAGGCTGCTGATTTCCACCCAGGGGCCAATGAAGGTGCGGCTGGCCGGGTTCAGCCAGCGCCAGGCGCCGCTAATGTGGTCCACCAGCAGCAGGCCTTGCGGGAGGCTAACAAATTCTACAAACATGCGCTGGGCGGGCAGATCTTCCCGCCAAATTTCCTGGCCGGTCAAGAGGCTGTATTGCGCGAGGGTGGCGTACTCGGCGGGGGTGCGCTGAAGGGTAAGCAAGGTGCCATGCAAGAGTTTCGCACCAACAACGCCCTTCGCCTCTACGGGCAGTTGCGTCTGCTTGCCGGTTTCGATTTCGTAAAGATGCAAGTGGGTGGTGGTGTCGGTAGCGCCGCGTTCCGGGTACGAGATCCAGGCAACGTAGCTGGCATCGAGCGCGGGAAAACTATTGAGCGGCACCAAAGCCGGGTGCAACAATTTACGTTCGCCAGCCAAGTGGCTATAGAGCGCCCAATGCGTGCCGGCGCTAGGTTTCACCAGAAAATAAACGCCGCCGGGCGATGGGGCGACAAAAAAGGCTTGGCCGTTCGCGAGGTCTTCGCGGCCGTATTGGAGCTTGGGAGTATGTTGCTTGGTTTGCGCCGGACTTTGTCCGGTAGCCAGGATCAGTGCGAAGAGAAAGAGAAACAGCTTCTGCATGGCTTGCACCCAATATGACGCAGCGGGGCGGGGAAGTGTGGAGGCCCGGTTGGAGCGCATGCTTCGTGCAATACTTACTTTCGAGGCTATGCTGAAAAAGCCGCAAAGTCAGTTGCAGGTATTGCGGAAACATTCCATAGCTCTCCTCTTGATTGCATGGGTAGGTATGCGGCTCTGGAGTTTGTACCGGTATTCCGGCTACTCCCTTGGGGCCTGGAAATGGGTTGTGTCGGAACTGCTGGTGTTGGTGGTCCTCTTTTGGGTAGGGACTGTTGTCACGAGGCGGGTGAATCTGGGGAACCCACTTTCGTCGTTGCAACTTGCGGTTTTCTTTTCTCTAGGCTCTCCGATGCTGGATTTGGTTCAGCAATCGTGGGCTCGCAGTCGTTCAACCTCCGATATGCTTCTACTGGCAGGTACCTTCGCCTTGATCCTCGCCATGCCTGGGGTAATCATAATCCTGAGAGACGAAGCCGCAGCAAGCGAGCGCCCTATTCTGCTTTTTGGCGCCCGCGAGCAAGAAAACAATTCGTAAGGCCTGGTGATTGGTGGACTTTGCGGCGCTGGCGCAGGCCTTCACGGTTGTCTTTCTTAATTTGGCGAAAAGTCTCTTGGCGCCTTTGCTCTTTGGGTTGATTGTTTCCTCTTTGGGGCGGCACAGCCGGGAGCGGAGCGGCGAACTGGGGCGAACAACCTTTTGGGCAATAGTCTATTTTGAAATCGTCACTGGCGTGGCAATGTTGGGAGGTTGGGCGGCTATGGTTTTCCTGGCTCCTGGTGCCGGATTGAAGGTGCAAAGTACAGGTACGGTAGCGGGGGAGTTTCGCCTTTCCGAGCTATTGTTGGCGGTGGCACCGGACTCGGCCATGCGCGCCATGGCGGAGAACAAAGTGTTGGCGATGATTGTATTCTTCTCGCTGCTGGGGCTGGCGGCACGCGGGGAGCGCGGCGCCGCGCTAGTGGGCTTTGCTGATAGCGTTTATGCCGTGACGCAGCAGTATGCGCACGTGGTGATGAAGTTGGCCATACCCGGCATGATCGCCGCCTTGAGCTACGGGCTGTTGACGGCCGGTTGGCCGATGTTGGAAAGCATGGGGCGCTTTGTGCTGGCTTGCTTGCTGAGGAAGCTAGGCCCGCCAGATGACTTCGCCGGCGACAATGGTGGCGGTGGCGCGGCCGCGGTAGGTGTGGCCGTCGAAGGGGGAATTGCGGCTCTTGGAGGCGGTCTTGGCCACTTCGTAGGTCCAGGAATCGTTGAGGTCCAGAATGGTGACGTCGCCGGGCAGGCCGGGCGTGAGGGCGCCGCGGTTCAGGCCAAGGATGCGGGCGGGGCCGGTGGTGAAGAGTTCCACCATGCGGGCGACGGAGATGTGGCCGGGGTGCACCAGGCGCTCGAGCGTTACGGCAATGGCCGTTTCGAGGCCCAGGATGCCAAAGGGGCAACGTTCGAATTCCTGCATTTTGTCGGTAACGCTGTGGGGGGCGTGGTCCGTGGCGATGGCGTCAACAACGCCATGCTTAATGCCTTCCACCATGGCTTCCAGATCGTGGTTGCAGCGGATGGGCGGCTTCATGCGGTAGTTGGAATCGTAGGGAAGGATCTCCGCGTCGTGCAGAGCAAAGTGGTGCGGTGTAACTTCGCAGGTTACGGGCAGACCGCGGCGCTTGGCCTCCGCCACCATTGCCATGGCGTTGCGCGTGGAGAGGTGGGCGACGTGAAAGCGGGCGCCGGTTACCTCGACGAGCAGCAAGTCCCGGGCCACCATGACGTCTTCACTGCAAGCGGGGATGCCGCGCAAGCCAAGGCGAATGCTGGTTTCGCTTTCGTTCATGTCGCCGCCGGCGGAGAGGTTCAGGTCTTCGCAATGGTCGATGACGGGGATGTTGAAACTGGCGGCTATTTCCATGGCGCGCCGCATGACGCGGGAATTCATGACGGGGCGGCCATCATCGGAAATAGCCACGGCGCCGGCTTCTTTCATGGCGCCGATAGAGGCTAACTCTTCGCCGGCACTGCCTTTCGTGATGGCGCCAATGGGGAAGACATTCACCTTGGTGACATTGCGCGCGCGCTCGAGAATATAGCGGGTTAAGTGGGCCGTGTCGTTCACCGGTTTGGTGTTAGGCATGCAGGCGATGCTGGTGAAGCCGCCCACGGCGGCGCAGCGTCCGCCGGTCTCGATAGTTTCGGAGCTTTCAAAGCCCGGCTCGCGGAGGTGGACATGCATGTCGATGAAGCCGGGGGTGACAATTTTGCCCGTGGCGTCCAATTCTTCCGCGCCGCGGGCGGGCAAGTTTTCGCCTACCGCGCGCACAATGCCATTGGCGAGCAGAACATCGGTTACGCGGTCAACGCCGTTGGCGGGATCAATGACGTGGCCATTGCGGATGAGCAGTTTTGCCATTTAAGCAGGCACCTTTGTAAGCACTTTTTCCAGGACGGCCATACGCACGGCAATGCCGTTTTCCACTTGGGAGAGGATGACGCTACGCGAACTGTCGGCCACCTCGGTGGAGATTTCGCGCCCACGGTTCATGGGGCCGGGATGCATCACAATGGCGTCGGGCTTGGCCATGGCCAAGGCCTCCGGGCGAAGGCCGTAGAAGCGGAAGTATTCGCCGCTGGGGAAATTTGTCTCGTTCTGGCGCTCCAGTTGGACGCGCAACATCATGACGATGTCCGTGCCTTCGAGCGCTTCTTTCAAGCTATGCGTGATGCTGACGCCCGGGGCCATGGCCGCCAAGCCTTGGGGAACCAACGGGGCAGGGCCGCACAGTACGATTTCAACCCCAAACTTGGACAGCAGATGAATATTGGAGCGGGCCACGCGGCTGTGCAAAATGTCGCCGATGATGGCCACCCGCAGGCCTTCGAGCGAAGGGCGATTGTCGAGAATGGTTCGCGCATCCAGCAGGGCTTGCGTGGGGTGTTCATGCTGCCCGTCGCCCGCATTGATGATGGGGATGTCCATGTGGCGGGCCAGGAAATGGGGCGCGCCACTGGCGGCATGGCGCATCACGATAGCGTCTGGGCGCATGGCGCGCAGCGTGTTTACGGTGTCGAGCAAGGTTTCGCCTTTGGAGACACTGGAGCCCTGGTTGGAAATGGAGATGGCGTCGGCGCCCAGCCGTTTGGCGGCAATTTCAAAGCTGATGCGGGTGCGGGTGGAAGCCTCGAAGAAGAGGTTGACGATCATGCGGCCTTCGAGCAGATGAAGGCGTTTGCCTTGTTTGGCGACGGGCTGAAATTCTTTGGCCCGCTCGAGCAGCTCTTCGATCTCAGAGCGGTCGAGGGCTTCAATATCCAAAAGGCCAACGGCCATAGACTAGATTTTCTCCACGAGTAGAACTTTTTCGGCGCCGTCGACTTCTTCGAGCTTCACTTCGATGATCTCGGTGGCTGTGGTCTGCACCTTACGGCCCACGTAACGGGCTTCGATAGGTAGTTCGCGGTGGCCACGGTCGATCAGGCAGAGAAGTTGGACGCGCGCGGGGCGGCCATGATCGAAGAGGGCATCCAGGGCGGAGCGCACGGTACGGCCAGTATAGAGAACGTCATCGGTGAGGATGATGTCCTTGCCATTGATGTCGAAGGCAATTTCGGTGGCGTTGTGCACGGGTTTCGCGCCGACGGTGGAAAGGTCGTCGCGATAAAGATTGATGTCGAGAATGCCCACGGGGATTTCCCGGGCTTCCAGGTCAAAGATCTTCTTGGCCAAGCGCTGGGCAATGGGCACCCCGCGGCGCCGCACGCCGATGAAGGCAAGACGGCTTAGGTCTTCGCTTTTTTCGAGGATCTCGTGGGCCAAACGAACCAGGGTGCGGTCCATTTCGGAGGCCGACATCAATTGGGCTTTTTCGCGGGTAAGGCTCATCCGTTTTACTCAACCTAGCATAGCCCTGGCAATTTGCCACCACAAGAGGCCGTGGCCGGTGTGGCCGGGCAAAGGCTTCAAAGGCGTTGCGCGCGAATTTAGGCGGAAGAAGATTTCTTTCCGCACGAGGTTGACACTGTCAACAAAGCACGGCAGACTAAAGTAGACACTGTCAACACAAGGAGAGCGAAGAGGATGCTAACGATGCTGATGCTGCTGTGGGCGGCCGACATAACGGTGGAAGTGAAGGGCATTAAGGGAAACGCCGGGGAGATTGGTTGTGCGCTGTTCGCGGGGCCGGAAGGTTTTCCGGTGGCGGGTGCAAAGGCGCAAACGCAATGGCAGAAGGCAAAGCCGGAAGGCGTAAGCTGTGTTTTCCCCAATGTGGCGAGCGGCACCTATGCGGTGTCGGTTTCCCACGACGAGAACGGCAATCGCAAGACGGACACGAAGATGTTTGGCATACCGACGGAAGCCTGGGGAGTGTCGAACAATGTACGCTTCCGAATGCGGCCACCCAAGTTTGCAGAGGCCGCTTTTGTTGTGGAGAAGGGAAAAAATGTAAGGCTGGCAATTGAGGTGGCGAAATGAGCGCAGGCGACGAGCGGCGGATGAAGTACGGCCCGTGGGCCGTGGTTACGGGGGCGTCTGATGGCATTGGCCGGGCGATCGCCGAGCAACTGGCCAAGGAAGGTTTTGCTTTGGTGCTGGTGGCACGGCGCGAAGAGCGCTTGCAGGAACTGGCGCGGGGCATGGGGAAGACGGCGCGGGTCTTGGCGGTGGACCTGAGTGAGAAGGCCGGTTGGGAGACGGTGCTGCGGGAGACGGAAGATTTAGATGTGGGTCTGTTGGTGGCGGCGGCGGGCTTTGGCACTACGGGCGAATTCATCGCGAACCCCTTGGAGGCGGAGCTGGCAATGCTGGCCACCAATTGCGGCGGCACGCTGGCGCTGGCGCATGGCTTTGGGCAGCGGATGGCGAAGAGCGGACGCGGCGGCATGATCTTGTTCAGTTCGCTGGTGGCCTTTCAAGGAGTGCCCCGGACGGCGAACTATGCCGCGACGAAAGCCTATGTGCAGACGCTGGCGGAAGGCTTGCGCCGGGAGTTAAGGCCCAAGGGCGTGGAGGTGCTGGCCACGGCGCCGGGGCCGGTGCGAACGGGGTTTGGCGCCCGGGCCAGGATGCAGATGGGCATGGCGGCGGAGGTGGGCGAAGTGGCGCGAGACACATTGAACGCCTTGGGCCGCCAGACAACGGTGCGGCCCGGTGGCTTGGCGAAATTGCTCGGTTATTCGCTGATCACATTGCCGCGCGGCATGCGTACGCTTATTCTGGAAAAGATTATGGCGGGCATGACGCGGCACGACGATGAAAGCAAAGGCTGAAGCGAAGGGCGAAGGACGCAAGCGGGAAGACTTGAAGGCCGCGTGTGTGCGCGAAGCCTTCGCGATCATTGGCGAGCAGGGTTTGGAAGAATTGAGCCTGCGCGAGGTGGCGCGGCGATTGGGGGTATCGCACCAGGCGCCGTACCGGCACTTTGCCAATCGCGATGCGCTGTTGGCGGAGGTGGTGCGCGTGGCCTTTGCTGATTTTGCGGAGTATTTGGACAGCCGGCCCGCGGGGCGGGATGCGGCCGAGGACATGGGCAATATGGGGCGCGCGTACTTGGCCTATGCGCTCGAGCGGCCCTTGCATTACCGGCTGATGTTTGAATCGGAGTTACCAGACCCCGCCGCGCATCCGGAGATGATGAAGCAGGCCAAGCACGCCTTTCGCTTGTTGCACCGGGCCATTGAAAAGCTGCCCGGCAAGGATGCGAACTCTGCGGCCGAAGTGGATGCGCTGTTTGTCTGGGCCACGATGCACGGCTTAGCGGGGATTCTGCGGGGGCATACGCTGCGCACTCTCAAGCTGAAGAAGGAAAGCCGCCAGAACCTGGAAGGTGAAATGCTGCGGCGGATTGGCTTGGCGATGGGGTTGGAGGAAGAGTCCTGCGATGCTTGAAGAGCGGCGGCCGTTAGTGCGCGGGCGCCTGAAGTATCTGGTGCTTGTGCCTGGGGGCATGGCGTTGGTGGCGATTGCGGCGTTGGCGGGAAACACCAACGACTTGGTGGCCGGGGCGCCAGTGCTGCTGCTCTTGTTCTACGGCGCGCTGGTGTTGTGTTGGGGCGAGGAGTGTTTGCACGCGGACGGAGAGGGATTTTCTTTACGTAGCGGCTTTTTGTGGACCGGCATAGCGCCCGTAAAGGCGGCCAAAGCAGATGTAATAGCGATATTCCCCCTGCACTTGCGTGAAGTGCAAGCGCGCTACGACGTGCGGGATCATTTCTATGCGGCGGTCGAATTGGCTGGCGAAAGGTGGGTGAATCTTCGCGGACCTTTTCCGAACTGGCAAGAAGCGCAAGCGGCTGCGGCTACGCTGGCGCGCCTGTGGGAAAGGGGGGAAGTGGGTGCGGGAAGGCACGGATTCCCGCCGGGCGGGGCTTGGCAGCGGAGTAGGCCGGTGTTGCTGTGGGGCGGAGGCTTGGTGGCCGCGCTGGTGTGGGCGGGCGCGAAAGAGATCTTAAGATAAGAGGCATGCAGCGGTTCTTCAGGCTTTGGTTGCTGGCCGGGTTGGTTTCCTGTTTGTGGGCGACGGAATTGTCGCGGGAAGAAGTGGCCAAACTGGCCGAGCAGGCGCGCGAAGCCTGGGATGTGCCTGGCGTGGCGGTGGCGATTGTGAAAGAAGGCCGCGTGCTGTATCAGGGTGCCCACGGTGTGAAAGAAGCGGGCAAGCCAGACCCATTAACGGTGCACTCCACTTTTCACATAGCTTCCACCACGAAGGCCTTTACTTCGACGGCGGTGGCCATGATGGTGGATGCGGGCAAGATGGCTTGGGATGACCCCGTGCGCAAGCATTTGGACTACTTCCGGCTGGCGGATCCGCACGCCGATGCATTGGTGACATTGCGTGATTTGCTGAGCCACCGTACGGGCCTGCCGCGGCACGATGTGCTTTGGGTGAGGACGGGCTTTGACCGCGAGAACCTGCTGCGCCGCATGGCCTACGCGAAGCCAAGCGAGCCCTTTCGCAGCAAGTACCAATACCAGAATCTAATGTTCACCGCCGCGGGAGAGGCGGCGGGCAAAGCGAGTGGATTGGGCTGGGATGCCTTGGTGCGGGAGCAGATTTTTGCTCCGCTGGGCATGGCGGACAGCGCCACAACTTACGCCGACGCCTTGCGCCACACGGACCGCGCCATGCCGCACATTCGCAAGTTGAACCAAAACGTGGCTGTGCCTTGGACCAACTACGACAACATTGGCGGGGCCGGCTCGATTGCATCTTCCATTGCGGACATGACTGCGTGGCTACGCCTGCAAGTGAATGGTGGCGAGCTGGATGGCAAGCGCTTGGTGAGCGAGAAGAACTTGCGCGAAACACAGCTGCCGAATATGTTCAATCGCCTGACGGAAGCGCAGCAGGACTTGCAGCCGGACTTTACCCAGACGACTTATGGCCTGGGCTGGAGCATCAATCATTACCGCGGGGAAATGCTGGTGATGCACGCCGGAGTGCTGCAGGGCTTTCGGGCGTTGGTGACGATGGTGCCACGCACGCGGCTGGGGATGGTGATTCTGGCAAATCGGAATGGCACCAATTTGCCCGAAGCGCTGACGAACACACTCCTGGATGGGTTCTTGGACTTGGCAAAGACGCGGGATTGGAATGCGCACATGCTGGCGGCCACCAAGCGCACGGAAGCCAAACAAGCGGAGGCGAAAGCCAAGCGCGAAGCTGAGCGGCAGCGCAACACCAAGCCGAGCTTGGACCTTGCCAAGTATGCGGGCAGGTATTGGGAGCCGGCCTATGGGGAAGCAATTGTTAGCTTCGCCAAAGGGAAGCTGAGCCTGGAATGGGCGCGCTTTCAGGGTGAACTGACCCACTGGCATTACGACCGCTTTGAGGCCAAGGGCGAGGGCGCGCTGGCCGGGGCGGCGGTGCAGTTTCATTTGGATGACGCAGGGAAGGCTGGGGAATTGACGTTGTTTGAACAGCGCTTTGTGCGCAAGAAGCACTAAAGCGGATTCTCGCCTAGTTGGTACTTCAGGGCCGAGCGCAGGATTTGGTATTCGTAGCGGGCGGACGTGGCGGCCACCTCGGCAGAGGTAAGGTTCAGTTGCGCGGTGCTCAATTCCACAATCGTGCTCAGGCCGAGGTCGTAGCGGGTTTGGGCCAAATCGAGACTGAGCTTGGCTTGGGTGAGCAGGTCGTTGGTTACGGTAAGGCGTTCAAAGGCGGTACGGGCGTTGAGGTAAGCCGTGCGAACGTCGCGCGCAAGGCGATTTAAGCGTTCCTGCTTGTTTTTTTCCACGGCGCGGATGCGGAGGCTGGTCTCGGTCTGTTGGGCGGCGAAAAGCTTGCCGTTCAAGATGGGAAGCGTAATGCTAACTCCTGCGGCGCTGTAATAAACCGGGCGGTTGCCCTGGGCCAAGGGAACGACGCCTAACGCGCCCACGGCGGAGACGGTGGGCTTGGATTGCAGTTTCTGGCTACGCAGTTCAGCATCGAGCGATTGCAGTTCGAGTTCCAATTGCTTCAGTTCGGGGCGGGTGGCAATGGCTTCCCGCACCAACTGCTCGGGGTCGTTGGGCAGCACTTCGTTCAAAGGCCGGTCGGCGAGATCGAAATTGGGCTGGTCGCGCAGGCCCAGAGCGAGGGTGAGCTCGGCCTCGGAGGCTTCAAACTGGTTGCGGGCTTGGACCACGAGAAGGCGGGCGTCCGCGAGGTTTACTTTCGAAAAGCTGACATCGAGGCTGGACCGGAGCTGGCTGCCGGCCAGCGCCTCCACTTGGTCCACCACGGTTTGCCTAGCCTTCAAGGTTTCCTCGGCAACGCGCAAGATCTGGCGGGCACGGAGGACGGAGTAAAAGGCGCGGTCGACGGCGGTGAGAATTTCCAGGCGGCTGGCGCGGACGCGTTCGCGCTGGCCGGCCGCGCGGAGACTTGCCGATTCAGCAAGCAGGCTGGTGCGGCCAAAGTCTGTGAGCAATTGCGAGAGCTGAACACCGGTGGCGGCGCGGGAAATCAACAAAGGGCTATTGAGGCCTTGGAACGCGAAGCGGCCGTCGGGGTTGGCGGCGGAGGCCACGGTGCCGCTGGAAACCTGCGGCGCGAGGGCAGCCCTGACTTGCAAAGGAAGCTGGTCGGCGGCTTCGGCGCCATAACGCAGGGCGGCAATGGCGGGATGGTTATTCAAGGCCATCTCGCGTGCTTCTTCAATGGTGAGCTTTACTGTGGGCGTTTGCGCCAGCAGGGGGAATGTGCTGAGGACAAGGAGCCACTTCATGCCGGATTCTCCAAAGTTTCGGGACTGGTCTGCGGGCGCTCGGATTTCTCTTCGTGCCGGTGCACCAGGAGATAAGCCGCGGGCACAAGGAAGACCGTGAACAAGACCGAGACCGTTAAGCCGCCAAGCAAGGCGCGGGCCAAGGGGGCATAGGCTTCGCTGCCTTCGCCGAGGTTTAGCGCCATGGGCAGCAGGCCGATGATGGTGGCGAGCGAGGTCATGATGACGGGACGCAATCGCACCACCACGCCCATGGATACAGCCTTGCGCAGGGGCACGCCTTGGTGGCGCAGTTGGCGCGTGAATTCCACGATCAGGATGCTGTTGGAAACCGCGATGCCCACCAGCATGATCATGCCCATGAGCGACATAATGTTCAAGCTGGTGCCGGTGAGCGAGAGCGTAAGCACCACGCCGGCCAAGCCCGGCGGCACGGCGAGCAGAATTACAAAGGGATCAACGAAGCTGGCGAACTGGGCCACCAGCACCAAGTACAAAAGCACGAGGGCCAGTAGTAAGCCTTGGCCGAAGCTTTGGAAGCTTTGCCGCATGGATTGGACAGAGCCGCGCAGATCCACCCGCACGCCTTCGGGAAGCTTCATGGAAGCCAGCATTTGGTCGATGGCGTTGGCGGCGCGCGAAAGGTCTTCGGTTTGCGTTTGGACGAAGACATCGATAATGCGGCGGATCTGGTAATGCTCGACGCTGGAGGGCGTCTTAATGGTTTCGAGGCGGCTAACCGCGTCAAGGCGCGTGGGCAGCGGCAGGCCGGCGCCGCGCAAAGGAATGGCCTTCAGGTCGGCTAGGGATTTGATTTGGCGCTCGGGGTATTGCACGGTGAGGAAGTAATCGCGGCCGCTCTTGGGGTCCACCCAGAAGCTGGGGGCGATCATCTGGTTGGACGTCAGCGCGGTAATTACGTTCTGCACCACTTCCCGCTCGCTTAAGCCAAGCTCGGCGGCGCGCGTGCGGTCCACTTCGAGGCGCAGCGAGGGATAGTCGAGATCCTGGGGAATATAAACGCTGGACACGTTGGGAATGGTGCGAATGGCGGCGGCCAGTTGCTGCGCGACACTATAGCTCTTCTCGAGGTCGGATCCGCTGATTTGGAGGTCGATGGCGGCGGCCATGCCCATGTTGATGACGCTTTCCACCAAACCGCCCGTGCGGAAGAAGGCTTGTAATTCGGGCATTTCCGCTTCCAGGCGTTTGCGCACTTTGTCCATGAATACGAAGGTGCTGGTGGGGTGGCCCTTCTTCAGCGCCACCTGCGTGAAGCCCGTGTGGGGGCCGGAGTTGGGTGAGTAAATGGCCGAGATGTCGGGGTAATTGCCAATGTTCGAGACGATGAGTTCGAGCTCGGACGGTGGAATTTCTTCGCGGACAATTTGCTCCACGTGCTCAAAGAGCGTATTACCAATTTCCACGCGCGTTCCCGTGGGGGCCTTGATGTTCATGGTGAACTCGCCGGGGTCTGTGCGGGGGAAGAAGGCGGTGTTGATGGTGGGATAAAGAAACGCCGTGGTGGCGCACAGGAGCAAGCTGCCGAGAATGGTAAGCAGCGGCCGCGCGAGGCAGGCGTTTGTCAAACGCTCAAAGCCGCGCAAGAAGGCCGAGAAGCCTTCGTTGAACCAGCGGTTGAAGCGGGAGCCCAGGCTGAGCGGAGTATCTTCTGAAGTATTGTGGCCGGCGTGGTGGATGAAGCGGGCACAGAACAGCGGCACCACGGTTAAGGCGACAAAGTAACTGGCGCCCAAGGCCAGCACCACGGCCACGGCCAAGGCCGTGAAGAGGAACTTGCTGACGCCGAAGAGGAAGGTAACCGGGAAGAAGACGATCGCTGTGGTGAGCGTGGCGGCAAGCACGGGCAAGGCCACTTCGGTGCCGCCGCGATCTGCCGCTTCCCCCGCCGGCGAGCCGAGCTCCAAGTGGCGGTAGATGTTCTCGAGCACCACCACCGAGTTGTCGATCAAGCGGGAAAAAACCAGCGCCAAGCCGCCCAGCACCATCGTGTTGACGGTGCCGCCGGTGAACTGCAGCATCATGAAGGTGGCCAGCACGCTGATGGGGATGGAAAAGAAGACGGCGATGGTGGCGCGGAAACTGCCCAGGAAGACCAGGATCATCAGCGAGGTCAGGAACATGCCAATGGCGCCTTCGTGCACCAGGGTCTCGATGGCGGTTTTCACAAACTCCGATTGGTCGAAGACCACTTTGGCTACTAGATCGCTGGGCACATCCAGCAGCTTGGGGATGCCCTCGCGAATGCCATCGACGATGGAAATGGTATTGGAGTTGCCGCCTTGCTTCAGGATGGGCAGGTACACGCTGCGTTCGCCGTCCACGCGCACAATGTTGGTTTGGATGGCCTGGGCATCGGCGGGCTGGCCAATATCGCCCACGCGGACAAGGCCCGTGGCGCGGACCTTAATGGGGAGCTGGCCGATTTCTTCCACGCTATCGAGCTGCGAATTGGAGAGGATGTTGTAGTCGAAGGGGCCAATCTTCACACTACCGGCTGGCAGGATGAGGTTCGCATCGTTGACGCCGCGTACAAGGTCCATCAGTGAGAGCTGGTAGGCTTCCAAGCGGCTGGGGTCGGCGTAGATCATGATGCGGCGCCCGGGGCCGCCGAAGGGCTGTGGGATGCTGGCGCCGGGAACGGTGGCGAGCTGGTTGCGCACCACGTATTGGGCGAGGTCGCGTATGTCCTTTTCCGTTTGGCTGGGAGATTGTAACGTGACCAGGCAAACGGGTAGCGAGGAGGCGTCGAACTTCAGCACAATGGGCGGCAGGGTGCCCTGGGGCAAGCGGCGCAGGTTGGCCATTGCCAGGTTGGAGATGTTGCTGGCAGCAATGTCGGGGTCGATTTCGGACTGGAAGTAGACCTTGATGACGCTGACGCCTGTCATGGAGCGGCTTTCGATATGGTCAATGCCGGAGGCGAGAGTGAAGAAGCGCTCGTAGCGGCTGGTGATGTTGGCCTCGATCTGTTCGGCGGGCATGCCGTTGTAGAAAGTGGCGACGACAACGACCGGAAGGTTGATGGGTGGGAAAAGGTCGACGGGCAGGCGTACCAGCGCGGCGCCGCCCACTACGGCGACCATCAAGCAAAGAACAATGATGAAGTAAGGGAAACGGATGGCAAAGCGGGACATGTTCTATTTGCGCTTTGCCTCCTGCTTCGCTTCCGTGGCATTGCCGTAGGAATTACCAGTGCCGTAGGAATTGCTGACCCGGGGCTGCACCTTCTGCCCGGGCTTCAACGCCGTGCGGGAACTGACCACTAGTCGCTCGCCCTCAGCCACACCCTTGGTGATCTCCACCACATCGGAAGTTTCGAATCCCGTGGCCAGTTCCCGGAGCTCCAGCGTGTTCTGCGCGTTCACCACATATGCCTTGCGCTGGTCGCCCTCGCCATCGAGGGCAAGCAAGGGGGCAATCAAGGCATTTTCCTTCGTGGCAAAGCGGAAGAGCACTTCGGCAAACATACCGGCCTTGATGCGCAGGTCGTCGTTGGGTACGTCTACTTCGGCAAGCATGGTGCGGGTGGCGAGAGAGAGTTGGCCACTGAAGCGGGCAATGCGGCCGGGCACAATCAAATCCAGCGTGGGCACGCGAATTTCCACGGGAAAGCCAACGCGAACGTAGGGCACTGCGGATTCGGGAATGGGCAATTGCAGGCGCAGCAGATTATCCTGGGCCAAGCGCACGATGGGCAGCACGTTGGTCTGCGAACTGGTGCCGGCTTGCACCATGGCTCCTACTTCCGCGTAGCGGCGCGTGATGACGCCGGGGAAGGGAGCGGTGACGCGCGTATATGCAAACATGGTTTTCAAACGGGATTCGTCGGCGCGGTTCACGCGCACACCCTGCTCCGCGGCGGTAAGGCTGGAGCGGGCTGCGGCCAATTGGGCCGAGGCTTCCAAGGCGCGCGTGCGGGCCGTATCAATTTCCTGTTGGGCCACCAAGCCGGGACGCGTCTTGGCCACTTGCGTTAAGCGATTGAAGTTCAACTGCGCCATTTCGCTGGCGCTCTCGGCGCGGCGCACATCTTCTTTGGCGCGCTGCACCTCCGCGCTGCTGCGGCCGATGTTGGCGGTCGCACGCACCATCTCGTCACCCATTTCGGGGATCTCGATGCGGGCCAGCGCTTGGCCGGTTTGGACGCGGTCCCCCAGGTCGGCATTAATGGCCGAGACGTAGCCGGAGACCTTGGCCATGACGTCGATTTCGCGAAAGGGCCGGAACTCTGCCACCAAAGTGATGGAATTGTCCATGGATTGGCGGACGGCCGGGACTACGGCAACCACCGGAACGGCGTTTTCCGGCTTTGTCACTTCGGCTGCGGGCTTTTTGCCACAGCCGGCCAACAAACCAAGCAGAAGCCCCGCCAACAAAAGGCAGGACAAGAAGAATCTCATGCATCAATCCTTTCCGATTGAGCTTTGATTCTATCGAATGAAGGTCTAGAGATTGCGCTTCTTTAACTCATCGGCCAGGTAATCCGTGGCGCGCATGCTGAGGGCGAGAATCGTAAGTGTAGGATTCTTCTCGGTGGCGGTGGGGAAACTGGAGCCATCCACGACGAAAAGATTTTTCACTTCGTGCGCTTGGTTGAACTTGTTTAACGCGCTGCGCTTAGGGTCGTCGCCCATGCGGCAAGTGCCGTGCTCATGAATCGCGCTGCCAAGGCGATCAATCCAGCCGCGTTCGTAGGGCAGGATTTCCGCCTTGGCGGCCGTCATGATTTCGAGTGCGCTGTCGTACATGGCCTC
Source organism: Bryobacter sp. (assembly GCA_033765085.1). GTDB lineage: Bacteria > Acidobacteriota > Terriglobia > Bryobacterales > Bryobacteraceae > Bryobacter. Next base: position 88,212 of record JANRIK010000005.1, on the reverse strand, counting down.
GATCATGGCGCGTTCGTTTTCGCGGATTTTGTAGTCGATGGTGGGCAGCGGAATGCCGAATTTGTCTTTGCGGGTTTTGTGGAGCGTGATGCGGTTGTCGGCATAGGGCAGCACTTCGCCATAGGGGTGCATGGCAATCAAGGCCGGGTAGCCGCGCTTCACGTTTTCCTTGAAGCCTTTGCCAAAGCCGGGCAGGTGTTTCGCGTAGCTGGCATTGGCCTGGGCGCCGGTATTCCAGAACTGGCTGCCATAGCCGCGGAGGAATTTGTTGCTGCCTTTGCTTTGGCCGCGCCAACGGGGCATGTAGATGTGTTCGCCGCCGATGCCATCGTCGTTTTGCGCCTTCTTGCCCTTCAGTTCCGGGGCAAAGCCGAAGATATGGAAGCGTACTTGTTCGCAAAGGTAGCGGCCGATTACATCGTTGGAATTGGCAATGCCGTTGGGGTATCGGCTGGACTTGGAGTTTAAGAGGATGCGCGTGGAATCTACGCAACTGGCGGCCATCACCACCACGCGCGCCTTCACTTGGTGCGCTTCGCCGCTCTTGCGGTCGAAGTAATGCACCCCGTTGGCAAGGCCGTCTGGGCCGGTGGTGACGTGGGAAACCACAGCGTTGTCGCGCAATTCCAACTTGCCGGTTTGGAAGGCGGGTTCGAGCAAGTAGTCCGAAGAATTGAAGAAGGCAGAAATATCGCAGCCCTTGCCGCAGGCGCCGCAATAGTGGCACGGGGCTTTGCCATTGTGCTGCTTGGTTAAAACAGCCCGGCGAGTATTGACGATATTGATGCCTACGCTGTTGGCGGCGCGGCGCATAATGTGCTCGCCGCAGCGCAGGGCGGGGGCGGGAAGGTGGTGCTGCGAACCCGGCAGAAATTCCTGGTCGTCTGTGCCTCCGCAGACGCCGATCCATTGCTCCACTTTGTCGTAGTAGGGCGCGAGTTCGGCATAGCGAATGGGCCAGGGAATCTCGTGGCCATCCTGGGCGGGTTCTTGGAAGTTGGCGTCAGAAAAGCGCAAGCTGACGCGCCCCCAGATGTTGGTTTTGCCGCCACGGCCCCAAACGCGCACGAGTTGGAAGTCCTGCTGGTTGGGGGTTAAATAGGGTTGTTCATCATTGGTAAGGGTGAACTGCGGCGGACGTTGGCCGCGCGCCATGCGGGCGCGAGCTTCCCAGGGGCGAACGTGGCTCCAAAAACTATTGCGGTTGAATTTTTCGCCAGCATCCAGCACCAGCACTTCCACACCTTGGCGGGTAAGGTTCCAAGCAGCCATGCCGCCAGCGGCGCCGGAGCCAACAATGACAACGTCGTATGTCTTGGGGTCGGTTTTGATCTGCATTAGGCTTGGTGCTCCGGATGGGTGCAACCCTTGAATTCCGCCAGCGGTACAGCGCCCTGGTAGCCCAGTTCCATTTGTAGGCCTTCCTTCGTGGAATAGTAAGCGTCGACAGTAGCTTCTTTCAAGACGGCGAAGAAGGGCGACTTTTCCGCAAGGGCCACCATAACGGCCGCCTGCTGGTCTTCGTTCAGTGCAGCATAGGCTTGGCGGAACTGCTTCCGCGCCAGGGCGTTCACTTCGCTTAGTCCTTTCGTCCAGACAGCCAAGCCGCGCCGATTGCCGGCAAGCCGCTCGTCAATGATCTCGTGCACCTTTGCGTCGAGGGCACCGGGCGTCTTCGTCCGCGGGATGATAATTTCCGCTAACGCGCCAATAGTGCGTAGCTGAGCGGGCGTAAAGCTCTTCGGGGAATATGTCTGCGAGGTGGTGGCAGCAGGTTCGGGTTGGCCGTGCTGGTGTTGGGCCTGCGGGTCGCTGGCGGCCAGCGCGGAAGTGCCCACTATGCTTACCAGTACTTGGCGGCGCGTATTTGGCATGGTTGCCCGAATTCTATCAAGGAACTGCAAATCTCGTTGCGTGACGCTCAATTCACGCTATTGCAACAGGTTTGCAAACAATGGTGGCTACCCTCGGAATATGCTTAGACATGTTTTATTAAGTCTCGTTATCTTGCTGCCGGGGTCGCTTTGGGCTCAATTCGACGCAGCAACTGTTTTGGGAACCATCAAAGACGCCACGGGCGCTTCGATCACCAATGCCAAGATCACTTTGCGGAGTGCGGATACAGGCGTGGAGTCCACTGTAAATACGAGCGACGATGGCAATTATTTATTTGGCGGCGTCAAAATTGGCCGCTACACCTTAAGTGCGGAAGCTGCAGGCTTCAAGAAATCGGTTGCGGAAGAATTCACCGTTACGGTAAATGCCCGTCAACGCGTCGACCTCGTACTGCAGGTAGGCGAAGTGACGGAATCCGTCACCGTGTCCGAAGCCGCAGCGGTGCTGGAAAGCGAAACCAGTTCGCGCGGCACCGTAGTAAGCGCGAAGCAAATCTTAAACCTGCCCTTGAATGGGCGTAACTACGCCGACCTCGCCTTGCTGGCTCCAGGTGTGCGCCGTAGTTTGATTGCGGGCTCGCGCGACGCCAGCTTCAACATCAACGGCATGCGTAGTTCGCAAAACAACTTCGTAATTGACGGTGTAGACAACAACGCCTACGGTACATCGAACCAAGGCTTTTCGAACCAAGTGGTGCAAATCTCGCCGGATGCGGTGCAGGAGTTCCGCATTGAAACCAATAACTTCTCGGCCGAGTTTGGCCGCGCGGGCGGTGGGGTGATCAACGCGACGATTCGCTCCGGTGGCAATGAATTCCACGGTGCGGGTTGGTGGTTTGGCCGTAATACGTCGCTGAACGCTTTCGGCTTCTTCAAGAACGACTTAAACCGTGATGGCCGTGTTGACGACCAAGATAAGCCCGTGCTTGAGCAAAACCAATTCGGCGGGGCCATCGGCGGGCCGATTGTGAAGAACAAAATGTTCTTCTTTGCCGACTATGAAGGTTTTCGGCGCGATTCTTCTACCCCGCGCTTTACCAACGTCCCGCAAGGTGCCTTCCAAAGCGGCGACTTTACTGCTCTTGCCACGCCGATTCGTAACCCCATCACAGGCGATCTAATCCCTGGCAATCGCATTCCCGCCAGCCAAATCACGCCTTTTGCGCGCGACCTCCTGGCCGCTTTGCCCGAGCCAAACGTGCCCGGGCAAGCCGTTCAGTTATTCGCGCAGCCCTTGCGTACCGACCAGAACGATAAGGGCGACATCCGCTATGACCATTACTTCAGCGATAAGTTCAATGCCTTTGCGCGCTACAGCCACCGCTTGTTGAATAACTTAGAACCGCCAAGCATCCCGGGCGAGGCTGGCGGTGACTCTAACGGTCGTGTGCGGGTTCTGAACCAACAAATGGCCTTCGGTACGAATTGGACCATCAACCCTTCTTCTCTCTTAGAGTTCCGCATGGGTGTTAGCCTGACCGAAGGTGGTAAGGTTACTATTTTCCAGGGCCAACCCAACGTATACGGGACTTATAACATCCCCAACGGACCAACCGATGAAAACGTAGTGGGTGGCTTCTACCGCCAAGTAGTGAATGGCTACACCGCCTTTGGTGTGCAAAGTTCGAATCCGCAGTTCCAGAATCCCTTCGTCATCAATCCCAAGGTGAACTACTCGAAGATTTGGGGCAAGCACACCATGAAGGCAGGCTATGAATATCAACGAATCAGCACGGCGATTGACGACTTCAATCCAAAGTACGGCCAAGACAGCTACTCGGGCCAATTTAGCCGGCCCGCCGGTGCAGCGGCAAACAACGCCTATAACCTAATCGACTTCATGTATGGTGCCCGTTCTAACTATCAATTGAACAACACCGTCATTGTCGATTACCGCCAAGCAATGAACTTCTTCTACTTCCAGGACGACTGGAAGGTGAACCGCTTCCTGACGCTAAATATGGGCGTTCGCTATGAATACGGTACGCCGCAATGGGAAGCGAATGGCCGCTTAAGCAACTTCGACCCCACGACGAATAGCTTGATCCAGGCCACGGCCGATGGTTCCGTGGAAGAGCGGGCCTTGATCCGTCCCGACCGCAACAACTGGGCGCCCCGTATCGGCATGGCGCTCCAGGCGAACAACAAGACGGTAATCCGCGCGGCTTACGGCATCAGCTACATTCACTTCAACCGGATGGGCGGCGAAAACATTCTCGCCTTCAACTTGCCCAACATCATTGGCGTGAACATCCAGCAACTGTCGCCCGTCAGCGGTGGCCGCCCCTTGTGCACGGGCTTAAACCAAGCTCCCCAGGATTGTTTCCGCACCCGCGAACAAGGTTATCCGAATAACTTGTTGAACATTGCGAACGTGAACCAAATCAACGTGCGCGCGAACTACATTCCGCGCGACTTGCGCTCCGGCTACATCCATAGCTTCCATACCAGCATTCAACGCCAGTTAGGTGCGGGCTTTGTGCTCGATGTTGGCTACGTTGGCACCCGCGGCCGCAAGCTGATGATCCTTGGCGATTTCAACCAGGCTCGTGCCAATGCGCCGACGGAGAGCTTGAGCGTGCAGGCCCGCCGCCCGATCCAGAACTTTGGCCAAATCCAAATCGCCACGGACCTTGGCTTCCTGGATTACGATGCGTTGCAGATGAAGATTGAAAAGCGCTTCGGCAGCCTCTTCGTTCTAAACTCCCTCACCTGGGGCCGCGGCATTGACAATGCGTCCGGCCACCTCGAAACTGCCAACGGTGATAACTCCCGCTTGAACTTCCGCAATCTGGGCAGTGAACGTGGCTACACCGGCTATGACCAGCGTTGGAACAATACTTCCACGGTAGTTTATGAGTTGCCTTTCGGCAAGGGCCGTAAGTACATGTCCAATGCCAACTGGCTGGCCCAAGGTGTTCTCGGCGGTTGGCGCATCAACGTCATCAACACCGCCAATGCGGGACTGCCTTATAACATCACCTACTCGCCCACGGCCCCTTTCCAAGTGGCAGCCGGTGGTGCGCCGAACTACCGCCCAAACATTGTGGGCGATGCGGTGCTGCCCTACAACCTGCGCACGGAAGGAAATCGTTTGCAATTTCTGAACCCTTGCCGTGGTACCACGGACACGCGCTTTAGCTATTGCGCAAACATTGGCGCGGGCGTGGTGGAACCTACCGATCGCAGCCAACCCTTTGGCAACGCTTTCCGCAACGGCGTGCGCGGACCGATGTTCCTGCAAACGGACTTCGGCTTGCACAAGGAATTCCCGATTACGGAACGTTCCAACTTCCAGTTCCGCTTCGAAGCCTTCAACCTCTTCAACCGCACGAATTTTGCGGGAGTGGATGTGAACCGCACCAGCGGTAACTTTGGTCGCATCACTTCTGCCTTCCCGGCACGCGAACTGCAGTTCGCTGTGAAGTATATCTTCTAAAAGCGAAGGCGAAGAGTGGTTTGAATCCGGCGGGCAGGTAAAGTCTGTACGGCCTGCCCAAAGAAGGGGGAACTAACCTCACCAACGAAAGTGGAGAAGTTCACCCGGTTGAATAAGTTAAAGGAGTCCAGCCCAATTGTCAGGGTTGGACTCTTTTCTTTGCGGGAGGGCATTAGTAGGAAGTCGTGGTACCAGCGAAGGTCGAGGCTCGCATAGGCGGGACCCTGGCCCGCGTTGCGCGCGGTGCCCTCTGGGCGGTCTAAAACTAGGCCATCTCCATTGTTGTCGCGTCCCGTCGTGATGTTATAGGGCCGTCCGGTATAGGCCGCAAGGGTATAGCCGAACTGAAGCCACTTATGAATGTTGGCCGTACCCAGTAGGTTTACCGTGTGGCGACGGTCTTGGCTATCGCGGCCCCACTCGCCACTGGGAAAGTAACTGGCGGCCGGATAGAAGTTAGCGCCGTCGGTATTGGAAAGTGTGCGGCCGAGCGTATAGTTCAAGGTTAAGGGAAACTTGGGGTGCGGGCTCCCGCGCAGCGCAAGTTCAAGGGCATCACTCTGTATACGGCCGCTCGATTCCAGAATCCGCAAGGCATTGAATTGTGGGTCTGGTCTTTGGCGAAAGTTTTCCGGTAGCGGCGCGTTGGCATCGCGAGAGGCAAACTGTCGCAGGCCCCGATAACCGAGATAGCCCACGGAAATGGAAGCCCGCTTAGCCAATTGGTATTCTAAAGTTCCGCTAAATTGAATGATCTCGGGAATCTGGGTATCGCGAGCCAACTGGTGTACCGTCGTCGGGGTGCTGGGGCTGACGGTTAAATCAGGAGGCGTCAATAAGTAGCGCCGGAGTTGAACTCCATTAAAGCGGAGGATGTCAAACATAGGCACAGCACCAGAACGGTCAAAAAAGTATCCCCCTCCAAGACGGACCACCATTTTGCGGTTATTCTGCGGGCTCCAAGCAACGGCGACGCGTGGAGCGAGATTCTTCGCATCCCCAAAGAAATTCTGCCAGTCATAGCGAAGGCCAAGCGAAAGTTGCAAGTTTGGGCGTAGTTGATAATCATCTTGAACAAATAGGCCCAAGAGCTTCTCGGTAATTCGCACCAAGGGATCGCCTTGCTGCAGCAGGATGGAAAGCGGCCGGTCGGCGGCAAAGTCCGCCAACGTTGTGTAAGTGAAAGTACCTTGTTGGTGGTTCAAGTCCTGCCAACTGCGGCGGCTCCAATCCGGGATATTGAAGCCGTACTTCAGGGTATGCCGCCCCGTGCTTTGAGTGAACATCCAGGTAATGGCGGTGTGGACTTCGCGCGACGTGCGGTCTTGTTGGGAGCCCCCATTAATAAATGCGCCGGAGACTATGCGCCGAGGTTCCTGTAGATTCGACCGGTTCGGGGCATAGTGACGCCCCACTAAAACTCGCAGTTGGCTTAGCAATCGCGGGTTTACCACAAAGCTATGGTTGAAAACGAATTCGTCTTCCCGGTAGCGGTACAGCATGCCGGACTCAGCCAAAGTGATTCCGCCAATGCCCACATTGTTCGCCCATAAGTCGCGGAAGTTCTGTTGGAAGAACATAGACTGCCGGTTAGACGGTTGCAGAGTTAGTTGGGCGGAAACGTAGTTATTGAAGGCCGGAGCAGGTACGTTCTCGCGCAGAATGCCGCCTAGGGTCTGGGCAAAGATGACGCGCTGCATGCGGTCTTCCTTGCGCCAAGCAGAGAAGAGCAAGGAAGCTTTCTTTGTCCAGGGAGCTGGGCCAAGTACGCTGCCTTCAAAGGTTCGCCGCCTTTCCTTTGGCCGCTCTAAGGCAAAGGCCTCGCGGGCATTCAAGCGGAAGTCGCGATTCAGGAAGTTAAAGGTTCCTCGCCATCGGCTGCCCGCCGGCTTAGTAATCACCTCAATGCGCCGCCGCGACCAGCGGGGAAACTCTGCCGTATAGGGGTTGTTGTTGATCTTGATTTCCTGCACCGCTGAGGGCGTGACCGTGACGTTTCGCGATTCCGCGCCGTCCATGATGTAGTTCGGATTCTCGGCTGCCGAGGGGTCGAGAAAGCCTTGCAGTGCCGCCACGGCATCGAGGTCCAATATGGGCAAACTGGAAAGCAAGTCTGAACTAACGGTGACCGTATTTTGATTGGAACCAGCTTCGACACTCAAAAGATCCGGTTGTGCTTGGATTTCTAATTCACTGCGGATCTCCGCCAATGAAAATGTGAAAGCTAGCCTCGTTTGCCTGCCGCGCGCGACTTGAAATTCTGAGCGAATTGGTTGAAAGCCCTGCAGTTGTATCTGGCAAACGTATTTGCCGGCGGGCAAGTTGCGCAGAACAAAAATGCCCTCTGGATTGGTAATCGCTTCACGCGTTACGGGGCCTTGCACGCGCACCGGCACTCCACCGACGGGTGTTCCGGAGGGATCGGTCAAGGTGCCTTCCAAGCTGCCAGCGCCTTGTGCCAATAAAGGTTGTGATAGCAAAAGCTGGCCCCAAAGGAGCCACGCGTTCAACCATATCCTGTAGCCGATTCTCCCCATTCAGGGAACAGGATACTCAGGATTGATGGCAAAAGGAAAGTAGAAAAGAAAAATTATGGCCGCAAAGTGCTGCTGAGATATTGGATGATTACTTCCGCCTCTTTCTCTTTCACCGGCGCGCCCCGGGCAATCATATTGGTTACTAAATTGCGCCATTCGCCGGCAGAATGACGTTGCGAGGTTACCACTTCCAGGGTGTGGCAGCCTTGGCCACAGGATCGGTTGACCAAGGCCGCGGTTTCATTTGTGTCCAAGACAAGTGGAGGATGTATTCCAACTCTTGGCGCATTCTTTCGTAATTCTTTTGCTCGCGCAACCGCTTTGGAAACTTCTACCGGCAAAGCTTTGCGCGGGACATCGGGAAGGGCAAAGGCGACGAGCGTATTGGAAGAACCACCCCCGAGAAAGCCTCCCCCGCCCGCGGCCATGACGGCCACATATTGCCGGCCGTCGCGCCCTTGGTAAGTAACAGGCGCGGTATGGGCGCTGGCCTCGAGCTTCGTTTCCCATAGCAGCTTTCCGTTACGGCTGTCGTAGGCGCGGAAGCGGGAATCGTTCGCGGCGCCAATGAAGAGCAATTGTCCGGCGGTGGCAATGCTGCCGCCCAGGTTTACACTGCCCGTATCCTTGACGCCTGCCGCCTCCAATGCCTCAATGCGGCCCAGCGGCGAGCGCCAAGCGATGTCGCCGGAGGCTAAGTCAATCGCCAGCATTTCGCCAAAGGGCGGCTTGTTGCAGGGGATGCGGGTTTTGGGGTCCCAAAAGCGGGCATAGGGGCCAAAGGGGGAAGTTCGAACATAGGTGTCTCCCTTTTTTTCCATGCGTCCCCATTGGCCAATGTTCATGATGTTGACGAACAACTTTTGGGCGGTGGGGTCGACGGAAACGCCGCCCCAATTGCCTCCGCCGAGAGTGGAAGGGAAGAACAGGTCAAAGCGTTCGGTGCCCAAAGGAGTGTAGGGCGGGGCTAGGCGCAAGTTGTTCTTGGTGAAGAGATCGCGGCAGAATTGGGCGTGCTCGGGGCTTTCCGAGTAAAGCTCCTCTTTGGTCATGGACAGGCGAGAGAGCGGTGGCGGCTTCACCGGGAAAGGCTGGGTGGGGGAGGTCTTCTCGCCGGGCAGGGTTGTTTGGGGAACGGGGCGTTCTTCCAAGCCATAAATCGGCGCGCCGGTGACGCGGTGAAACACAAACAGCAAACCGGTCTTGGTGATTTGCGCCACAGCGGGAATAGTTTTGCCCTCGCGCTTGATGTCGAACAAGGCGGGCGGCGCGGCGGGATCGTAGTCCCAAAGGTCATGGTGCACCAATTGCTGGTGCCAAAGTTTTTTGCCCGTGCGCGCATCTAGAGCAACCAGCGAATTGCCGTAGAGATTGTCGCCGTGGCGATCCGCACCGTAGAAGTCCGTCGTGGGCGAGCCTAGCGGCAGGTAAACAATACCGCGCGAAACATCGACCGTAAGGAAGCCCCAAACATTCGTGCCACTGCGATTTTTCCAAGCTCCGGGGGCCCATGTTTCCGCGCCCGGTTCGCCGGGGCGGGGAACGGTGTGGAAGGTCCAAAGCAGCTTGCCGGTGTGGGCATCCCAACCGCGCACGTCGCCATAGGCGCCGAGCGTGGGCGCGCCTTCGCCATTGCTGGAGCCGGTAATGACAATGTCGCCAAAAATTGCCGGCGGCGATTGCAGCAGGTACTTTCCTGTGGGCAATCCGTCCAGCACGCCGGGCTTCAAATCCACGCGGCCTTCATTGCCAAAGGCGGGCGCGGGTTTTCCGGTTGTGGCATCCAGCGCCAACAGGTACTGGCCATTGCCCACGAAGATGCGCGGAGGGCGATTTTTCCCGCCGGGCCAATAGGCCAGCCCCCGCAGCGCCATGGGCGAACCTTCGTATTTCCAAAGCAACTCCCCGGTTTCAGGAACGAGCGCATACACGCCGTCGGGCGCGGTGGCGTACAGAATGCCATCCACGACAATGGGAATCGCCTCCGAACCTGCCTTACCCATGCGATGGGTCCAGGCGGTTTGGAGGCGAGCCACGTTTCCGGTATGGATCTGACGAAGTTCGCTCCAGCGCATGGCGCCGGCGTCGTTGCCGTAGTGCGGCCAGTTGGTTTGCGCTTGAAGCAGCGTGAGAGAGAGAAACAATCGCAGCACGCCGCTACGTTATCGCAAATTGCGCTCGAGCGAAGGCGATAAAGCGAAGGCTAGAGCAATGGAATGGGCAGGGTCTCTACGAGGTCGAGATTCTTGCCCTTAATGGCGCCGCCCAGGATGATGAGCGCGTCCTTGCTGGCCACCATGCGGTGGGCAAGGCGAGGAGACGTCTTGCCCGCGTCTTCCCAGCGGCCGGCTTTCTCCTGCAACTGCAGGAGAGAACCATCGCCCAAGCTAAGGAACAGCTTGTCCTGGGCCACGGCGGCGGCGGGGGCGAAGCTATGGATCGCCGTGCCCGGAATGCGGGGGCCTTTCGTCCAGGTTTGCGTAGCGGTATCGAATACCTCTACCTCCTGGCTTACCCCGCCGGAGGGTTGGATGCCGCCCAACACGTATACCTTATCCTGCAATACCGTGGCGATGAGCGCGCGGCGTTCAAAAGGCTGGGCATGGGTTTCCCATTTGGGGCTCGCGGCCTTGAGGTCCAACGTCAACATGGTCTTGGCCCAAACGCTTGGCCCACCGCCCGCGCCGCGCAGATTCCATCCGCCCACAACGTAAAGGCGATCGCCCACGGCGACCACATCATGGGAGGAGCGGGGCTCCGGCAAAGCGGGCAGGCTATGCCATTCTTTCGTTGCCGGGTCGAACCAAGCGCAATCCGTGGTGGACCGTGTGTCGGCCTTCTCGCCGGGTGCATTGTGGGGAGCCATGCCGCCAATGCGATAGATGCGTCCCGCATGGGCGACCAGATTCATGCCTTGCAGGCCGGGCCCGCCGGGTAATTTTTCCCATTGCTGCGCGCTGAAGTTCCAGCGATGAAATTGGCCGGAAACGGCGGCCGTCGAGTAGTTGTGGGTATTGGCAATATGACCACCGTAGACATAGAGCGCGTCGCCCAGTAGCGCGGCGCCAAAGCTGGAAGTGGCTTCCGGCATGGCCTGGCTCAGCGCGGGCTTGCGCGGGGCATCAAAAACGAGCATGCCGTAGTGGCGGATTTGCTCGTAGCGCTTGCCTTGGTGCTCGCCGGTGGCATCCTCCCAAAAGCGAGCCCACACGGCAAAGCGGCCCGTTTCGGCAAAAGGTCCCGCGAAGCCTTCTGCGTCGGTCTTTACGCGCTTCTGTTCACCTCCGGGCAATACTACCGTCATTTCTGCATTGGGCTTCGCTTCCCCCCGCACCAGCAAACGAATGCGCGCGGCGCCTGCTTCGCCGTAGGGAACCAGTTCCACCACTTGCGTATTACCCAGCGTTGCCGCTTCTCCCCACAAGGCGCCCATCACGGTCTTTGGGTAGTACATGAGCAGATATTCCTTCGGACCTCTTGCGGCGGGCGAGATGCCTAGATTGCTTTGGCCAAAGATAATGCGGTTGCCCGCGCCAGGCACTTGCATGGGCAAACGGTCTTTGCCCGATTGCAAAACCAGGGGCGTATCCTTGCCTTCCGCATTGCGCACCCAAAGCTTGGTTTGCTCAATCAGCTTTGGGTTTACGGCCGGGTCGGGGTACAGATCTTCGCTGATAATCAGGTCCGCACCTTGGCCGCCCGCGTGGGGAACCACAAAGGTGAAGTGCGCTGAAAGCAGGGCAGGCAACAGCAATGCTGCCAGAAGAATGTTTCTATTCATGTTGAGTGTGCTCCGAGAGTAGAAGGGTTAGTCACCGTGCGTGAAGCGATACCGCAAGCCCACGCGGAAAGTCCGGCCATAGTCCGGACGGTCAAAGGTAGGTACCGGCAGCGCCAGTTTGCCGTCGCGGCTGTTGTTCAGGTTGTCGACGGCGAGAAAGGATTGGAAACCGCGGCGCCAATCCTTGCCCACGTAGGCATCCCAAACTTGGAAGGGCAGGCCGCGGGTGCCGGTGGCCGCATTCAGCAGCCAGTGGCTGAAAAAGCTGCCGCGCAAATTCGTGGTCAAGCCCCAGCGGGGGATCAAGTAGTCGAGCCGGGTTTGCGCATGGTGGCGGTGGCGTTGGGGCAAGGCCAGCCGGGTTACGCGGTCCAAGGCGTTCAAGTACGTATAGCCACCACTTAAGCGCAGATTGCGGTTGAAGGCGTACTCACCATCCACTTCAAAGCCTTGGGTGAAGATGCGCGATTGGTTGACATAGGCAAAGGTCTGGCGGTTCAACAGAGGGTCAAAGAAGGGCGGAATGCCATAAGTGACCAGCAATCCGTTCAATTCCTGCGGCGTACGGGGAGTGCCAATCAAGCGCGAATCAATCAAGTCGCGAATGTTGTTGCGGAAAAGAGTAACGCCCAGGCGGTAGCGGCGATGGCGGTAAAGTGCGCCAACTTGGAAGCTTTGGCTGTATTCCGGGTTCAGCGTGGGGTTGCCGATTACCTGATAGAAACTGGCAGGGTTGGCGAAGCGGAAGTAGAGTTGCCCCAGGTCCGGCGCACGGAAGCCCAGACCGAAACTGCCGCGCAGAATCCACGAATCAGACAGCTTCACAATGACCCCGGCCTTCGGAACGGCGGCATTGCCGAACAAGGAGTGCGACGTGACGCGTCCGCCGCCCGTAAAGGTAAGGAAGCGATTCACGGCCCACTTATCCTGCAGCCAGACATCCGTAGCCGTAACTTGTTGGCCCACGTTATCGCCGACCAAGCGGTTGGCGCCGCGGTACTCCGTCTGGGCCCATTCGACGCCGCCTTGCAGAAAGTGCGTGCTGCCAATAGCGCGCGATACGGTGGCGTCCAAGCGGTTTAAGCGTTCGTTCAGGTTGGCGGGAGATATCTGCGAGGGATTGCTCAGCGGTGCCGTGGTGCTGTTCTCGTCAAAGCGGGCGCTGTAGGCGCGGGCTTGGAATGTCGTTGCCGGGTCCACGATCCAATCCGCAACCAGGGCGTAGGTTTGGGTCGAATCGTTGATAATGCCTTCCACGGGGCCGGTTTGGCTGGTGTTCAAGCCCGTATCCCGGTTGCGGTAGGCGTTGGCCGTGAAGCCCAACGCGAACTTCGGGTGGAATTGGTAACGCGTTTTGAAGAGGATGTCCTGCCGGCGCACCTGCGGGCCCACGGTAGCGATGCTGCCGGGGATCAGCGAATAGGAATCATTCCGGTTGTGGCCAAAGTTGGTGAAGTAGGTTAGATTTTTCCAGCGCCCGCCGAAATCGCCGCGCCCGTCAAAGGTGCCCAAACTACCGCCGGAGAGGACAAAGCCGGCTTCAAATGGCGCGGAAGGTTCGCGAGTGATCATGTTGATTACCCCGCCAATGGCATCGCTTCCGTAGAGCGAGGAGCCCGAGCCTTTTGCCACTTCAACGCGCGACAAGCGGTCGGAAGTTTGCCGGTTTAGGTTCAAGGCCCCGGACTTAATGCCCCGTGCGCCCACGATTGGTAAACCATCCTGCAGCACCAGCACTTGGCGCGAATCCACGCCCTGGATTTGTTCGCCGCCCACCGTTGGCGTATTTCCCCGCCGCACCAGCACGCCGGGGATTTCGGTCAATACATCGGAAACGCGCTCATAACCCGTTGACAGCATTTGTTCCCGCGTCACGGCTTCTACCTTGGTGACGGATTCTTCCTGCAGTTCTTCCTGCCGCGAGGAACTTACCACCGTAACGCTGGCCCGCAGTGCCGTCGGTTGCAGCGCGATTTCTACTTCGGCATCGGCCAGAATCTCAATGCGCAGGTTGCCGCTTAGCTCTTCTGTTTCGGCACGAAGAGTGTAGGCGCCGTTGGGTGCGTCGATGGAGCAAGTGCCGTCCTTCGCGGTGCGGCAACTATAGGCCCGCCCGGAAACGCCTTGCCGCGCTTCCACTTTGGCTTGCGCCACCGGCAGGCGGCTGGTGTCCTTTACGTGGATCTTCAATTGGGCAGCGGGCAAAATTGCCGCCAAGCCCAAAAAAACAAGAAAACAGATTTGGGGTCTCAAGACAGTACTCCTCAGTCAGCGATTCATGAGTCAGCGATTCATGGTTCGCCAGAGGGCACTGCTTCCCGTTATGCTGAGGGAACGCGCATGCCGCTCCAGCGGTGTTCGTTCGGGGGGCTCCACCGGCTGTCCGCCAAGATCGTCCGGTGGGCCCTCGCTCCTGCAATCGACTTGCAATTGCCGAATAGTATGAATATAAGACCAACTCGGTCCTGTCGTCAATGACAAAACAGAGTTTCACAAAAAGAAAACCGGGCTAGCTCAGCCCGGTTTCTCTTTTGTAAGTGATTTGCTGTGCGCCTAAAATTCCAGCAGCGCCAGGATGGGGAAGTGATCGGAAGGGTAGAGGCCGTTTTCGTGGAAGGTAACGGTCTGGTTCTGCGCTGCCGTAAAGCCGCGCACAAAGATCCAATCAATCCGCGCGGCGCCCGGTTTGCCGCCGAAGCCATGGAAAGTGCCATCGGGGCCATCTTTCTTCGTTGCAATTTCGCGGGTATCTTTCAGCATCTGGGCAAACAGCGCGTGCACATCGGAGTCGGCGCCGGTGTTAAAGTCGCCGGTCAGAATGATGGGCGCATCTTCGCGAATGCGCTTCAGATAGTTTAGGATCACCTTGGCGCACTCCAGGCGTGATGTGGCGTCCTCGCGGCGATGGGGAAAGTGCGTGTTCACGAAGTAGAAGCGACGGCGGGTTGCCTTCGATTCAAACAGACCCCAAGTCACCATACGCGGCAAACTCATGTTCCAGGCGCTGGAGGCGGGCCGGTCCGGGGTAGGGCTAAGCCAGAAGTTGCCCTGATCCAGCAGAAATAACTTCGACTTCTTGTAGAAAACCCCCATGTGCTCGTCCTCGGTGTTCCCTTGGCGGCTGACCCCGAACCAGTAGTAGTCCTTCAGGGTTTCGACGATCGCATCGCCCTGCAGCTTGAAGAGTTCCTGCGTGCCCATGATGTCGGGGTCCATGTGCCGAATACTGTTCATGAATAAGGACTGCCGCTTTTCCCACACGTTTTCTCCGTCGCCCTTGGCCGGGTACCGTACGTTGTAGGAAGCAATCCGCAGGGTTTCCGCGGGCAGCATCACACACGCAAGGGTAAATAGCAATAAGTACCGTAAGGTCATGAAAACACTCCGCTCTCAAAGGATCCGGCTCAGCCAGAAAAACATGAAGCCGAACCCTATTTTAGTCCTTGAGAGCCACTCAAAACTATTTCGACTGGGTTAAACTACGAGCATCTTCAGGGAAAGGAAATATGAAGAAGACATTACAACTATTCGCCTGCGCGATCGCGCTAGCGACCTCTCTGTTTGCACAAGCAAATGGCCGCATCTCCGGGAGCGTTACCGACGCGAGCGGTGCGGCTGTACCTGGGGCGACCGTGGAACTGTTCCTGGCCAACGGCCAGAACGCCCTATCCACAACAAGTACAAAGGAAGACGGTGGGTTTTTCTTTGCCGGCATCGCCGGCGGTAAGTATGACATCTCCATCAGCAGCCAAGGCTTCCGCAAAGAAATCATCCGGGGCTTGGATGTTAGCTCAAACCTCGAATTGTCGTTGAAGCCCACGAAGCTGGAAATTTCACAGACTTCGGAAACCATTGAAGTCAGCGCGGAAGCGGCAACGGTGCAGACTTCGTCTACCGAAATCAGTTCCACCGTCACCAATCAGCAGTTGCGGAGCTTGCCGAGTTTGAATCGCAGCCCGGTTGGTCTGCTCTTAACGCAAGCCGGCGTAACTTCCAACGCCCGCACCAACACCACCATCAATGGTCTGCGGCCAAGCTTTTCGAACATTACGCTCGATGGCATTAACATTCAGGACAACTTTATCCGCACCAACACGCTGGACTTCCAACCCAACCTGTTGCTTTTGGACCAGGTTGCCGAAGCCACGATCGTTACCTCTAACTCAAATCCCGCTTTGGGCAACGGCGCGGCTCAGATTAACTTCTCTACCCCCTCCGGAACGAACAAGTACCGCGGTAGCTTAATCTGGCTCAATCGCAACAACGTTGCCAGTGCGAACACTTGGTTCAATAACTTTTCGGGAGTTCGTCGTCCCTTCCTGAACCAGAATCAGTTCGGCGGCACCATTGGCGGTCCCATCGTGAAGGATAAATTGCTGTTCTACGCCAACTATGAAGGTTTGCGCCTGCGTCAGCAATCAGCGGCCACCCGCACTATCCTCACCCCGGAAGCTCGCAGTGGCGTTTTCTCCTATCGCACGGCGGGCGGCATCCAACGCGTGAATGTATTAAACGCTGCGAACCTTACGCCCGATTCCGTCACTCGGCAATTGATCGATCAAGTTCCCGCCGCCGGCAATCGTCCCGACATCGGTGACGGCATCAACACCACCGGCATTGGCTTCAATATCCGCAACAACCGTACCCGCGACAACGTTCTGGGCAAAGTGGATTACTACTTGAACCAGAAAAATCATATCTTTGGTACTTACACCTGGAACCGCGACATTGTGGACCGTCCGGACTTGATGAATAACTACGCCACGGTGCCCACGGTACAGAACAACAGCAAGGCCCGCCTGATGAGCCTGACCTACCGTTGGAATCCCTCACCAACCTTTACCAACGAAGCGCGTGGCGGGTTTAATCTCACGGACGCTCCTTTTGATACGACTGAAGATTTCACGAGCCCTATCATTGCACCCACTTTGATTGGCAACCCTCGGAATACCTTCCGCGCCCAAGGACGTTTCACGGATACCTACAACCTCCAAAACAACTCGACCTGGACCAAAGGCAAGCACACCATCCAATTCGGCTACCAAAGCCAGTGGATCCGGGTAAACAGCTACAACGAAGGGGCAATTACGCCCATCTATAACGTTGGTATCAGCGCCGCGAACAACATTAATATTCTCGGCGCCCTCCCCGGCAGCAGCGCCGCTGACCAGACACTTGCCAATAACTTACTTGCCTTGCAGGCCGGCTTCCTGACTACCGCCAATCAAACCTTCAACGTAGCGGACCGCACCAGCGGCTTCGTGCCGAACCAGCGTCAGGAACGCAACTTCACAAGTGATAACTATGCCCTCTACTTCCAGGATAAGTGGCGCACCACGCGCAATTTGACCTTGAATATTGGTCTCCGCTGGGACTACTTTACTCCTGTCGATGAATCCAATGGCTTGGCGCTGTTGCCCGTCTACGGTAACCGCTCACCCATCGATGTGCTTCTTGACCCCAACGGTACGCTGGATTTCGCCGGCAAAGCAGTAAACCGTCCCTGGTACAAGAAGGACTACAATAACTTTGCTCCGAATATCGGTTTGGCCTGGGACCCGTCTGGTGAAGGCAAGACGAGCATCCGCGCTGGTTACAGCGTGAACTTCGCTAACGACGAATTCATCCGTTCGGTGGACAACAACACGGCTACGAACGCGGGCTTGGCTCAGGGCGTTAACCTGACCAACCTGACCTCGCGCGCCAGTGCTCCTCCGGCTATCCCGACGCCTACGTTCCAAGTTCCGCGTACCTTTGCGCAGAACTTCGCTGCTAGCCCCACTTCCGCTTTTGGCGTACCCGATCCCACGCTTGTCACTCCTTACGTCCAGCAATGGAGCTTGGGCGTGCAGCGAGAACTCGGCTCGGGCATCCTGGAAGTCCGCTACGTAGGCAACCGCGGAACCAAGCAATTTCGCGCTTTCGACTACAACCAGATCGATTTCAACCTGCCCCCCGGCTATCGCCAGGACTTCTTGAACGCATTGAACAACGGCCTGCTGGCCCAAGCCCGCACCGGTCTGTTCCGCCCGGCTTTCAATTCGGCCATTCCCGGCAGTGTACCCCTTCCCTTCTTTGACCAACTTCCCTCGCGCGGCTTGCTCACCAATGCCACCATTATTGGTTTGATCCAGCGCCAGGAAATTGCAGAACTGGGTTCCACTTACCAAGCCAACCGTCTGAACGGACCTTTCAGCTGGTACCAAAACCGGAATGCCCAAGGCACCAACATGATGACGAACTATTCAAATGCCAGCTACCACGGCTTGCAGATCGACTACACTCGTCGTTTCCAAAAGGGCCTATACTTCCAAGCAAACTATGTTTGGAGCCGCAATCTGAGCGACGCCAACGGCGACGCCCAAGCTCGCTTTGAACCCTTCCTCGACATCAACAACAATGCTATTGAGTACTCACGTACCTTGTTTGATTTGAACCACCAGTTCAAGATGAACAGCTCTTACGAATTGCCAGTCGGAAAAGGCAAGATGCTGGACGCCGGCAACTGGTTTAACCAGCTGATCGGCGGTTGGACCGTTTCCGGCTTCCTCACCGTGAATTCTGGTTCACCATTTACTATCACCAGCGGTCGCGGCACCTTTAACCGGGGTGCTCGCTCCGGCAACAATACCGCCACCAGCCTGTTGACGGTGGAACAGATCAATAGCCTGGTGGGCGTGCGCACGGGCAATGGCGTGAACTTCTTTGCGCCAAACGTCACCGGCGCGGACGGCCGCGCGGTTGCTCCGGATGGCCGTGCGCCCTTCAGCGGGCAGATTTTCTTCCACCCGGGTGCCACGCAAATTGGCAGCCTGGGCCGGCGCATCTTCAACGGCCCCATGTTCTGGAATTTGGACATGGCGCTGCAGAAGGCTTTCAACTTTGGCGAACGTCGTTCGGCGGAGTTCCGCGCAGAAGCCTTCAATGTCAGCAACTCGGTCAGCTTCAATGTGGTTGATCAGAACATCAACTCCACCACTTTCGGACGCATTACAGGCACGCAATCGGGCCGCCGCATCGTCCAATTCAGTCTGCGTCTGGTTTTCTAAGCCGGCGTCAAATTTTCAACCCCCTCAAGCCCCCGCCTTCCCCGGCGGGGGTTTTGTTTTGTACAATCCCTCCCATGACAGGCGATCCCGTGGCTGGCCCCTCCCGCTCTGCGCGGCAATTGGCGGAGGCGCTACAAATTCTCATTGCCACCGTGCCCGGGGCGGAGGTGCATTCCGCCGACGGCCTACGCACGGCCTACGCCGGTGCGGCCTCGCCTTTCTTCAACTACTTTTTCCTCGAGCGCCCGTGCAGCCCCTGGGAGTTCCGGGCGCACCTCAGCACCATCCGCACTCTCACCGATGGCAGGGACCCGCGCTGGCTGATAGTCGGCCCGGGCGAAGCCTTTGGCCCCGAACATCGGGAGGCCCTCGCCGCGCGCCAGATCGAGGAACTCTTCCAAGCCCAGGCCATGAGCGCCTCGCAACTCGCCTCTCCAACGGAAGAATTGCCTGCCCTTGAGTTCAACGCCCGTTGGGGCCGCAAGGAGGTGGACGAATTCACCGCCTTAAACATGGAGGCCAACGCCATGCCAGTGGAAGAGGGCCAAGCCTCCGTCACCTCCTACTTTCTCTTAGACCCTCGTTGTTGCCCCGTGGTGGGCTACCAGGGCGGGGAAGCGGTTTCCGCCGCCGTGGCCATTCTGCTGGCGGATTGCATTTACCTGGCCTGGATTGCCACCGCGCCCGCTTACCAAGGTTTGGGCTTTGGCGAAGCGGTGGTGCGGGAAGCAGTGCGCCGCGCCAAGGAAGCCAGTGGGCATGAGGCAGTGGTGCTGCATAGCGCAGAGCCCGAGGGGGGGCTCTGGCGGCGGCTGGGCCTGACCGCCTTGCCGGGAGAATTTTGCGGCTTCGGCCACGGGTTTTAGGCCTTTAAAAGGCAGACGATCTGATACAGTCGATTGCCTGTGCCCCAACGCGCCCGTGTGCTCATTCTGTTGGCCTTGCTGTCCATCGTCACTTACCTGGACCGTATGGCGATTGCCGTCGTCGGGCCCCGCATGCAGGACGAACTGGGCATCGGGCCCGAGGCTTGGGGCTGGGTTGTCGGAGCGTTTTCCATTTCCTACGCGCTATTTGAAATTCCTACCGGACGTTGGGGAGACCTCTATGGGCCGCGTCGTACGCTGACGCGCATTGTGCTTTGGTGGTCGGCCTTTACCGCCTTCACGGGCTTGGCAACCAATTACTGGGTGTTGGTGGCAACGCGATTTTTGTTCGGGGCCGGCGAAGCCGGCGCATTCCCCAACGCCGGGGTGGCGGTCTCCCGCTGGTTCCCCTTGGCCGAACGCGGCCGTGCGATGGGCGTTTTCTACATGTCGGCCCAAGGGGCGTCCGCCCTGGCCCCGTTGTTGATTGTTCCCTTGCTGCAGGCCTTTGGTTGGCGCATGGTGTTTTTCGTGTTTGGGGGCGTTGGCCTGCTGTGGGCGGCTGTCTGGTTTTGGCGGTTTCGGGATTCTCCTCGCGATATGCCCGGCATCTCGTCACAAGAGATTGCAACTATCGGCCCGCCGGCTCCTCCCGCCGCGCATCGCATGCCCTGGTTCGCGCTGCGGCACCGCAATTTTCTGGCGCTCAGTTGGGCCGGTTCCTGCTACATGTTCGGGTTGATTTTCTTCATCTCTTGGCTGCAAACCTACCTGGTGCGCGGCAAGGGTTTCAGCGAAGGGCAACTGCTCTATTCGGCCTTGCCGCCGGCCTGTGGAGTGGTGGGGAACCTCTGCGGCGGCGTTTTCAGCGACTATGCCGTTCGCCGCTGGGGCAAGCGCTGGGGAAGGCGCGGCATTGCTTTGGCGGGACATGCCTTGGGCGTAGCGGGTTTGGCGGCGGCGATTCCGGTAAGCAACCAGAACGCTGTGCTCGCGCTATTGGGCATTTCCTATTTCGGCATTACGATGCAACAAACCGCCATTGGCACGGTGCTGCTCGAAACCGCCGGGCGCCACGTCGGCGCGGTGGGTGGGGCCCTGAACATGCTGGGCAATTTGGCGGGTTTTCTGGCGCTGGTGGCTTATGGCTATCTGGTGAAGTTCTTCGGGGGGGACTATAATCTCGCCCTCATCCCACTGGTGGCGATGATGGCCTTGGGCGCGCTGGGTTGGCTTTATTGCCGGGCCGATCTGCCTATGGAAGACTCCGACAGCAGTCCGGCTTAAGAGTTGTCGAGCGGACTAATGAGATCTTCACGAGTGATAATAGCTGCATATGAGACTCGCTTGTCTGTCGTTAAGTCTGGCCCTTGTCGCTCCGGCTTTATTGGCGCAGGATCCTGTTGCCACGCTGGAGGGTACCGTTCGGGATCCCTCGGGTCAAGTGGTTGCCCAAGCTCGTGTAACGGCCCGCGAATTGAATACGGGGGCACAAAGAATCGCCGTTTCTGGGCAGGATGGACTTTTCCGCATCCCTGTCTTACCTGTCGGAGAGTATGCAGTGCTCGTGGAAGCGGCAGGTTTCGCCGATTTCGAGCAAAAACCGGTGCGCTTGAGCGTGAGCCAAGTTGTTCAACTGCAAATCGGTCTGACGGTGGCGGAAAGCCGGCAGACTGTTGTAGTTGCGGGAGATGCGCCCTCCGTGGAGACAGTGAGCAACGCGATTGGCAAAACTGTAACCACGCGGGAGATACTTGATTTACCCCTGAACGGACGAAATTTCACACAGTTGGGCTTGTTGCAAGCCGGGGTTAGCGCGGTGACAAACGGAGTGGCCACCGCTGGCGGCAGCTTGCGTGCCGGGCAAGCTTATGCGGTGAACGGCCAGCGCCCAGAGTCGAACAATTTCTTGCTGGATGGCGCGAAAAATGTCAATCGCATGGATGGTGGCTTTGCGTTAAGGGTACCCGTGGACGCGATTGCGGAATTTCGTATCCTCACCCACACCGCCAGCGCTGAGTATGGCGGCACCTCTGGCTCTACCACTACCGTTGTCACGAAGTCTGGAACGAATCAACTACACGGATCCCTATACGAATTTTTCCGCAACGATATTTTTGACGCGCGAAACTTTTTTTCCCGCGATGTAGAACCTCTAAAGCAGAACCAGTTTGGTGGGACACTTGGCGGACCGCTGCAAAAGGACAAACTCTTCCTCTTCGGATATTACGAAGGTTTTAGAAACCGCCAGGGAATTACTCGGTCTGGTAATGTTCCGACTCCTGCCCAGCGGCGCGGCGACTTCTCCGAGCGGCCCACGCCCTTAATCAACATCGCCGGCGGAGGTGTACCCTTTCCCGGCAACCAAATTCCCGCCTCGATGCTGAATGCATTAGGGGTGAAGGCTTCCGAGTTGTACCCTTTGGGCAACACCGCCCCGACGATTCACACAGCCACCGTTGTTACCTCGAACGACGCGAACCAAGCAGGCCTTCGCGCGGACTGGCGGCCAGATGACTCCAGCCAGTGGAATGCGCGCTATTCGTTTTCCGACGGCTTCAACATCAACCCGATTTCCATCCGCGGATCAGATCTGCCAGGCTTCCCAGTGCGGGACGACATCACGACTCACTCCTTTTCCATCGGAGAGACCCAAATCATCACGCCCAACTTGGTTAGCTCCATTCGGGCGGCCATCTTCCGGCACACGTTCTTGTTTGATCAGCGTTTAAACCAGGCCTCGCCCCGAGAGTTCGGCTTTAATTACGACTCTGCCTCCCAAGCAGGGCAGAGCTTGCCCTTTTTCAATGTAAATGGCTATTCTCCGGTTGGTGGCGCTATTACGGGACCCCGCACTTCCGGGCAAACTTCAGTGGAGCTCTATGCTTCGTTAAGCTGGAACCGGGGCGCGCATGCGATCAAATTGGGAGGCGAGATCCGGCGCACCCATTTGAATCTATTCCAGGCGATTGCTCCCAATGCATTTTTCATCTTCGCGCCGTCATTCCCTTCCAACGATGCCTTCGCGAATTTGCTCATGGGCAGGCCGGTGGTTTTCTACCAAGGGTTAGGAGATCTCTCCCGCGGTCTGCGTGGTTGGGAGAATGCGCTGTTCCTGAATGACGAATGGCGAATCAACCGTAAGCTGATCCTAAATCTGGGCTTTCGCTGGGAAGTGAACACTCCCTTTGTTGAAGTTCGAGATCGCATGAATGCCTTCGTGCCCGGGGTTCAATCCACCCAGATCCCCTCGGCTCCCCGTGGCCTGTTATTTCCAGGCGATCCAGGCATTGCCCGCGGGATTGCGCCAGTATTTTACGGCGGCGCAATGCCGCGGGTGGGAATCGCCTGGAGCCCCGACGGCCGCGGATTGACGAGTATCCGGGCCAGCTATGGGATCTTTTTCGATCCGTTCGCCAATGGCTCTGGCGTAGCTTCCCAAGTACCCGTTAGTTCATTGCCTTGGACCCAATTGGTGCAATTCAGCGGGCCGGGAGTCAATTTTGCCAATCCTTATGCGGCAACCGGGGTCCCGCAACCGGAAACCTTTACGCGCCCCTTGACCCTCGTGGTGATGGACAAAAATGCCCGCCCTCCTTATGCGCAAAATTGGAATTTCGTTGTCCAGCATTCCCTTGCGGGCAAGTATGTGCTCGACGCCCGCTACCTGGGCACGAAAGGCACCCATTTGCCCCGCAACATAGAGGCGAACCCGGCAGTTTTTGGCCCGGGCGCCACAGGGGGGAATGCAGACAGACGGCGCTTGTACGCAAATTGTCCCTCTGTCGGCACTTGCGATTTTTCGCACGTGGCCCAATTGAGCTACATCACGAATTCCACCTACCATGCCGCGCAGCTCGGCATCAGCCGCAGGTATGATTCCGGGCTGGGATTCAACGTCTCCTACTGGTTCTCCAAAACGCTCGACTACTTATCCGCAATGAATCTCGGCGGGGCCGCGGCGCGTCCTCTTTCCGGGGAAAATGACATTGCACAAAACCCCTTTGACTTGCGTGCCGAGCGCGGCCCTTCGCTTTTTGATGCCCGCCACCGCTTTGTTGCTAGCGGCAGCTATCGCTTGGCGGAGTTGCGCTCCGCTCCGGTTGCCGCTCGTGCGATCTTCGGCGGTTGGCAGACAAACATCATTGCGGTGGTAAACTCCGCGACACCCTTCACGGTTTTTGACACCACCAACGTGTCACAACAAGCTTCGCATCCCCCCATCTCTGGTTACAGCGCGAGCCGGCCGGACTTGATCTCCGATCCAAACACCGGCCCTCGCACCGTGGAGCAATGGTTGTTGCGTACTCCCTTCCGCCGGCTTGATCCGGTCAGCGACGCGGGAAAGTTTGGTAATGCCGGCCGCAACATAGCCCGGGGTCCTGGCTTGGTTAACTTTGATTTTTCGCTCTTCAAAAGTTTTCCAATTCAAGAGAGGGCGGCGTTGCAATTTCGGGCCGAATGCTTCAACCTGTTCAATCACGCTAATTTCGCAGTTCCGGTGAGTGACTTAAACTCAGCAAATTTTGGCCGCATCTTAGAGGCCGGCCCAGCTCGCCTGCTGCAACTTGCGCTGAAGTTCACTTTTTGAAATCTCTCTAAGGCAGTGATGCTGAGCGTGCTGCAATGTAGCCCCGAGCCTAGCCAACAGCGAAGATTTATCGTATACTGAAATTTTGTCTCTCTGCTTCTGGCTGCGCTTCGCTTCGGGGGAATGCAGCGGTGGGCAGGGGAGGTGAGTATGCTTCTGACAGTGCGCGATCTCGAGTTTGGTCCGCGCCCCATTGCCTTGCAATTCTTGCCGGGGAATCTGGAACTGGAGGAAGGACTGCGCCAAACCTCGCCACTGGTGGTGGAAGGCGAAGCCCGGTACTCGGCGGCGCTCGGAGAAATCCAATTGCGCGGCCGGTTTACGGTGAATGTCGAAGGCGATTGCGACCGTTGTCTTAACATCTGCCGCTTCCCTTTGGACAGCACTTTTGCGCTGACCTACCTGCCCGCGGAGGCCAATGTGCCCCCGGAGGAAACGGGCCTGGACGAAGAAGCGGTGGAAGTTGCCTTTTATGAGGGTGACAGCCTGGATTTGCGGGAAGTTTTTCGCGAGCAGGTTTTGCTGGCCTTGCCCATGCAGAGGCTTTGCCGGGAGAATTGCCATGGTTTGTGCCCTGTTTGCGGGGCCAATTGGAACGAGCGGGAATGTGCCTGCACGACGGCGGATGCCGATGACCGCTGGTCTGCCCTTCGCGCTTGGAAGCAGTAGAAGAGTTTTTGCTAGGTTTTTTTCGCTGAGCTGATTCTGTTGAGTTGATTCTGTAGAGAAGGAAGTTGAAAAAGTAGAAATGCCCAATCCGAAACGCCGCCACTCGAAGCGCCGCACCTCCACCCGCCGGGCCCACGATGCTCTGGCCCGTCCGATTGCCAGCGAGTGCCCCAACTGCGGAGCCACCAAGCTCCCGCACCGGGCCTGTATTGCTTGTGGCTTTTATAAGGGCCGCGCCGTCGTCGAAGTCGAGAAGTACTAAGCAGCGGCTGCTCTCTTCACGCCGATGCTGACCATCGCCGTCGACGCCATGGGCGGGGACCACGCCCCCAAGGCCGAAGTGGAAGGCGCTCTCCGCGCCGCCAAACAATTCAATCACCGCGTTATTTTGGTGGGCCGCGAAGAAATCATTCGCGAGGAGCTGCGCGCCCATGGTGGCATTGGCTCCTTGCCCGTGGAAATCCATCACGCCTCCGAGGTCATTACGATGGAGGATTCCGCAGCCAAAGCTATGCGGAGCAAGAAGGATTCCTCGGTGCGGGTTGCCTGCCGTCTGGTACGCGATGGCGTTGCCCAGGGCGTAGTTTCTGCTGGGAACACGGGCGCCGTGATGGCCACTTCGAAGACCGTTCAAGGGGTGGTGCGCGGGTTGATCCGTCCTGCCTTGGCGCAAGCTTTTCCTACCCTGAAGGGCAGCCCTACGGTGCTGCTCGATATCGGTGCGAACGTGGATTCCACGCCCGCCATGCTGGCGCAATTTGCCATTATGGGCAACGCCTATTCGCGCGTAATCTTTGACGTTTCGCGTCCGCGCGTCGGCCTGCTTTCGATTGGTGAAGAAGAGCACAAAGGCAACGCTCTCGTGCACGGCGCGCAACCCCTGCTGAAGAAGCTGCCCATCCATTACATCGGCAACGTAGAGGGCCGCGACCTCTACACCGGCTATGCCGACGTCGTCGTTTGCGATGGCTTTATGGGCAACGTGGCCCTAAAGGTAAGCGAAGGCCTGGTGGATGTCATCAAGCAGATGCTGAAGCAAAGCTTGACCAGCACCATCACCCGGCAGGTCGGTTCCGTCTTGGCGCGCAACGGGTTTGATGAGTTCCGGCGCCGCACGGACTACAGCGAGTATGGCGGCGCGCCGCTCTTGGGCGTGCGCGGCGTCACCATCATTTGCCACGGGCGCTCGAACGCGAACGCGATCAAAAACGCCATTCGCGTGGCGGCGGAGTACGCCGAAGGCCGCGTCAACGAGAGAATCGAAGAAGGTTTAAGCGCATTCGGCGAATCCCTGCCCGACGAAGTCCCATCCAACTAAGCGAAAATAAATGCTTATGGGACGCCTTGCCCTCGGGCTACTCCTCGTGGCTGCTGCCGCGCTGCCGCAAAGACTCGATCCAATCCAGTGGGCCTTGGGGCCCTTTCCCGCGGCCAAGGCGGGGGAAGAAATCAAAATTCCCGTGCGCGCCCGCATGGATTCTCACTGGCACCTCTACTCGCTAACCACCCCCCGCCCCCCGATTGCCACCAAAGTGCAGGCCGCCGCTGAGGCGCCGTATGAGGTGCTGCGCGTGGACCAACCCGCGCCGATCAAAAAAGTAGACCCCAACTTTGGCAGCGAGACAGAAACCTTTGACGACGCCGTCGAGTTTACCCTAGTGGCCAAAGCCACAAAGGACATCGCCGCCAACGACCCCGCCTTGCGGGTGGAAGTCCGCTACCAGGCATGTGACGACCGCCAATGCCTTCCGCCGCGCAAAAAGCAGGTGGAGTATCTGGCCGATTTCGCCTTCAACCCACCCGCGCGTCCCGCCGCGCCGGTGGCTTCGTCCGCTGCCAATAGTTCCACTAGCCCTGTCGGCCCCGGCCCTGCCACTCCTGCGCAGCAACCCCTTGGCGAGTTCCTCCTCTTGGCCTTCGGCTTTGGCCTAGCCAGTGTTTTAACGCCCTGCGTCTTCCCGATGATCCCCATTACGATGAGCTACTTCCTGACGAAGCAAGGGGCCAGCCGCGGCCGCATTGTGGGCGAGGCCATGGTGTTTTGTTTCGGGATCATTGTTTTGTTTACCGCCATTGGCTTTGCGCTTACGGCCCTGCTCGGAGCTTCGGGCGTGGTGTCCATCGGCTCCAACGTCTACGTCAATCTCTTCATCAGCGCCATCTTCTTCGCTCTCGCCTTGAGTCTGCTGGGCGCTTATGAAATTACCTTGCCCTCGGGTTTGCTCACGCGTCTGAACCAGGCCAGCGAGGGCGGCGGCGTGGTGGGAACGCTACTCATGGGCTTGACGTTTTCGCTTACCAGCTTTGCCTGTGTGGGGCCTTTCATCGGCACGCTGCTCGCAGCTTCGGTAACGGGCGATAAGCTGCAACCCACGCTCGGCATGATGAGCTTCAGTGCCGGTCTGAGCCTGCCCTTTTTCTTCCTTGCCCTCTTTCCTTCGGCGATGAGCAAAATGCCGCGCGCGGGCAACTGGATGGTGCGCATCAAGATCGTGATGGGCTTCCTCATCCTGGCCGCCATGTTGAAGTACCTCAGCAATGTGGACGTCGTCCTGCAGTGGAACCTGCTGACGCGCGAACGCTTCCTGGCCTTGTGGGCGGTGCTCTTTGCCCTACCGGGACTATACCTCTTGGGGAAGCTGCCGATGGATGGCATTAAGCGCGACGAAGAATTGGGCCCGGGGCGTGCGCTGGCGGGCGCGGTCTTCCTGGCCTTTGCGCTATCCCTGCTGCCCGGTATGTTTGGCGCGAACCTCGGCGAGCTCGAAGCCATGGTGCCTTTTGCCAAGGAAAACGCGGGGCTCTTTGGCGGTAGCGGTAGCGAGAAGTTGCCCTGGATGAAGGATGATTTCGAAGGCGCCCTTGCCCGCGCGAAAGCCGAAAACAAACCCATCCTTGTGGCCTTTACCGGCGTGGCTTGTACCAATTGCCACTGGATGAAGGCCAACATGTTCACCAAGCCCGAGGTGGCCAGCGCCATGAAGGAGTTTGTCCTGGTTGAGCTTTACACCGACGTTCTTGACGACCCCAAAAGCGAGGCCAACCAGCAGCGGCAGGAGAATCTCTTCGCCACCGTGGCGATTCCCTATTATGCTGTTTTTAACGCCGACGAAAAGGTGGTAGCGAGTTTCCCCGGCTTAACCCGTAAGGCCGAAGAGTTCCTCGCCTTCCTGGCCAAGGCGCGCTCTGCCGCATGAACCGTTACTCTCTCTTCCTCTCTGCATTTGTCATTCTCATTGCCTTTGCGCAAACTCCCCAAGCGCCATTACCCGTTGTACGCGGCTATACCGACGCCGAAGCCCAACAACGCAAACCCTTCGAGCAGCGGCTACGTGCCATGGCCGAAGCCAACCGCATTCGCGAATTCATGACGCGCATGGCCGCCGAACCCCACCACGCGGGCTCCAACGGAGGCAAAGCAGTGGCCGAATACGCCCTTGAACAGTTCAAGAGTTTTGGCCTGGAGGCGCGCATCGAAACTTTCGACGTCCTGCTGCCTTACCCTGTGCAGCGTTCTCTGGAAGTGGTGGCGCCAGACCGCAAAGTGGCTCGTCTGCGCGAGGCGCCCTTACCCGAAGACCCCGATAGCCAGGACGCGGAGCAACTCCCTACTTTTCACGCCTACTCCGCCAACGGCGATGTCACCGCGCAAGTGGTCTACGCCAACTATGGGCGCCGGGAAGACTTCGAACTGCTTCGGCAAAAGGGCATCGACATTCGCGGCAAAATTGCCCTCGTGCGCTACGGGCGAGTCTTTCGCGGTATGAAGCCAAAGGTAGCTGCCGAGTTTGGCGCCATTGGCTGTATTGTTTACTCCGACCCCCGCGACGATGGCTATTGGCATGGCTTTGTTTATCCTAAGGGCCCTTTCCGTCCGCGCACCGGCGTGCAGCGCGGCAGTGTGATGGACTTGCCGTTGCATCCGGGAGACCCGCTTACCCCCGGCAAACCCAGCATTCCCAGCACGCCCCGTTTGAAGCTTGAACAAGCCGCCACGCTGACCAAAATCCCTGTCATGCCCGTTTCCTGGGAGGACGCGAAGCTGATCATCGACCAGATGAACGGCCCCATGGCCCCGCCGGAGTGGCGCGGCAGTGTACCCTCGCCCTATCATCTGGGCCCCGGCCCAGCCGCTGTCCGTTTGCGCGTTGAAAATGACAATGCCACCCGCACCATTCGCAACGTTATTGCCCACATTCGCGGCTCTGAGTTTCCCAACGAGTACGTCATTTACGGAAACCATCACGACGCTTGGGTGAACGGCGCGGCCGACCCTGTCAGTGGCGCGGCTAGCGTTATGGAAGCGGCCCGCGTGCTTGCCAAGGCTTACAAAGGCGGCTGGCGGCCCAAGCGCTCCATCGCCTTTGCCCTTTGGGATGGCGAAGAGTTCGGCCTTCTGGGCTCCACCGAGTGGGCCGAGAAGCACAAAGATTCCTTGCTCAAAAACGCCGTCGCTTACTTCAACAGCGATACGGTTCTGCGCGGCCCCTTGGGCATCCAAGGCTCCGCCGTGCTCAGCCGCTTTATCGAGGAATGGATGCGCGACTTTCCCGACCCCGGCGCGCGCCGTAGCTTGCTCGAAGCCAATTCGAAACAGGCCACCGAATTAAGCCCGCTGGGCTCCGGCAGCGACTACACTGCCTTTGCTCACCACCTGGGCATCCCGTCCCTGAACGCGGCCTACGAGGGCAACATGAGCGGCGTCTACCATTCCAATTACGATACGCTCCGCTGGTTTCAATACTTCGGCGACCCGGATTTTCTCTACACCACCTCCTTTGCCGGCTTTATGGTGACGGGGCTTTCCCGCCTGGCCGACGCCACGGTGCTGCCCTACGATTTCAGCCGCGTGCGGGATTATCTTTCCCGCAACGTACAGGACCTAAAGAAACAGGCCAAGGGCAAGCCTTTGCAGTGGGATGCGCTGGACCGCGAAATCGAGCGCTTCGAAGCCGTTCGCCGTACCTACTGGAACCAACTCCGCGCTGCCTATCCCAAATTCGGCAAGGCCGACCGCGCCAAGATCCAAAAGTTGAACGAGGCTCTTTACACCAGCGAACAGCTTTGGCTGCGCCCCGAAGGGCTACCCGGCCGGCAATGGTACAAGGGCCAGCTTTCCGCGCCGGGCAAGTACACCGGTTATGGCGCCAAGCCCTTGCCCTGGATTCGCGAAGCCATTGAAGATCAAGATTACGACCAGGCCCAGAAAGGCATTCAGGCCCTTGCGGAGTCCACCGCCGCCGTGGCCGAGCGCTTGCGTTTGATTGGCAAACTGGCCTCTGAGCTTTAGGCGCAACGCCGCGAATCTTCACCGCGTCTGCTAGCTTGTCTGCTAGTTTGTCTGCTAGCTTGAGATTTTCGTTCGTTTTCGCGTCCACCCTATGCTCAACCGCCGCCAGGCCCTCTGGCTACTGCCCACTGCTGCGCTTGCGGCACAAGATCCGCCGGAAGTTACCATCCGCGTGGATGTGCGGCTCATCCGTGTGTTGGCCAACGTAAAGGATTCCACCGGCGCGCTGGTGGGCGGGTTGGAGAAGTCTTCCTTCCGCATCTTCGATAACGGCGTGCCGCAGGAAATCTCGGTCTTTGAGCGCACCACGCAAACGCCGCTGCAAGTGGCCGTGCTGCTGGATATTTCGGCCAGTGTCATTTCCCAAATCAAGCTCGAAACCCAAGCAACTTTGGGCTTCGCCAAGGCGCTGCTGCGCGAAGGGAATCCGGAGGACCGCATGTCCCTGATGACCTTCAACTACGCAGTAGACCAATTGACGGGCTTCACCAACGAACTGCCGCGCCTGGAGCGCGCCCTCCGCTGGGTCAAGGCCGGTTCCGGTACCTCGCTTTACGACGCCGTCTTCCTCGCCAGTGAGCAGCTGGAACTGCGCGAAGGCCGCAAGGTGATCATTGCCGTCACTGACGGTGGCGACACGGCCAGCTACAAGAAATTCCCCGACGCCATGGAGGCCGCCCAGCGCGCCGAAGCCGCCGTTTTTCCGATTCTCGTCACCCCCGTCACCAACGACCCCGGCCGCAACGTGGGCGGCGAAAACGCCATGCAATTGATGGCCGAACGCACGGGCGGGCGCGTGCTGTTCCCCGGCAGCTTTGAGCGCTTGGCCGCCAGCTACCAGGAAGTGCTGCGCGACCTGCGCACGCAGTACCTGCTGGGCTTTTACCCGCGCGGAGTCGAAGGCGCGAAGCAACGCTTCCATCGTTTGCGGGTGGAAGTAGACCGTCCGGGTTTGCTTGTGCAAGCGCGCACTGGCTACTATGAAGAGACACGCTAGCTTTCGCCCTCCCTTATGGCCAAGAACCGCAAGACCAAAGCCCCGCTCGAAACCAACCAGGAGCACAAGTTCTGGGCCAGTTCCATCCGTGGGCACCACCAGATGACCTGCCACCTCACCTCGCGCGAAACCTGCTCCGGACGGCCCATTTTCGCCACCGAAGAGATGGTGGGCTTTCTGCTGCCCGATGGCGCCACACGCCTGATTGAGCGCGAAGAATTGGCCTATATCGCGCTAGCCGACCCCCCCGAGCATGAGTAACTCCCGCCACTACGTTGAAACCGCCGCGGCTATTGCCCGCGAGGCGGCCGTCATTATTGAAGACCTCCGCCAGCAGCGCATCGGCTTTGAACTCAAAGGCGACGCGGACCTGGTTACCCGCGCCGATCGCGCCAGTGAAGTCCACATCACCACGCGCCTGCGCGAAGCCTTCCCGGACCACAGCATTGTCGCCGAAGAGGGCAACAACCACACCACCCGCAGCGGCTATTGCTGGTATGTCGACCCGCTGGACGGCACCACCAATTTCGCCCATGGCTTTCCGATTTACAACACCACGCTCGCGCTCGAAAAGGATGGCGAATTGATCGCCGGCGTGGTTTACGATGGCACGCGCAACGAAATGTTCGCCGCCGAAAAGGGCGCCGGGGCCTACTTGAACGGCGAACGCCTGGAAGTGTCCCACGCTGCCCGCGTCGAGGATGCGCTTTACTCCACGGGCTTCCCCAGCCGCCGCCGCCACCTGAACATCAACATCCATTTCTATTACCAGCTGGCCATGATTTCCCACGGTGTTCGCCGCGGGGGTAGCGCTGCCATCGACCTGGCCTATGTGGCTTGCGGCCGCCTGGAGGGCTTTTGGGAGTTTGGCCTGAACCCTTGGGATATGGCGGCGGGAAAGCTACTAGTGGAAGAGGCTGGTGGCTTTGTCACCGACATGCACGGTGGCCCGCACGTGCTTTCCAGCCCCCATATCTTCGCTTCCAATGCGGCGGTGCAAGGGCCCACCCTCGAACTTTTCGAGGCCATTTTCGAAAACCGCGCTCCTTATCCTTTGCCCGAAGTCACTCTTTATAAGCGAACGTAAACATTCCACTGCTATCCTCATCGAATGCCTAGCATTCGAGCCTACAGCGCCGCCAGCGAAACCTCGCCCCTGGCGCTTGACACCATTGAACGCCGCGAGCCCACGGCCGGCGACGTTCACATCGACATTCTCTTCTGTGGCATTTGCCACTCGGATCTGCACGCCGCTCGCAACGAGTGGCGCGACGTTATGGCCACTGTTTACCCCTGCGTGCCCGGTCACGAAATCGTTGGGCGCGTCACCAAAGTAGGTGACTCTGTCACCAAGTTCCAAGTGGGCGACATGGTTGGCGTGGGCTGTTTGGTAGATTCCTGCGGGGAGTGCGCCGCCTGCACCGGCCACGAAGAAGTTTATTGCGCCAAGGGCAGCACCTTCACCTACGGTGGCGCGGACCGTCACACCGGCGGCCACACCTTCGGCGGCTATTCGGAAGCCATTGTCGTGGACCAGCGCTTTGTGCTGAAAGTTCCCGCCAACCTCGATCCCGCCGCCGCCGCGCCGCTGCTGTGCGCGGGCATCACTACCTATTCGCCCCTGCGCCACTGGAAGGTGGGCCCGGGCCAAAAGGTAGGCATCGTGGGCTTGGGTGGGCTGGGCCACATGGGTGTGAAGCTGGCCAAGGCCATGGGTGCGGAAGTGTATCTCTTCACCACCTCGCCCCGGAAGGTGGAAGACGGCCTGCGCCTGGGCGCGAACCAAGTGCTCGTCTCGACGGATTTGGAACAAATGGCCGCCCACGCCGGCACCTTCGATTTCATCCTCAACACGGTGTCCGCCCAGCACGACGCCAACGCCTACATCAATCTGTTGAAACGCGACGGCACCATGTGCCTCGTTGGCGCGCCGGAAAAGCCGCTACCCATTTCGTCTTTCGCTTTGTTGTTCGGACGCAAGAGCCTGGCCGGTTCCTTGATTGGCGGCCTCAAAGAAACCCAGGAAATGCTCGATTTCTGCGGCGAACACAACATCACCAGCGATGTGGAAGTAATTCCCATCCAGCAGGTGAACGAAGCCTACGAGCGCTTGCAGAAGAGCGACGTAAAGTATCGCTTCGTCATCGACATGGCCAGCCTGAAGGCCTAGGCCGAACTGCTCCAAACTCAGTTCTAACCCAGAGCAGCCGTAATGTCCATCGAATAGGCGCTCATGGCGCCATCCACGGGCAGCACCGCACCGCTCAAGTAACTTGCCGCCGGGAGACAAAGAAACGCAATCGCGGCGGCAATTTCTTCGGGCTCGGCCAAACGGCCCCAGGGTGTTTGCTGGGCAATGACATTGCTTGCCTGGGTGCTGGCCTGGATGCGCGCCGTCAGCGGCGTGCGCGTCCAGCCCGGTGCCACGGCGTTCACTCGAATCCTGTCCTTGGCCCATTCCACCGCCCAGTAGCGCGCCAAGTGCGCCACGGCGGCTTTGGTCATCGAATAGGGCGAACCACTGCCCACGCTCATCAAGCCCGCCACACTGGCCACGTTCACTACTGCTGCGCCGCTGGGCCGCTGTTGGGCCCCGGCCTTCAGGCGTGGATAGAGTAGGCGTCCCAAGTCCCAGGCCGCTGTCTGGTTCAGCTCCGTCACTTGCCGGTATTCTTTCAGCGATACTTCGGACGTGTATTTGCGGATATTCCGCCCCGCGTTGTTCACCACAATATCCAGCGCCGTAAAGCTGGGGGGAAGTGCCGCCAGCAGCTCCTCGCGGCCGCCCTCGCTCGCCAGGTCAGCGAAAATCTGCAAAAGCCCCGGTGCCGCGGGGCCGCTCACCACGTCCGCGGAAACCACCTCTGCCCCTAACGCCAAAAACTCTTCCACCGTTGCCCGGCCAATGCCCTGCGCCCCGCCCGTTACCAGCGCCCTTTGCCCATCCAATCGCCAGCGCGAATCCATCCCCTACAGCCTCCTCACCTGCTTCTGCGTCAGCAAGAACGTGGCGCTCAGCAGGATAATCAACACCCCGTTGGCGGCCATCACCGCGGGCGCCCCGTAGCTCTCAATCAGCTTGCCTGCGGCAAAGCTGCCAAAGGGCATGCCGCCGCGGAAGGCAACATTGTAAACACTCATCACGCGGCCGCGCATTGTGTCTTCCGTCAGTAATTGCACCAGCGAACTGACCAGCCCAAAGCAGGCAATCAACGCCGCCCCGCCAAAGAACAGGAAGAAGCAGCCCAGCAGAAAGTTTTGGCTCAAAGCAAAGCCCAACGTAAACACGCCCAGGGCCATCAACGTTAAAAGCGAAATCAACCCCTTGCGCGGATGCCGGCTGGTGGCGGCCACATACAAGCCCCCCAACACGCTCCCCACGCCCGAAACAATCAACATCCCCGAATATCCGTTCTTGCCCAGGTGGTAAACCGTTTCGGCGAAAACCGGCAGGAAGGTCATCACCGGAACACCCAACAGCGTCATGAAAAACGCCAGCCCCACCAGCGGACCCATCGCGCTGTGCCCCGCAATAAAGCGTAGGCCCGTTTGCATAGAGGCCAGAATGGGCTCCTTGCGGTTGCTCTCTGAAGCCGGCCGCGGCGCCAGTTTCAGCAAAGTAAAGATGACCGCCAGAAAGCTCGCCGCGTTCAACCCAAAACACCACACCGCGCCCAGCTTGGCCAGCGCCACGCCCCCCAGCATCGGCCCGATGATCCGCGCCATGTTGAACTGGATGGAGTTCATCGCAATGGCGTTCTGCAGGTCTTCCTTTGCCACCAGCGTGGGAATCAGTGCCTGGTAGGCCGGGCCGCCAAAAGCCTGCGCTGTGCCGGTGATAAAGCTCAGCAGCAGGATCTGCCAAATGTGCACCGCGCCGCTGAAGAAGATGATGGCCAGCAGAATCGCGCTGGTCATCTGCACCAGTTGGCTAATGACCAGAATCTTGCGGCGATCAAAGCGGTCAGCCACCACCCCGCCCACCATCGAAAACAGAAAGATGGGGATCTCGCCCAGAAAAGCGTCCAGCCCCAGGAACCAAGGCGAACCCGTAATTTCGTAGACCAGCCAGCTTTGCGCAAGCTTCTGCATCCAAGTTCCGATGGAGGAAGTGCAAGCCCCCAGCCACATCAGGCGGAACTCGGGATACTCGAATGCTTTGAAAATCTCTTTGCGCAAGGGCTTCGTTGTGCGGGCGGCTTATTCGGGCAGCGGCTTTTCGCGTTGGATCAAGTGGCAAAGGTTGCCGTCGCAATCCTCAAAAAAGACCAGGCGGTTGCCCTGGTTCACAAAAGGCTTGCCGGTAAACTTCACGTGCTTACCCTCCAAATAGGCCAGCGCGGCGTCGAAGTCGTCAATGGCAATGGCCAGGTGGCGTAAGCCAGGGGTGCGCATGGCCGTAGCCGGCGCTTCACCCTCGCTGGGAATAATCTCCAGCATGGAGCCATTGGCGGCGCGCACGAAGTAATTGCCGTCGTACTCAAAATTGATGTGAAAGCCCAAGTGCTCCACGTACCATTCGGCAAGCTGCTTGGGGTTGGGGGATGCGATTGCGGTGTGTTCAAGGCCTTGGAACATAAGAATTCCAAGTTTAACAGCCATGCCTGACGGGAAAAGCGTCTAGAAAACGGTAAAGCAGAACACGTCGTTCGAGCCATTCGGCGAAAGGCAATATTCCCCCTGGAAAAGCGGCTCTTGCGCTTCCAATTTGTACAAGCCTGCGCGCAACTGGTCGAGCGACATCCGCAGCGGCCGCGCCGAGTTTTTTCCCGGTTTGGCCGGCAATATGAGTTCGCGCTTGCCGCCTTTGGCTTCCAGCTTATAAAGCGTCATCTGCTGGATATTCATCTTTTCCACCTTCACAATGAAGATCGGCTCCACCACTGGGGTGCGCGCCGGAGAGGTGGCGCCGCTCACGGTATAGACCGTATCGTTTTTTTGCTTGGATTCCACGGCCTGGTTGGCCTCGGTGGGCACGAGTTTGTTGGCATGGCGGATAAACGGCAAATCGGCGCGATCCGGCACCGGACCCGTATATTTTCCCTGGCCCCAAGCCGCGGCTACGATACCGCAAAAAAAGACAAATAATCGCACAGCCATGATTTTATCCCCTCCGGGCCTCTTCTAAGGTTGCCTACCGAGTCCGGTAGGAAAAGGATCTGTATGTATAAAGACGGCGGGAAGGGGGCCGATGGATTCACTAAAGGCGCTTGCTGCCGTTCCCAGCACCGCCCGCGTAGTACACGGCAATGGCTAAAACTCTCCGGCTTTACGACCTCCTCCACCGCTTGGCGCTGGCGCGCAGCTATCGCGCCAAGGTGGGGATTGCCGTTATGTGCAGTGTACTGGTGCCGCTGGGGGCGATGGAGTTTTACTTCATTCTCTTCTCGCCCCTGCGCGGCAAGGCACTCGAACATGCCATCTGGGTGGGCTGCATTGCCGCCTGCACCGCTGCGCTCCTGGCCTACTGGACGCTGTCAAAGATTCTGCGCCCCCTGGGCGAGACCTCTCGCCAGTTAGACCGTTACTTGCTGGACCGGACTTTGCCGGAGCTGCCCCTGCACTACAAAGACGAGTTGGGACTGTTGATGTCCAACGTAAGCTACCTTACCCAGCGCCTGGAGGAGCACGTTTCGCAATTTCGCGAGAATGCGGCCTTTGACCACCTGACGGGCGTATACAACCGCCGCGCCAGCGAGAGCCGCCTGCGGGATTCGATTGAACTGGCTCGCATCCGGCAAAACCGCTTGAGCTTTGCCCTCCTCGACGTGGACTACTTTAAGACCATGAACGACACCTACGGCCACGACTTTGGCGACGCCGTTCTGCGGCAATTGGGTGAGGTGCTCCGCCAAAACGTCCGCAATACCGATTGGGTGGGCCGTTGGGGCGGCGATGAATTTGTGATCGCCGTCCAGGGCGGGGAGACGGAAGCCGTGGCCATGGTTTCACGCCTGTGCGAAGTGGTGCGGCGCGAACCGCTGCTTGCGCCCGATGGCGCCTGCCGTTACCTCAGCCTCAGCGTTGGCGTCTGCGAATGGAGCGAAACCATGGATGCCCACGACCTTTATATGAAGGCCGACGAGGCTCTGTATTACGCCAAACGCCGCGGGCGCGACCAAGTGCAGATTTGGAGCGAAGCCGCGCTGGCCTAAAAGGGCGATTCCCCGCGGAAGGCGCCGGGCATGGAAAACACGCATGGAAAAGGGGCCTGAGTTTGATACAGTAGCGTCGTAATTATGAAGCGCCGCCACCTGTTTCCCTATCTTGCCGCCACCACCCTCAGCGCCCAAAGTGCGCCCAAAAAGCCCAACCGCTTTAACCAATCCACCGGCTACACGGATACTCCCGTGTTGCCTTACCAGCGCTGGCGCGTGCACGATTTGAATCGTCCCAAGCCCACCCTGGTGACCCCCTCGAATGTCCCCGGCGGTCCCCCTTCGGATGCCATCGTTCTCTTTGACGGCAAGAACCTCGACCAATGGACCTTCCGCGGCAAGCGCAACCAGCCGCCCCGCCCCTGGAAACTGGTCGACGGAGCCATGGAAGTGGACCCAGGCGCTGGCGACGCCACCACCAAGGAAGCCTTTGGCGATTTCCAACTGCACCTCGAGTTCAGCGCTCCCACGGAGCCTTCCGGCGACAGCCAGTGGCGCGCCAATTCCGGCATCCTCGTCATGGGCCAATACGAAATCCAAGTGCTTGATAGCTGGCAGAACCCCACCTACGCAGATGGCCAAGCCGGCGCTATCTATGGCCAATGGCCGCCCATGGTAAACCCCGTTCGCAAGCCCGGCGAGTGGAACGTTTATGACATTGTCTTTGAGGCGCCCCGCTTTGAAGGCGAAAACCTAGCCCGCCCCGCCTATGCCACCGTTTTCATGAACGGCGTGGTGCTGCACAACCGCAAGGAGATTGTGGGCCGCATGGCGCACCGCGTGGTGGGTACCTATAAGGCCCATGCTCCCGAACTACCGCTCAGCTTGCAAGACCACGACGTGCCCGTGCGCTTCCGCAATATCTGGGCCCGCCGCCTGAAGGGTTACGACGCGGGCTAGCGCTAAGCGCCCCGGTCGCGCTACTGCACGGGAGTGCCTGGCCGCCAACGCGTTAGAAAACTATCCATCGCCGCCTCGTCCAACTCTTTCTGCAGTTGCCGCTCCCACTCGTTGCGCTGCTTCTGCTTCACCTTTTCGAGCACTTCCACTTTTTGGCGCGCCCCCGTGGTGACCTGGCGCTGACGCTCTACGCGCTCGGCCTGCTGGCTAACCTGCGCCTCCGCCTGCCGCCGGCGGGATTCATAGTGTTGCCGGTATTGGCCCAACTGCGCCCGCTCCTGCGCGTCGAGACCGGTCAGCGCCAACTGCGTTTGGTAATCCTCGTCCAGCCGCAGAATCGTCCCCCGCAGCCGCGTCAGCTCCGCTTCTTTCGCTGCCAGACGCGCTTGCTCAAGTTCGGCCTCCATGCGTCGCAACTCCAGCACGCGCTCCAGGCGAAAATCGAACTTTTTCATCGCGGCGCCGCTTTCGTCACTTCTTTACCCGCCCCCGGGCGAAGGGCTGCCGCCAATTCGCTGAGTTGTTTTTGGGTGTCCGCAAACGAGGAAATCTCGTGCCCATCCTGGCGCAAAAAGGCATCGAT
Organism: Bryobacter sp.; assembly: GCA_033765085.1. GTDB lineage: Bacteria > Acidobacteriota > Terriglobia > Bryobacterales > Bryobacteraceae > Bryobacter. The sequence continues at coordinate 49,457 of JANRIK010000005.1, read as the reverse complement.
CTTGGTCTTAAACTGGAGCGCCGTATCGAGCGCCGGGTTGGAGCCCGCGACATAGGCGCCCAACTGCACCAAATCGCTTGAGCGCTCCAATTGCGCCAGCGCTTCCCGTAAGTTCCGCGCCGCTGCCTTGTGTTCCGGCGCGGCCAGTTTGTTCTGCAAACGGCTGACGCTATCCAGAATATTGATTGCCGGGTAGTGGCCCATGGCGCCCAGTTGCCGCGACAGGATGATATGCCCGTCGAGAATGGCTCGTACGGTGTCGCAGACAGGCTCGTTGAAGTCGTCCCCTTCCACCAGCACGGTAAAAAAGCCGGTAATCGAACCACGGGGAAATTTGCCGGCTCGCTCAAAAATTTTGGGCAGCAACTGGAAGGCGCTCGGCGGGTAACCCTTCGGCCCCGGAGGCTCGCCCGCCGCCAGGCCAATTTCCCGCTGCGCCATTGCGAGCCGCGTCACCGAATCAATCACCAGCAACACGTTCTTGCCCTGGTCGCGGAAATACTCCGCCACCGCCAGCGCCACAAAACAAGCCCGCAGCCGCAAGGGCGCCGGACGGTCGCTGGTGGCGGCAATCATGACGCTGCGCGCGCGGCCCTCCGGCCCCAGTTCTTCTTCGAGAAAGGTCTTCACCTCGCGATTGCGTTCGCCGATCAGCGCGATCACGGCCACGTCCGCGGAATGGTTCTTGCACATCGCCCCCAGGAGAGTGCTTTTTCCCACGCCCGATCCGCCAAACAAGCCAATGCGCTGGCCCTGGCCGCACGTCAACAGCGCATCAATGGCCCGGATGCCGGTGACCAGCGGTTCGGAAATGTTTTCGCGCTCCAGTGGGCCCGGGGGCGGCGAGTAGAGGTCGTAATAGGCTTCGGCGGCAATGGGCCCCTGGCCATCCATCGGTTGGCCAAACCCGTCCAGCACGCGCCCCAAAAGGGCCGGTCCCACGCCAATCTTGGCGGCCTCGGGCCGGGCAATTACGGTGGCCCCTGGCGCCAGACCGCCCGTATCCTCAAGCGGCATCAGCAGCGTACGGTTCGCGCGGAACCCGATTACCTGGCTGCGCAAAGTGCGCTTGCCCGGCAAGCGCACTTCGCAAAAATCCCCAATCGCCGCCGCCGGACCCGCGCTTTCCACCAAAACGCCGTTCACATCCGTTACTTGCCCCTTATTGAGAAACAGGGGCATCCGCTCTAACTGCGCCAGATACTTTTCGAGAGGAAAACTCATCGCCTCTTAGCCCCGCTTCCCCAGCATGTCAATAAAGCCGCGCTCCACTTCGTCCAGTTGCGCGTCAATACTGGCATCGAGCGTGCCCGAGGTGCTTTCCACCAGCAGCGCGCCGCGCTCCAATCCGCGCTCGGCGGCAATTTCGACGCGCGGCGGCAGATTCAGCTTCGCCAAGTGCGGACGCAGCGCTTCGAGGTCCTGCGGGTTGAGCAGGATTTTCTGCATTTCGCGCATCTCGCTCTTTTCGATGGCGGCACGCAAGAGCCCCAACAGGGCCAGGGAATCGATCTGCACCTCACGGTGCAAGATCCGCTGCGCAATCGCCACGGCCAAGCGCACTACTTTTTCTTCGCTCTCGGCCAGATAGCGCTGCCGCACGGTGGCAATGTCTTCAATGGAGGCCGCCATGCGCCGCAGCCACGGCTCCACTTCCTGTTCCAGTTTCTGTTTGAAGCGCGCTTCGGCTTCCCGCCGCGTGCGCTCGATGGCTTCCTGCAATTCGCGCTGGTGCTGGGCGGCGGCGCGCTCGATTTCCGCGCTCCAATCCGCCGGAGTTGGGTTTTCCGCGGCGGGCGCGTGCCCGGGGCTCCAGGCATTCGCCACCGGCACCAGCCCCGGCGTGGTGCTTCCGTCCAGGTCCTCCACCGTCCAGGCGCGCAGCCCAATGGCTTGTGCCTCTTCGACGGAGAGGATGCGGCTCATCCGCCCTGCCGGCGCCGGGGTGCGCTCGGCCGTGCGTACCTCGTTAGTTGACATACTGCTCGCCAACCGTTCCCTTCAGGTTGATCACGCCCTCGTTTTCCAACTGCCGCAGCACGGTGATGATGCTCTGCTGCGCGGATTCCACTTCGCGGATTTTGACTGGCCCCAAAGCATCCATGTCTTCCCGCAGCATTTCAGCGCCGCGCTGGCTCATGGCCGTCAAGAAGTGGTCGCGCAACTTTTCGCTGGTTCCCTTGAGTGCCACCGTCAAGAGCTTGCGGTCGATTCGCGCCAGCAGTTCCTTGATGCCAACTTCGTCCACCATTAGCATGTCTTCGAAAACAAACATCATCTGGCGGATGGTTTGCGTCAGATGCCCGTTCAAGCCCTCCAGAGATTCGAGAATCTCCTTGCTCGTCGAAGAATCCAGGCGGTTGAACATTTCCGCCACCGCCTGCACACCGCCCGTGCTTTCGCGGCTGAAATCCCCAATTTCCTTGATCTTCATGCCAATGATCGTGGCGATTTTGCCAATGATTTCCGGCGAAATCTGCTCGAGGTTCGCCATGCGCAGGGCCACGTCCGCGCGAATCTGGTTGGGCAAAGCGTAAAGCAAGCCGGCCGCCTGCGAGGGATTTAGGTGCGACAGAATCAGCGCGATGGTCTGCGGGTGTTCGTTGTGGATGAACTTCGCCAGCTGTGTGGGGTCTGCCTTTTGGAGCGCGTCGAAGCTCAGATTCTCCCCGCCCAATTGCTTCAGCAAGCGGTCGAGAATCTTTTTGGCTTCTTCGGGCCCAAAGGCGTTGATCAACACTTTCTTGGCGTAGTCCACACCGCCCTTCAGCACATACTGCTGCGCCAGGGACATCTGGTAAAACTCTTCCAGGACCCCCTCGGCAACGTTCGCGGGAACGGCTTGGGCGCGCGCCAATTCCTGCCCAATGCGATGGACTTCGGCCTCGTCCATTTCCTTCAGCACTTCGCTGGTTAATTCCTCGCCCAGGATGATGAGCAGAATCGCCGCCTTTTTCGCTCCTGGCAGATTTACCTTAAAGGACGGGTCTTCCGGCGCAATGTCTCCAGGCTTGGCAGGTAATCTTTCCGGCTGGTTCAGGTCTGGCATCCTCTAGTCCTCGTGCAACCAACTGCGCAGAATGTGCGCAATCATCATCGGGTCTTTCTTGGCCTCGTCGGTAATGTGCTGGGCCAGGATCTTGCCCTTCTGCGTCGTGACGTGCGGCATCTTGAGCTTTTCCAGTTCGGATTGCTCCAGGCGCTTTTGCAATTCCTGTTGCTCGGCCAAACGCTCCTCAAAGCTGCGCGTGTCGCCAGGTTCGGCCGGGGGCAGGGAAGCCTGATCGCCTGCGGCCAGGGCTTTGTCGCCTTCCGCCACGGTCACCTTCTTGCCTTGCTTGCGGCGCAACAACCAGAACACGGCAACCAGCAAGAGGAACACCACCAGGCCCGCGCCAACCAGGGCCGCCAGCAGAAGATTCGGATCTTTCAGGGGCGCTGGCAAATAGGGTAGGAGGAAGGCCGGAATCTCGATCACTGGCTTCGGCGGCGCAGGTGGCGTCGGCGCGGCCGGCGGCGTTGCTTTCAGCGAAGCGTCAAACGGCAGGCTCTCAATGATGATCTGGTCGCCCCGCTCCGGCACTAAACCCACCGCCGCACTCAGCACGCCCTTGATGGTCTGGATTTTCTCCGGCGTGGGGGCGTCAAAAATTCGCTTTGCCTTCGGGCCTACGCCTTCCCACCGCACCGGCTGATCCAGCAAGACCGAAACCGAGAGGCGCTTCAACGTACCCTGCGGTAGCTTCATGCGGCGGATGGTGCGGCTGGTTTGGTACGTCGTGCTCTCGGTGGTGCGCTGAGCGCCGCTGGAACCGGAGACGGGCCGCGAAACGGGGCGCGGCAAGTTCGTGGGCGTACCGGGCGCCCCGCCGCTCGAAGCAATGCCCGTCACGTCTTCGGTCTTTTGCTCCGTCAGTACTACAGCCTTGTCCGGGTCGTAGACTTCTTCGCTCGATTCGCCGCTCGTCATGTCGACGTCGGCCGTCAAGCCCGCGCGATATCCCTCTTCGCCCAAGAGCGGAATCAGCGTTTCGTGCACCTTCGCCAGCAAACCCTTCTCGAGTTTCTGCCGGTACTCGAGCACCATTTCCGGCATTTCCTCATCCGGCCCCCACTGCTTGCGCGGACGGCTCAACAGATTCCCCGCCTGGTCCAGCAAGCTGATGTGCTCGGGCGAAAGTTCATCCACGGCGCTGGCGAGCATATAGGTAATGGCCTGCACCGTTGCCGGAGCCAACTTCGCCCCCGCCCGCAGGTTCAGCACAACGCTCGCCTTGGCCGGCTTGCGCTCGGCTTCAAACACGCTCTTCTTCGCCAGCGTCAAATGCACGCGCGCCCGCTCCACCTCGCGCAAGCTGCTGATCGTGCGCTCCAGTTCCCCTTCCAGCGCTCTTTGGTAATTGATCTTCTCGGCAAACTCCGTCAGGCCAAAATTCGTTTGGTCGAATAGCTCAAAGCCCAGCCGCCCCGTGCGCGGCAATCCTTCGCTGGCCAATTCCAGGCGCAGTTCCGCCAATTTCTCACTGGGCACCGAGATGGTCGTCCCGTCTTCACTGACGCGATACTCCACCGTTTTCTCGCGCAGCTTTGCCGTCAATGTGCCGGCGTCCTCCGGCGCCAACTGCGTGAACAGCGGCCGGAAGTTTTTTTCCTTTTGGAAGCGCGTAAAGCCGTACAAGCCCCCCAGGACGGCAACCAAAACAACGCCCAGCCCCAAGCGTTGCCGCAGGCTAAAGTTGTCCCAAAATTGGCGTAGTTGCTCCAAGCGTTTCCTTTATGCGCTTCCGGTGATTGGTTCGTCGTCCCGGCGGCCTACAGCCGCATCATTTCCTGGTAGGCCTGCAGGAATTTGTTGCGGAACTCGAGCAGCGTTTCAAACTGGAGTTCCGCCTTTTGCGTCGCCAGGGCCACCTGGTGCAAGTCCTGCTGCTCGCCATTCAAAAAGGCCTGGATCTGTTGTTCGGCGGCGTTTTGCGAGAGTTTCACTTCGTTCAGCGCCCGCGACATCTCCGCGCCAAATTGCAGGCCGTTGCTGCTTTGCCCGGCCGGCGCCAGGGGCTCCAGCATCTTTACGGCTTCGAGTGGTCGTTGAATGGAAAAGTCCATGGTGAGTTGCTCCGCCTTTAGCTCCGCAAGAGATCAATCGAGCGGGAAATCATATCTTTCACCGTGCCTGCGGCGGTGACATTGGCATTAAAGGTCCGGCTGGCGGCCATCAGGTCCACCATTTCTTCCACCGGGCTGAAGTTGGGAAATGCCACATAACCGTCTTTGTCGGCGTCCGGGTGGCCCGGCAAATAGCGCTTGATGGGGTCTTTGGCGTCCAGCAGCACCTCGCTCACCTTCACTCCCGGCGTTGTGGGGTTTAGTGCCTGCGCGAAAACGTTGCCAAAGGGCTGCAGCACCTCGGAAGTCTCAAACACAGCATCCTGCCGACGGTAGGGGCCACCCTCGGGCGTACGCGTGGTTTCCGAATTGGCAATGTTTTGGGCCAGCAACTCCGTGCGGTACCGCTGTGCGCTCATGCCCGAGGCGCTCACGCTTAAGGTGTCAAACAAGCTCATATTGCGCTCCTAAGCTCTACCGCGGGCTCTGGATGGCCCGGCGGTACTGTTGAAATTGGTTTTTCATTAACTGCGACACAAACTGAAAGCGCAATGCGTTTTCGCTCAACAGGCGCATCTCGCGGTCCATGCTGACGTTGTTGCCGTCGTTGCGCTCCTTCAAGCCCGGCGCCTCAATGACGTGCGGCTTCGCTTCCGGCCCGTAGGTGGCCGCCAGCGATTGGAACTCAAATTGGAAATCAATATCCTTGGCGTGGTAACCCGGCGTTTCGGCATTGGCAATGTTGGACGCCACCAGTTTCTGGCGCGCCGCCAAGAGATTCATGTACTGTTCCATTTGGCTACCCAGCTTCACATCCATACGCAGAACGTAATGCAAGTGGAGTGCCAAAGCCGAAATGCCGCCCGAAGTACCCCTTCCTTCGTTAGCTCACGGCCCCAGAAGTGCCAATTTTTTGCCGCTTTCCGTATTCATTTGACCTTCATTCGGCATTTTCGTAATGGTCGGGATAGGCCCGCCGCATTTCTTCGGCCCGTTCGAGAGCTGTTCCAATTTGAACCAAGCGGCCGGTGCCAATGCCGGGACAGAACTTTGCCGTCCGCCGCCAGGCTTTGGGCTCGGCAACCAGTTCCGGCCAGAACGGGAAGAGCCGACATTGCGTGGGTTTGGCGGGGTGGATTTGACAGCGCTTATTTTCCAAAAAGAAACACTGCCGGCCGTCGCGCGGCTTGCGCAGCCGGCGGGTGTGACGGGTGCGGTATACGTAGGCGGCCTCAAAATCCGCCGCGGGCATTCCCAAATAGGACGCCGCGGCCAAGATGTTTTCTTCCGTCAAATACACATATCCCTTCACTTCGCAGCACGCCGCACAGCCCTTCACGCACGAAAAGCGCATCGCTTCCACGCCTTATTGTGCAATGCCCGAAGTGCTCCACAGGGAGGCTTATTTTGCCGTACGAGCCTTTGTGATCCGGTCGGAAATCTCCCGGTACTCCGAGCTATCCATACCCTTGCCTTCCAGAATCAACGAGTACTTTTCCCCGCCCGAACTTGTGATGACAATCTCGAAGGGATTGTCCTGCTTAAATTCCCGGATCTCCTTCAGTTCCCAGCGCCGTGATTCGGAGGCATTTGCTGTGGATTCAAATATGATTCGCGCTCCGTCCACAATCAACTTGCCTTGCGTGTTCCCCCGGAGAAACTTTTTTCGGGTGGCATTGTAGGTCAACACGGAGGGGTCCCCGGCCGCAGGAGCAGCAGTGTTCGCTGTCCCATTGGCGCCAGCGCCGGAGGCGTTGAACCAGGACACGAGGCTGAGTGCATCGGTGACGGAAGGGAGGCGCAGAATTACGCGATTCGCGCTCCCCGCCCGGTCCAGAATCGGCTGATTCAGTTGCAAAGTAATCGCCTCGCCATCCGCATTGGCGGAGAGAATGTTGGCTTTGTCCACCAGAAAACTCGTCGCAGGATTTTCATCATCTACGAAGAGCAATCTATCGCTCAGCACGGCCAATTTGCCCACGACGGATTGGGTGCTGGCCAGCGTCGCCGTCACCACCTTTAATTCGCTCTGCGCTTGTGCCCGGAATACCGGGAGGCAGAAAACCAGGAACGCGATGGTTGGAAACCACGTCAGCAATCTTATGGACTTACGCATTTGTATACCCCTTTTCTAACTACATTGTAACGCTGAGCTACAGCCGCACTTATGGACGAACTTAATTTCAATCAGATTCAAGAATTGGCGCAGGCGCAGCACCAGCTGTGTCTCTCCCTCTACATGCCCACGCACCGCGGCGGCGCGGAAACGCTCCAAGGCCCCGTGCTTTGGAAGAATCTGCTGCGGGAAGCGGCCCAAAGCTGCGAAGCCCAAGGCGAAGCTACTCCCGATTGGTTGAAAGCCTTGGAGGCCCTGGCAGAGGATTACGACTTTTGGCAGCACCAGAGCGATGGCTTGGCCGTTTTTGCCCATGCCGAGGGAATCTCGAAATTCCGCATCCCCTTTAGCTTCTCCGCGCAAGCCACCGTCGCCCGCGGTTTTGCGCTGCGTCCTTTGTTGCAGTACCGCGGCGAAGATCGCGAATTTTTCGTGCTCGCGCTCAGCCAAAAGACCGTTCGCCTGTGGCGCTGTTCGCAGCACGCGGAAACGGAAGTTGCCCTGCCGGAAGACGTTGTCCAAGCTTGGCTCGAGCGCGTGGACGAAAAGGCCGATCGGGAACTCCAGCACCACTCCGGCGGCGCGGGCAGCGCTGCGGCCGTGTTCCATGGCAGCGGTGGCTCCGATGCGGATAAAGCGCGCCTGCGTGCGGGCTTGGAGCGTCTGGACAATGGCTTAGAACACCTTTGGAAAACTACAGGGCTGCCGGTGGTTCTTGCCGCTGTGGAAGCCCTTGCCGCGGCCTACCGTGGTATTGCCAACTACCCTCGCTTCGCGCCCCAAGGGGTGAATGGCAATCCGGACCACGCCGTTCCCGCCCAATTGCGCGCCGCGGCTTGGGCCTTTGTCGCCGCCGATGTTGCCGCCCAACGCCAGGCCGAAGTGGAACGCTGGCAAGCCGCCGCTGCCCATGGCCGGGGTTCCGCGATTCCTGCCGAATTACAAGACGCCGCCCAACAGGGCCGGCTGGATACCTTGCTGCTGAGTGGGGCCCCGGATTCGCAGGACCCCTCCGACACCCTACTGCGCGCTGCGCTCGCCACGGGTGCCCGCGTGCTGGTTTACGATGCCACGGCCTTTCCCGCTGGCCACTCGGCTCTCGGTGTCTATCGCTACTAGGGGATAAAATAAGTGTTTCCCCCTTATGCTCAACGCTGTTTCCCAATGGGTCGACGACCACTCCGACCGCCTCCTGGCTGAACTCTTTGATTTGATCCGCATTCCCAGCGTTTCCACCGCCCCGGAACACAAAGCCGACGTGGAGCGAGCGGCCCATTTCACGGCCGACAAGATGCGTGCCGCGGGGCTGGAGAATGTGGAAATCATCCCCACCGCGGGCCACTCCTTGCTCTACGGCGATTGGTTGCACGCGCCCGGCGCGCCCACGGTGCTTTGCTACGGCCACTACGATGTGCAGCCGCCGGACCCGCTGGAGCTTTGGGTGACGCCGCCCTTTGAGCCCGCCCTGCGCGATGGCAATATCTACGCCCGCGGCGCCGTCGACGACAAGGGCCAGTTCTACATGCACATCAAGGCCATCGAAGCGCTCATGGCCGTCCATGGCAAGCTGCCGGTGAATGTAAAGTTCCTGGTGGAAGGCGAAGAAGAAATCGGCGGCAAGTCCATTTCGGCTTTTGTCCCCACGGCGCAAGAGAAGCTGCGCGCCGATGTGGCGCTGGTTTCGGACACTGCTCTCTATGCGCCCGGACTGCCTACTTTGTGCGTGGGTTTGCGCGGCCTGGTATACCTCGAAATCGAAGCTCAGGGGCCGGCGCGGGATTTGCACTCTGGCCTTTATGGCGGCGCCGCGCCCAACGCCGTCTATGGGCTGGTGCAACTGCTGGCCAAGATGAAGGACGCCGAGGGGCGCATCCTCATCCCCGGCATTTATAGCGAAGTGGCCGAGCCCACGGCCGAAGAGAAGGCCTCCTGGGCGCGCTTGCCCTTTAGCGAGGCGGATTTTCTGAATCACGAAGTGGGCGCTGCCAGCCTGGTGGGCGAGCCCGAGCGCACCGTGCTGGAGCGTGTCTGGTCCCGCCCCACGCTGGAGGTCCACGGCATTGCTGGCGGCTTCACCGGCGCCGGGGCCAAAACCGTCATCCCCGCCACCGCGACCGCCAAAGTCAGCCTCCGCCTGGTGCCCGACCAAAAGCCCGAGCACATACTCCAACTGGTGAAAGATTTCGTGGCTACGCACACCCCGCCCGGCATTCGCGCCGAAGTGCGGGTGCTTTCGCATTCTCCCGGCCTGGTCGTGGACCCCGCGCATCCCGCCATGGACATTGCCGCCCAAGCCTTCGAGGAAATGATGGGCGCCGAAACGGTGTTCATCCGCTCCGGGGGCTCCATCCCTATCGTTGGCGAATTCCACCAGCACCTCGGCATCCCCACCATCCTGATGGGTTTTGGCCTGCCCGACGACGGCTTGCACTCACCAAACGAAAAGTTCAAGCTGGCGAACTATTATCTAGGAATCAAGACAGTGGCGCGGTTTCTGGAGAAGTACGGGGCAGGGGAGAAGTAGAACGATGTGGAGCCGCAACTTATTCCTGGGGCTCCTAACATCTGCCATTGCGTTTGGGCAAAGCACTGCTAACACACCTGCCTGCGACCAACAATGTCTGGAAGCTTGGTGGACTCAAATCGAAAAGCAAACCGATTTGTTGCCTCCGGAGTTGCAACACGAAAGTTGGCTTAAGCTTGGTCACCAGCAGAAGGATGTGGTCAAGGTTAAGTTTCTAATCCGCAATGCTTGGGAGAGGATTTGGGAATGCCAGGAGCTTTATCCAGTTCAGAATCGGCTGCTTTTTACCGACAGCATTCCGGGCGCCGCAGCTCGATTGTCCAGAATCTATCCAACCCAACTAGGATTGCGGCTAGAGTACGTTCTACTACTAGCCAGGCACGATCTTGACGAAGCCGTTTCTTTGATGCGCTCGTTTAAAATTCCTATCACGGAGCAAAAATCTTACGAGCGTTTTGAAAATGCCAATCCTTTTTCCTACTACGATACGGTCTTCAAAATAGTTGATCTCTGCTACCAACAGAGCAATTTCCTGACGGGAAACCTGTTGTTAGCATCCGCCATTGGGGGCGCAAAAAGCTGGGAAGCTTTGGGTGCGCTGAACATGTTCCTGGAATTTAGGGCTCAGCAAAAGCGAATGCCTGACCAATGGATAAAGCTATATCTGGACAATCTAACGAAATTGGAAGTAGTTAGTTTTCCCGCTGCCAATACTTGGTTAAGCCTCCTGCCATTTTGGCGTACGCTTGCGCAGGGAGAATTGCGGACCTCCCGGCATCAACTATGGGATGCCTTGGGAAAGCTGTTCTCTTACACCAAGCAGGAAACCGTCTTTGACCCGTGGATCGATTACGAGTTGAACGTCGACCGCCCCCTCGTTGTTCCGCCTTATTGGCCTGGGAAAGCGAAAAAGCTCTGGTTAGGCGCTATCGCTTCATTGGGCGAGGATGATGCGGAAAAAAAGCAACTCAGCCAATTGACCGCCACCATTTTTGATCGCCCGGAGCCACCTATGGGCAAGGCGCCAACAAGGGTCACCCTTCTCCACGCACGCCCAGAAGCTCGCAAGCTCTATGCTCAAGCCTCTCAGTTGATCCGCTCTCGCGAAAAACTCCAACCCATTGGGGCCTGGGAGGGGCAACTCAATGGCTACTTAACCAGCGTTCGCAACTTCTCGGAGAAAGTAGAAACAGACGAACAGCGCTTGCTTGTTTTTCTCGAAAAGCATTATGCCTGGCTCTATGCCCTCCAGGGCTTCGGACAAAGCCCAAGCAAAATGCCACGGACCTCTGAAGAGATGCTGAAGCTCCAAGCCGCCCGCCCGGAGCACAACCTCAAGAGCGTCATCCTGCGCGATGTGCTGGCCTCGCTTGAATCCGAAGAAGGCCGCTGGGTTTACAGGCACCGGCGTCTCTTTTGGCTGGGCTTCCTGAAGCTTTATGTCGCGGAGCTGCGCGACCACCAGCCGCAACTCCTCAAAGAGTTCCAGGAAATGGCCGGAGCCTCATCTTCTGAGATCATCCGCCACATCGCTCTTCAGCAATAGCCACACTTCGGAAGCCCACCACGCCGCCGCCCGCCCGTTAGACTAAGAACTTGCGAGCATGCGTCCTTCCTTGTTTTTTGCGGCCGGAGTTGCCCTCTGACGCCTAAAGCCCCGTCCCCCGCTTCCTCCACGGAAGTTAGCCAGGGCGTCGTTCGTTCGGCCAGCATCATGAGCTTTGCCGTCGCGCTGAGCCGCGTCTCCGGCTTGGTGCGCGAAATGGTGATGAGCCGCCTCTTTGGCGCCAGCATGCCTTATGATGCCTTCCGCATCGGCTTCCAAATTCCCAACCTAACGCGCGACCTCTTCGCCGAAGGAGCGCTTTCGAGCGCCTTTGTCCCCGTCTTCACGGACTACCTGCAGAACAAGGGCAGGGAAGAGGCGGCGCGGCTGGCCAACTTGGTCACCACCACGCTCATCCTCGTCGTGGGCACGCTCTGCGCCGCCGGAGCCTTGGCCAGCGCTCACCTGGTCCGCTTGGCGGCTGCCGGCTTTGCCAACACGCCCGGCAAGGCTGAACTAGCCGCGCACCTCACCAGCATCATGTTCCCTTTCCTGCTGCTGGTGGCCTTAGCCGCGCAGGCCATGGGCATTCTCAACGCGCTGAAGCAGTTTGCCGTCCCGGCGCTTTCCAGCACCTTTTTCAACATCGGCAGCGTGGCGGCGGGCTTGGTGCTGGGCTTGGGCCTAGGGCCGCAGCTGGCCATTACACCCATTGAAGGCATGGCTTGGGGCGTCCTCGTGGGCGGCGCGCTCCAATTGGGCTTCCAGATTCCGGCGCTCGTCCGCGCGGGCTTCCGCTTCCGCCCCGCGCTGGATTTTTCGCACCCCGGCTTGCGCAGCATCCTGGTGATGATGGGCCCAGCTATCCTGGGCAACGCGGCCACGCAGATTAACGTGCTGGTCAATTCTTCTCTCGCCAGCACCATCGTGGACCCCCTCCGCGGCGCCGATGGCCCGGTCAGTTGGCTGGGCTACGCTTTCCGCTTCATGCAATTGCCCATCGGCCTTTTCGGCGTGGCGATTGCCAGCGCCACCTTGCCGGCCATTTCGCGTAGCGCCAGCGCGGGCAATCTCGACGAATTCCGCCGCACGCTCTCGCGCTCCTTGGGCCTGGTTTTTCTGCTCACCATTCCCAGCTCTGTCGGTCTGGTGCTGGTGGGCCGCGCCATGATTGGCGCCGTCTATGAGGGCTTCAAATTCCAGGCTTACGATACGGAGCAAACGGCCGTCGCGCTTTCAGGCTTCTGCATCGGTCTGGCGGGCTATTCCGCCCAAAAGGTGCTGGCCCCCAGCTTTTACGCGCTCAAGGATGCCCGCACGCCCATGCTGGTTTCCCTGGCCAGCGTGATGGTGAATTTTTCGCTCGCCTGGTTCCTGGTGCGCGTCCTGGGCTTTGGCCACGCAGGGCTGGCGTTGGCCACCTCGGGCATCGCCATCTTCACCTCTCTCACGCTTTTTCTCTTGATTCGCCGCCGCGCGGAGGGCCTGTATGGCCGCATGCTCTTCGAAAGCCTTTGGCGGGTGCTGGCCGCCAGCGCCGCCATGGGGGCCGCCGTGTGGGCGCTGGTCCGCTGGCTCGAAAGCGCGCCTTATGTGCTGCAATTGGCCCTGGCCATTCCGGCCGGCGTTGTCGTGTTTTATGCCGCTTGCCGCGCGCTGCGCATTGAAGAACTAGCCCTCGCCACTGAAGCCTTCGCGGGCCCCTTGGCGCGCCGCTTTCCCCGCTGGTTCAAGCCCACACCATAAACTAGTAGCTTGATGAACGCTGCTCTTGAACAAATCCTTTCGCTCCAGCGCATGGATCGTCTTCTCCACGAACTCGAGACGGAAGTCCGCGCGCTGCCCAAACGCATTGCCGCGGCCGAGAAGCTTGCCGCGGAGGCTACGCGCCACCGCGAAATTGCCGAAGCCAATCTGGAGGCCAACCGCAAGGAGTTCCAGCGTCTGGAGTACTCCACCCAAGACCACCAAGCTAAGCTTGCCAAGCTGCGCAAGCAGATCATGGACGCCACCACCGAAGAGCAACTGAAAGCCTTCCAGCACGAAATTGAATACGCCGAAAACGGCCTGCGGGAAAACGAAGCCGCCGAACTGCTGCTGTTGGAGGCCAATAGCGAACTCGAGGCCAAGCTGGCCGCCCAGCGCCAGGCCGAGCAGGAAGCCGCGGCGCACCTTGCCCAGGAAAAGCAAGCCACTGAACAGCGCAACACCGACGTCCGCAAACAGGGCACCAAGCTCTATAAGGAACGCATGGCCCTGCACGCCAGCCTGGCCGCCGATCTCCGCTCGCACTACGACCAACTGCGCAAGAGCCACAAAGATGGCCAAGTGGCCGTGGAATGCACCGACGGTCTTTGCGCTGGCTGTCTGATGACCGTCCGCCCCGCCTTAATGCAGGACATCCGCGCGGGCACCGCCGCCGGCAACAAACTCTTCCAGTGCGAAAACTGCCACCGCTGGCTGGTTTATAACCCGGCTACGTATGTAGCCTAGCTTTGTCTGTAGTCAAAGCCCTCGCCCCAGGCGAGCGTCACCAGCGGAGCCGCCGCGCCGTGGAAGCGGTTGTAGGTTTGCGTCCAATCTTCGCGGTGCGGCACCGTGTGCGCCATTTCGTTTTCGTGGCCCGTCACAATCACTTTCGGCTTCACGCCGCGCACCATGCGCAGGGGGTCCGTGGTCCAACAATTCGGAAACAAAACATCCACATTTTGTTTTAGGCCCACTTCGTCAATCCAGGCGAAGTCTTCGTCGTTCGATTGGTCGCCGGTCTGCAGGAAGCTCAGCCCCTCCGGCGTTTTCACCAGGTGGCAGTTGTTTACAATGTTGCTGCCCTGGTGGCCGGGGTAGGCAATGTAGGCGAACTTGCCCGTCTTGTGCCACTTTTCGGGGCTCCGCTCGGGCGAGATCAGTTTCGTGCGCAATTCGGGCTTGGTGCGCCAAATGTCGTTCGGCCCCACCACGGGCTTCTGGCGGGCAAACATCAACTCGCCCACTTCCGGGTTTGCGTGGTCGTCGTGGTAGTGGCTGACAAACAGCACCTCGGCAGCGTCCACCAGCTTCTGTAGCGTGGCGGGCTTCATGGCGAAATCTGCGATGCGGGGCGGCCCGGGTACCAGGTCATACAAAAACGCCGCGCCCGCGGTACGGATGAAGAAGCCATGGTTATAGAGCTTCCAAATGCGCGCGCCCGCGCTCACTTTCGCGCTGGCAATTTCCTCGGCCACTTGCTCCAACCGTGCCGCATACCAATCCTGCACCAGTTTCTTTTGCGGCGCGCTCTCAATGTGCAGAATGTCGTCCAGGCGAATCAGTGCAGCCCGGCGCACCGGGTGCTCCCCCAAGGCTGGCGGATGCTGCTTCAGCATGTCATCGGCCCAGGCCAGGCTGCGCGCAATCCATTCGTCCGGCGCGTCTTTCAATTCCGGCGCCGTCAGCGCACGCCGCGGGCTGCTCAAATAGCTTTGCCCGAAAGCCGGGGCCAAAGCCGGCGCTGCGGCCAAAGCCGCCAAAATCTCTCTACGCGTCATTTACGCTACCTCCGCTTCGCTATGGAGCGCAATTCGGTTGCCCTCGCTGTCCCGCACAATGCTCCGGTATCCAAAGGGCCCAATCGCATGCTTCGCCAGCAGCACCTCACCGCCGTGTGCCGCCACCAGGGCCTCCGCCTCATCGTGCCGCCCGCTGACGTTGTAGTACAACAGCGCGCCTTCCGCCGTGGGCTGCACCTTTTCCTCCAGGGTCAAACAGCCGCCCGTCATCTCGCTATCGTGGGCAAACACCGCCACTCCCGGAACTTCTTCCACAATGGACCAACCCAACACGGCTGCGTAAAAGCCCTTGGCGCGGGCCAAGTCCTTCACCGGAACATCGAACCAAACCACCAAAGACTTTGTCATCCTCAGCTCCAGCGCTTACCATAACAAATCAACATGAGAATCTCATGAGAGACTTTTCTAGTGAGGTTCCCGTTGCGCTTCTTACTCCCGCTCCTGCTCTGCCTGTGCACGCTCAGCTGCTCGCAGCTCTACTACGCCTCCATGGAAAAGCTGGGCAAAGAGAAGCGCGACATCCTCGTCCAGCGTGTGCTCGACGGCAAGAAAGACCAAGAGAAAGCAAAGGAACAGATTAAAACCACGCTCGAAGCTTTCCAGGAACTCACCGGATTCGAAGGCGGCAATCTCGAAAAGGTCTACAAAAAGCTCAACGCCGAATGCGAGGAAGCCGAAGAGCGAGCCGCCGACGTCACTAAGCGCATCGCCTCCATCGACCAGGTCGGCAAAGACCTCTTCTCGGAATGGGAAAAAGAAATTGGCGCCATGTCGAACCGCGAGTTGAAGCTTAGCTCGCAAAAACTGCTGCGCGATACGCGCCTCCGCCACGGCCAATACCTGCGCCGCATGCGCGCCAGCGAGCGCAAGATGCAGCCCGTGCTCAAAGTCTTCCGCGATCAGATTACGTTCCTCAAGCACAATCTCAATGCCAAGGCCATCGGTTCGCTCAAAACCACCTCGGCCAAGCTCGACGAAGAGGTCACCGCCCTCGTCACCGATCTTGAAGGCTCCATTGCCGAGGCCGACAGCTTCATCAAAAGCCTAACGGAAGGAAATAGCTAAAACCCCATGCCCTCTCTGTTCCCGGGCCGCAACGTCCTAGTTACCGGTGGCGCCAGCGGCATTGGCCAAGCCACCGCCAACATCTTTCGTGGCGAAGGCGCCAACGTCTGGACCGCCAGCCTGGAAGCGCTTGACGATCCTCAGCACATCGCCCTCGACCTCAGCGCCCCCGGCAGCGCCGCCCAATTGCTGGACCAAACCGGACCCCTGGACGTCGCCATTCTCAATGCCGGCATTGCCCAACCCGCGGGCTTATTCGAAACCACGCCCGAAAACTGGCGCCGCACGCAGGAAGTAAACGTTTCCGCCACCTTTTTCCTCCTCCAGGAACTCGCCCGCCGCATGCTCTTCCGTCCGGACGCCGCTATCGTCCTTACCGCCTCCACCAACAGCTTCGACGGCGAAGAGAATCTTATTGCCTACAACGCCTCCAAGGCCGCCCTGCTGGGCCTGGTGCATACGGCCGCCAATGAACTTGGGCCTTACCGCATCCGCGTCAACGCCGTCTGCCCCGGCTTCATCCGCACCCCGCTCACGGAATCCAATTTCCAGAACGAAACCTTCATGCGCCGCTACTTTGGCAATCTGCCGCTGGGCCGCGCCGGACGTCCTGAAGAAGTTGCTGAGGCCATTGTCTTCCTCGCCTCGCCCCGCGCTTCCTACATTACCGGCGTGACGCTCTTTGTCGACGGTGGCCAAATGGCCACCAAGTTTGGCACCTGGGGCCAACCGGACGACCGCTTCGAGGGCACCCACTGGACCCGCAATCCCGATTCCCGCCCTACTCCACCACAATCTTAAGCACTTCGAGCTTCTTCACCGGCTCTTCTCCCACTACCTCTTCCTTTTCAAACGCGGCCAGCACCTCTTCACCTTCCAGCATCGTGCCAAAGGCGGCGTATTTGCCATCCAGGTGCGGCGATTTCGCCAGCACGATGAAGAACGACGTCGTGGCCGAATCCGGCTCGTCGCCCCGCGCCATCGACAGCGTACCCCGCTGATGCTGCACCTCGGCCTGGAATTCGCCTTTCACGTTCCTCACCCAACGGTCGGCCGGGTGGGTTCCTTCGCCGCGCCGCAGCCCCTCGGTTCCCCCCTGCACCACGAAGCCTTTGGCGATGCGATGAAAATAGGTACCTTCGTACCAGCCACTCGCCGCTAGCTTCAGGAAATTCCGCACCGTTTCAGGCGCCCAATCTGGCCTCAAGGCAAAGCGCAGCGTACCCAGCGTGGTTTCCATGCGCACGGTTTTGGTCATTTCCTGCACCGTGGCATCCAGATACGGCTCCACCTTCTTTTTGTCCAGATAGGCCTTCACAATCCGCACCGGCTTTTCCACCACCCCGCCTTCGCCCGCCGGTACTTCGGAAATCTTCTCCACCACTTCAATGCCTTCCGTCACCCGCGCAAAGACCGAATACTTCCCGTCCAGCGCCGTCTGCGGGCTTAAGCAAACGAAGAACTGTGCTCCCTCGCTGTCCGCCACGCCCGGAATGCTCACCGTGGAAACAATGCCCCGCTCGTGCTTCACGTCGCTGAATTCGCTCTTCAATAGTTTCAACCCGCCCGTGCCCCAAAGTTCGCGCTTCGTTTTTGGGTCCTTCAACAAGGGGTCGCCGCCCTGCACCAGGCCCCGGGCGAAGACCCGGTGAAAGGCGCTACCGTCGTAATAGCCTTCCTTCACCTTGTTCAGAAAAAACTCCACGTGCTTGGGGGCCACCTCCGGCAGAAACTCCATCCGGAAGCTCCCCATCTCTGTCTCAAATACTGCCTCGGTTGCCTTGGGGTCTTGCGCCCAGCCCAGGGTGGCTACGAGCAAAAGTCCCAAAAATGTAGCTATTCTCATGTTTTCTCTTTGCCCCCCGCCAAGTACTCTAGGGCCCACCTTAGATTTGTCCTAAAGTACTAATGGCAATTTAGGTAGATACTACGGCTTTTGCTTAGTTGAACAAACCAACGTTCTAGCCGACTATGAAGATAACTCAAAAGCACGGAGTACTAGAACATGACTGCCTCAAGTTTGCCAGTATTACTTTCCCGCCTTGGCTCAACGCTTCACCGCATTGCCAAGGACCAGCGCGGCCAGGACCTGATCGAATACGCCCTTTTGGCTGGCTTCATTGCGGTGGCGGCGGCGGCCGTTTTCCCGACGAACATCGTGCCCTCGATTAGCACGATCTTCGAAAAAATCGTCACTCAGATCAACTTGGCCGCCTCTACGGCTTCCTAACCGTTGCGGCTTCCTAACCGCTACCGCCCTTAACGGTTATAACGGCACCGCGCTTACAAAGGCACCAAAGCGCATGGTGCTCACAATGCCGGGGTTGGCTGCTCCGTGCCGGCCAGCCCCTGATCATCGCCACCCGCCTTGTAACCGGGGTTCGCAGTTGGCAGAATTGCCCCGCTGGCCTTGCGCCACTGCTCCAACTTCTCCCGCATCGCGGCTGCCCGCTTGGCTTCCCTCTTGGCCAGATTTTTCGTCTCACCGGGGTCTTCGGCCAGATTGAAGAGCTCCAGCCGGCTGTCCTCATAAAACTCAATCAGCTTCCAATTTCCTTCCCGCACCGCACCACCCGGTACGCCGCCCTGGTTCGAATAGTGCGGGTAATGCCAGTAGAGCGCCGGACGCTTCACCGGCCGCAGCACGTCTACGCCATCAATATCCGCTTGCGCCGCTTGGCCCGTCAGCGAAAGCACAGTCGGCATGATGTCTACGCTCGCCACCAGCGCATTGCTCTCGCCCTGCTTCACCCCCGGCCCCGCCACGATCAGCGGTACTCGGATGCCCCCCTCGTACAAGTGGCCTTTGCCCGCCCGCAGCGGTGCGTTCACCGTGTGCGGCACCGGGTTCTTTCCTTCGTAGCGCAAGCCTCCGTTATCGCTGGTCACAATCCAAATTGTGTTCTCGTACTGCCCGCTTTGCTTCAATTGTTCGCGCAGGCGGCCAATGTGCTGGTCGGTAATTTCCAGCATCGCCTGGTAGGTGCGCTGCAGCGCCGTCTTGCCAGGCGTTTGCGGAATCCGGTCCTCCGGTGCCTGAATGGGCGTGTGCACGCTGTAGTTGGGGCTGAACAGGAAAAACGGCTTACGCCCCCCGACTTGCGTATCCACCCAGGCCCGCGCCGCCTTCAACAATTCATCGGTCAGATAATCCTGCTTGGTACGGTTCTCCAGCCCCGGCAGTTGGAAAGGCCCAAAGTAGGGGTTCGATCCCCGGTGGTTGCCGCCCACGTTGTAGTCAAAGCCCTGCTCGGTGGGCCCAAAGCCCTCTCCGCCCAAGTGCCATTTGCCAATCGCCGCCGTGGCGTAGCCGGCCTGCTTCATCCGCTCGGCCAGGGTCACCTCTTCGAGTTTCATTTGCAAAGGTGTGCGCGGCGTCAGCAGTTTCGCCGTCGGCCATTGCGCCCGCCCTGGAATCCAATCCGTCACACCGGTCCGCACGGGGTATTTCCCCGTCATGACCGAAGAGCGCGTTGGGCTGCACACCGGACATGTGGCGTAGGCGTTGGTGAAGCGCATGCCTTCTTTCGCCAGGGCGTCGATGTTCGGCGTGCGGTGGTAATCGTGGCCGTAGCTGGAAAAATCGCGCCAGCTTAAATCGTCAAAAAGAATTAGCACCACGTTGGGTTGCTTGGCCTGTGCGTTTGCCAAGCTGGGAGCACTCGCCAACCCCGCGCCGACGGTAGCCTTGAGAAACGATCTGCGTTGCATGGTTCTCAACTTATCGCATTCGCGTTTAAAGTAGTTTTATGGAACTCGCCTCGCAACTGGGCCTGGTGGAAATTGCCGTCCTCGACGACGACAACGACTTCCGCGGCTACATGGAGGACATTCTCGCCGAAGATGCCCAGTTCCACGTCGTCACCTTCCCAAATGCCCACGCGCTTTATGCCGCCGCCGAAGATCACCTGCCCGACATCGTTCTGCTCGACATGAAAATGGGCGATACCCGCGGCGAAGTTGTGCTCGACCAATTGCTCCACCGCTGGCCCAACCTCTGCGTCATCATCGTCACCGGCTACCCTTCGCTCGACGACATGCGCAGCGCTCTCAAGCGCAAAGCCTTCGATTATCTGCCCAAGCCCTTCAGCCTGCAGGAATTGCGCACCGTGCTGAACAATGCCGTCGAAAGCTTTGGCCTGGGCCGCGCCGCGCAGGACCGTCTGCGCGAACGCCTCGGCCACAGCATCAAGATGCTGCGCGTCGAAAAAGATTGGTCCTTGAAAGACGTTGCCGCCGCTACCCGTTTAAGCGTCAGCCAAATCAGCTCCATTGAGCGCGGCGCCCACTTGCCCTCGCTCGAAAGCCTGCTGGCCATCTGCCAGGCCTTTGGCCGTAAACCCAGCGATTTGCTGGCTTCGATAGAATTTTAATTGCACGTCCTCGCTCCCCAACCCATGACTGCCCTTGCCCACCTTTCCCGCATCCGTCACGCCGGTATCAAAATCGACGCCACCGAGCCCATTTCCCTCGACATCACTGGCGACCTCATGGAGACGCCCCTTTTCTCGCCTACCCGCGGCGGCCTCGGTACCGTCCGCGGCCACTTGTTTGCCCGCTGGAACGCCGGCCAACTCCCCACCGATCCTGGCGAATACCAGGATCTCGACCTGCTCAACGAACCCTGTCAGGTTTACAGCCGCGGCGCTTATGTCAACGCCCGCATCCTAGTCTCGCTCGAAGTCTACCAATCCCGCCACTTCGGCTCCTTCACCCCCGACCAATTGGCTGTCCTCGCCGCCGGCAATGACCCCGAACAGGAACTCGACCCCGCCCTCACCAACGTTTCCATGCCCAATATCCTCATCGACTGGCAGGAAATCCCCACCGAGGCGCCCCCTCCCGAGCACGAAATTGAATTCCACGCCGTCGCCCGCTACTAGGCGCGCGAAAACGAAAATAATAAGGGAATTGGTGGAGGCGGTGGGAGTTGAACCCACGTCCGAAATGGCTGTCCCTCCCGAGCCTACGTGCGTATCCCTTTCAATTTGTCTCAGCGCCTGCCACACGGAAAGGGCAAGTTGGCAGGCTGCCCAGCCTGATTGATCTCGGACTTCGGCCCCAGGCGGAGACCTACGTCCTATTCCGCTAAATTACGCTCGCTTGGCGGTCCGCGGACTTACCACCCCGAGCGGCTACTTAAAAATTAAGCAGCGTATGCAAACTGCGTGTTGGCAGTTGTGATTGTCCAGTCGTTTAATGAGGGCCTGGAGCTCAGCACGCCTCGAAAGATCCATTCCATCCCGTCGAATCCGTTGCGCCCCCTTCTTGGTGAAAGTAGCCCGACTTTTCGCGGTTTTGCGATGGCCACTTATTAGGATAGCGCAGCGCCCTCATTGGTTGCGCTTTTCCTTTGGCCGGGGACAGGTTTCATTTGGCAAGTGAGATTTTCCATTGAAGTGCTTGACCCCACGATCTTTGCCAACTAGCATCGGAATTTGGAAGAAAAGCGCAAGCCGGAACCGCTGCCCGATAAGATGTACTTCCGCATCGGGGAAGTCAGCCGCCTAACGGGTTTGAAACAACACGTTTTACGGTTCTGGGAGACGGAATTCCCCTCCATTGCTCCCAAAAAGATGGGATCCACCCATCGCATGTACCGCCGCAAAGATGTGGAGTTGATTCTGGAAATCAAACACCTGCTTTACGAACGGCGATTCACAATTGAGGGTGCCCGCAAGCACCTTGAAACCAAGCCCGCACCTCTGTCCGCCAAGGGCGGCAAACGCGTCCGCGCTGTGGTCAGCAATCAACCTATGCCCGCAGTACAGGGAGGATTATTTCTCATGGAATCAAGCGCTCCCAAGAAAAATCTCATCCAAGAGTGGAAAAGGGAGCTTGCGGCCATTCGCGATCTTCTCACCCAATAATTTTTTCTCCAATTCCCCCGCCGGGCTCCGATAAGAGCAGTACCCGTCATGATTCCGCTTACTCGCATCAACCGGGATGCGGTGGTTGTTAATTCAGACTTGATTGTCTTAATTGAACAACATCCCGACACGGTTCTAAAGCTCACCACGGGCGAGCAGATTCGCGTGCTGGAGGATGCCGGAGAAGTCGTCGCGCGGGTGAGGCAATGGCGGCGCTCGCTGAGGGACTCGCTAAGGGACTCGCAAAGGGACTCACAAAGGGACTCACAAGGGGAGGGGCGGAATGGCCAGTAAATGGAAGCCGGATCTGTCCAGTTGGCTCGGCTTGGGGCTCGCCACAGTGGCCTTGGTGGGCGGCTTGCTGCTCGAAGGCGGCGTGGTGCAGGACATTACGCAGTACACGGCGGCCATCATTGTGCTCGGTGGTACGGTGGGGGCCGTCATGGTGAATACGCCGCTCAAAACGCTGAAAGGCGCGCTGGGGCGGCTGCGCGAGGTCTTTTTTGAGCCCGAGCAATCCCTGAACCAGCTGATTGAGGAAGTGGTGCAGTTTGCCAGCCGCGCCCGCAAAACGGGGCTGGTAAGCCTGGAGGACGAGGTCAGCAGCCTGGACGACCCCTTTCTGCGCAAGGCGATGTCAATGGCTGTGGATGGCAGCGACTTAACCGAACTGCGCTCGGCCATGGAACTGGAAATTGCGGTGGCCGAACACCATGCCGAAGCGGAGGCGAAAGTTTTTGAGGCCGCCGGCGGCTACGCGCCCACCATAGGCATTATTGGTGCGGTGCTCGGTTTGATCCAGGTCATGAAGCATCTGGACAATATTGAGGAAGTGGGCCACGGCATTGCCGTCGCCTTTGTGGCCACGGTTTATGGCGTGGCGCTGGCAAACCTCTTTTGTCTGCCCGCGGCGGCGAAAATCAAGGCCCGCATTGCCGCCGAAAGCGAACGCCGGGAATTAATTCTCGAAGGCGTGGCCGGCATTGTGGAAGGCCTGAACCCCAAACTGATCCGCGCCAAATTGAGCGCCTACACACAGGGCGCCAATAGAAAGGGCGGTGGAGGCGATGCCGGGCCGAAAGCCATGGCCGCCTGATCCGCGCAGCGTCCAAAGCGTTATGGCCCGCCGCGGCAAAGCCCGCTCGCACGAAAACCACGAACGGTGGCTCATCAGCTACGCCGATTTCATCACCCTGCTTTTTGCCTTTTTCGTGGTGATGTTCGCCAGCTCGCACGCCGACAAAAACAAAGCCAAACAAGTTTCCGCCAGCGTTCAGGAAGCTTTTGAGCGCGGCACCATGCCCAAGGCCTTGATGGAAATGATGGGCCGCCGCCGTCCGCCGGAAACGAAAAATCTCAAGGAGGCCGCCGATAAAGCAAAGGGCGAGACGCCGGCCATGGGCGATCTCGAAGCCGCCAAAGCGGCGCTCGGCGAGCTTGTTCCTTCGCTCGAGCAGTTGTCCCAAGCTTTGGCCAACGAAATCTCCGAAGGCAAAGTGGCCATCAGCATGGAGCCCCGCGGTCTAGTGGTCAGCCTGAAGGAGGCTGCCTTCTTCCCCCCGGCGGGAGACCAAATCCAGCCAGGGGCCTATGCGGTGCTGGAAAAAATTGCCGCCAGTGCGCGCAAGATCGACAACCGCATCCTGCTCGAAGGCCACACGGATTCCACGCCCATTCGTAACGAGCGCTTTCGCTCGAATTGGGACCTTTCCGCCGCCCGCTCCATTGCCATGCTCAATCTCTTCGGCGACCGCTTCGGCCTGCCGATGAGCCGTCTGAGTGTGGCCGGTTATGCTGACACCATCCCCGTGGCGGACAACGCAACCGTGGAGGGGCGCCAGAAGAATCGTCGCGTGGATGTGGTGTTCCTGAATGAATTTGGACTGAAGAGCCAGCCGACCCAAACGCCAACGCCTAAGCCCGCAACCCCACCGCCAACCATGCCCGCTAAACCCTCTCCTCTTGCTCCTTAGCCCTCTCGAGCGCCTCCACCAGACGCTCGTAGAGCAGGCGCGCCGCCCCTTGGCTGGCAGCTTTTTTTGTGCTGCCGCTGCCTTGCGCCTCCCAGCCCGGCCCCATGCGCACTTCCACAAAAAAAGTTTTGTCGTGCTCCGGCCCTTCCGTGGCCACGGTGACGTAAACCGGTTGGGGTAAGCCTTCGGCCTGCGCCCGTTCCTGCAGCAGCGCCTTATAGTTTTCGAGTTCCTCGTTTTCGTGGGCGGCCACCCCGGGCGCCAAGATCACCCGCTCCACCACCCCCCGCGCTGCCTCCAGACCGCCGTCCAGGTATACCGCTCCCAAAATGGCCTCTACGGCATCGGCCAGCAGAGCTTTCTTTTCGCGGCCACCGGAAAGCTCTTCGCCGCGGCCCAGCACCAGCATCTGGCCCAATTCCAGCCGCCGCGCCACTTCCACCAGGTTTGCCGCCGACACCAGCCGCGCCTTCAGAACGCTCAGCTTGCCTTCCGGCTGCTCCGGGTAATGCTTGAACAGATGCTCGCTCACCAACAGACCCAGGACGGCGTCGCCCAGGAACTCCAACTGCTCGTTGTGGTCGGCCAATTCCTCCCGGCTCAGGCGCCGTTCACTGTTCAGACTCCGATGCGACAAAGCCCGGACGGCCAGCCGCTTATCGCGAAAGTGGTAGCCAATCCGGGCTTCAAGATGCAAAGGAGCTTCCGCCGATTTCCGCAAAATCCGATTGCGAGATTAGTTTGCTTCCGCCCGCTTTTTCAGGTTCTCGGCAACTTGCTTCACAGCCGGGTCCAGTTGTGGCAGCGCTAGTACTTTATTGAAGGTCGCCAGAGCGTCCGCTTTCTTGCCGCCGTCGAGTTGCGCGCTTCCCAGGCGGGTGAGCAGGTTCGGATTGTTCGGCGCCGCTTCCAGACCCTTGTTGAATTGCGCCACCGCATCGTCCCATTTCTTGCGCACCGTCGCTACCAGGCCCAGTGCTTCGTAAGCTTCGCTCTTCCAGGCCGCCACTTGGGCGTTCCACTGTTCATCGGGAATTTGCGGATTCACCTTGGGCGGCATGTTGTTCAACAACTCCAAGGCGCCCTTGGCATACTTTTCCGATTTGCCCAGCTTCTCTTCCTTGTCCAGGTCAAACTCGCGGGTGCGCACGGCGTAGCCGCGGGCCAAAATCAACATCGTGCCATAGCTGTTTTTATCAGCTTCCAGGGCCCGGTCCGCCCAGATCACGGTCTTTTCCCAATCGCCCATCTCCTCGGCAGCCGCCGCGGCGATGAAAAGCGTCAAACCCTTAAACTCGGTGTCGGCAAACTTTTTCACCAACGCGTCCACCGCCCCAATGCGGGCCGCCGGATCGGCAGCATTGAACACCGCCATCACTGCTTCTTGTTCCTTTTCGCTCTTCGGGGCCATTTGCTTCATTGTGGTGGTTTGGCCAAAACCAAGAGCGGCCAGCAGCGCGCCCGATACAACCAGGTTCGTGATCTTCATATTTTTGTTTCTACTACTTTATCGAATTACGGCTTGGTTGGACGCACGCCCTTCAAGCCATCCTCGGCTGCCTTGCGTGCCGCCGGGCTGGCCCCAGCCAGGTCCCGGGCAGCGGTGAAATTCTTTCGGGCGGCTTCGGGCTCTTGCGCCAAGTCGTGCAGGCGCCCTAGAAAGACGTGGGCCCAGGCGGCCACCTGCGGCTCCGCGCCCTCGGCAATGGTTTTTTCAAAGAGTTCGAGAGCCGTTTCCGGATCGTTGGACAAAGCGGCCAAACGCGCCAAGCCGTAATAGGCCTTCGCCTTCAACGCGCGTGCGTTGGTTTCGGTCAAGGCGCGGCGGTAGAGTTCGCCCGCCCGCGGGTAATCCTTTTGGCCATAGAAAGTTTCGGCCTCTTCGAGCGTGGCTTCGGCCGGGGATTTCACCACCGGCGCCGCCGGGGCCACCTTCGCCAGACGCGTTTTCGGCTCCGGGTAAAACTCCACCTTGTCCAGCCGCGCTGTTTCGGCCTTCAGGTCAATGCCGCTGATCATGTCGGCCAGGTAATAGCGGATGGCCTGCTCCTGCTTTTCGTATTCCGGCAGCCGCTCCGCGAAGTAGGGCGTCAGAATGTAGCCTTCCTTCGTTGCCTCGGCAATGCGCTTTTCGCGCTCCCTCGCCGGCGCCAGCCGCGCCTCAATCGCTTTGCCCAGGCTGGCGATTAACAATAACGAGAAATCATTCTTATATTGGCTGCTCAACGCCCCGGCTCCTTGCGCGAAGTCGATCAGGCTGCGCTTCTTTTCCACTTCCACGAAGTGCCGCATCACCAGGGGGTCCAATTGGTAGCGCAAGTAGGCGTTGCGGATGTACTCCAGTTGCGGCTCGGCCGAGGGCGTCACCACGATATAGAAATCATTGCCGTAGCTGCGCACATGAATCTGGTTCGGCGCGCCGAGAAGATCCAAAAATACATGAAAGCGGCCTTTCGGATCGTTCAGGCGGGGCAGGCGCAAGTAGGCATCAATTTCCTGCAGGCCTAGCGTGACGGGCGCGGCGTAGGGCTCCAGCACGCGGTCAAACTGTTCGCGGTTCGCCGCCAAAATCTCGCCCAGCTTGGTTTCGCGATAGAACTGCGTCAGCAGGACTTCAATGCCATCCAGCTCCGCCACATCCGGCGGCAAATCAGCGGCGCGCAGGCGGTAGCGGAAGTCCGGGCCATCGGCCGAAGGATAGATCTCCAAACAAAGCGCCAGGCTGATGTATTGCGCCAAATCGCTGGCCGCGTTCTCCTTGCGGTGCGCGGCATAAAAATCCCGAATGCCATCGAGCGAGGCCGGCTTCTTTTCGGCCAGAAACTGGCGCACTTGCCGCCGCACGGGCAGCGTGTTGGGAGAATCCAGCTCTGTATCATAGCCAGCCGCGTTGATGGCCGCCATGACGGTGAACAGCACCGGATTGATGTCCAGCTCTGCCTGTTGGGCACGCAACGGCGCCCAGGCGCTGGCGAAGGCAAGAAGAAAGATGACAGTCTGCTTCAAACCACGAGTTTGGCACAGCCTGAGCAACCCAGTTAAGCGCGCAGCCGTTCCAGGACAAACGGCAAGCCAGCACGCCCATCAAACACGTGGCCCTCGGCGTGCACCGTGTGCCCAAAATGCTCTGCCGCCCCGTACACCGCATAGGCCTTCTCCACCGCCGCCACGCTTTCGCGAAACCCCGCCACCGGGAAGATGCGGTCTTGCTCGCCCGATTCGGCAAACAAGGCGCGCGGCGCAATCAGGCTGGCAATGTCGCTCATCTCGGCCCATTGCAAAATGCCCGGCACGTAGTTGTCCATGCAGTGCGCCAGGCTCAAAATCGAATCGCGAAACGTACACAGATAGCCGGAAACCAACGCCGCGCGAATCCGCTCGTCGAGCGCCGTGGCGAAGAGCGCGCACGTGCCGCCGCCGCTAATGCCCATGGCGCCCACGCGACCGGCGTCCAAGTCCGGCCGTGTCGCCACCCAATCAATAGCGCGCATCATGTCGTAGACACGCCAGCCAATCATCGTTTCGCCCAGCAACAAAGCCGCGCCGGCCGCCGGCTGGCAGGAGTTGGCCGTTAAGCCTCGCGCTGCATTGATGGGGTCCCGCCGGTGGCCAAAGGCAAGGGGTTCAAGGGCCAGCGCCGCCACGCCCCCTTTCACCACCTGCTGCTCCACAACCTGAATCGCGTAGTCGTGCATATAGCCCGGCTTGCCTTCGCGCTCCTGGCCTTTTTCATCCAAGCCCACTGTGTCGTCCACGCCGCGCCCATGGCCGGGAATCACCAACATCACCGGCAGCCGTCCCTGGGCGCCCTCGGGCTTCAACAGGTAGGCAAGCACGTCCATGCCCTCGCGGCTAGTAAAGACAAAGCGCTCGCGCGTGTGCGTGCCACGGTCCACGGTCTGGAAGCCGCGGGCGTTCAAAGGCGTCTTGCGCGCGGGGAAGCCACCCACCAATTCTGTAAGCTTTGCCCGCAACTGTTTTTGCCAGGCCGCGGCCTCGCGCTGTGATTTGGCGGCGAAGCGCAGCCGCAGGGGCGCCGTTGCGTGGCGCTCTCGCGCATAGGCAACGGGGTCGAACTTGGAAGTCTCGGTTTGGTTCTGGGCAGTTTGGTTCTGGGCTGCCAAACTATCGGTGCTGAAAGTGGTGGCGCTTACCGAAGCAGCGGTAAGCAAAGAGGCATCGCGGCGCGTCATGCGCCCTAATCTACACCAATCCGGCTTCGCGCAGAAAACGAGCCGCTTCTTCCGGCGGCGTGGGATTGATGTAAAAGCCCGTGCACCATTCAAAGCCCGCCATTTTCGTCAGGCGCGGAATGATTTCAATGTGCCAGTGGAAATGCTCCAAGGCCCCATCGTGGGCCGGCGCGGTGTGGATGACAAAGTTATAGCTCGGCTTTTCGAGCACCGCGTCCATGCGGCGCAGCACCGTGCGCATTACCCAAGCAAGGTTCTGGATGCTCTGCGGCGTGGAATCTTCAAAATGGCTTTCGTGCTGCTTGGGCATCACCCAGGTTTCAAACGGGAAGCGTGGTGCGTAAGGCGCGAAGGCTACGTAATGGTCCGTTTCCAGCACCATGCGTTCCCCTTCGTTTGTTTCCTGCCGCACCATATCGCACCAAATGCAGCGCTCGCGGAAATCGAAATAGCGGCGCGATCCATCCAGCTCCGCCTGCACCGCTTGCGGCACAATGGGCAAGCCGATGATCTGCGAATGCGTGTGTTCCAGCGTTGCCCCGCCCATTTCGCCGTGGTTCTTGAAGCACACGATGTACTTCAT
The DNA here is from genome assembly GCA_033765085.1 of Bryobacter sp. Classification (GTDB taxonomy): domain Bacteria; phylum Acidobacteriota; class Terriglobia; order Bryobacterales; family Bryobacteraceae; genus Bryobacter. The sequence continues at coordinate 20,933 of JANRIK010000005.1, read as the reverse complement.
GCGGCTGTCTTTCTTCAGATCTTGGCTACGCTCGCGGAAGGCCCAAAACAGGTCTTCCACTTCTTTCTCCGTGCAATGGCTCAAGAACAATTCGTGCCGCGGCGTTTCCACGATTACCTCGTGCGCCCCCACGCCGTTCATGCGGTCATAAATGCCATCTCCCGTGCGGTCCAGGTTGCCTTCCACCCGCAGGGCAGGGAACTTGTTGGGCACCACGCGCAGGCTCCATTTGCTGTCGTTGGGCTGCCCGCCATGCGGGCGAAAGGCCAGGATTTCGGGGGGCGTTTTGGCCTCGTGGCCGGCGCAAAAGGGACAAAAGCGATTGGTCGGCCCCGCTACCGGGACGCGAATAAAATCGCTCGGGCGGCGGGCCCGTTCGACGGATATGATGACCCAGCGGCCAGTAATGGGGTCTCGACGGAGTTCGGGCATAGGTGGACTTCAGTAGCGCGAAGAATTTAGTCTTGCACAGTCGCGCGTGAACATAGGGCGAAAGCCATTGCCCCGTTATGGGAGTCAGCGCCGCGGCCACAGGTTCAATGCATCAACCTGGTGCTCAATTTGCAGCTTCGGCTCCAGTACCACGCCCACGAAATCGCAACGAATCGCCCGCGGGTCCACCTTGGGGTAATGCTCCAATTGCAGCGCGCAATAGCGCAATGCCGCTAGTTTCACGGTGTCGATGTTGCGTTCGGGAGCCGCGTCGCGCGCGTGCCGGCGGGTTTTCACTTCCACAAAAACAATTTGCCCGCCGTCGAGGGCCACCAGGTCCACCTCCTGCAGGCCGCTGAAGCTGCGCCAGTTGCGCTCGATTACCGTGTAGCCCTGGCTCTGCAAGTAGCGATGGGCCAGGTCTTCCCCTTGCTGGCCAACGGCGTGCTCCGGCCGCAGGGTACCTTGGCGCACCCGCCGTTGCCGTTCCTGATGCCGCAACCAATCGAAAAAGGTCCATAGCCACCACGCGCGCACCAGCCGAGGGCCTAGGCTGTTTTCGCTGGCGCCTCTTCTTTCCGCACTTCCTCTTTCAGTACTTCGAACTCGAATTCCATCACCTTGCCCCGCACCACGAAACAAAGGTAGAACTCCCAGAATCTGCGGAAGCGCGGAAACGTATTCACGAGCCACTCGAAGCCCAAGCATCGCCACAGTTGCAGTAGCTTCACGCGGACTTTCCTCTCATGGAATTTCGCGGTTGTGTAGTAGCCAAAGCCGTTGTCGCCAATGGAGCCAGCCGCGAAGTAGCGGAAGCTAAAACTATTCAAATGCCAGCGGTGCGTGGGGTCGCAGAAGCTGGAAAAGTCTGTGTAATGCGGCGTTTCGATGCGCACTGTGCCGCCCTCGGCCGTAATGCGGTGAAACTCTTCCATGGTCTTCACCACATCGGCCACGTGTTCAATGACGTGGATCGCCCGCACTTCACGAAAACTGCTTTCGCGAAAGGGGTAGGGCGGCCGGTCGAGATCAGCAATCACATCGGCCGCCGTGCGCGGATTGTTATCGAGACCCACGGAGCCGGGGAATTTCTTCACCCCACAGCCCACATCGAGGATGCTTAACTGGCGAGACAAGCTTCCAGTGTATCGAGGGCGAAATCCGCTTGGTCGCGCGTAATCACCAGCGGCGGGCACAGCCGGATGGAGTTCGGGCCGCAGCCCAAAATCAGCAAGCCGCGCGCGAAAGCCATTTGCTCAATGCGGTCCCGCAGTTCGGGGTAGCGTTCCTTGCTCTCCTGGTCCTTCACCAACTCAAAGCCAATCATTAGCCCCAGGCCCTGCACGCGCCCCACATGGGGGAAGCGCCGCGGCCAATCGCTCATGCGGGCCAGCATGTACTCGCCCAAGCGCCGCGAATTCTCAATCAATTCCTCTTCGAGCAGCGCAATTGTCGCCAGGCTCGCGGCAATCGAGACCGGATTCCCGCCAAAGGTAGAGGCATGCGCGCCGGGCTTCCATTGCATCCACTCTGGCTTGGTCACCACCGTGCTCAACGGCATGCCGCTGGCAATGCCTTTGGCCAGGGCCAGAATGTCCGGGTTCACGCCAAAATGCTCCACCGCAAACATGCGCCCCGTGCGGCCCATGCCTGCCTGCACTTCGTCCCAAATAATCGGAATCTGATACTTCGCCGCCACGCTCTGCAACTCGTCCACAAACTTCTGCGGCGGCACCACGTAGCCGCCCTCGCCTTGGACGGGCTCCACAATGATCCCGGCGATATCTTCAGCGGGAAGAATGTGGCGGATCAATTGGTCTTCAATCACCTTCACACATTCCGTGTTGCAGGTTTCCACTTGCTTGCCATAAGCGCAGCGGTAGCAGTTGGCGTAGGGGATATGGCTCACGCCACTCAGCAAACTGCCAAAGCCCTTTTTCTGCACGCTCTTCGAACCGGTCAAAGAAAGCGAGCCCATCGTGCGGCCGTGGAAGGCGCCCAGGAACGCAATAAAGCGCTCGCGCCCCGTATGGTAACGCGCCATCTTCAGCGCCGCCTCAATGGCTTCCGTGCCGGAGTTCCCAAAGTACACCCGCCGGGGGCCTCCGCCGGGAACTAAGGCCGCTAACTTCTCGGCTAAGTCCACCATGTTTTCGTAGTAGAAGTCTGTCCCCGAGTAATGGATTAACTTTGCCGCCTGCGCTTGAATGGCTTCCACCACCCGCGGATGCGCGTGGCCCGTGGCGCACACGGCAATGCCCGCGTTGAAGTCCAGGAACACATTGCCGTCCAGGTCTTCAATCAAGGCGCCTTCGGCGCGCGCTACCGTCAGCGGGTAGCCACGCGTATAACTCGGGCTCAACACAGCCTCGTCGCGTTCAATCAAAGCGGCGGCCTTTGGGCCTGGCAATTGGGTTTGGATGCGCGGCAAACCAGCCGTCGCCTCCCGCAAGGAATCAAGAACAACACTCATGGCAGTCTCCTTGGGCATAGTCATGCTCACAGCAAAAAAATTTGAATTGTAGGTTTGGAAAAAAAGGCGGGCGGGAAGGGGAAGACTAGTCGCAGCCAAAAAGCGATGGCCGCTGGCTCGCGGGCACTACGATCGCGCTATAGCTGCTCCTCAACACATGCGTATTCTATCAGAAAGTACCAAAAAATACAAGACTGTATTCCACCGCCCCGCGTGATATGATCATTTCGAGGTCCTGTATCTAAAGCCTCATTCACCGGATCGGGCCCGTCTGTTACGGCTGCCTCACAACCTTGTTGTGATCCATTGACAATAAGCAAAACAAACTGATTCTTACCCTGATTTGAAACCAATACCCGAGGTGTCTCTTGGCAGAAGAAAGACGAATGAGTAAGCACTTACTCCTAGCAAGTGACTTCGATCACACTCTTAGCTTTAACGATTCCGGCGTTGTACTTAGCGAGTTACTCGGCATCCAAGGCTTTCGCGAAAAGATTGCGGAAGTGTCCCGCAAGAACTTTATCCAGCAGGGCGGGGAACTAACTTACCTGCTTCTGCACGATCCGGAATATAAGCAAGTCCGTCGCGAACACCTGACAGAAGTGGGTCGCCGTATCCGCCTGAAGCCGAACATCCACTTGCTCAGCCAGCTCTTGAATAGTCTCGATGGCTACCGCTTTACTTTCAACGTTATCAGCGCCGCACCCGAAGAGGTGATCCAAAGCGCGCTCACCGGCATTGTTCCGGCCGAAAACATCCACGGCACCAAGCTGCACTACCACAGCGAAACGGGCGAAATCTGCGGTATTGAACGCGTTTGCGCCGGCTTTGGCAAAGTTGCGGTTTTGGACAACCTGCTCAACGCCCACCGCATTGGCCGGGACCAGGTAGTCTATGTTGGCGACGGTTCCAGCGACATCCACGTCATGCTCCACGTCAACCGCTACGATGGCCTAACGATTGCCGTCAGCGAAGCTAAGTACATCAGCCAGATCGCCAAGCGCACCGTCTTGAGCGACGACGCGCTTAGCGTGTTGGTGCCTGTGCTCGAAGACATCGTCGGTTGGAACTCCAACCGCATCCGCGCCTTGTTTCAAGTGCACGGCTTCACCGTTCACGAATGGGACAAAGTCCGCACGGATTGGGTCACCATCGAACCCGTTGCCACGCGCGAACCCTTTGCCAATCGCGACATGGTCGCCTCTTAAGAGTCTCTCTATGCAACCGAAACTCGAATGGATTGGTTGGGTGGCCACAGCCGCTTTTACCAGCTCTTACTTCACGAAGAATCCCTTTATCATTCGCTTGATCCAGGCCGGTGCGGCCTCCCTGTGGTTGGCCTATGGCTTCATCATCGGTGCGCAGCCAGTGATTGTGGCCAATGTTCTAGTGCTTGCCGCCGCGCTACTTACCTTGCGCCGCTCGCAATCCCAAGCCTAAGCTTATAAGCCTGAGCTTATAATCCTAAGCTGGCGGGCAGCACCACGGTTCTTCCCGCCCCTTTCACGCTAAGGCTTCCCGCCTTCCACTCCACGCTTTCCACGCGGTCCATGCCCTCGGGCACCCGCGTCCAAAACATCAGGAAGCGCGAGCCGATCTTGCCCTTTGCCGGCAACCAGCGGTAGGTGGGAACGCCAAACATCGTGCCGCGGCTAATGGCGTCGCGCCGGGATACGTCATACGGTTGCGTGCCAAATTCCAGCCCGCGCGAAAGCTGCCCGCTTGGCGGAAAGTTCAACCATTCCTGCAACCACGGGTATTCGGCGCGGCGGAAAAGATAACCAATCATCAGCCGCTCTTTTGTATTGATGGCCGTCACCCAGCCGTGCTCCTGGTTCGGGTCCATCAGGCAGCCCACATGGTCCATGGAGTTGGGCGGGTTGGGCACCGTACGCAGGTTGCGCAAGCTGCCGTCCTGCCGCGGCGCAATGGGATAAGTAAACTCCACGCCCGGCGCGAGCGTACGATTGTTCGGCCGCTTATCGTGCGGCCGTGTTTCGCAGCGTCCCACGGAGGCATCCACCACGGTTATGTCCGGCGCCAGGAATGGGGCGCCAATCGTGGCATGTTCGGCCCAGTTCACGGGACGGTCAAAGCCCAGCAGATTTTCCAGTTCGCTTTCCACATAAACCACCTGCTCGCCGTCCACTAGTTCCATTTGCCGCCGGAAAGTTTCCTGCACAACAGGCAAAGTCACCCGGTAGCGCAGCGTTTGCTTGGCCCCCTCGCGCACCAGCCCCAGCTTTTCCCAAGGCAAGCGATGGGCCTCGCCGTGCGCCTCCAGGCCCGCCTTCTTTTCGTCCGCGCTCGAAGGGCCAAAGCCATCCACGCAGACGAAGTGCCCCATGCTGTCGCCAAAGCGCGGCGTGCCTCCCGCTTCCCGCACCATTCGCCCCGGCTCCCACATGGGGTTCACCTTGCGCGCGTCATCCAACAAACGCAAGCTCGCAAAGGCCCCGCCCTTATCCACCGTCAACAACTCGATCTTGTCGTTGGCCAGCCGAGTCGCCGGCCGTCCCTCATAGCTTTCCTGTGCGGCAAGCCCGGCGGCAAGCACCAGTACTAGTCCCAAATGTTTCACGACCGTGAATATATTCATCGATTTGTCACCTAATGTTTATTGCCTCTTCACGTCCAGCGTTCCAAGATGAACGTTAATGAAGCGTTCTATCCTTGCCTTAACCCTCTTGTGCGTGCAATTGGGCGCGCAAAGCATCTCTCTTAGTCCCCTCGGATCATATCGCGACGGCGCCTTCGACGAAGGAGCGGCCGAAATTGTCGCGCACGACCCCGCCACCCACCGCCTCTTCGTCGTCAATGGCGGCAAGAAGAGCGTCGACATTCTCGATGCTCGCGACCCCATGCGCATCACTCGCATCAGCACTCTGGAAATTCCTGCCGCTGCCGGCGATGCCCCCAATAGCGTGGCCGTCAACAATGGCATAGTGGCCGTGGCCATGCAAGCCGCACCGGCTACCAACCCGGGCTTCGTCGCCTTCTTCCGCGCCGCGGACGGCGTCTTCTTGAAGGCGCTCCAAGTGGGTTCCTTGCCCGACATGGTCACCTTTACTCCCGATGGCACCAAAGTGCTTACCGCCAACGAAGGCGAACCCAGCGACGATTGGCTTACCGATCCCGAAGGCACCGTCTCCATCATCGACGTTTCCAAAGGCATTGACGCCACCACGCAGGCCGACGTCCGCACCGCAGATTTCCGCGCCTTTACCGTTGGCTCCTTGCCCGCCGGTGTCCGCATCTTTGGCCCCGCGAACCGCACCATCACCGTCGCCAACAACGTCGAGCCCGAATACATCGCCGTCACGCCCGATTCCCGCACCGCCTACGTCACGCTCCAGGAAAACAACGCCGTCGCTGTGGTGAACCTGGAAACCGCCACCGTCACCAGCATCCGCCCCCTCGGCACCAAGGCCCATTGGTTGGAAGGCAACGCCATGGACGCCAGCGACCGTGACGGCGGCATCCAAATCCGCCAATGGACCGTCTGGGGCATGTACCAACCCGATACCATTGCCGGCTACACCGCCGCCGATGGCAATTTCTACCTCGTCACCGCCAACGAAGGCGATGCCCGCGATTACGATGCCTTCAGCGAAGAAGCCCGCGTGGCCGACCTGAATCTCGACCCCCGCTTCTATCCGGACCCCACGGGCCTGAAGCAAGCCGCTGAACTTGGCCGCTTAACCGTCACCAATGCCACCGGCGACGACGATGGCGATGGCGACATCGACCGCATCCATGCCTTCGGCGCCCGCAGCTTCTCCATTTGGGACGCAAACGCCCGTTTGGTCTACGACAGCGGCAACGCCCTCGAACAAGCCCACCAGGCCGATTTCCCGCTCTTCTTCAACGTCTCCAACTCCAACAACACCTTCGAAAACCGCAGCGACGACAAAGGCCCCGAGCCCGAAGCCATCGCCATCGGCACCGTCAACGGCCGCACCTACGCCTTCATCGGCAACGAACGCCAAAGCAACATCGTGGTCTACGACATCACCGACCCCGCCAACTCCCGCTACGTCGGCCAATGGTGGAATCGCGATTTCCGCGCCAATGTCCAAACGGCCGCCGCCGGCGACCTCGGCCCCGAAGGCATCATCTTCATCTCCGCCGAAAACAGCCCCAACGGCCGCCCCTTGCTGGTGGTAGCTAACGAAATCAGCGGCACCACCACCATCTGGCAAATCAACTAAGTCACCGCCACAACGAAACCAAAGCCCCGGCCCGCCCTGTGCAGCGCCGGGGTTTTTCTTTTGCGTCTATGCTAAGCTCTTCTCGTGTTTCACACTTCATCAGTTGTTCAAATGATAATAAGAACGCATTTGCTCTTTCTCCTTTTTTCCTTCGCTGCTCCGCTCACCGCGCAAGTCTCCTCCCGCACCGGCGCCCTCAGCGCCACCGTGCTCGATGCTAACCAAGCCCCCTTGCCCGCCGCCCGCCTCCGCCTGACTAGCGAGGATACCGGCCAGGCGCGCGAGGCTCTCACAAACCCCCGCGGCGAAGCCCTACTGGCCAGCCTCCCGCCGGGCGAGTACACGTTGCGTGTTTCCGCCCCCGGCTTTGGCGAACGCGAATACTCCGCCTTTCTGCTGTTGGCCGGGCAAACCCTGCCCTTCCGCATTGTGCTGAACCCCGCCAGCGTTGTCGAAAAGCTGGAAGTGGTGGACGAAGCCCCCGTGCTCGATACCAGCTCCCCCACCCAAGCCACCACCTTCGGCTACGAGCGCATGGAACACTCTCCCTCCCAAGGCCGCAATTACGTCAACTTCGTGCTTGGTGCCCCGGGCATTGCTCCCGCCGCTGGCCAAAGTGTCGGCCGCAGCCCCGCCGCCGTTTGGAACGCGAACAACGATTCCGGCTTCACCGCCCAAGGCCTGCGCTCGCGGAACAATAGCGTCTCCATCGATTCCACCGACAACCGCGACGAAACCACGGGCGGCATTCGCGTCAGCGTGCCGCTCGAAATGGTTCAGGAAATGCGCGTCGCAGGCACCAGCATTTCCGCCGAATTGGGCGGCGCCGCCGGTGGTGTGGTGAACATCGTCACCCGCAGCGGCACCAACCTTTGGCACGGCCACGCTGAATACCTCTACCAGAACGAAATCCTGAACGCCCGCAATCCGGAGTTTGCCATTTCCACCCGGCCCCACTTACGCCGCCAGCAAACGGGCGCCTCCGCAGCCGGACCGCTGCGCCGCGACCGCACCTTCCTTGCCGCCGCCTTCGAAATCTACCGCGAAAATTGCGACGAATGGAGCGAGGGCTTTGCGGGCCTGCGCGATGCCTTCGCCTTCCGCGCCGGCGAACTCAATTACCAGTACTCCGGGAAAGTCCAGCACCTCTTCGCCTCTGGCCACGCCGCCAGCTTGCGCTACGCTTACTCCCTTGGGCAGGTAAATGCCGGCGTCCAGGGCCTGGAAAACTATTCCGATTTCTCCGCCCGCGGTAGCTCCCGCGTTGCGGACCACAGCCTGGTGGCCAACCTCACCAGCCCCTTCCGCCCCACGCTGCTTAACGCCTTCACCTTCCAATACGGCCGTCGCGATTTTTCCCTCACTCCCAATTCCCGCCTCCCCTTTGTGGAGATCCCCGGCGTGATGAGCTTTGGCCAGTCCTGGAAGCTCGACCAGCAGCGCCGCGAAACGCACCTCGAACTCGCAAACCACCTCACATGGATTGCCGGCCGCAACACGCTGATGTTTGGCGGCAGTGTGCACTCTGTCCAACTCGATGCCCGCCTCGCCAATCGCTTCCGCGGCATTACGCTCTACCCCTCGCTTGCCGCCTACCAGCAAAACCAACCCTCCTTCGCGCTCCAAGCCTTTGGCAACCCGGCCACCGCAATCAACTCCCTTCCGCTGGGGCTTTTCCTGAACAACCGCTGGCAGCCCCGCCTGGGCTTAACTGTCGAAACCGGGCTTCGCTACGATCGCCAGAGCCTCCCCACCGGCTTCCCGGTCTCGAACCAAAACTTCGCCCCGCGCTTTGGCTTGGCCTTCAATCCCGGCGGACGCTCGCCTTGGGTCTTCCGCTTCGGCGCCGGTCTTTTCTTCGACCGCTTTCCCCTGGCTTACCTAAACGAAGCCATCCAAAAAGACGGCTCCCATGGCTGGGAAGAATATACGGTCTTTGCCCCCACGCGAGAAAGCCACCGCTTGCAATATGCTCCGGCCGCCGCCTTCCGCTCCACCTATGGCGCCAAGCTCACGCTTGGCCTGGAGCGCAAGCTGAATGCCGACACCACGCTTAGTGCCGAATATAGCCATGTGCGCGGGCTATTTCTGCCACGCTTGCGCAACGCCAGCGCCACGCTCCCGGCCACCGTTTTCCTCGAGCAAAACGCCACCTCCACCTATGACGGCCTCACGCTTTCGCTCAGCCGCCGCATGACCAGCGAGTTTGGCTATTTGCTGACCTATACCGGCGGCCAAACCTACGACGACGCCAGCGATTACGACGAACAGCCCCAAAACCCCCGAAACCTCCGCGACGAATGGGCGCGCTCCCGCCAACACCAGGCCCACCGCGTAACGGCCACCGCCCTTTTCGAGTGGCTGGAAATTCACCTGGTCCCTACCTTCACCTTTGGCTCCGGCCGTCCCTTGCCCGCGCTCGCCACGGACGACACCTTCCGCACCGGCGCTTATCCCATCAGTGCGCGCGCCCCTGGTTTCGCCCGCAACCCCTCTTTTACTCCCGCCACCGGCAGCCTGGATGCGCGGCTCTTCCGCTTGTTCGAGCTCAAGGAAAATCGTCTGCGCCTGCAAGCTGGCATCGAAGCCTATAACCTGCTCAACCGCAGCAACCCGCTGCGCCTGCTGCCCTTCCACGCCTCCGGCAACACGCCGCTGGCGAACGAGCGTGGCGTGTTGGAATACCAACCCGCCCGCCAGGTGCAGTTATTTCTGCATCTGGAGTTTTAGGCGCTATTCGCCCTTTGGAAAGAGCCGCACCGTCACGCCGCCCACCACCGTCAGCGGATAGCCCGGCGTGCCGTGGATGCGATCAATTGCTTCCGCCCCCGGCGCCACGCGCGAGGTGTAGTGGCTAAAGGTTTCGAAGTACTGCTTGTCGAAGATGTTATCGACGGAGAAGTTCAACTCCAGCCATCGGTTGATCCGGCGCGCCATAAAGAAATCCGTCACCGAGTGCCCCGGCACCCTGGTTTCCGAACCGTCTTCTCGGTAGAGCAAAAAGCGGTTGATGGTGCGGAAGCGCAGGCTGCCGTTCCAGCCCTTCCATTGCGTCAGCGTCAAGCCCACATAGCCCGTGAAGCGCGGCGCGCGGTCAATGTACTCGCGCGGCTCTGTATCTTTGAAGTAAGAGTTCAGCACCTTGGTCAGGCTGGCGTTCAACGAAAGGTAGCGGTTGATGGCCGTCGAGGTCTTCACCTCAAACCCGTAGCTGCGCGTGGGCCCTGCCAATTCGTTAAAGCCCGCATCGGCCACATAAATCTGCTGGTTCGAGCGGTTGATCAGGAACAGGCTGGTGGCCACGGAGAAGCGGCCTTTATTGTGCGAAGTGCCTAATTGCAGAAAGTCCGTCGAAGCCGTCAACGGGCTCTCGGGATCAAGGATCAACGCCCGCACGTTCGAGCTGGTCACGCTGCGCCCGTAGTTGACGTGCATCGTAAAGGGAAAATCAAGTTTCGGGGTAAACGCGAAACTCGCCTTCGGCTGGAACAGCCCGCTGGCCGCTCTCGGGCGATTCGTCAACACCAATTGGTCGTCGGCACGAAACCAGAATTGGTCCCAGCGTCCGCCCAACCCCAACTGCACTTTTCCGCCCGCCAGGGTGAGGTTCTCTTGCGCATACCAGCCGGAATTGCTCACGCGCGTTTGCGCGCTCGTCAACAGTTCCGTGGGTACCCGCGCCGTATGGGCCGAGAGTTTCAAATTGATCTGATTGTCCAAATGCTGGAAGCCAACCATCAAATTGCCCACGCCGCCGGGAAATTGCTGCGGACGCTGGTAGCTGAAATTTGCCGCCTGTTGCAATCGCGAATCGTGCTGCACAAAGCCATCACCCCCTTCTTCGTTTTCGAGAAAGAAGGTAAAGTTCGAGTACAGGTCAAACAGCACGCGCTGCACCATGCCATCGGCCTTGAAGATGCCGCCATCCTTGGCCTCGTAGGTGTACTGCCCAAAGAGGGTCCCTTGCTGCGTGTAGCCGCCTTCAGAAGGGTCAATAAAGCCAAAGCGGTCCAGCCGCCCTTGCTCAATCAGGTCCACGGGCAATTGCCCCGCGGCAAAGTAATCGCTCAGGTTCGCCATGGCGCGGATGGTGAGCGTTTGGTTGGGCCGCAAACGCCGGCTATGCGCCAGTGTCGTGTTGTTGCGCAGATAATTCAACGGCTGCTGGAATGGCCCGTCCGAATAGCTGTATTCGTTGGCAATCAAGCTGCTCGAGCGGTCCGAAACCGGGCTATAGGCGGCAAACACGCGCCGCGTATTGAATTGCCCCACTTGCGCCCGCAAGGTGGCGCGGTCTGGCATGGAGGTTCGGGTGCGGATGGTTACTACGCCCAAGCCCGAAAGATCACCGTACTGCGCGTCAAAGGGGCCGTTGATGAGCTTCACTTCCTGCACCAGCTCCGGCGACAGCGCCTTCAGCCCGCCCAGATACCCGTGCGCGTGGCCGCCCGAAATCTGGTTCACCAGCATGTCGTCCATCATCACGCGTACCCCGCCGCCATCGCCGCCATGGTCCAGGTTGAAGCCAAAGCGCCGCACTTCCAAACTCTTGCCCCCGCCGGAGTGTTGCCCCAGGCTCAAGCCCGCCCCGAGGGTCTGGAAAATCTGGTCGTCCCGCGTAAACAGCGTCCGGTTGAAGACGGCGGCGTCGCGCTGGTCCACACTCGGCTCAATCACGCGCTCGCTCACCACCATCGTCAACTCTGCCTTGCTCAACTTGCCAAAGTGCAAGTCCAGGCTTTCCTCACCCCCGCGGTACTCCTTCAGCCCGCTGGTTACCGTTTCAAAGCCCGGGCTTTCGGCCGTCAGGGCCAAGGTCTGGTTGGGCACCACCAATTGAAAAGTGCCCTCGGCGGAAGACAGCGTTTTTGCCTTCTCGCGACCCAGGCCATCCAGGGCGCGCACCACGGCGTTGGCCACCAGGCGGTCCTGAGGGTCCAGCACCGTGCCCTTTACCTTAGTTTGGTATCCCTCCTGCCCCAAAGAAGAATGAGAAAGCAATATCAATAAAGTAAATAGGCCCATAAGCCCGCGAGACTGCATAAAGATCATGATGCACAAAGTCTCCGTGCGTGGGCAAATTCGGAATTTTTTTCGAGCCTATTTTCCAAACGCTGCGCGCGGGTTGTCCCACAACAAGCGTCGGTGCCATTTTTCGGGGATTTTTGTCAAAAAGTCAGTGTATAGGTACGTATAGCCGTTGTAGTTCCCGCCGCCAGGCTCGCCCACCCGGTACCAGCCGGAATCATGACTAATCAGCGTCCGTCCCAACAATTTCTTTTTTCCCATCCATTCCACACACTCCCGGTGCCAGTCCAAGGCCCGCGGGTTGATGCCGTCAAACTCCACCCAACCGCCCGCCCGCGCCGCTTCTTCGTGCACGGCATGGTCCTTTTCGTTTTGCGCATGCACCCAAATCCACTGCCGCAGCGGCACCCGCATTTTGGTGAGGATTTCCATTTGTTCCCGCGCCGGGCTAACGCCATCTTTCGGCGCACCCGTATGGCAAGCCAGCGGCAAGCCCGTCTCCAGCGCCGCGTATCCCCCCGCCTCGACAATCTTGCGGTCCATCTCCCCCAACCGCCCCGCGTTCACCCCAATCTTGATGAATTTGGGTTTCACTCCCTCCACGCCGTTTTTCCACTCCTCCACCCACCGCTTGGCCAGCGCGAGCGCCGATTCCTGCCAGGCGTAGCGCGGAAGATGGCGGTAGTTATTTGCCGCGTAGAGGCCTGTATTGGTCCAGATCTCGAGCCCCGTCATTGCTTCCAGCCGCTTCAGCAACTGCGGGTCCCGCCCCAGGTAATTCGGTGTGCATTCCAGCATCCGGACGCACCCTTGGGCAACCAACGCATCCAGGTGCGGCCTGGCCTTGGCAAGCACGTCGTCCACCTGGTAGCGCGAACGGGATACCGCATCGGCACCCGCGAAGTCCACCAGGATGTGCTCATGGACGAGGATCGATTTCTTCTGTTTTTTCCCGTAAAGCGGCTGACTAGCCAAAGGTAGAGCAAGTGCAAGAAAATCGCGTCGGGAAGCCATTCCTCGCCATCATACCGAACATGGCAAACGAAAAAGTCGCATTAATCTCCGGCGCCAACAAAGGCATCGGTCTCGAAACGGCCCGCCAGTTGGCCGCCCAAGGCTACCAGGTATTGATTGGCGCCCGCAAAGCGCAAGAAGGGCAAGCTGCCGCCGCCAGCATTGGCCCCAATGCCCACTTTGTGGAACTCGACCTCACCAACCCCGCCACCTTCCGCAGCGCCGCGGAGTTTATCGGAAAAACCTTCGGCCACCTTGACGCGTTGGTGAACAACGCCGGGGTGGACCTGGACAAAGGCCGTGGCCCCTCGGTTATGCCCATTGACGCCATCCGCGATACGTTCAACACCAATGTCTTCGGCCTCATTGAACTTACGCAAGTGATGCTCCCCTTGCTGCGCAAAAGCCCCGCCGGCCGCGTGGTGAATGTCTCCAGCATCCTTGGCAGCCTCACCGTGAACTCCGATTTCAACGCCGACCTCGGCGGTTGGCGCGGCTTTGGCTACAACGGCTCCAAAACCGCCGTCAACATGTTCACCGTCCTGCTTGCCTACGAACTTCGCGATACGCCCATCAAAGTCAACTCCGCCCACCCGGGTTGGGTGAAGACAGACTTGGGCGGCGATGCAGCTCCGCTCGAAGTTGCCGATGGCGCGAAAACCAGCGTTTGGCTTGCCACGCTTCCGGAGGATGGCCCCACCGGCGGCTACTTCCACATGCAGGACCGCTTGCCCTGGTAAGCGGGTCCTCTTAGGCAAGCGTCATGATCCGCGGAATGCCGTTGCCCGAAAGCGCGGCATTCTGATTCGGCGCCAAGCAAAGCTGCACTTCAAACTTTTCGCCATTCACGCTGAAGTTCATCACATACCAGCTCTCTTTGCCGCTGCGCCGCGTGGCGAAGTTGCGCCCAAACACCACCGCCGGAATCGACAGGCCCATCTGGCCCAAACGGTTCTCCAGATGGTTCTTCAAATTGCCGATAATCATGTTCGTCATCTCGGCTACAGCATCCAACACTTCGTCCGTTACGCTTGCATACTCGCTCATGAATAGCGTGCTGCCAATCTTACAGGCCAAATCGGAGCTGCAGCTCACCACGGCCGTCCCGGTCCACTCGCCCACCAATCCAATAATGCCGATCACGCCCATCGTAAGCCCCGCGCCCGGCTCTTCCACATAGTGCTCGGTTACGCTGGCTTCCATGCCCAGCATCGTCTGGAACACTTCGTTGGTTGAATCCGTAACCCAAGTCACGATTTCTTCGCGCGTAGGCGCCAATGTCGCTGTTTCGGTTGCCATATGTTTTTCCGCTCGAGCCGTTTTGCTTAAACGATACCCGTCAGCTTCTCCTTAATTTGTTCTGTGGTGAACGGCTTGCGCACGTATCCCGCGGCCCCCAGATTCACGGCTTCCATCACCTTGTTTTGGTTGCCCTCCGTCGTAATCATGATCACCGGCACGTCCTTATGCTCGGCATCGGCTTTCAGCTTGCTCAAAAATTCCAAACCATCCATGTTTGGCATGTTGATGTCGCTCAGCACCAGCCCGACCTTGTTCTTCGAAAGCATGTCGAGGGCTTCTACACCGTCCCCTGCTTCGTGGATATTCCCAATGGGCATCTCGGTTTGGCGCAACACCCGTTGCAAGATCTTGCGAATCGCCGCCGAGTCGTCCACGATCAATACGTCCATTGCCATGTTTAGCGCGTGGCCTCCATGTTTCCCATTTCGGTTTCGTGACGCCAGGCTTGAATGTATTTTTGAAGAAGTTTCGCTAACCTATCGCCAATGTCCTCCTCTACTCCCTTTTCCCTTGCCGGCCAGCGCGCCCTCGTCGCCGGAGCCAGCCGTGGCATCGGCCTCGTCATCGCCCGCGCCATCGCTGCCGCCGGCGCGGAAACCACCCTCGCCGCACGCTCCTTCGCCACGCTTGAAGCCGAGGCCGCCCAACTGCGCGAGCAAGGTTTTTCGGCCCACGCCCTCGCCCTCGATATGGCCGACCCCGCCAGTCTGGACGCCGCCGCCCAAGCCGCCCCTTGGGATATTCTCATCAACGTCAGCGGTACGAATGTCCGCAAACGCTTCGAGGACTACACCGCCGCCGAATACGATTCGCTCTTTCAAACCAACCTCCACGGCCTGGCCCGCCTCACCCAACAAGTAGGGAAGGGAATGATCGAGCGCGGCCGCGGCGGCAGCATCATCCAAATCGGTAGCCTCACCAGCCTGCAAGGGCTGCCCTATCTCGCCATCTACGCCATGACCAAATCCGCCCTCGCTGGCCTTACCCGCGCCCTCGCCGCCGAATGGGGCGCCCATGGCATTACGGTGAATTGCATCGCCCCGGGCTTCATCGTCACGGACCTCAACCGCGCCATGTGGCAGCCGGAGGAGATGCACGCCTGGCTGCGCGCCACCCAGGCCCTGCCCCGCACCGGTACGCCCGAAGACATCGCCCCCCTGGCTGTGTTTCTCGCCAGCCCCGGTGCCCGTTACATTACCGGTCAAGTGATCGCCGCCGACGGCGGCAGCAGCACCACAAAGGTCTGGCCCTTTGCGCCCTAGCTCGTTGCCCGACCTGCGCCTACCGAATTCCGAGTTCCAGCATCAGGCAGCGCAACCGCGACAAGCGAGAGAATGGAGAGAAAAAAATCATGAAGCGCCGTCAATTTCTTGGCACAGCAACTGCCCTGCTGGCCTCCCAGAACCAATCCGCAGCCGCCCCGCAAGATTTCGATTCTCTCCCCGATCTCTGGGATGTGGACCGCAACATTGCGAACCTGGAGAATGCCTACTGGGGCGTCATGCCGCGCGAAGTTGCTGCGGAATACCAGAAGCAAACGGCATTTCTCAACCGCCAGAACATCCTCTTTGTTCGCGATGGCATTCCGGGCAACGAACGCACCCTCCGAATGGAAGAGGTTCGCGCCAAAGTCGGGCGTTTGTTGGGGGCACCCGCCAAAGAGTTCGCCCTGGCGCGCAACGGCACCGAAGCGCTGCAAAACTTAATCCTCCAATACCGCCGCCTGTCCCCCGGCGATGCGGTAATGTACGCCGACTTGGACTACGACGAGATGCAACAGGCCATGGACTCGCTGCGCCAGCGCCGCGGTGCCAAGGTGCTGCGTTTCAACATACCGGAACCGGCAACCACCGCAAATATTCTCGACGCCTACGCAAAGCAACTGAAGTCGGCCCCCGCCAACCTAAAGCTCCTGCTGCTCACCCACCTCTCAAACCGGACCGGTATCGTCATGCCGGTCAAAGAAATTGCCGCGCTGGCGCGGGCCCGCGGCGTCGATACGATTGTGGATGCCGCGCAAACCGTGGCGCACGTGGATTTCCAGCTTGCCGATCTCGGCGTGGATTTTGTCGGCTTTTCGCTTCACAAATGGCTGAATGCGCCAATCGGCACGGGCGGTATCTGGATTCGCGAATCTCGCTTGGCCGATATCGAACCCTGCATGGGAAGCACCATGTTCCCGGAGGATGATACCCGTTGCCGCACCAGCTTGGGAACCATCAACTTCGCTGCCACGCTCACCGTGCCGGCGGCGATCGCCTTTCATGAGCGCCTAGGGCCGGCCCGCAAATTTAGGCACTTGCAGGCCCTCCGCCGCTATTGGGTGGAACGGGTGCGCGACTTGCAGGGAATCGAAATTCTTACCCCCGAAGAGCCCGCCCGCTATGCCGCCGTTACCAGCTTCCGCTTTCCCGGCATCCGCGACTACACCCAGGCTCAGCGCTTGGCTGCGATTCTTCTCCACAAGCACCGTGTGCTCACCGTGGCGCGCCGTGGCATTGCCGCCGGCGCAGTAATCCGTGTCTCCCCTGCGCTCTACAACCATACGGCTGAATTAGACCGCTTGGTTGGCGCCCTTCGCCAGGAATTCTCCGCTTTCGTCTAGCCGGGGAGGTCTGGCCAACACCCGCCAACCCTTTCGCCTCGAAGATCGCGAAAGTGCCATTGAATTCTCCTCGTGCAAGGCCCCATACTGGGTGTCTGGGCATGACAATCTTTCTCCGGGCCATTTTCTTCGCTGCGCTCCTGTCCGCCCCGACACTGGCGCAGTTCCGCCGCCCTTTTCTTATGTCCACCACGGGCAGCATCGCCAACCCCGGCCAAACACCCCTCTACCAGCAAAACCCCGCTTTCTTCCCCCTATCCGCCATCAACGAAGATGTCGATGTAGTCACCGTCTTCCCGGAACACCTCGGCTTTCCCGTCGACCTCTTCTTGGCCAGCCCCACCCCTTCGCCCACCCACCCCTGGACCCTCGAAATCCAAAAGCTAGCCAACGCCGCCAAGGCCACCGGCAAGCCTATCGCTCTCCAATTGGCCCTTTCGCGGGACTACATGGTTTCCAAAGCCTACGCCGAAAACGGAGCCCTTAAGCTTGACCGTACCTGGGCGCCCCGCTGCTATGACTTATCTTCCCCGCTGGGCCAGTACATCTCGAACGCCTATCTCAATATGCTCCGCTGGCTAAGTACTCTCTTTCAGCCAAAGTATGTTGTCACCATGGCGGAGATCAATTCTTTTTACACTTTGTGCGGCCGCGAAAGCTCTGGTTGGACCGCCATGGTCGCCGTGGCGCAGGCGGCTTACGATGCCGTAAAGGCCACCCTCCCCTCGGCAATCGTTTTTCCTACCTTCCAGTTGGAACAACTTTATAGCAATAGCCTGCATGGTTTCGACGCCCCTCAATACAATGCCCTCGCCGTCTTAAAGCGGGACCGCTTTGGCGTTTCCACTTATCCCGCCGGTGTTGCCCCCAATCCTTACTTACTGCCCGCCGATTACTTAACCCGCACGAAAGTACGCTTCCCCCAGGAAAAACGGATTTACATCGCCGAAACCGGCTGGAACACCGTCAATATTGCCGTTACCGTGAATAACTCCTGCATCCCCAACCTAACTTACACCACGGAAACTTTTGCCGCCGATTACCTCCGCTTCCTTCTTTACTATGCCTACGTGGAAAACTTTGAAATGGTAACTTGGTGGTCCGACCGCGACCTCATTGAGCGCGCTCCCATGACAACCTGCTACGGAGCCCTCCCGCGCCAGGCCCCTTCCTGCTCCGGCGATGCTTGGTGCCTCGCCATGGCTGATTACCAAGCTGACTATGCCGCCTTCTGGACCCCCACCGAAGCTGAATTTATCTTCAAAGTTTTTGGCTCCATGGGCCTGCGCACCTATTCCGGCACGCCCAAGCTCGAACCCATGTTCTGGTGGAAAACCTTCCAAACCATGCCGTTGCTTTGAGGGGCCGACGCGTTGCCGCTTTACTCCCAACGCAACAACTGCGCCGCGTCCAAGCGCCATGCCCGCCAACACGCAGGCGCCATCGCCCCCGCAAGACACAGCGCCATGCCCATAACCAGCAGCCAGCTATCAGACTGCCAAGCAAAATTTAAGCCGCCGACATAGCCTTCAAGCCATACTTCAAGGTACTTGGCCAACCCAACGCCCGCCAATCCGCCCGCCACCACCGGCACCGCAAACTGCCCCGCCAATTGCCCCACAATCCGCCCATAACTGCCCCCCACCGCTAACCGGATCGCCAGCTCTTTTGTGCGCGCCCGCACCTGTGCGGAAAGCGCCGCACCCAGGCCAATCATCCCTAAAACAAGCAAGGCCCCCGCCAAGGTCCGTAACAGACTTTGGTGAAACAATTCCTTGCGCAATTGTTTCCGCTCCAGGCTCTCCACGGTGTCCACCTGGTAGCGCAGATAACCGGCTTCCGCGCGCGCCGGATTGCTCAACAATTGCTCGGCCTCCCGCACTCCCAGCGGTACTTTGGTGCGCATCACAATCGCGTTGGGGTAGGCAAAATCGAGCGGCAAGAAAAGATTCTCCCGGTCCTTGCGGTCAACCCCCAATTGCCGTGTGTCCTCCACCACGCCAACCACGCGCAGCGTACCCCGGCTGCGATATTGGCTTAGCAACGTTTGCCCTACGGCCTTTTCGCCGGGGAAGATGCGTCGGGCCGCTGTCTCGCTCAGCAAAACGGGCGTGAATCCGCTCGCCCCACCCCCCGCCAAGGGCAGGTCTTCTCCTTCGAGTAGCCGAATCCCCATACAGCGCCGGTAAGCGCCATCTACGTGTCGCCCCTGCAATTCCACAGCCCTATCGCGCTCGCCTTCCCGCCGGTAGGTGTTATAGGGAAACAACACTGTGGTTAGGGGTAGTTTGTCGGTCAAGGCAATACAGTCCACCCGCGCGTCCTGCGCTAGGGCCCGGCCGGCTTGGCGCCACTCCGCCAGCACTTGTTCCTGCGTCAACCCGCTTGCCTTTTCCGTCGCTGTCACCAGCAATAGGTTCGCCTGCGCAAAACCTTTTGGCTCGGTCAAAAAGTCTCGGATCTTCCTCTCCAAGGGCAGCAGGCAAAGTGCGAAACACACGGCCGCGCTGACCATGGCAAACACGGCTACTCTGCTGGTCCAACCCCAGCGCCGGGTTAGGCGGGGGCCCGCTATACTTGCGCCTCTTGTTGCCCGGACAGTAAGTAAACCGCGAAACATCCCGCTAAGTGCAACGGTCAGGGCAAACGCCGCGAGTGCCAAAAACAACGTAGCCGCCCCGCTTGCCGCCCAAATCACTCCCCTCTCCGGCCATGCAATCGTCCACGGGGCACTCGCCCGTGCCCAGTACAGCGCTCCCTCGGCCAGCATCGCCCCGAGTCCGCCTCCCAAGCCCAAGAGCAATCCCAAGGCCACAAACAAACTTCCGTGCGCCGCGCCCACCCCCGCCCCCAACATCGCCATAATCTTTCGTTGCTCCGCGCCCCGCTCAATCAGGCCATGCACCAGCAACGCCACATACACCAGCGCCGCCGCCCCCAATAGTCCCACTAAGAGGCCTCCAATCGCCAGCCCTGGCTGGGCCATCTCCCAAGCGAACTCTACCGCCGTTCCCATCTTCAAGTAGGTTTTTGAATCCTCATGGTGCTCCGTGCGAATCCTGGCCATGCGCTGTTCCAATTCCGCCATGGCCCGCTCTGTAGCCACCCCTTCCTTTGGCTTCGCTAGCAGAAAGCCTTGGCCCGGTCCTCGCCCAGTCCCATTTTCCGGGTAGGCCAAGACGAAGTGCGAAACCGCAAGCCGTGGAAAATCGAAAGCCCGCGGCAGGATTCCCACAACCACCCTTGGTTTCGCCGCTATGTGAATCACTTTGCCGACCAGCGCCCCTGCCCCTCCTGTGCCAACCCGCCTTTCCGCCTCCGCGCGCGAAACCAAGACCCATTCCTCGCCGCTTGCCGGTACTTGCCCCACCAGTAGTTGCAGTTCTCTCGCCGCCGCGGCGCTCAGAAAGGTCGCCACTTCCGACCGCATCAACGCTCCCTCCGTCAGGCTCACACGTCCCTGGTGAATCCCCCCCACCCATTCATTTGCCGCCGGGTTTGCCGACAGATCTGCAAGGACTCCTGGCGCTATGCCGTTCGGACGGCCCGCCAATGTGCTCTCCCCCACCAACCACTTCTCACCCGTTTGAAACCCGCTCATAGGCGCTTGCGTGTTTGCCCACGCAAAACTACCATAGAGCGCAACTCCTCCCACTCCCACCGCGCTTAACAACAAGAGCGGCCACCCTGCTTTGATTTCTTTCCAGATGATTCTTGGCAAGAGCATGTGAACCGCCCCGGCTTTCCCGGAGGCTAATTAATACGAGTCACGCCACCAGCGCTGGACAGTCCAGCGAAGCGTAGTAACGTTGTTCGGCTTCGGCCGGCGGGATGTTGCCGATGGGTTCCAGCAACCTGCGATGGTTGA
>JANRIK010000002.1:0-6283 GCA_033765085.1 Bryobacter sp. | reverse complement strand
GGCAGATGCTGCCAGATGAACTGGGGGTAAATCCGATCGAGCGGGTCGGGCGCCGGCAGGTGCGAGTCCGTATAGAAGACCCACAAAATCACCCCGATCAACAGAAATAGCGTGAATTGAACCACGATGACGAACCAGCTTGATAGCAGAGCCAGCCGGCTTTGGGCCTGATCCTTGGCACTTAACAGCCGCTGCACGATAAGCTGATCGGTCCCGTGGCTGGCTGTGGTAAGAAAGCAGCCGCCGATAATTCCGGCCCAGAAGTTATAGGTCTTCCCAAAAAACTCGGCCGTGGGGGCGAATCCGAAGTCGAAAATCTGGAATTTGCCGGCGGGACCGGCGACCGCCACCACGTGTTCCCAGCCGCCTGGAATTCGATCCAGGATGACGAAGAAACTTAACGCCGCGCCGGTGACGTAGATTGCCATCTGCACGACGTCGGTCCAGATGACGGCCGTCATGCCGCCCTCGAAAGTGTAGAGCAATGTGAGGGCGACAATCACCAACTCACTCACAAACTCGCCGGTGCCCAGAACGATAGAAACCACGATGGAGATGGCAAACACCCTCACCCCCTCGGCCAGCGCGCGCAAACCCAGGAAGGCGCCCGCCGTGAAGCGCCGGATGCGCGGACCAAAGCGGCGCAGCATCAATTCGTAGGCGGTGTACATTTCCCCGCGAAAGTATTGCGGCAGAAAAAGCGTGGCGATCAGAATGCGGGCCAGCAAATAGCCCAGCACCACCTGCAGAAAGCCGAAATTGCCCTGGAAGCTGAGGGCCGGGGTCCCAATAACAGTCAACGTGGAGGTTTCCGCCGAGACGATGGAGAAGCCGATGGCCCACCAGGGAGCGTTCTTCCCCCCTAGAAAATAGTCCTTTAATGTCTTTTGGCTCTTCCGGAATTGAAAGCCAAAGAGCGTGATGCCGAGCAGGTAAGCGACGATCACCCCGAAGTCGAGCCAGCGCATTTGGCTCATACTACCACTGGGCGGACCTCAGCAATATCGCGCGCGGAACAAATTGAAACACGGCGTTGTCCAATTGGTAACGGGGTTGCGTTACCTTGGGGGAGTACGTTTTGGGGCTGGAGACAGTCCGGCTTGGCTTGCCAGCCAACAAAAAGTTCTGATAGCCTTTACTTCATGTCTCTTGGCGGTCTGTGTAGATCGGCCAAGCGGGCGGCGAATTGGCTGTAAGAACCGGAAACGGATCTTCCGCCAAATACATCGATTTCCAATAGGAGGCTGGGACCAGTGAATTTGTTCACGACTTCCGCTTTGAAAACTCTCTCGCGCGGCTTGCTTGCCGTTCTCGTCATGGGTGGCACCTTTGCCGTTGCCCAGGAAAAGAAATGGAAGGACCAGGCTGAATACGACCTCTATTCCAAGATGGCCGCCAGCAAGAATCCTGACGAACAACTCACGCTGCTAAAGCAGTGGGAAGAAAAGTATCCGCAATCGGACTACAAACTCGAACGGGCGCAAGCCTTCCTCGTGGTTTATACGCAGAAGAACGATGGCCAGGGCGTTTACGACGCCTCGAAGCGTCTTCTGACCATCGACCCGAACAGTTCGCAATCCAACTACATGCTGACGCTGCTCACCATCAGCTTGAACAAAACCGATGCCGCCGGCCTGGAAACTGGCACAAAAGCGGCCAACGCGCTGATTGGCCAATTGGACACCATGTTCGCAATGGACAAGAAGCCCGCCAACGTTTCGGAAGAACAGTGGAAGAAGCAGCGGAGCGACACGGAAGTTTTGGCCTACAAAACGCTCGGCTGGGTAGAGCAGCAAAAGAAAAACTACCCAGGCGCCGAAGCGCAATTCCGTAAGGCTCTCGACCTGAACCCGATGAACGCCGAAATGAGCTACTTCATCGGCACCGTGATCGCGCTCCAAAAGGAAAAGGACATCAAGCGCCAAGCCGAAGCGATGTGGCACTTTGCCCGTGCGGGTAATCTGGAAGGCGCAGGCGCGCTGGACCCCACCCGGAAGAGCCAGATCGCAAAATACTTTGAGCGCGTCTTCAAATCCTTCGCCGGCGACGACGAAGCAGAGATGAAGAACATCATCATGCAGGCAAAGGGCGCTCCGTATCCTCCGGCGAATTTCGAGATCAAGTCCAAAGAGCAGAAAATGATCGAGAACGAGGAAAAGTTCAAGGCGGAAAATCCTGACCTTTACATGTTCATGCAGGTGAAAAAGGGTCTGGTTGCGGAAAACGGCGAGACTTATTGGGAAGACACTCTCAAGAACGCGGAGTTGCCTAAGTTCCGCGGCAAGATTGTCAGCCTGTCTCCGGAAAAGAATCCGAAAGAGATTGTGGTGGCCATTACGTCCGCAGACCAACCGGAAGTAACCCTGGTTATGGAAACGGCCCTGCGCGGCACGGCGGACGTTGGCACTGAACTGTCCTTCGTTGGCGTAGCCAAAGAGTTTACGAAAGATCCCTTCTCGATGAAGGTGGACGTTGAAAACGATAAGCTCGAAGGCTGGCCAGTGCAGGCAGCTCCCGCGAAAAAGACTCCCGCTCGCAAGCCCGCGGCAAAGAAACCGACGAAGAAAAAGTAGTCTTTTTCCTCAACTCGCAGTTCCCCAAAAACCCCTGCGCCCCGCGGCGCAGGGGTTTTGGCTTTTAGAGGGAACTGGGCTGCACCAACCGGCGAAGCACAAGCGAGGCATTTGCTTGCGAAAGCGCCGCGCCGCTTAGGACCAGATTGGCAAAAGCACGAGTGGGATAAATGAACGCGGCGGCCATTGGCTCGACAGTTTCGGCGATTTGTTTGGCGATGGATTCCGGAGTGCGCCCGCGCTCTTCCACATCGCGGGTGAAGCGGCGGGCGCGGCATTCCTCCTGTGGGGTTTCCATATAGACGGCCAGGTCCAGCAAGGCCCGCACCTCGGGCCAATAGAGTGCGAACAATCCTTCCACCAAAACATAGTTTGCCGGCGGAAATGTCTCCGTTCCCGCCAAGCGGGAGTGGGTAGCGAAGTCATAACGGGGCTGTTCGATGGCTTGCCCTTGCTTGAGGGCGGCCAAGTGCTGCGCGATGAGGCTGGCCTCGAGTGCCTCGGGTTGATCGAAGTTAAACTCGGATCGCGCCGGCTCGGGGATGTGCGAGCGGTCCGCATAGTAATGATCAAGGGCAAAGATGCTGGCCCCCGGACCAATTTGTTCCAGCAGCGCCTTTGCCAAGCAGGACTTCCCGGAGCAGGATGCTCCCCCAATTCCAATCAGAACGCTTTGCTTCAAGAGGCTTAGTTTAATCCAAATTGCACTTATTCCAGATTCCTCAGCAAGCGCTCCCGGGCAGCCTCCGGCACAATCTTCCAATTTTTCGTGGCGGCGGCCGGCAGAGTTTTCTTCGAAGCGAAGTACTCGACCAGCAACTCGCGAATGCTGTCGCGCGACTCCCACAAGATCTTCGCGCCCTTGAACATGTCGTAGCCAGCGCTGCCCGCCGCACGGTAATTGTTCAAGGCGATGGTCAACGGCTGCTCGTCGCGCAACGGCGCGCCGCGAAAACGGAGATTTTGCACGCGCTTCCCTTCCGGTTTGGCCAAATCAAGCTCGTAGCTTACGCCTTCGGCCATATCGAAGTTGTAGCCCGCCATCCGCTGGTTAATCAGTTCCCCGCCCTCGCAACCCGGAGTCAAACAGCTTTGAAAATACCGGGCCGCGTTTTCGAGCGCCTCGCGCAGCATTTTTCCGTTGCCTTCAATCTTGTAGAGCGTATTGTCGTAGACGTAAAGCGCGGCGGCCTCGCGCACCGTCACCGGTCCGGCGGCAATCTTCAGGCGAGGGTTGAAAAGCGCCGTCAGGCTCACATCCGCATTCGTGTAGTGCAGTTGGACTTCGTGCACGGCATCGACCAGCGGATTGTCCTCAAAGCGTCCGGTGGCGGCGGAAAGCGCAGCCGGAGCTTCAGCCATCACGCTCGAAAGATACTGCTCCGTGGACTCGTGATAGGGCTTGGCGAGGGCCAAAATTTGCTCATCGGCGGGCGTTTCGGGCTTCACTTTCAGAAGGCGCCCACGCCGCGTCTGAATTTGCCAGCGGCCTTCCGCGTTTCGCGCGAACGTGAAATCCAGGCGGCCCACACTAGCGCCATAGTTCTTCGGCTGCAAAAGGATTGCGTTGCCGTTAAACTCCTCGGCCACCTCCCGGTGCGTGTGGCCGAAAATCACTGCATCCACGCCAGGGATTTCCGCCACCTGCCAGGCGAAGTTTTCCTGCACACCGAGGGTATTTTTCGCCGCCGTCTTGTCGAGGCCGCCATGCGCCAGCACAACCACAAGATCCGGCTTATCCCTGCCCCAAAGGTCCAGCAAGCGGCGCACCGAAGCGATAGGATCTTCCCACGTATAGCCGGCATAATGGGCGGGCTTTTCCCACTGCGGAATTGCAGGCGTAGTTAAGCCGATCAAGGCCACGCGCACGCCGTTTACCGTTCGCTCCAGGTAGGGCACAAAGGACTTCGTGCTGGGCCCGCTGGCGACGGTATTGGCGCTTAACCAGCCAAAGCGGGACGCGCGCCGGGCAGCGTCCAGGTTGCCGAGGCCGTAGTTGAACTCATGGTTCCCCACCGCCATCGCTTCGTAACCCAAGGCGTTCATGGCCAAAATTGTCGGGTCGATCGAAAGCGCCCGCGCCGGAACCGTAACGCCCTTGGGCAAGCGGCCCGATTGCTTGAAATTGTTATAGACGCCCGCCAGGGGAGAGCCCTGGATGGTGTCGCCCGCGTCCACCAGCAGCGCGCCGGGAACTTCCTTGCGCACCTCGGCAATCAGCGTGGCGGCTTTGGCTAGGCCATAGGCGGCGGGTTGCTGCGAGAAGTAGTCGTAGGGCAGGATGTGGCCATGAAGGTCCGTCGTGGCCAAAATGGTCACTGAAGCTGTGTCTTGCCCCATGGCTAGTGTCATACCCAATAAGTACCCCGATATAATTCGGAAAGATGCGGAAAATTGCATACGTTCTCGCCTTCGCCCTCCCGTTTTTGATGGTGGCACAGACTCCTTCCCAGTCTCCGGCTCCGGCAAAGAAAACTGTCGCGAAAAAAGCTGCGGCCCCGAAGAAAGCTGCTGCCCCAAAGACGCCCCCGCCGCCCCCCCGGCCGGATGGGCTTTATGTCGACTTTGCTCTCTCCCACGCGGGCAAACCTGTGGGCCACATCGTGGCGCGATTGTTTGAGATGGAAAGTCCGGTTACCGTGCGCAACTTTGTGGATCTGGCGACGGGAGCAAAGTTCTACACGCACCCCGGCCTGAAGAAGCGGGTAAAGCGGCCGCTCTATAACGGGCTCACGTTCCACCGCGTGATTCCCGATTTCATGATCCAAGGCGGAGACCCGCTTGGCAATGGCACCGGCGGCACTGAGCCGATTGTGGACGAGTTCCACCCTGATTTGAGCTTCAACCGCCCCGGCTTGCTGGCGATGGCCAATGCGGGCCCGCGCACCGGATCTTGCCAGTTCTTTATCACCGAAAAGCCAACTCCGTGGCTAAATGGCCGGCACCCCATTTTTGGCGAAGTGGTGGAAGGGCAGGAGTTGGCCGCCTCCCTGGCGCGCGTGCCCAGAGACAGCAAGAACAAGCCCACCGAGCCGGTGGTGATGACGAAGGTCAGCATTCTGCGCTATCCGCTTGGAAAACCCATTTGGCCCAAGGCAGCAGTGCCCGCAAAGAAGACGGCGCCCGCCAAGAAAGCAGCACCCGCGAAGACGGCGCCCGCCAAGGCCGCCACTCCCCCGGCGAAAAAGCCTTAGAGCGAACCGTAAACCACTTTGCCGCCCAGCACCGTGGCCTTTGGCTTCGCCTTCAAAACATCCAGCGGGGCAGCGGTCATAATGTCGCGGTCCATCACCACAAAATCCGCCAACTTGCCGGGCGTAATGCTGCCCTTCACCTTTTCCTCAAAGGCCGCATAAGCCGCGCTCAGGGTGAAGCTATCCAGGGCTTCGGCGCGCGAGAGCCGCTGGTCCGGCATCCAGCCGCCCTGGGGAAAGCCCGTCTGGTCCTGGCGGGTAAAGCTGGCGTAGAAGCCAAAAAGTGGGTTGGGGTCCTCAACGGGGAAGTCGCTGCCATTAGCCAGGGGGATACCGGCTTTCTTGAAGCGTTGCCAGGCATAGGCACCCATCACACGGTCCGGCCCCAGGCGCTTTTCCGCCCACCGCATGTCGCTGGTGGCGTGCGTGGCCTGAACGCTGGCGATGACGCTATTGTCCGCAAAAAGCTTGAAATCCGGCAGGGAGATGACCTGTGCGTGCTCCACGCGGAAGCGG
>JANRIK010000054.1:0-57840 GCA_033765085.1 Bryobacter sp. | reverse complement strand
GTGGGTGACGGTGCCCAGCATGCCCTTGTCGATCATTTCTTTGGCGGTTTGGTAGAACTTCGAATAGCGGCGTTGGAGGCCGACCTGGAGGACCTGCTTGGGCTTGGAATTGGCCAGGGCACGGAGGGCGTGGACTTCTTCCGGCTTGAAGACGAGACTTTTTTCGCAGAAGACATGCTTGCCGGCGTCGAGGGCGTCCTTGGTAACGGGGAAGTGCATGTAGAGGGGGGTGGCGATAAGGACGGCGTCGACGGCCTTGTCGCTAAGGAGTTCGCGATAGTCCTTAAACTGCTTGGGCTTGGTGCCGATGATGTCGGCGGCTTTGGCCATGGAGGGCTGGTAGATATCGCAGACGGCGACGCAGGTGCCGTTGTCAATGCCCTTCAAGTGTTGGAGAAGGTACTGGCCGCGGCTGCCGGTGCCGATGAAGCCGAATTGGATAGTGTTATTGGCGGCCTTTACTTTGGAGATGAAAGGGGCTCCGGTAATGGTGAGGGCGGCGGCTGCAGCGGTAGCGGTGGCGGCGAGTTGCGAGACCTCGCGGCGGGTAGGGTCCTTCTTCTGTTCCATGCTGAAAGTTAGTTTATCAACGAAATTTTTTTTCGGGCGGGAATAACTTTTTCCGAGTGGGCGGGAAGAGGGCGGGCAGGTAGTTGAGCGCTCGACGGGCCTAGAAACTATCAGGGGATAAACATGGAAATGTTCGGACTGGCCGCGACAGCGGTCTTATTGGCGCATGCTGTGCCGGCGCTGGCGCAGGGTAACAGCAGGCAGTTGAACCTACCGGCGGTAATTACGCAGCCGGGCGCTTATGAATTGAATCGCGACGCCTTCGTAACGGGAACGACACCGGCGATTCGGGTAATGGCGAGCGGGGTGACGATTGAGGGGATGAACATCCGGGGCCGGAACCTGGCCGTGAGCGCGCCGCCGCCGGAAGTGGCCATCATGATTGCGCAAAGCACGGGCGTGCGAGTGATGAACAACAACATCTCGAACGTGGGCCTATGCATATTTGTGCGGGGCGGAAGAAGCCGGGGCTACTACATTGTGAACAACAATATCTCCGGCGGGACGAACGGATTGTTTGCGATTTGCTACAACCCGACGGACACCGATCCGCTATCGCCGCGTTACGACCTGATCATGAACAACCAATTGATGGGCTTCAATGTGGGCATTCAGTTCGCCGCCACTGCGGGTACGAATGTGACGCGGGGTAATGTGATTTTCTATCGCAACGCGGCGTTGGAATTGAACGGTACTAATTCGACCGACGAGAACAACGCGAAAGTGCAAATTCCTTAGGAGGAATTCGACTTCCACCTGCAGGTACGGCTGCGTATAACCCCGTACCGCTAGCCTCGGCGGTACGGGGATTTTTTTATTGGCGCTGCACCCGCAGCCAGGCGGTGGGGTGGCCGAGGGCGAAGGGGGTGTGGCCGTCGTTGGTGGTGAGGGCGGCGAGGGCGAAGCCGGAAGCGGTGAAGAGGCGGAGGATTTCCGCGATGGTGCGCACGTAATGGAGGGCGGTGCGGGATTCGGTGTGGTGGAGGGAGACGAAAGCCATGCGGGATTCGAGGCAACCGAGGGTGGGGTGGTAGGTGTTACGGATTTCGAGGGTAAGGTCCGGGGTGGGGTAAGAGGCTGAGGCATCGAGGTTGGGCAGAAGGCATTCAGCGCAAGAGGAGATATCGACGAGGAGGTGGGCGCCGGGACGGAGCGCGGTGGCAAGGCGCGCGAGGATGGCGAGGGTGGCTTCGTGGGGGAAGTAAGGAAAGCCGTTGCCGAGCCAGTAGGCGGCGTCGAAGGGAGTAGCCGGGGGAGACCACAGATTGAGGTCGGCTTGTTCCAGCGTGAGAGCGAGGCCTACGGAACGGGTGCGGGCGAGGGCAAGCATATCGGCAGACAGATCGACACCGTAGACGGAGAAGCCGGACTGGGCGAGCGCAATGGCATGGCCGGCGGCGCCGCAGGTAACATCGAGGATGCGAGCGGGCGGGGCGACCTGGAGCAAACCGGGCAGGCGTTGGGCTTCGGCGGTGATGTGGCTAAGGGGAAGGACCGCATTCCAAAAGGTGATGGCGGGTCCCGAAAAGAAATTGCGGTACCAAAGAGGATCGATGGTGGATGGAGGCGTGGGGGTTCCTTTCCCTGGGAAGAATTACAGGTAGCGCGGGGGAAAGAAACTAGGCAATTTGCGGCTTAACGGTCAGAGGCGGCTCTTCAAGGAATAGCTTAGCTTAACGGTGGAGTAGGCGAGGAAGCCCCAGAAGAAGGGGAGGATGCCGTGGCCGGCGAGCAGGTGGCCAAGTTCCTTGATGGGGCAGAGGATCTGGATGACGAGGAAGCCGACGGTGCCGGAGAGGAGGCCGGCGGCGAGGGCGGTGGAATTCGAGCGCGGACCGAAGGAGCGGCGCAGGAGGAAGAAAGAGCCGAGGGCCGTGACGGTGACAAAGGGCGTGGCGATGAGGAAGCACTTGAAGGCGAGCCAGGGACTAAACGAGCCGGATTCACCCGCGTAGAAGAGGCCGCCCAAGCCAACGGCGTAACCGGCGAGGGCCATGTGGAGAGTGGCGCGGCCGGTGGGGCCCATCCATTGGGCAGCGGCCCAGGAACTGCCAAAGAGAGTTAGGGCGAGGCCGGGCAGCAGGAGCGCCCACGCGATCGTGTCGAGGCTATACCAGCCCTTGGTGCCCATGATGCGGATGCCGAGAGCGACGACGAGGAGCGAGATGAGCGAGGCGCCCAAGGCGTATTGCCAAGCGGGGCGGAGGGGCGACACGGGACGGGTATCGGCCTTGAGTTGGTCGAGGAAGGGGGCGCTCATGGGTTGCCTCCGAGAATGGCGCGGAGTTTGGCGTAGGCGCGGTGGGCTTTTTGTTTCACGCTACCCACCGTGGTGCCGGTAGCGGCGGCGACTTCTTCAATGCTGCGTCCTTCGACTTTCATGAGAATCAAGACTTCTTTTTGGCTCTCGGGGAGCTCATTCAGCAATTGTTCCCAATCGTAGGAAAGTTCCGTTGGGGGGACAGATAATCTTTCGGAGAGTTCGACCTCGCCGCGGCGGGAGGTGCGGCGGTAATAATTAGCGCGCACATGGCGGGCGATGGAATAGATCCAGGGGAGAAGGGCTTCCGTGGGGCGCCAGGTGTGGCGGCTGCGGTGGATTTGAAACCAGGTTTCCTGGACAAGTTCGTCGAGATCGGAGGCTTGGCCGGATTGGCGGAAGATGGTTTTGAGGCGGGGGCTGATGTCGCGGTAGAGGGGGTCGAGGGCGGAGGGATCGCCGCCTTGGTAGCGGCGCATGTGGTCCTCTAGCGTAACTTTGGCCGCCTCCATCAATCTTCGGTATCCAATGGTTGAGTATAAGACAATAAGGAATGCTTATGCGGATACTCGGCTTGGTTTGCGTGGGTTGGTTGAGCTTGCAAGCGGCAGAAATTAAGCCGCAAGCGGGGGACTATGTGCGCCTGGAGGTAGCCAAGACGGGGCTGCTGCGGGGGAAGGTACACGTGTTTGAATTTCCGGAATACGGGGGCAGTTTGAACGAGGCGCGCGATGCGTTTGAGGTAAGGCTGGCGAGCGGGAAGATTGTGGTGAAGGATGATTGGGTGAAGCCGGCGGACCTCAAAAAGATTTTGGAATTTACGTTGAAGGACATGCTGGCGGCCAAGGAGCACCCGGAGATTGTGTACCGCTCGACGGAGGTGGTGAAGAACGGGAAGGAAGCGACGGCGAAGGGGAATTTGATGATTCGCGGGATGGCGCGGCCGGCGTTGGTGAAGCTGAAGGAAGTGGGCGAGGGAGTGTACGAGGGGACGTCGGAGGTGGACATGCGGGAGTTTAAGCTGAAGCCGCCGTCGGCGATGTTGGGCACAATTGGGACCGAGCCGCTGATGAAGCTGAAGTTTCGCTTAAGCGTGCGGTAGGGCGGGAGCGCCAAGCTCGCGGGCTTTTCGGGCGCTCCATTCCGCGCCGGCGAGGAAGAGCAAGCTGAAGACGAAGGACCAGGTGAGGATGGTGACGGAATTGACGAAGGGTCCGTATTCGTGGCTGAGCTTGGCATAGAGCCAAGGCCAGATGAGCAAGTTGAGGAGCTTGACGAGTTCGATGGCGGCGGCAACGCCGAGGGCGGCGAGGAAGATGAGGGGCTTGGGGACGCGGGCGTTGGGCAGGAGCCAATAGGTGAGAAACACAATGAGGAAGGTGACGGGGAAGCTGATGGCTTTGTAGCCCAGCACGGCGAGCCAACCGAGGCGGGCAAGGGGAGAGGCGATGGCGGTGGTGGCGAACCAAAGCAGGCCAACGCCGAAGACGAGGACTTGGCTGATGACCTGGTTGCTGACGAAGCTGCGATTCTTCGCAATGCCCCAGACGCGGTTGAGCGCGACCTCCAGGGGCATGAAGACGCCGTTGGCGGTGAAGAGCAAAAGAAGCATGGAGAAATAGCTGAGAGCTTTGCCGTTGGTGTAGACGGCGCTTTGGAGGTTGCGGACGAGGAAGCGGCCCGTTTCGCCAGGAAAGTAATCGTTGAGAGCGACGTAGATGCCTTGTTCGACGCCCGGCCAGCCAAGGCCATAGCGGACGAGGCTGGTGACCACGATGAGGAAGGGGAAAAAGCTGAGCAGGATGTTGGCGGCGACGGAGAAGGAATAAACGTGGACTTCGGTCTCGGCGAGATACAGCAGGGTGGGTTTGAGGTGAGGCCAGAATTTGCGGAAGGGGCCGAGGGCGGCGGGGAGCATGATGGGCATGGGGAGTGGAAATTGGCGCTAAGCAGGAAGCGTCCAGGTATTGCGGCGCATAAGCTCGACCAGACGCTCGCTGGAGCGGAGGGCGAAGGCGAGGATGGTGAGCGTGGGGTTCTGGTTGCCGGCCGTGACAAAGGGGGCGGCATCGTGGAGGAAGAGGTTGGGGACGTCGTGGGATTGGTTCCAGGGGTTGGTGACGCTGGAGCGGGGATCGTTGCCCATGCGGGCGGTGCCGACGTAGTGGATGGAGTGGCCGTATTCGAGAGGCTTCGGGTTGGGGTTAGGAAGCATCTCGGCGCCGGCGGCGGCGAGGATTTCGTTGCCGACCTCGATCATGTCGCGGAACATGGCGCGTTCGTTGTCGCGCCAGGAGTAATGGAAGCGGAGAGCGGGAATGCCGGCATCGTCCTTGAGTTTGGGGTCGATTTCGATGCGGTTGTCGCGGTAGGGGAGGACTTCGCCTTGGAAGAGGACGCTGACGCCGGCGGTGTAATAGCGACGGACGTTTTCCATCCAGGCGGCGCCAAAGCCGGGAATATTGTTGCCGACCAAGGTGAATTCGCCGGTGCCGCCGGTGGGGAAAATTTGGTAGCCGCGGATGAATTTATTGCCGCGCCAGTTTTTGGTGAGGTCCGGGATGAAGACATGGGCGCCGTTGCCGTCTTCGTTGCGGACGGGGCGGTTCATGAGTTGGGGCAAGTGGCCGCTGACGCCGGCGTAGAGGTGTTCGCTGAGGTAGCGGCCGACGAGGCCGCTGGAGTTGGCGATTTGGGAATTGAGCAGGATGTGGGCGCTTTCAATGGCGCCGGCGCAGAGGACGAAGGCTTTGGCCTGGACTTCCTCCCAAGTGCGGGTTTCGGTGTTGAAGTAGACGGCCTTTTGGGCTTTGCCCTCTTTGCCCAATTCGACAGAGCGGACGCGGGCATTGGGCAGGAGGGTGAGCTTGCCGGTGTTGCGGGCGGCCGTGACGAAGACGCGGAGGGAATCGAATTTGGAGCCGGAATCGCAGCCTTGCCAGCAGGGTCCGCAATAGTGGCAAGCGGGGCGGCCACGGTGGTCCTGGCTGAGGATGGCTTTGGGAATGGGAAGCACTTTGAGGCCGCGAGAGAGGCCCTCGCAGGCTTTGGTGAGGGCAACTTCGGCGGGTTTGGGGCGGAAGGGGGCGAGGCCCTTGTTGAGGGGGAAATCGCCGACGGCTTCGAGAGTGGAGCTAACGCCGATGAGGGATTCGACGCGGTCGTAGAAGGGGGCGATGTCGGCGTAGGAGACGGGCCAGCGGGTGTCGAAATCGTCGTCGGGGGAAAACTCTTTGGGGCCGAAGCGGGGGGTGACGCCGGCCCAGAAAAGGCTTTTGCCGCCGACGGCGCGGACGCGCCAGAATTCAAAGGGTTCGGGGCCGGCCGTGGAATAGGGTTCTTTGGCGGGGTCGGCGAGGAAGTTGGTTTGGGTGAGCCATTCCTGGAAGTAGTCGCCGCGGAGGCCGCGTTGGGGCAGATTCCAGCGCCGGATGCGGTGGACGGGAAAGTCGGAAACTTTGCGCAGAGGGCCGGCTTCGAGCATGACGCAATCGAGGCCAGCTTGGGTGAGGGTGTGGGCGGTCATGCCGCCAGAGGCGCCAGAGCCGATGATGCAAACGTCGTAAGTTTTTTTCTGCGGGTTCTGCATGGTTGCGTCTCGTAAGGTTTAGCCTCGGGATTTGAGCATGGGGCGGTAATCGGCGGGGGTGGTGAAGAGTTCGCCCTGCCAGCCGGGGAAGTCGCGGAGGAAGCTCATGCCTTGGTAGCCGAGTTCCTTTTCGATGCCCTCCTGGGAGGTGTAAAAGGCAGCGGTAGTAGCGGATTTGAAGAGGACGAAGAATTGCTCGTCGCGCGTGCGGGGGGAGAATTCGGCGCGGCTGGTGCGTTCGAGAACGGCGAGGGGGTTGGTGGCCTTAGCCCATTCGGCCAAGCTGCGGCGCCAGGTGCGTTGGAGCGAGGGGGCGGCGAGGGCGAGGACGGAATCGATGTATTCTTCGACCCTGGCGGCCGGGGCGCCGCCGCTGCGGGAAGTGGGGGGAATGAGGAGGGCGGCGTAGCGCTGGATGGTACTTTTTTCGGAGGTGCTTAGGAAGCGGAAGGTGTAAGGTCCAGAGGGGGAAGGGGGTGCCGCGTGATTGTGGGCTTGGTCCGCGGCCTTGGCCCAAAGGCCGAGAGCCAGCGAAAGAGCCGTGCGGCGGGAGAAATCGGACATAAAGCAAGGGTAGCGCCGATTTCTTGACGGAATTATCTAAGGGACTTCTTCGATTAGACCGATAAACGGGTGTTAGTGGATGTCCCCCATGAACGAAGATACGCAGTCATTTACTTTTTTGCCAAGCTCACCAACCGCCATGTTTGAAGAAACGCCTGCCCCCGTTGCAGAGACCGAAGTCGCGCCCGAAAGAGGCGCGTATGTTTTGCCCGTGGGAACGCAGCCAGAAGCGCAACACGATGGATTGCCGACGCCGGCGCCACCGGAGACCCTGAGCGAGACGGGGATTACGGAATCCACGATTGAGCATTTGATCGTGAAACAGCTTTACTTCAAGGGTGAAGCGATGGGCCGGGAAATTGCGATTGGGCTGGGGCTGAAGTACAGCGTGATCGAAAGCCTGATGGATACGCTGAAGCGCAACCACGTGATTTCGGCCAAGCGATCCATGGGTATGGGGAATATTTCCACCGTGTTCGCCTTGAGCGAGGCGGGACGGAAGCTGGCCCAGCAGTACATGGAAATTAACAGCTATGCCGGGGCGGCGCCGGTGAGCCTGGAGGAATACAGCGAACTGGTGCGCCTGCAGCGGCTGGAGCCGGGCTGGTTGACGAAGGAAGCGCTGAACGCGGCCTACCGGCACATGGTGGTGAGCGAAGAAATTTTGGGGCAAATTGGGCCGGCGGTGAACTCCGGGAAAAGCTTCTTGATTTATGGGCAGCCGGGGAACGGGAAGACGTATTTGGCGGAAAGCTTGTTTAACATCCAGACGACGCCGATTTACATTCCCTACGCGATAGAGTGCCAGGGGCAGATTATTCAAATTTACGATCCGGTGTACCACCAGCCGTTGGATAGCCCGGTGGAATCGATTTCGGTTCTGGCTTCGGCGGTGGATTCGGATTTCGCCTACGACCGGCGTTATTTCCGCTCGAAGCGGCCCTTCATTACAACGGGGGGCGAACTGACGCTGGGGCAATTGGACTTGAGCTTTAACAGCAGTTCGCGGGTGTACGACGCGCCGTTTCAACTGAAGGCGAATAACGGGATCTACTTGATTGACGACTTTGGGCGGCAGCGCGTATCGCCGGCGGAGGTGTTGAACCGGTGGATTGTGCCGATGGAGCGGAAGATCGATTACTTGAACTTCCAACAGGGCGGCAAGATTACGGTGCCGTTTGAGTGTTTCCTGGTATTTTCAACAAACTTGAATCCGGATGACCTGGGCGACGAAGCGTTCCTGCGCCGGATCCAGTACAAGATGTTTTTACCGAGCCCGGGCGAAGCGGAGTTTGCTGAGATTTTTGAGCAGTATTGCAAGAAGTTGGATTTGCCATTTACGCCGAACCTGGTCGGTCGCTTCTTGACGAAGTTTTACCGGGGCGGGAAGAAGAAGATGCGGCGTTGCCATCCGCGGGATGTGTTGACGCACGCGGTTGACATTATTCGCTTTGAGCGCTTGCCGTGGGAATTGACCGAGAGCGTGTTGGAGCATGCGTTCCGCAGCTGCTTCACGACGGTGACGCACGACACGGATTAGCGACGGATTAGCGACAGATTAGCGCTGGTGAGCGGGGCTTAGGCGGAAAAACGCGCGCGGAGGGTGGAATCGATTTCGGCCCAGGTGAGGCCGGCACGCAAGGGAGAGCCGTGGGCTTGCCATTGGACGTGGACCGCATCAGGGAAGCGCTTCCAGAGGCCGCCCGCTTCCAGGCCCAATTCGACGGCTGTTTCGGCATAAAGGCGATAGCCCGGGTGGCGCGCATTCCAGATGGCCTGGCCTTGGGGGCCAGCGACATAACAATCGATGGCTTCGCCCCATTGGTGCCAGGAGAGGCCGGGGAGAGCGTTGGTGACTTTGGGGCCGGTGTGGGCAAAGCTGACTTGGAGCAACGAGGCAAGCCAGGAAGCGCCGGCGGCTTCAAGGGCATTGGCTTGGGCTTGGATTTGAAGGGGGCTGCGGCTTTGGCACCAAAGTTTGGCTTGGACGGCGGGGCCGCGGACGGTGAAAAAAGGCTTCAGGACAGCACCCTGGTCGGCGCAACGCTCGAGCAAGAGTTCCACTTTTTCGCGGAAGGCGGGTTGGAGCAGGGAGAGATCGCGGCTGGAGAGAGTGGGCTTCATGCGCCCCAGAAGTAGCGCGAGGGCAAGCGGAAAATCGCGGGGCAAGGGGGAGGGGGCGCGCTAAAGCGTTGAGGAGCAAGGGAGAATAAAGGTACCTTGGCGCGTGAACAAAATCGAGGGCCGTGGTGGCGGCCAACGGGGCAGGACCTTTTGTGGGTGCTGTTGTTTCTGGCGCTGCACTATGCCTCGCCGATTATGAATGCGGCGGAGATTGAGATCTTGGTGGGGGCGGCGGTGTTTGAATTAGTGGCGCCGCGCTTGCGATTTTTCCAAAGGGCGGGGGCGGGGCGAGTGGCAAGCGTGGGGATCCGTTTGGGGCTGGCGTATTTGTTGATGGGGGTGACGGGGGGAATTACGTCGAGCTACTACTTGATTTTGCTGTTGCCGGTGGTGACGGCGGCGGCGCTGTTTGAAGCGGTGGGGACGCTGGTGTGGACGACGCTGGCGGGGGCCAGCTACCTATCGTTTCTGCTGTTTTTGGATTTCGAGATTTACACGATTCCGCCGGACCAGCAGCAGGAGATCAGCTTCCGCATTTTGTTCCTTTACCTGGCGGCGTTTTTGACCTACCAACTGGCGCGGGCCAACCGGCAGAGCGCGCGGGAATACCAGCAGATTGCGACAGAGTTGAAGGAAGCGAACCGGAACCTGATGGCGGCGCAAGAAGAGGCGCAGCGGAGCGAGCGGCTGGCGGCGTTGGGGCAATTGTCGGCGGGCTTGGCGCATGAGTTGCGCAATCCGTTGGGCATTATTCGCAACAGCGCGGAAATGCTGGCGAAGCGCGTGAAGCCGGAGGATGCCATGGGGCGGGAGTTGGTGGGCTACATTGCGAGCGAAGTGGACCGCACGAATTCGCTGGTGAAGCGGTTTTTGGATTTCGCGAAGCCCTTTCGCCTGCAACTGGCGCCGGTGGATTTGACAGCGGCGATGGACCGGGCCGTGGGGCAGGTGGGGGCCTTGGCGGAGGCCAAAAAGGTGACCGTGTACCGGAGGGATGAGCCGGGCCTGGAGCCGGTGCCGGCCGATGGGCAATGGTTGGAGCAACTGTTGATCAACCTGCTATCGAATGCGATTGAGGCAAGCGCGGAGGGGCAGGTGGTGACGGTGGGCGTGCGGGAGGCGGAGGGTGGCGTGGAATTATCGGTGGCGGACCAGGGGCCGGGGATTCCGGAAGAAAACCGGCAGACAATTTTCAACCCGTTTTTTACGACCAAGGCGGAAGGTACGGGCTTGGGGCTGGCGATTGTGGCGAAGATTGTAGATGAGCACCGGGGCAAGATTTTTGTGGAAAGTGCAATGGGAGAAGGGACAACGATTCGGGTGTGGTTGCCGAGCCGGGAGGAGCCAGTTTAAGAGCTATGAGAATTCTGTTGGTGGAAGACGAAGAAAAGTTGCGGCGGTTGGTAGCCTTGCATTTGGAAGAGGAAGGGCACGAGGTAAGGGCCTACGGGAGCGCAGAAGAGGCCCTGGAACGCGAGGGCGCGGGGGCGGCGGAATTGGTGATTACGGATTTGAAGCTGCCAGGGATGGACGGGTTGAGCTTTTTGGGGAGGCTGCGGGAGATGGAAGCCGAAGCGCCGGTGATTGTGATGACGGCGTTTGGCAACATTGACACGGCGGTGGCGGCGATGAAGCAGGGGGCGCTGGATTTTCTGCAGAAGCCGTTTTCGTTGGAGCACTTGTCGGCGGTGGTGGAGAAGGCGGCGAGCGTGGGCAGTTTGCGCGCCGAGAACCGGCAATTGAAAGAGCAATTGACGGAGCGTTATCAATTCCACAATTTGATTGGGAGAAGCCCGGGGATGCAGGAGGTGTTTCACCTGGTGGAAAGGGTGGCGCCGAGCCGGGCAACGGTTTTGATTTGCGGGGAAAGCGGTGTGGGCAAGGATATGGTGGCGCGGGCGATCCACTGGCATTCCACGCGGCGGGACAAGCCGATGGTGAAGATCAACTGCTCGGCGCTGCCGGAGAACCTGATGGAAAGTGAGCTGTTTGGTTACGAGCGGGGCGCGTTTACGGGGGCGACGATCGCCAAGCCGGGGAAGTTTGAACAGGCCGACGAGGGCACGGTGTTTTTGGATGAAATTGGCGATGTGCCGCTGCCGGTGCAAGTGAAGCTGTTGCGGATTCTGCAGGAGCGGGAGTTTGAGCGGCTGGGGAGCAACCGGACGAAGAAGATCGATGTGCGCGTGATTGCGGCGACGAACGCGGATTTGCGGGCGGCGCTGGAGGAGGGGCGTTTTCGCGAGGATTTGTATTACCGGCTGAATGTGCTGCCGATTAACGTGCCGCCGTTGCGGGAAAGGACAGAGGACATTGTGCCGCTGGCGAAGCACTTTTTGGCAAAGTTTGGCGGGGAAGAGTATGGGCTGCGGGCGGAGGCGCTGGAAAAGCTGCTGGCGCATGATTGGCCGGGGAATGTGCGGGAGTTGGAGAACGTGATGGAGCGGAGTGTGCTGTTGGCCGAGGGCAAGATATTGGGCGCGGGGGACATTCATTTGTCGTTGGGGCCGAAGCGGGCGAGCGGTGGTGAGGAGATGCCGTTTTTGCCGGCGAACATGACGCTGGACGAATACGAGCGGGCCATTCTGCGGGAGGCGCTGCGGCGGGCGCAGGGCAACAAGAGCCAGGCGGCGCGGCTGTTGGGCATAACGAGAAACGCATTGCGTTATCGATTAACGCAAATGGGCGAGGGGGACGGGGAGGAGGAATGAGGGGGCCGTCGATCCGGCATTTGTTTGTGTACGGGACGCTGCGGCGGGGCGGGTCCGCAGTGGCGGAAAGACTAGAGCAGGAGTGCCGCTGGCACGGGGAAGGAAAGATCCGCGGGCGGAAGATTGATTTGGGCGAGTATCCGGGGCTGCTGATGGCGAGTGGGCCGGAGGATTGGGTGGAGGGGGAACTTTGGGCCTTGCCGGAGGATTATGGCGCGGCGGAGGCGCTGCTGGAGGAGTTGGACCATTATGAGGGGTGCCATCCGGACGACCCGGAGCCGCACGAATACTGCCGGATTGTCTCGACGGCGTTAGACGGCGAGGGGGCGCGGTTGTGGTGTTGGACGTATCTCTATCCGTGGGGCGAAGACGGGCTTAGAGCTTAACGATTTTGGGGCTCGAGAATTTCTTCAGCGCGTTGCGGGTGTCGAGAATCAGCGGCGCGGTTTCCACGAGGTGCGCGTAGTCGACATTGGTGTGGTCCGTGACAATGACAACGCAATCGGCAGCGGAGGCGGAGGAAGAGAGGTCCTGGGTGGTAAGGGTGTGGCCGTCGATGCGGAGCGAGGGGATGAAGGGGTCGCTATAGCTGACCTGGGCGCCCATTTGGAGGAGCAGGTGCATGATGTCGAGGCCGGGGCTTTCGCGAACATCATCGATATCGCGCTTGTAGGCCATACCGACAATATGAACGCGGCTGCCGCGGACGGGCTTGGCGGCGTCGTTGAGCGCTTCCTGGACTTTGGCGACGACGTGGTGGGGCATTTGGCCATTGATGTAGCCGGCAAGGTCGATAAAGCGGGCTTCGATGCCGCTTTGCTTGGATTTCCAGGAAAGATAGAAGGGGTCGATGGGAATGCAATGGCCGCCGAGGCCGGGGCCGGGGTAGAAGGGCATGTAGCCGAAGGGCTTGGTGGCGGCAGCGTCAATGACTTCCCAGACGTCGATGCCCATGCG
This sequence comes from Bryobacter sp., assembly GCA_033765085.1. Classification (GTDB taxonomy): domain Bacteria; phylum Acidobacteriota; class Terriglobia; order Bryobacterales; family Bryobacteraceae; genus Bryobacter. The sequence goes on along the minus strand of JANRIK010000054.1, from coordinate 45,065 downwards.
GTTGCACATGATGGCCATTTCGTTGACTAGGCCAATGTTAATCATGCGGAAGGTATTTTCCAGAAGCTTTACCATCTCGGCCACCTTGGTGCCGCTGACGGGGACAACGCGATCGAGGGCTTGGGAATAAAGCGCGGCGCCAGCTTCCGTGCAGGCGGGAGTATGGCCGCCCACCACTTTGGGGATATTGCGCGTTTGGAATTGCTTGTTGCCGGGGTCCACGCGTTCCGGCGAGAAGCAGAGGAAAAAGTCCTGGCCCACTTTCAGGCCATTGCGCTCGAGCTGGGGCAGGACCAGCTCTTCGGTGGTGCCGGGATAGGTGGTGGATTCGAGGATGACCAACTTGCCGGGGCCAAAGTTTTCGGCAATGCTTTGGACGGCGGAGTTGACGAAGGTCATGTCGGGGTCTTTGGCCTTGGACAAGGGCGTGGGGACGCAGATGTTGATGGTGTCCATGGCGGCGATGGCGGCGAAATCGGTAGTGGCGTCGAGTTTGCCCGCTTCGACAAGAGCGCGGACGGTTGCGGTGGGGACGTCCTGGATATAGGATTCGCCGGCGTTGAGCTTGGTGGTTTTGCGCTCGTCAACATCGAAGCCGGTGACGTGGAAGCCGGCGTGGGCAAATTCCACAGCCAAGGGCAGGCCGACGTAGCCCAGGCCAACGACGCCCACACGGGCGGACTTCGATTGAATTTTTTGGATAAGTTGCTGCTTCATGATTCCTTGAAAACCTATACGTCGAAAAAGAAAACCCCATCTGCCGTGAGTTCGGCAGGACCCTCTAGATAGATCGTTTCCTGGCCGGAAAGCTGTAGAGGGCCAGCGACAGTATTTACCTGAACGGGCGGGGAGACGAGCTTGCGTAAAACACTCGCAACCATGGCGCCGGTGGAGCCGGTGCCGGAGGAGTTGGTGATGCCGGCGCCGCGTTCGAAGAAGCGGACGTCGATGGCGTGGCCGGAGAGATTGTCGTCCGACGAAGGTTTTACAAAACTGACATTGGTGCGTTGGGGGAAGCGGGGGTGGTGTTCGAGGGCGGCGCCGACGGCGGGCCAATCGAAATCGAAGTGTTCCACGAAGACGGCGCATTGGGGGTTGCCGACATCGACGAGGGTGGCGTCCCAGCTTTGGCCCAGGGCTTCGAGGGTGGTGCGGGGGTCGATGATTTTCGGGGCGCCCATGTTCATGCGGAAGTGGAAGAGGTTGCCTTGGCGGGCGAGGAGAGTAACGTGTTTGGGGCCGGAGCCGGTGGCGATGGTGACGTCGGGGCCGGCAGCAAGACCGTGGGCGAGGGCGTAAGCGGCGGCGCAGCGGGTGCCATTGCCGCTCATTTCCACTTCGCCGCCATCGGGGTTAAAGAGGCGGATGCGGAGGTGGGCGGGTTGATCGTTGCTGGGAGGGCTCATGAGGTACCAGCCATCGGCGCCGATGCCGGAGTGGCGGTCACAGATGGCAATGGCAAGGCGGGAAAGCCAGGGGGCGGAGGCATGATCGGGAAGCCAAGATAGGAGAAAGTCGTTGCGGGCCCCGTGGGCTTTGACGAAGGGAATGTTCATGGTTGCGATTGCACTGGGGGAAGGCGGCGCTGCCAGACCTCCACGACCGGAGCATTCTTCAAGGATAGACGGAGGAGGAGGCTATAGGGCAAACCGCTTTCGACGGCGCGGTGGAGGGCTTCGCCGGGGGGATCGGTGGCGATGACGATGGCCCAGCGCTCGCGGAGGAAGAGGTCCGGGCGGGCGGCGACGCGTTCGAAGGCAAGGAGGTCGCCATTGTGGAGGCATTCGCGCAAGGGGATGCCGGCGAATTGGAGGGTGGCGGTGAGGTCGCCGAAGGGCATAAAGATGCCGTCGCCAGGGCGGTGGAGCTTGGTGAGCAGGGTGCCGATGTGGCGGGTCCAGGCCAGGCGGGAACGGGAATTGCGGTCGGCTTCGTTCCAGGTAAGGACCGGGGAGACAAGAAACCAACTGGAGGCAACCAGGCCGAGCAGCCAGGCGCGGACGGGGAGAGCCTGGGCCAGGCCGGCGAGGGAAAAAGAGAGCAAGGGGAGGGCGGCGAGGGCGTAGCGGGTGTTGTAGTGGCTGAAGGGGTAGACCTCCGGGACGTAGATGGGGGTGCCGCCGGAGTGGAGACTCATGACATAGAAGAGGGGCGAGAGGAGCATGAGGAAGAGCAACCAGGCGGTGGGGCGTTGGCGAAGCACAAAGGGCAGACCGCAGGCAGCGAGGAGAAGGAGGGGCCAACCGTTGACGGCTTTGGTGGCGATGGCGAATTGGCGGAAGGCGGCGGGCCAATCGTGGTCGCCGGGGTGGGGCGGGTAGCCTTTTTCGAGGCCGCGCTGCAGGATGGCGCGAGCAGAATCGACGCCGCGGTAGAACTCGAGGGGGTCGGAATAAAAGATGGCGTTGTGGATGAGCCAATAGAGCGGCCCGGCGCCGGCGAGGGCGCAAAAGACTAGGACGGTGGGCCAGCGGCGGTGCGGGGTTTGGAGCAAGAGGTACAGGGCGACGAAGGGGAGCAGGAACCAGCCTTCGTAGCGGGTGAGGGTGCCGGCGCAAGCGGCGAGGCCGGCGAAGGCGGCCCACCGTATGGGATGAGTGCCGACGGTAGAGCGATGGGCGGCGTAGAGCAGGGAGAGGAGGGAGGCGAAGAAGATGGTCTCCGTCATGGGGGTGGCGGCAAGGTAGAGCAGGTTGAGGTTGGTGGCGAAGGCGAGCAGGCCGGCGAGCGAGGAAGGAACGCTAAAGAATTGGCGTAGAAGCAAGTAGAAGCAGAAAGCCGCCAGCACCCAAGCGAGGGCGGAGGGAATGGCGCCGGCAAGGCCATTTTGCCACCAGGGGTCGTATTGGACCAAGGGGGCGAAGAGCAGATGGGGCAGGGGTAGCCAGACGGTGCCGATTTGGTGGTAGCCAAGGGTTTGGCCATCGACGAGGCGGCGGGCGATGTTGAGGTGGGCCGCGGCGTCGCCGGAATGGAGAGCGCGGCCCGTGGATTGGACAAAAACAAGCGCGGCGAAGGCGAGCAGGAGCAGCCCGCAGAGGACAGCGGGACGCTCTGCCGGAGAGGGCTTAGAAGGCGGTGAATTTACGGAATTCGTCGAAACGGCCATCGATCTCCTGGCGGGTGAGGGTACGGAAACGGTCTGGCCCAAAGCGTTCGCAACAGAAGCTGCCCATTACGCTGCCATAGATGACGGCGCGATGCAACTCGTGGGGGTCGATGTTGCCGGAAAGATCGTAGCCTTTTTCGGCGAGGTAACCGGCAAAGCCGCCGGCAAAGCAATCGCCGGCGCCGGTGGGGTCGAAAACTTCTTCGAGCAGATAGCCGGGAACGACAAAGAGCTCGTCGCCGCGGAAGAGCATGGCGCCATATTCACCGCGCTTGATGACAAGGGTTTGGGGGCCCATGTTCTGGATGGCGCGGGCGGCGCGGCGGAGGTTGGTTTCGCCGCTCAGCAGGCGGGCTTCGGAATCGTTGATGAGGAGGAAGTTCCAATCCTTAATGGTTTCCAGGAGCTCGGCGCGATAGTCGTTGATCCAGTAGTTCATGGTGTCGCCGCCGACGAAGCGAAGGCCGGACATTTGTTGGAAGACCTGGCGCTGGAGGGCGGGCTGGATATTACCGAGCAGGAGATAAGGAGAAGACTGGTAGGCCGCGGGAATTTTGGGGGAGAAATCGGCGAAGACGTTGAGGTCGGTGCGCAGGGTGGTTCGGTCGTTCATATCGTCGGAGTAGACGGCCTGCCAGAAGAAGGTTTTGCCGGAGGCGACTTCGAGGCCCTCGAGATCGATGTTGCGGCTGGCGAGAAATTCGCGGTCCGCGGGGTCAAAATCTTCGCCTACGATGGCAACGATGCGCGTGGGGGCGAAATAGCTGGCAGAGAGGGCGACGTAAGTGCAGGCACCGCCGAGCATGCGGTCCACTTTTCCGTAAGGGGTTTCCACTCCGTCATATGCGACGGAGCCAACGACAACGAGAGACATCTTTCGATTGTAGCCAGAGGCGGGTCAGTTAACCTGAAAGAACTGCTTTGCTAAGACTAAGTCACGTACTGGAAGTATCGGCGTTGTTGGCGCTAGGGGGAGCGCAGGTTTGGCTATTGCGCCGGCTGACGCGCATGGACTGGGCGGGGAAGGTGGTTTTGGGGTTGAGTTTGGCGCCGGTGTTGGCGGCGGTATTGTCGATGCCAGTTTGGGGATTGGCACCGCACACGGCGGTGGGGCAGTATTTGCGCGCGGGGGCTTTGTTGTGGAGCTTGCTGGTGCCGCTGGCTTACGGAATTTGGTGGTGGGTGGGGAAGCAGGTGCCAGAGCACCAGTCGGCGAGGCGCATGGCGCTGAAGAGTTTGGCTGCCGTGCCGGTGGCGGCGAGTGGATTTGGCATAGTGACGGGGCGGCGGGATTTTCACGTTGAGGAAGTGCGGCTGGTGTTTCCGGGCTTGCCGGCGGCGCTGGACGGGTTGAAGATTGTGCAGGTGTCGGACATCCACTACGGGCCGTTTTTGGGCAAGGCCGAGTTGAAGCGGGTGGTAGGGATGGCGAACGAATTGAACGGGGACGTGGTGACGGTGACGGGGGATTTAATTACGCGGACGACGGAATACCTGCCCGAGTGTTTGCAATTGATGCGGGAACTGCGTTCGCCGGGCACGGTGTATGCGTGCATGGGCAACCACGAGGGGTACGCCAAGTGCGAGGACGAGGTGGAGCGCGAGACGGCGAAAATGGGGTGGAAATTTCTGCGCAGCGCGAAGGAAGAAATCCGGCTGCCGGGAGCGGTGCTTTCGATTGGGGGGGAAGATTACCAATGGGCGAAGAAGGATTACTTGAAGGGCGGGGCGGCGTTTTATACACCCGGAGCGTTCAACGTGTTGCTGGCGCACAACCCGGATGTATTTGATCGCGCGGCGGCGCTAGGTTTTGATTTGCAGTTGAGCGGGCACACGCACGGCGGGCAAGTGGACGTGGAATTGCTGGACCAGCACCTGAATCTGGTACGGGCGATTACGCCCTACACCAAGGGCCGTTATGCGATTGGCAAGAGCCAGTGTTATGTGAATGCCGGGATAGGGACAATTGGGGTACCTCTAAGAATAGGAGCGTCACCGGAGGTGGCGTTAATTCGACTCTGCGCTTCCTGATTCTTAGCGACATTCACGCAAATTGGCACGCATTGCAAGCAGTGCTGGAACATGCCGCCGGGCAATACGACGAGATTGTGTGTTGCGGGGACCTGGTGGGCTACGGAGCAAGGCCGAACGAGGTGGCGGAGTGGTGCGCGGGCAATTTGCGGGCCTGTGTGCGGGGTAACCATGACAAGGTGGCGACGGGCCTGGACGATATGGAAGGCTACAACCTGGTGGCGATGGCGAGCTTGGAATGGACGCGCAAACAGTTGACGCCCCAGGTGGCGGATTACTTGCGGGGCTTGCCGCGAGGGCCGCTGGAATATAAGCAATTGTGGCTGATGCACGGTTCGCCGATTGACGAGGATCTGTACCTGGTGCAGGAGTGCGATGCCTACGGGATGGAGAGCTACTTGCCGGCACCCGTGGGGTTTTTTGGGCATACGCACCGGCAGGGGGGATTTTCCTACAGCATGCGCCGGTGCCGGGGCTTGGCACCGGTGGGACTAAGGCAGGAGGAAAGCACGATGGTTTTGTCGCCGGCGAGTTGGTATTTGATTAACCCAGGGAGTGTTGGGCAACCGAGGGACGGGGACGCGCGCGCGGCGTACGCGATTTATGAACCAGCAGAGCGGCTGGTGCGGTATTGCCGGGTGCACTATGACATTGCGGCGGCGGCGAGGGAGATAAGGAAGGCGGGCTTGCCGGACCTGTTGGCGCGACGGTTGGAGAGCGGACGGTAAGCTAGGCGGCGTTCCATTTTTGCCAGCCGAGGCGGGCATAATCGAGCAGGCTGACGAGGGTGCCGAGGGTAGTGAGGGCGAGAAAGAAATTCAGCCAGAAGCCCGTGAACCAGAAGCAGGCCCCCAGGGCGAGCATTTGGAGGATGGTGCTGATTTTGCCGGCGGGTGTGGGCGCGAAATCTTTGCGGCGTTTGACGGTGTAGATAAGAGCGCTGCCGAGGAGGATGAAGAGGTCGCGGCCAAGAATGAGGGCGAGGAGCCAGTAGGGAAGTTGGCCGGCGAGGGCCCAGGCAATGGTGGTTAGGGTGACGAAGGTTTTGTCGGCGAGGGGGTCAAGGTAAAGGCCGAGGTTGGAGGTGACATGGAGGCGGCGGGCAAGCCAGCCATCGGCGGCGTCAGACAGCGCGCCGGCCACGAAGGCGGGCCAAGCGGCGGGGTGGTGGGTGGAGATGAGGTAAGCGACGGCGGGCGCCGCCAAGAGCCGGGCCAGGGAAAGGGCGTTGGGCGTTTGGCGAAGCAGGAAGGGGAGCACTCGAAAACCAGGATAGCGGTTAACCCGCTTTTTCCTGCTTGGCTTCGTGGACGGCGTGGAGGCGATCGTCGAAGCGGCCGAAGATCATCTTTCCGGCCGTGGTTTGGAGGACACTGGTGACCGCAATGTCGATGGTTTTCGAGATCATCTTGCGGGCGTTGTCGACGACCACCATGGTGCCGTCGTCCAGGTAGGCCACGCCCTGGCTGGCTTCTTTGCCTTCCTTGACGATGAAGACGCGCATGATCTCGCCGGGGAGAACCACGGGGCGGAGCGAGTTGGCCAGTTCGTTGATGTTGAGCACTTGCACGCCTTGCAACTGGGCCACTTTGTTTAGGTTGAAGTCGTTGGTGACGATTTTGCTGGAGAAGAGCTTGGCCAGTTCGATGAGCTTTAGGTCGACTTCGCGGATTTGGGGAAAATCCTGTTCGACAATTTGAACGGTGACCTTGGGGCTTTTCTGGAGACGTTGGAGGATGTCCAGGCCGCGGCGGCCGCGGTTGCGCTTGAGGGAGTCGCTGGAATCGGCCACCATCTGGAGTTCGCGCAGGACGAATTGGGGAATGACAATGGTGCCATCGAGAAAACCGGTTTCGAGGATTTCGGCGACGCGACCGTCGATGATGACGCTGGTGTCAAGGATTTTGTAAGCAGCTTGCGTGGACTTTTCGCCGCCAATCAAGCCACCGAGGGCGGAGAGATCGAGGAGTTCGCCTTTGGAGGAACCAATCTGGAGGCCGAGGAAAGGGAGGGCGATGAGAATGATGATCTGGAGGAAGGCGAGGGAGGCGCCAGAGGCGGGGAGGGCGAGTTTGAGCACCACGGCGACTAAGAGGGAAGCGAGCAATCCGAGGAGAAACCCTAGGGCGGCGCCGAGCAGACGCTTGAGGCTAACGGTGCGGAGACGGATTTCGGCAAGCACCAACAGCGAGGCGAGGACGGAGCCGAGCAGGAGACTGGAGAGAGGAGAAAGGCCCAAGGGTGGGAGGAACCACGCGGAGGCTCCGACAAGTAGCAGGAATGCGACGCGGATAAAGACTAGGTCGTACAAGGGAAAACCCGGTGCCAATCATAGCACCGGGCGCAAGGTTGGAACAGATTGTAATCAAAAATCCGGGAAGAAATTTGCCGCCCGGAAGAGAAATGGATTTTATAGAGCCTTGGCTAGCTCTTCAGCGAAGGCGCTGGTTCCCGAGGGACGGCTGCGGCGCTTATTGCGGTCGTCACCGCTGCCTTGGGCACGATCGCCTTGGGCGCGCTCACCTTGAGGACGCTCGCCTTGGGGGCGATCCGTTGGGGCACCCTGGGCGGTTGCCTGAGCGCGATCGCCAGCGGGACGATCACCAGCAGGGCGGTCGCCATAGGGGCGGTCACCGTAAGGACGATCACCATAAGGACGATCACCGGCGGGGCGGGCACCTGTACGATCGCCAGCGCGATCACCTGTACGATCACCTGTGCGCGGGCGACGGTCACCCATGCGCGGACCAGCATCGCCAGTGCGCGGGGCACCTTTGCCTTTGGGTGGTTGGGCTGGGTTGGCACGAAGGAGTTTGTCTTCCAGCGGGGCGCGGTCAAAACGGCGGATAATGCTTTGCATTTCCTCGGCGTTCGGCGCGTCGATGAAAGCGAAACCCTTGGATTCTTGGGTCTCCGGGTTGCGGATAACTTTGATGCTGTCGGCAACCAAGGCCTCGGCGTTCAGCCAGGACTGTATGTCGTCCGCTGTTACCCAGGTGGGCAGGTTGCCGAGGAACACAGTGAAACTCATTCGGTGGGAAAACTCGCTAAAAAGGGGATCTGACGTGATGGCGCGTGGGAGTGCACCCGTCAGGCACTTAAAAGTATAGCAACTTGGACCGGCGATCACAAGCCATGAAAAAATTTTGTTCGCGTTTTTATGTTTATTTTTGAATACGTTGCAGAAGCCGGGCAGCGTGGCGCAGGCGGATTGCAGGAAGTCATCGGGCTAGGTGGAAGCATGAAGGGAATTCGCATCATCTGGCTTTTGTTGGGATTAAACGGCGTCGTGGCCGCACAGACGGGAGCGTCAGCGGGAGATCCAGGCGGCGGCCAAGCAAGTGGAGTAGACCTGGCGTGGAAAGTGCTGCCATTCAACGCCGTACAGGATGCGTTTGGGCGGCGGGTGGCGGACCGCTATTTTGCCATTGAGATTCACGTGGGCAACAATTCCGGGCACGACCTACTGTTGAGCGGATTTTTCTTTCGTCCGCCTAAACTTGACGATGGGCGGACGGGACACGCGCAAGCCTTGGAGCCGAACGACCCTTACTCGCTGGTGCGCTCGACCATTGAGCGGGAGCAGCAGATTGGGCGGCGCGCGATGACGATGCACATTGTGAGGAGCTTTGGCCCCTTGTTGAGCCTGGGAGGGACGTTGATTTCCGGTAGCGCGGTGACGCTGGCGAAGTACGGCTCCGGCGTGGGCATTTTTTCAAACGGCATCGAGAAGGGTTTGGACAATGCCTACCCGGACCAGACGCTGCGGCAGATCAGCCGGCTGGACGCAAATTCGTTTCAGGACAACCTGGTGCTGCGGCAAAACGAGCCGCGGCGGGTGCTGGTGTTTGTGGGGCGCGAAGCAGTGCAGTGTCCGAAAGGCGAGAAAGGGAACTGCGACGGGATGCTGCCCTGGACGCGGCAATTTGTGCCGGGGCAGGTGAAAGAGCGGTTGGGCGTGTTGTCTTTGCACGGGCACCAATTGGCATATACGCGAAGAATTCGTGTGGAGGCTGGCGCCGAAGGGGAGCAATCTCAATAAAATGTAAAGGTGCCGAGAGAATACTCACTTGTCCCCCGTGCCGTCGCCCCCGTCGAGACGGCTTTGCGCAGGATCGTGACGGAGATCCCCGTTCCTGCTTCTTTGCCCACACTGGAGAGTTTGCGAAAAAACGAACCGCTGGCCATGCAGGGCCAACCGCCGGTGGTGTGGGACCGGGCGGAGAATTTTCAAGTGTTCGACGCCTATGGCAATTGCTGGATCGATTGGTCGAGCGGTGTGTTGATCACGAATGCGGGCCACGGCCGGCAGGAAATTATTGACGCCATTGTGAAGCAGGCACAGTCGAAGCTGTTGACGAATTACTGCTTCCCTTCGGAAATTCGGGCGCGGTTGGTGGAGCGCCTGGTGGAATTGTTGCCCGAGCCGTTGAAGAAAGTTTTTCTATTGACGACGGGCTCGGAGACGGTGGAGTGCGCCATTAAGCTCTCGCGCGCCTACGGGCACGCGCGCCACGGCAAGCACAAGAACGTGATTGTGAGCTTTGAGAAGGCGTTCCACGGCCGGACCTTGGGTAGCCAGATGGCGGGTGGCATTCCCGCCCTCAAGGAATGGATTGGCGACCTGGACCCAAGCTTTGTGCAAGTACCCTTCCCGGATGGCTTCCGGACGCCGGATACGAGTTTTGCGTTTTTCCTGGAGTGTCTGCGCGAGCGCGGCGTGGAGCCGGGCCAGATCGCCGGCGTGATTCTGGAAACCTACCAAGGCGGCAGCGCCAGCTTTGCCCCGGTGGAATACATGCAGCAGATGTACGCCTGGACACGGGACCACGACATTTTGCTGACCTGCGACGAAGTGCAGGCGGGCTTTGGCCGCACGGGCAGCTTATGGGGCTTTACGCATTACGGCATCGTGCCTGACCTGACGACGTGGGGGAAAGGCGTGTCGAGCTCGCTGCCGCTGGCCTTTGTGGCGGGGCGGCCCGATGTGATGGATCTTTTTCCAGCGGGCAGCATGACTTCAACGCACACGGGAAATCCGGTTTGCTGCGCGGCGGCCTTGGCCTCGATTGATTTGGTGGTGAAGGAAGACCTGGCGGGGAATGCGGCGCGGATGGGCGAATTGCTGTTTGATCGCTTGCGCGCATTGCAGACGGAGTACCCGGAGGTGATTGGTTGTGTGGATGGCAAGGGATTGGTGGCTGGGGTGGCTTGTATTAAACCCGGTACGCGGGAGCCGGATGGCGACCTGGCCTTTACGATTGTGAACCGCATGATGGAAAGGGGCGTGCTGCTGTTCTCGCCCGTGGGCTTTGGCGGGGGGACGATCAAGATTTGTCCGCCGCTGACGATTACGCGGGAAGCGATCCTGGAATCGACGGCCGTGCTGGCCGAGTGCTTCCGCGAAGCCTTGGTGTTGGCCTAGGCATGGCGATGAAACTGAACGTAACGGTGATTGGCGGCGGCATGATTGTCGCCGACCAGATTCTGCCCTCCTTGAAGCAGTTGCAGCGGCAGGGGCGGGTGGGGAACATCACGATTTGCGCGCGGAAGAAAGCGACGCTGGAGGCTTTGGGCGGCGGCTTTACACCCACCACAGCGCCCTTTCGCGATGTGCTGGCCAATTGCGCAGAGCGGAACCTGGCGATTGTGGCGCTGCCCGATGTGTTGCATTTCGAGGCGACCATGGCGGCGCTCGAGGCCGAGCAACACGTAATTTGCGTGAAGCCGCTGGTGCAAAAGGTGGAGCAGGCCAAGCAGATTGAAGAAGCGGCGCGGAAGCGGAATTTGTTTGTGGGGGTGGAATACCACAAGCGTTTTGACGACCGGGCGCTGATGGCGCGGGATCGTTACCGGAGGGGATTGTTTGGGGAGTTTCGCCTGGGAACGGCGCGGCTGTTTGAACCCTGGTATTATCGGCATTCGAACTTTCAAAACTGGTTCACGATGGAGGAGGCCGACGCGTTTACCTACGTGGGCTGCCACTATGTGGACTTGGTGCATTTCATTACCGGTTTGCTGCCGGTGAGTGTTTCCGTCGTTGGACTTCCCGAAAAATTTCCGAACGGCAACGAGGCCTGGATGTGGACGGACGCGCGCGTGCGGTGGGAGAACGGCGCCGTGTTGAATGTGCAAAATGCCCTGGGCTATCCGGACCAGGGGCCGGGGTCGAACACGCAAGGCTTGACGATGTGGACCTGCGGGGCGGAAGCGGGTGGCTTTTTGGACCACAACGACAGCTACCGGGGATTGTCCTACTGCTATGTAGACGGCGCGAAGCGCTACAGCGAGCCGAGCCCAGACTATATGCAGACGGTGCCAGACTACGCCACGGCAGGGACGCGCGTGGTGGGCTATGGCTACCGCAGCATCGAAGCGCTAGTGGATGCGGCAGTGCGCGTGGAAATGGGGCAAGCAACGCTGGCGGAATTGGACGCGTTGGGGATTCTGGCGACGCCGGCGAATTCTTCGTTCAATGAGTTGGTGACGGAAGGGGCGCGCTTGAGCTTGGCCAACGAGGGGCGCGAGGTGCTATTGCAGTATGGGGTTTTGCCTTTTGTTCACCTAAAGAGTTATTTGTAGTATGTGGCCAATCTGCTATTTGATTTCCCGCAGGACGAGAGTGCGGTAGGGAACCTGCCGGTGCGTCGGCGCGAAAGCGTGTCGCAGGCAGTGAAGAAGTTTGAGGAGATTTCGCTGCGGGAAGATTCGCCCGTGCGGGCGATTCAACACTTTCCGGCGCGGGCGGGGGAGTTCGCGGAAATTCCCGGCGCGGTGGATGCGCGATTGGCGAAGGGTTTGCGCGAGCGGGGCATTGAGCGGCTGTATTCCCACCAGGCGCAGGCCTTTGAACATTTAGAGGCGGGCCGCAATGTTGTGGTGGTGACGCCTACGGCATCCGGCAAGACCTTGTGCTACAACCTGCCGGTGTTGAACAAGTTGCTGGCCGAGCCGGGAGCGCGGGCATTGTATTTGTTTCCCACCAAGGCACTGGCCGAGGATCAACTGCACGAACTGCACGCGGCGGTGGAGCAGATGGGATCGGACCTGAAGTGCTTCACCTACGATGGCGATACGCCGCAGGACGCGCGGCGGGCGATTCGGGAGCGGGCCAACGTGGTGATGACCAACCCAGACATGCTGCACGCCGGCATTTTGCCGCACCACACGAAATGGGCCAAGTTGTTTGAGAACCTGCGCTATTTCGTGATCGACGAGATGCACTATTACCGGGGAGTTTATGGCAGCCACCTGGCGAATATTCTGCGGCGCTTGAAGCGCTTGTGCGCGTTTTACGGGGCGAAGCCGCAGTTCATTTGTTGCTCGGCGACGATTGCGAACCCGAAGGAACTGGCCGAGGCGGTGACAGAGGAGGAGTTTGCGCTGGTGGACCGCAACGGGGCGCCGAGCGGAGAGAAGTATTTTGTGTTGTACAACCCGCCGGTGGTGAACCGGCAGTTGGGCATCCGGCGGAGCTATTTGCACGAATCGCGGCGGATTGCGCTGGAGTGTATTGAGCGCGGCCAGCAGACGCTGGTGTTTTGCAACAACCGGCTGGCGACGGAAATTCTGGTGACGTATCTGAAGGACGCCGTGGAAAAGGGCGCGGTGCCGGAGGGGGCAGTGCGCGGCTACCGGGGCGGGTATTTGCCGAAGGAGCGCCGGGAGATTGAGGCGAACCTACGGAGCGGCAAGATCCGCGGGGTGGTGGCGACGAACGCGCTGGAGCTGGGCGTGGATATCGGATCGTTGGACGCGGTGGTGATGGCGGGGTATCCGGGGACGGTGGCTTCGACCTGGCAGCGAAGCGGACGGGCGGGGCGGCGGCAAAACTTGTCGCTGGCGGTGATGGTGGCCAGTTCGGCGCCGCTGGACCAATACATTGTGGAGCATCCGGCCTACTTCTTTGGGCAAGCGCCGGAGCGGGCGGTGATCAACGCGGACAACGCGGAGATCTTGTTGAACCACCTGAAGTGCGCGGCGTTCGAGTTGCCCGTGAAGGAAGGCGAGAAGTTTGGCCCGCACGAGACGGAGGAGTTGTGCGAAGTGTTGGCGGAGTTGCGCTTGTTGAACCGCTCGGCGGGGGCCTGGCACTGGATGAGCGACACGTACCCGGCCGATGCCATAAGCTTGCGCGCGGTGACGAGCGATAACTTTGTGGTGATTGATACGACGAACGAGAACAAAGTGATTGCGGAAGTGGCCTTTCCGATTGCGCTGGTGAGCCTGCATGAGAAGGCGATTTACCTGCACGAGGCCAAACAATTCCAGGTGGAGAAGTTTGACTACGAACAAAGGAAGGCTTTTGTGCGGCAGGTGGATTGCGACTACTTCACGGATGCGATTGACTATACGCAGGTGAAGGTATTGGAGGAGTTTGACCAGCGGCCCATCGAGGGGGCGCAAGCGGTTTACGGGGACGTGCGCGTGAACCGGCAGATTGTGGGCTTCAAGAAAGTGAAGTTCTACACGCTGGAGAACGTGGGCGCGGGCAACCTGTCGATGCCCGAGCAGGAAATGCATACGACGGCTTGGTGGCTGCACTTTCCGGCGGCGTTTCTGGCGGAATTGCCCTACCACCCGAGCGACCGGGCGAACGGAATTGCGGGCTTGGGGAATGCGCTGCGGGCGGTGGCGAGCTTGCTGGTGATGTGCGATCCGCGGGATTTGGGGGTGAGCCTGACGGAGGAGATTGCGACGGGGTTGGTGACGTGGGAGCCGAATTTGTATTTGTATGATACGTATCCGGGTGGCATTGGGCAATCACAACCCTTGTTCCAGCTATCGCGGCGGCTGCTGGAAGGCGCGCGGGAGTTGATTGCGGATTGTGCCTGCGAGACGGGTTGCCCGTCTTGCGTGGGACCGGTGGGGGAAGTGGGAGAGAAAGGCAAGGAGGTGGCGCTGGCGATTTTGGAGCGGCTGCTACCGAAGGGGGAGGCATGCCAAGCGAGAAACGCAATCGAGAGCGAAGAAGCACCATTCTAATGGCCGAAATCACCTACGAAGGGGCCAACGGGGTGCCGGTGCGGGAGCGGGCGGTGGTGTTGAACATCAGCGAAGAAGGTTGCCTGCTCGAAACGAAGACGCGGCTGGCGGCGCGGAGCTATGTGCGGCTGGAAATAAAGGAAGCGAATTTGAAGGGCATGGCGAGCGTGCGGTATTCCGACCCGAAGGGCTTGGACTACCGGACGGGGCTGGAATTTGCGGGAGGGATGAAGTACGAGGGGGAAAAGACGGAGCGAGAAGCAGAGGGAGAAGGGGAGGCGTAAGCTGGGGTTATGGCCATCCATATTGAAGATCCGCGGCTGGAAGAGGCGTTGCGGCGGCTTTGCGAATTGACCGGGGAGACGGTGGAAGAGGCGGTGGGGAAATCGATTGCGCAGCGGCTGGAGGCGGAGAGCGAGGAAGCAAGGAGCCCCAGGCCAGATGCCGAGAAATTGCGAGAGAAGTATCGATTGGTGCGTGAACGGGTTGCGAAGCTAAAGGTTCTTGATCCGAGAAGCCCGGAGGAGATTCTCGGTTATGACGAAAACGGGATGCCCTCGTGAGCGATCTCCTCGCTTTGGACTCGAGCGCGATTTTGGCAATTGTCATGGAGGAAGCTGAGTCGGAACGTTTTACTTCCATCGTGGTTTCGTCGAGAAAAATCTTGCTCTCGCGCGTGACCTTTGTCGAGACGGCAATTGTTTTGGAGAACAAGTTTGGAGCGGGTGGGAGTAAATTGTTGGAAGAGTTCCTGAAAGACTTTCGCGTCGAATTGGTGGATTTGGATGCGGCCCAATCGAACGCGGCCCTGATGGCGTATTGGCGTTTTGGGCGGGGCCTACACTCGGCGCGCTTGAATTTTGGGGATTGCTTTTCCTATGCGCTGGCGAAGGTGAGGGGCGCGCCGCTGCTTTTCAAGGGGGGAGATTTTGACAAAACGGACGTTGTTGAGCCCGAATGGGATAATAACTAGTTGATGGTAATTACTGGCGTTTGGTATGCCTTGGGGCTTGTGGTGGTGGGGGCGGCGGCGGGCTATTGGGGCAAGCAACCGTGGATCGGTGCTCCTTTTTATCTATTGGCGGTTTTCTGCCTGTGGTTTTTCCGGGATCCGGAGCGCACGGCGCCGGGCGGGCCGGTGGCGGTTTCGCCGGCGGACGGAAAAGTGGTGAGCCTGACGACAGACCCGGACGGGCGGCGGCGGCTGGGGATATTCTTGAACGTGTTTGATGTGCACGTGAACCGCTCGCCGATTGCGGGGAAAATTACGAAGCGCACGTACCGGCCCGGGAAATTTTTGGTGGCGAGCAAGGACGAGGCGGCCAGCGAGAACGAGCAGAACACCTTTGTCGTGGAAGGCGAAGGGACGACGATTGAGTTCAGCCAGATTGCGGGCTTGATTGCGCGGCGCATTCTTTGGTACAAGGACACGGGGCAAACTGTGACAAAAGGAGAACGCGTGGGCTTAATCCAGTTTGGTTCGCGGGTGGATGTATTGTTCGGAGCGGAATGGAAGATTGTGGTGGCGCCGGGGCAACGGGTGGTGGCGGGAGAATCGGTGATTGCCGAGCGGGTGAGCCCGCAATGAACCTGGCGGAGCGGCTAATTGACCCGAAGAGCCCGGAGCGGCGGCCGCGGCGGGCGGCTTATGCGCTGCCGACCTTGTTTACGTCCGCGAATATCTTTTTTGGGTTTCTGGCGATTACGAAGTCGATTGAAGGGGCGATGAGTATTAGGCCCGGCGATTACACGCGGGTGCCGGAGTTTGAACTGGCGGCGCAGTTGATTGGCGTGGCGGTGGCGGCCGATGGACTGGACGGGCGCATTGCCCGGATGACAAACACGGTGAGCGACTTTGGGCGCGAGCTGGATTCGCTGGCCGACGTGATTACGTTCGGAATTGCCCCGGCGGTGTTGGCGTTTGTGTGGGGCTGTTATTTCGTGGATGCGAACCTGGCGGCAGATTTTCGCGGCCAATACTTGCAGATTGGCTATTTCATTTCGTTTGTGTATTT
Source organism: Bryobacter sp. (assembly GCA_033765085.1). Classification (GTDB taxonomy): domain Bacteria; phylum Acidobacteriota; class Terriglobia; order Bryobacterales; family Bryobacteraceae; genus Bryobacter. The sequence goes on along the minus strand of JANRIK010000054.1, from coordinate 28,925 downwards.
GTTGTGCGGGGCGGCGCGGTTGGCGCGGTTTAACGTGCAGACCAATCCGGTGCCGAAGAATCCGGGAAGGCCAGACCGGAAGTATTTTGTGGGCTTGCCGATTCCGGCGGCGGCGGCGTTTGTGGCCAGTGTGATTTACGCTTTCAACAGCGTGCCCATTGCGAACTGGTTGTTGGGAGTGGTGTGGTTGGCGGTGATGGGGCTGGTGAGCTTTTTGATGGTGAGCACGTGGCGCTACCGGAGCTTTAAGGATTTGAATCTGATGGAGCCGCGCTCGCCGCTCAGCATGATTCTGTTGGGCAGCTTGATTTTTCTGATTGCGAAGTATTCGCAGCCGGTTTTGCTGGCCATGACGTTGACCTATGTGATGAGTGGAATCTTGGTGCGGCTGGGCGGGGCGCTGCGGAAGCCCTCGGCTGCGGCAACGGAGGCATCGGCGAATGGTTAAGCAAGAAGAGGCGTTTGCGCTGGTGGGCACGCAGACCTTGTTGGGGCGTGAGATCCGGGACATTGGCCAGAGCAAGGGGATGCGCCTGCGCGGCTTCGACACGGCGGACGAAGAAGGCACGACACTGGTGCGGGGCGAGGATGGCGATTTGGAATTGCTGCCGCCCTTGGACGCGCCGGCCATTGCGGCGGCGCGGGCGGTCTTTTTTGTGGGCGATGCGGAACTGGGCCGGAGGACGCTGGGTATGGGTCCGCGAGTGCTGGTGGACGTGGCGGGGGTGCTGGAAGCGAAACCGGGGCCGCGCTTCAAGCGGATTCCTTCGGCGGCGGCGCTGCTGCTGGAAGACTTTGCGGCGAAGGTGGGCGCGTTGGGCAAAGTGGAGCGGATGGTGGCGCATGTGCTGTATCCGGTGAGCGAATGGGGGCAAGCCGCGCTGGGAGAATTGCAGCAGCAGACGGTTGCCCTGTTGAACTTTCAAACCATGCGCAAGGAGCTTTTCGATACACAAGCGGCGTTTGCGTTGCTGCCCGGTTACGGGGAAGAGTCTGCCTTCCGCTTGAGCGAAGCGCAGGCTAGAACAGAACGCGAGTTGGCGGCGATGGAAATGCCGCCCTGGAGCTTGCACTTTACGCAGGCGCCGGTGTTTCATGGATTGAGCGCCACGGTTTGGGTGGAGTTTGCCAAGCCGGTGGCGGTGGACGCGTTCGTTTGGGGGGAAGAAGAGGGCGAAGGGCCTAACAACGTCAACACGGCGGGGACAGACGGCGTGGCCTACGGCAAGGCAAAGGCGGATTCGCAGAATGGGAAGGCGGCTTGGTTTTGGATGGCCGCGGACAATCACCGGTTGGTGGCAAACAGGGCTTGGCAGGCGGTGGAGGGTTTGGCATGAATTTAACCCGGCGAGGGGCATTGGCACAGTGCATAAAAGCAGGGGCTTTGGGCGTAAGCGCGTACAGTATTTCTTCGTGTGGCTACAAGGTGGCGGGGAAGGCGAATTTGTTGCCGAAGGACATCCAGAGCATCGGCATTCCCCCGTTCCAGAACGTGACGACGCGCTACAAATTGACGGAGCGCTTTCCGGCCTTGTTGACGAGAGAATTTTTGGCGCGGACCAAATACGAGATTCTGCCCGATGCCAACGGCGCGGACGCGGTATTGCAAGGAACGATCAACTCGGTACTGGCCTTCCCGGTGCTGTTTGACGCGGCGACGGGACGCGCCAGCGGCGTGCAGGTGCAGGCGGTAATCGCCATAACGCTCAGGAATTTGAAGACGGGCACGGTTCTCTATACGAATCCGGGCTTCGACTTCCGGCAGCGCTACGAAATCTCGACGGATCCGCTGGCGTTTTTTGACGAATCGACGCCGGCCTTTGAGCGGATGGGGCGCGAGTTGGCGGCGGCGGTGGTGACCGCGGTTCTGGAGAATTTTTAGGAGCGATGACGGCGCAGCAATTCCTGGCGCAGGTAAGCAAGGGCTCGCCGCCGGCGGTGAGCCTGTTTGTGGGCCCGGACGCGTACCTGCGCAAGCTGTGCAAGGACGCACTGGTGGCGGCACTGTTGCCGACGGCGGATGACCGCGAGAGTGGCTGGTCGCGGTGGGACTTGGCGGAAGTGAGCCTGGCGCAGGTGCTGGACGACGCGTGTTCGATGAGTTTGTTCGCCACGACGCGGGTGCTGTGGGTGGCGGGGGCGGAAGCCGCACTGCCGCGCAGCAAAGCAAAGCTGGACGAAGTGCCGGGGGCGCGGGAGTTGTCGGCGTATTTGGCCAACCCGACGCCGGGCGTAACGATTGTGTTCGACTGCAGCCGCTATGAGTTTGACCGCGACGACAAGACGAAGGTGGACAACCTGCGCGCCTTTTATAAAGGCATTGCGGCGCAGGTGGATTTTCCCCGCTTTAGCCCGGTGGCGGCGCGGAAACTGGCTGAGGAACTGGCAACGGAGCGCGGGCTGAAGATTGGCGGGGCGGAGTTGGAATTGCTCTTGGACGCCACGGGGGGCGATGCGGCGCTGATTGCGCAGGAAATTGAGAAGTTGTCGCTGTTTGTGAAGCCGGGAGCCAGCGTGAAGAGCGAGGATGTGGTGGCGATGGTGCCGAATGCCCGCTCGGCAGACTTGTTCGGGTTGATTCGCTCGATTGGACGGGGAGACCGCGCGGAGAGCTTTGATCTGCTGGATACGCTGATTCGGGACGGGGTGTTTTTGCCGCTGGCGTTAAACTACCTGGACGCGCAATTTCGCTTCGCGCTGAGCGCCTACGAGGCGAAGGTGAAGGGTGCGGAGGGGATTCGCAACCACTTCCAGCGGGCGGGGATCAATACGTGGCCGGCGACGCCGGAGCAGTTGGCCTTCACGATGCAGGCGTTTAGCGTGCCAAGGTTGAAGCGGGGATTGTGTCTCTTGCACGCCACGGACAAGGCGCTGAGAGACACGCGTCCGGATGACCGGACGGTGATGGAAGAGTTTGTTTGGAAGCTAACCGCGAAGGACTAAAGAGGGAAGAGCCGAGGGGGAAAAGCGGAACTAGGCAGCGATGGAGCGCACACGCTTGGTGATGCGGCTCTTGTAACGGGCAGCGGTGTTCTTCTTGATCACGCCGGACTTCGCCATGCGGTCGACGGTGGAAAACAAAGCGGGCAGACCCTTTTCGGCGTCCTGCTGGTTGTTGGCCGCGATGAGCTTGCGCATATTCTTCAGGGCCGACTTCAAGCGGCTTTTGCGGGCGCGGTTGATTTCGGTGCGCCGTTCGGTGATGCGGACGCGCTTAAGCGCGGATACTGTATTCGCCATAATGAACCATCTACCAGTCTACATGAATTTTGGGTTGCGCTCAAGGGGAAGGGGGAGCGGGGAGCACGAGGATTTATTCCTCGGTAGTTGCTTGGAGTTTGAGTCGGCGAAAGCGCTGCTGGTATCGGTCCAAGATTAGACTTCGAAAGGATGAGGAAAGGTAAAAGCCGCTTGCCTCAATGTCGGAAAGGACCTGAAGGAAATTCGGCAATAGACCAAGATCATGAGCCGATTCGAAGACTCCAATGGTCCCTGAGATCCTCAAGCCACATTCTTTCGCAGCATTCCGACCTGCCCGGTCATCGATAAGTACCAATTCTGCTTGCAGTGCAACAGCCATTTGGAGAGTCTCTCGCTCACCAGGATCCAGCAGATACTTAGCAAACAACGTACTACGCCCTAAGTCAGGCTCTTGGCGAATATCCAGCCAAGATGGTTTACCATAAATCCACTTTTTCACGCGTTCTGGAGTTGCACTCGCTTGCAGTTCGGCTTGAATTACAGGACCTATTGATACACAGCGATAAAGCGATGCGAGGAGGTCGGCTTTGCCGATTGCCACCAGATGCCGGAGGGGCGTCGTATCTGCTACAACCAAGCCCTGAGACAAGGTTAGGTCCGCGGGACAGCCTGCTGCTGAAAATAGCGATTTGCCTGGGCATCCTGTTCTAAATCCTCCGCCGAGAGGTCAAACAGGCCGACGCCATGTTCGGCCAGGAAGCGCTGTGCGTCCATACGGGTTGGAAGCCCCAGCAACTGCCGAACTTGATGAATGCCGAGAAGGCCTTCCCGATACCCCTCGAGCGCGATCGATTCCCGAACATGGACGGACAGGTCGCCCCAACGATCTTGGAGAACGCTGGCAATTTCGGGCGGTACCTCTACATAAATGGACATTACTTTTTTCGCTTGCCGCTGCCTTTACTATAGTCCAGGTGACGGTTTCACCTCCCCTACCTCACTCCCTTGCCCCGCCTAATGGTCGGCGATGCTGCCGTCGGGGAAGCGGAGTTTTTGGCGGGTGTGGGGCTGGTAGGGGCGTTGGGCGGCGACTTTTTCGTCGAGGTCGACGCCAAGGCCGACGCGATCGGGCGGGAGGGCGAAGCCTTTTTCGTAGGTGACGCCGCCGCCGTAGAAGAGGTCTTTCCAATACTGCTCGTTGCCGCGGTGGGTGATTTCCTGGATGCCGAGGTTGGGAGTGGTGAAATCGACGTGGAGGCTGGCGAGGGTGCTGACCTCGCTTTGCGGATTGTGGGGAGCGAACTCGATGCGGTGGGCCTCGGCGAGGGTGGCGATCTTCTTCATTTCCGCGATGCCGCCGCAGTGGACGACATCGGGCTGAACGAAGTCCACGAGGTGGCGCTCGCAAATTTCGGAAAACCCGTACTTGGTGAAGAGGCGTTCGCCAGTGGCGAGGGGAATGCGGGTGCTGCGGCGGAGGTGTTCGAGTTCGCCTAGGCTTTCGATTTGTGTAGCTTCTTCGACGAAGTAGGGGCGGAATTCCTCGGCGCGGGTGCAGAATTCGACGGCCATGACGGGGGTGGCTTTGCCGTGGAGGTCGATGCAGATGCGGAAATCGGGACCAACGGCTTCGCGAACCGCTTTGAGGTTGGCAATGCCTTCGCGGACGCTTTTGATGGGGTCGATGACGTCGCCATCGGTGGTGATGAAGCCGGCCTTGGCGCCGGTCCAACCTTCCTGCTTGGCCTTCAGCCAGTTTTCGGCGTATTCCTGGGGCGAGCGGCCGCCCGCGTGGACGTACATTTGCACGCGCTCGCGCGCTTTGCCGCCGAGGAGGCGCCAGATGGGTTGGCCCAGGGCTTGGCCGAGGATATCCCAAAGGGCGATTTCAACGGCGCTGATGGCGGAGTTGAGGATAGGGCCGCCGCGCCAGCGGGGCCAGCGGAACATGGCTTGCCAGTGCATCTCAATATCGGTGGGGTCCAGGCCGACGAGGTAGCGCTTGTGCTCCTCGATGGCGGCGGCCATGGTGAGGGCTTTGCTGGTGACACTTCCTTCGCCAAGGCCCGTCAGGCCCTGGTTGGTGTAGAGCTTGACGAAGACATAGTTCACACCATTAGTGCTGCCGCGATTGACGATGAAGGTCTTGAGGTCCGTAATCTTCAAGTGCAAAGGTTTGGCCTTCTCGCGTTGTTGGGCGAGAAGGCCATTTGGTGCCAGAAGGCCAGAGGTTGCCAGTAGGCCGAAGGAGCGCCGGGAAAGCATGGCGCTGATGATATTAGAAGCGGGCGCGCAGAGCAAGTTGGACAATGCGAGGGTCGCCGGCGGAGGTGATGCTTCCGAAAGCGGCATTGCCGATGTTGTTCGCAGGGTTGTTGAAGTTGACGTTGTTGAAGAGGTTGAAGGCTTCGCCGCGGAGGTCGAAGGAGAGGTGTTCGTTGACGGCGAAGCGCTTCACGAGGCTGAGGTCGAGCGTGAAGGCGCGCGGGCCGTAGACGGGGTTGCGCTGGGAATTGCCCGGCGTGTTGAGTGTGGGAATGGCGAAGGCGTTGCGATCGAGGAACTGGGTGCGATCGTCCTTGGGCGAGATGCCGGTGTGGCCTTCGCCGATGCGATCCGGGCGGAAGGCGCCGCCGTTGCGGTCCGCGAAGGCGTAGGCAGCGCCGGTGGCGAGATTGACGCCGGTGCGCCCCATCACGACTGGCACCGGGAGGCCCGAGCGCCAGGAGGTGATTTGGCTAAGCTGCCAGCCGCCGAGAACGAAACGGGTGGCGCGGTTGGCATTGCCCAGGGAGGGCAGCTGGAAAATGGTGGCCATGGTGAGGCGTTGGCGCGGCGTTTGCACCATGGGGCCGGTTTCGAGATCGAAGCGATCGAGAATTTGCGGCTGGTTTACGCTGTCGAAGCTGCCGGTTTGGTCGTAGGCGCGGGCGAAGGTATAGGAGAGCAGGGTTTGCACGCCGCGGGTGAGGGGGCGCTCAAACTTGAGCTGCAGGGCGTCGTAGGTGCTTTCCCCAAGCGAGACGGCGCGCTGCACTTGGTTCCAATTCGGAAAGGGGCGATTGGCGGGAACGGTGCCATCGACACCGAAGGCGACCTGGTTGGCGCTGTAGATGCCGGTAAGGTTAGCGCCGCGATTGCCGACGTAGGCTAGCTCGAAGGTGCTGGCGGAGGTGAGCTGGTACTGCAGAGCGAGATTCCACTGCTGGATGCGGCCAGAGAGGAGGTTCGGATCTTTGGCGCGCACGTTGAGCTCCCGCGTGTTGAAGCGGGTGAGAATACCATCGGGCAAGGGCGCGGAAAGTTGGACAGGGGCGGGACCTTGGCCAACGCGGCGCAGCACCACCTGCACGAGTTGCGGAACGTTGAGGGCGAGTTGGGAATCGCTGCCGAAGACGTCTTCGGAGTTGTAGAACAGACCGTAGCCGCCGCGGACGACCAGGCGATTCGGAATGGCTTGCCAGGCGAAGCCGAGACGGGGGCCGAAGTTGTTGCGGTCGCGCTGGACGAGGTAGGGGTCGCCGTCGGTGGGCGTAATCAATTCGCCGCGGGCGAGGTCGAAGTTGATGTTGGTGAGGTCGCCGACGGCGTGGTAGGGAGTGGCGAATTCATAGCGGAGGCCAAGGTTGAGAGTGAGGTTGGGAAGAACTTTCCAATCGTCTTGGACAAAGCCGGACCAGGCGCGCTGGACTTCGGTAACCTCGGGCACGGTGTTGACGGTGACGGCGCGGGGTAGGCCCAACAGGAGGTCGCCCATGGCGTCGGCGGTGAACTCGCCGGAGAAATCATAAGCGGGGGTGCGGCGAGTGGCGTCGATGAAGGTGTTGCGCTTCCAGCGGAGTTCAAAGCCAGCTTTGATGGCATGGCGGCCGCGGTTCAACGAGACGGTATCGAGGAACTGGTAAAGGTAGGGTTTTTGGAATTGGGGGCGGAAATTGCGGGTGCCGAGTTGGTTGTAGTTGGTGGGGTTAATGAGCGGCAGGCCGCCGGTGCCCAGCATTTCTTCGGGGAAGCCGCGGAAGCCGAACTCATCGGCGCGCTCCAGGCCAGCGGAGGCGTGTTCGAAGGCGGCGTAGGTGCGGCCCAGGCCGAAGCGGAAGACGTTGATGGCGCTGGGAGTAAGGACGCGCGTCCAGGAAGTGGCGAGGGATTGGTTGTCGTTGATCTGCACACCCTGGTTGCCAACGCCGTCGGCCAAGCCTTCGAAGATCCCCTCGCGGTTGAACTTCTGATAGCCAAAGCTGAAGCGGGCCATGAGGGTGTCGCGGCTGGTGAGGTACTGGTCGGCTTTGACGTCGAACTTGTGGTTGCGTTCGGTGCCGGCGCGGTTGGCGGAGAAATTTTGCACGGTGCGGCCGCTAACGGTACGGCCGGGGAGATTGGCCTCCGGGTAGAGGTCGATGAGTTGTTTGCCGAGAGCGTCGAAGCGGCTGGCGGGGATGGCATTGCCGGGGAAGTTTTGGCCGGGGGAGAGCGGGTCGCGCACAACGAAGGGGAATTGGCCGAGACGTTGGGCTGCGGTGGGGACAGTGACGAGGAAGGTGTTGGAGAAATCTTGGCGGAAGCCTTCGTAATCGCCAAAGAGGAAGAGCTTGTCTTTGCGGAGAGGGCCGCCAAGCGTGCCACCAAATTGATTCCAGCGCAAGTCCGGCTTGGGCTGGTTGAAGGTATTGGCAGCCCAAGGGCGGGCGGCGAGAGCCTGGTCGCGGTTATAGAGCCAGCCGGAGCCGTGTGCTTGGTTGGTGCCGGATTTCAGGGCCACATTCACGACGGCGCCCGCGGAGCGGCCAAACTCGGCGGAATAAGAGTTGGTTTGGACTTTGAATTCGGCAATGGCGTCCGGGGAAGGTTGGATGATTTGCGAAGACAGGGCCTGGGCGTTGGTGGTGCCTTGGTTGTTATCGACACCGTCGAGCAGGAAGTTGTTTTGGGTGGGGTAGTTGCCATTGGCGACCAGCCAGCCGGGGCCGCGGGTGGTGACGGTCATAGTGGAAGGAGTGACCCCCGGCGAAAGCAGGGCCAGTTCCGTGTAACGGCGGGCCGCCAGCGGCAATTCGACAGCGGTGGAGCCTTGGATGACCTGACCGAGGGCGCCTTGTTCGGATTGCAAGGGGGCGGCTTGGTCGATGACCTCCACGGTTTCTGCGACGGTGGCGACGTTGAGTGTGACGCGGACTTCGCGGCGGACCTGGAGCTCGAGCAGAATCTCCTTCAGGTTGTAGCTTTGGAAGCCGGAGCGCTCGGCCAACAGATTGTAGCGGCCCGGGGCGAGAGGCGAAAACAGGGCGTAGCCGTCCTCGGAGGTAGCGGCTTGGAATTGCTGGTTGGTGGCTGTGCTGATAAGCGTGATTTTGGTGTCGGGCATGCCGCTGCCGCTGGCATCCTCCACGCGGACCCGGAGGGCGGTGGCGTTGGTCTGGGCCGGCAGGGGTAAGAAGCAAGCAAGGAGACAACAAATTAGGCTGAGTGCGAAACAGAATTGGCGCATGGGTTCAGGATGGCCAGCGCGCAGAGGCGGCGGGAAGGTGGATTTCGGGGGGAACGCAGTTGGGGGCAGGTGCGACGCGGTGTGATCCGCAGGAGTTATTTGACAGACGCATGTCGAATGCGTTTCGCGACAATTTCAACCTCAATGGCATTGTTGGAAACGTTGCGGGAGGCCAACAGGACTTCAAAGGGGGCGAAGCGATTGCCTTGGCGGATTTCGGCCAGAAAAGGGGAAAGGTTTTTGGCCTCGAAGAGGAATTGGCTGGCGGCGTCAAGGCCGGTCATCGAGGTGCCGGTAATAGTAATGACATTGCCGGCGCCGCCGAGGTTCGGTTGGAAGGAAACGATGGAGTAAACGGTGTACACATTTTCGCGATTATGGCGGACTACGTAGCGAGGCTGCTCGCCGGGTTGGGGCTGGTGGTTGATGACGGTTTGGACGTACTGGTGGTCGTTGGTCTCTACATGGAAGGCGGCATCTTTGTTGAAGAGTTCAATCCAAGGGTTGCCCTGGGGACCGCCCACGAGGAAGGCGTTGGCTGTTTTTAGGTCTTCGACGCGAATATCCCGGCCGAAGCGGATTTCGAGATCGGCCTGCTGAGCGGGGGCAAGTTTCATGAGGCGAGTAGCCAGGCGGACGTCGGCGATGGAGGTGTATTTGCGGAAAGCGAAGTTGTTGGTGATGAAGGTGTCGGTCTCGGGAAGACCGGAAACGTCGGGCTGGTAGCCAATGATGCCGTACTGAGAAAGCGGGAAGTTTTTCTTGGTGGCGTTTTGCACCATGACGATGCCCATGTCGCAGGGCACGAGAAAAGTCTTATGGGACGGAGCGAGGAATTCGGCCCAGAACTGATCGTAAAGGCTTGGCGCGGGACGCAAAAACCAAGCGAGTGCGAGGAGGGCCAGAGCGGCTGGCGCAATCAGCCAAAGCCGCCGGGGGCGAGGGGTAGCGGGAAGGAGAGGCGGAGAAGAGGGCAGGAGGACCAATTCCTCCGGTGCCTCCGGGCTGGCGGGTTGCAGGTCGAAGTGGGGGACATAGCTGCCGCGGGGAAGGCTGACGCGGACTTGGTCGAGCGGTGCTTCTTCCTGGTAATAGAGGGCGAGCTTTTGGCGCAACTGGCGGGCGGCGCCGCGCACGACATTATCTTCCGCGGGATTGTAGGTGGGGGATTTGTCAAAAACGTAGATACCCACCTGCTGCTCGTTGATTTCATCCAGGCGATTGAGGATGGCACGGTGGGTTACGTAGGCCAGGAAGCGGCTCAGGCGGGGGCTCTTGGAGAAGCTCTTGCTGTTGAGCAAGGAGCGTACAGCCAGCAGGCGGGGGTCGCTTTGATCCGCGAGGGTATCGAGGAGAGCTACGGCATTCTCGGTCGATTCAGTCACAGGTGGATTATGGCATAGGGATGTGAGGCGCAAGTTACAGAACGGCTACGAGGATTTACCGTGAATCACCTCGCTAGAGAGGGGGCGATCGAGGGTTCGAGATAATCCATGAGAGTTTCCCCTGCGCCCCGAATTGCTCGCCAAGATATGCCGGAATCGAGAGTAGCAAGGCGGCCACCATTGCGAAAGGCAAGGCCCGCCAAATAGGCGTCGGTTAATTGCCGGGAACCGGTCAAGAGGGATAGGTCGAAGGTCCTTCGATCGAGCAAGCTCAGGGAGTCTGGCCAAAAGTGATGGCAATTGGAATAATTGTCTTTCAATTAGGCGAGCGAAGCGGCAACTTCAGCAGGGGAGAGGCGAAGGTTGGGATAACTGGAATGCGAAACCACGCGGACCAAGCCGTTCTCAGTAATCGGGCAGGTTGCCCAGCCACTTAGGGAGGCAACGTTGCGGAACCAGGAAAGAACAATGGGGTGATGAAGGTGAGCGGAGTCCAGGAGACTCACCAATACATTCACATCCAAGAGCCGGATGCTCATTCCTCTTCGGCCAGGGCATGAACCAGTTCGCTGGTCACCGGCAGTGCCGATGGTCCATGCTTCCAAACTGGCACCCCGAACTCGACTTGCTTCACCGGAGTGGCTTGCGAGGTAAGACTTTCATTGGTAAGGCTCTGGCGAGCCAAATCGGAAATCGTGCGGCCAAGCCCTTGTTGCTTGAGCCGAGCCAATTCCTTGGCAGCGGCCAAAACGTCGTCATCAATATCCAGAGTTGTCCGCATACCCTCATAGTATCGCCAGCCGAAAAAACCTGCGCACCTAGCGGAGATACGATAGGCGTAGGTTCCTTGCAAGATTACAGAACAGCTACGAGGATTTACCGTGAATCACCTCGCCAGAGAGGGGGCAATGGGGTTAGCCTGTTAGCCGATGCGATTGATATTTCTTATTACTCTTACGATGCTGATGATGGCGGCGGAGCCGGGGACGCGGACGCTGCTGGATGCGCACAATTGTTACCCCTACGAGGGGAAGTTTGCGGACCGTATGGAGCGGGCCTTGAAGGCGGGGATGCCTCTGGCCATTGAGAAAGACCTGGTTTGGGCAGGCGGGGAGAACCGTATCTCGCACGAAGTGGAGCATGCCGCCGCGGCGCCAACCCTGGAGCAGGATTTTTTTCTGCCGCTGAAGGCGCAAATGGAAGCAGCCTTGCGCGCGGGGAACAAGGAGCAATGGCCGCTGGTGACCTTGAACCTGGACTTTAAGACCGCCGAACCGGCGCAGATTGCCAACCTACACGCGTTGATGCAGAAGTATCGCGCCTGGTTGAGCGTCAGCAAAAAGGGGCAAGGCATGGGCATTGAGTACGGTCCGCTTTTGGTGCTGTTGGGCAGCCCGCAAGTGAACGAGGATGTTTTCTATGACCAGCGCAAAGAAGGGGAAGACATACTGGCCTTTGGGGCGGCGAACCAATGCGCGGCGGCGACGGAGTACCGTCGTTGGTGTAACTTTGCGTTCCGTAGCTTGTTGAAAGTGCCGGAGTGGCAGGGCTTTGTGAAGCAGGCGCACGCGAAGGGATTGTGGGTAAGGGTGTACACCATCAACGGCGCGGGCGAGGAAGAATCGGCGCAAAACGGTTGGGGGCGCGGGTACATGGCGGGGGGCCGGGAGGCGGCCGAAAAGCTGTGGGAAGAATTTACGGCGGCGGGCGTGGATTACATCGCCACCGATGAATACGAGCGCTTTGCCCAGTGGAAGGCGAAGCGGCAACAAAAGTAAGCTTCAGGCGACCCCCTTTTCTCCCATTCGCCGCATTTATCATAGAAGGCGAAGTGGACCCACAATCGCAGGCGTGGCTGGAAGAATTGATATTGCGTGCGGCGCAGGTGGCGCCGGGCGAAAGGGAGACGTTTATCCGGCAGTCGTGCGGGGAAAGGCTGGACCTGGCCGAAGCAGCCCTGGCGAAGTTTGCAGGGCCGCCATCAACCCGCACCATGCCAGCGGGCAGCGGCGGGGCGGCGATGATTGGGCCCTACCGCGTGATCCGCGAATTGGGCAAGGGCGGCATGGGCGTGGTGTATCTCGCGGTGCGGGATGATGGAGCGTTTCGCAAAAACGTAGCCATTAAGCTGCTGCGGGGCGACGCGGTGACGCCGGAATTTGTGGAGCGCTTCCGCAACGAGCGGCAGGTGCTGGCAAACTTCGACCACCCGAACATTGCCCGGATTCTGGACGGCGGGGATACGACAGAGAACATGCCCTACTACGTGATGGAGTACGTGGAAGGGCGTCCGATTGACCGCTATTGTGATGAAGAAAAGCTGAGCCTGAACGACCGCCTGAAGCTTTACCAGAAGCTGATTGGCGCCGTGCATTATTTGCACCAGAACAACGTGGTGCACCGGGATTTGAAGCCCTCCAACATTCTGGTGACCAGCGACGGAACGCCGAAACTGCTCGATTTCGGAATTGCGAAACAACTGGGTCCGGCCTCGATGGAGCTGACCACTGCCGAAGGCACGCCGTTGACGCCGGCCTATGCGAGCCCGGAGCAATTCACCGGGCGCGCGGACGCGAAAAGTGACGTTTATACCCTGGGCGTAATTCTCTATTTGCTCCTAACGGGGCGGCTGCCGGACCAGGCTACGGTGAAGCCGCCGAGCGAAAGCGTCCGCGAAGATTACCAGCGCACGCAGGAAACGACCAAGCAATTAAAGAAGCGGATCCTGGGCGATTTGGACATGGTGGTGTTGAAGGCCATGGCGCGGGAGGCGCGGAACCGTTACGCAACGGCGCAGGAATTTGCTGAAGACCTGGAACGCTACCTGCAGGGGAAACCCGTAAAGGCAAGGCCACGGGCGGGAGTGCCGCTGGGGGCGGTGGCGGCATTATTGGCTGTGGTGTTGCTGGGCGCGGCGGGGGCGGCGTGGTACTTGCAGCCGAAGCCTGCGGAACTGCCCGAGAAGAAGGTGGAGGCGCAAAAAGAAGAGGCGCCGAAGGAAGATGAGCCGAAGGCGGTAGAGAGTCAGATTCCAGAGCCTGCGAAGCCCCCGGTGCAAGTCGCGGAAAAGGCAGCGTCGAGGAGCCAGCCGGAAAGCAGACCAGTGGAACGAGTGGCCGCCCCGCTGCCTGTTCCGGTGAATCCCCCGGCACCTACTCCGGCGCCAACCCCGGCCCCGACCCCCGTTCCAATCCCGGCGCCAGCCCCTGACCCTGCACTCGAAGAAGCGCAGGAGCGGTTTTTGACACTATCCGGGAAAGTGGCGGCGACGGAAGCCTTGGTTGAGAAGTTGAAGAGCGATTTGGCGGGCAAAGGATTGAGCATCCGGCCCGACATGGTGGCGCGCCTGACGAGCATGAAAATGAACATGGAGCAGGCGAAGGCGAATCTGGACCGCGGCAACGCAGCGGGCGCGGCCAAAAATTTAACAGCCGCCGAAGCGCTGGCCACGCGAATCAACCGGGAATTAGGCCGATAGAGAGAGAGGAGAAGTTATATATGCGAATGGGAACGATTTTGCTATGCAGCCTTTTGGCAATGCCGGGAGCCGGTCAAACGCCGAAAAAGACAGCCGCGAAAACAGCGCCAAAGCCAGCCGCGAAGAAGCCCGCAAGCCCGATGGCCCAAATTCTCCAGATGGTGGAAATGAAGCTGCCGGAGGAGGCCGTATTGAAGGCGATTGAAGCGGCAGGGCCTTTGCAGCCAACGCCGGATGATTTCCTAAAGTTGAAATCTGCGGGGGCCAGCGACGCGGTGATTCTGGCGCTGTCGGGGACGAAGCCCAAGCCAGCGGCCCCGCCGGCGGCGTCAACCAGCGCAAGCCTCAATACCGACTTTTCGACCCTTTCCTGTGAGCCTGCGAGCAACGCGGCCAAACGGGTGGTGGCGATTGACGAATTTGATTTCGGCACGGTGCGCAGTTCTGTCGCGGCCATCTTTGGCACGCAGGTGGACATTGGCAAGGGCATCTTGGCCTTATTGACGAAGCGGCTGACCGAAGAGGGCAAGTACCGGATTGTGGAGCGGCAGAATTTACAAAAGGTGCTGAGCGAACAGGACTTGGGCGCGTCGAACCGGGTGAAGCAGGGCACGCAAGCCAAGATCGGGCGAGTTCAGGGGGCAGACGCGATTCTGATGGGCACGATCACCGTGTTTGGTCAGGACACACGGAAGCGCAACGTGAATACAACGGCCCTGGGCATTCCTTCGCCACGCATCCTGGGGGGAATCAATGTGGGTTCGCGGTCCGATAAAGCGATTGTCGAAATCAGCTACCGGTTGATTGATGCCGAGTCGAGCGAAGTATTGGCCGTGGGCGAGGCGCGGGGCGAATCCCAGCGGAAGGGTTCGAGCGTGGGCTTGGCGGGCTTCTATGGCGGGCGCGGCGCGGCGGGTAGCGTGGACATGACGAGCGCAAATTTCCTGGAAACCGTGATCGGCGAGGCGACGGTGGATTGCATCAATAAGCTAGCGGGCATTGCGAACGCGAGCGACGGCAAGATTGCGGCACGGACGCGAGACGTGGAGACCAAGATTGCCGAGATTGCGGGGAACAAGGTGTACCTGGCGGCCGGGGCCAACGATGGCATTCAGAAGTGCGACCGCTTTGAGGTGTCGCGCATTGTGAAGGAAATCAAGGATCCTTCGACGGGCGAGGTGCTGGACCTGCAGACGGAAAAGGTGGGGGAATTGATGGTGGTGGAAGTGCGGGACCGGATTGCGATTGCGTACTTCAACGGGACGGGCGAACCGAAGGTGGGCTATGTGGCGCGCAAGCTGTAGTTTGGCGCTGGTGTTGCTGGGCGCAGTGAGCTTGGCAGCGCAGAGCTTGGCGGCGCAGGGCGACTATTCCAGCCTCCTCGCGCAATACCAACTCCAGTTGGGCCAAGGCGAGCCGACGCCGGAGCAATTGGTGGCGAACCTGGGGCGCTTGTCGCAGAGTTTTCGGGCCCGGCAATGGGAGAGCCCGCAACAAAGAATGGCCGCCGCGCACGGGACGTTGGGCTATCTGAACGCCTTACGGCAGGGGCGCGGTTGGCAAGGACGCGGTTGGCAGGGCAACCGGAATTTGGGGCTGGGCATGGCGGGGCTATACCGGCAAGTGGGCGGGCTGCTGAATCCACAGGATGCGTGGTTGAGTTACCGGAGCTCGTTTTGGATCTTGAACCAGTTGGCGGGGCGCTTTCCGCAAGATGAGGAATTGCGAAAGGGCATGGCCGAATCCCGCTTTGCGCTGGAGGCCATTGAGGCGAAGGTGCCGGAATTGCCGAAAGTGAATTGGGCGGAGTTGGAAGCCGAAGCAGCCAAGGAGTATGACTTGGCGATGGAGCGGTACATCAGCGTATCCGCCACGGTGACCTCGGCGGAGGTGACGGCGGAGACGATGCGGAAGTCCTTGGCCGCCCAAGGGCTGGCGGCGCGGCCGGAGGCGATTGCGGGCGCGACGCGAATGAAGCTGAAGTTTGAAGATGCGCGGCGGCTAATTGAAGCCAAACGTTTTCGCGAGGCCTTGGGGCGGTTGGAATCTGCTGAAGCGGAGGCTCGCCAATTGCTGAAAAGCTACGGTGGCTAAGGCTAGAAGCTAGGCAGGAAGCGCAAGAACCAGGTAAGCGGGGCCTCGTAAGCCTCGATGAGGATGATGGCCAACACATACCAGCCGCGGCGCGGGGAAAGCGTCATGGCCATGAGCGCCAAGAGCCAACCAAAGCCGACGACGGTGGTGATGGTGTAAGTGGTGACAAGGAAGAGCAAGAGGCTGGGGTCGCGCCAGCGGTTGAGGGGAAAAAGGAAGACGACTCCGATGAGGAGTTCAATGAAGACCGTCCACCAGGTGAGGACCAGGGAGGCGGGCCGGAGCCAAGGGGAAGCTTCGAGCGTGCGGGAGGCAGCGGAGGGGGCGGGGCCAGCGACCGCGAGAATCGCCTTCTCATTTTGCGCTGTTTGCTGGGGGCTCATCAATTTCATGGTGTGGCCGTAGCCATGAAAGCGATTGTCGGCGAGAGTGGTGTATTCGAAAAAGGCATTGGTGACGTAGGTGGGGGAAACAACTTTGGCGAGCGTAGCAAAGAGGAAGGCGAAGGCAATCATGTAGCGGGCGTTGCGTTGGAGCACCACGAGAGCGCGGTCGCCATAGAAGCAAGCTGTGCCCATGGCAAGGCACCAATAGCCGCTAAGCCATTTATGATTGTCGGCGGTGGCCCAATTGCGCACAGTCCAACCAAGCCAGATTGCGGCGAGCAGGAACCAGAAGCCCCCTTGGCGGCGTAAAGCCGGCATAGCAAGACCAGCGACGCCGAGCATGACCATCGGGATGCGGCCATACCAATCGAGGGGGGCTTGGAACATCAGCAAAACGAGAGTGAGCGTCTGCACCAGATCAAGCGGTTCTGGTGTGGCGAAAAGAGGCCGCAGTTGCTTCAGCCAAGTGTTCATCGCGGAAGCTCCCGGAGCAGGACCTGGCGGGAGGCGGGGTTGTAATCGAGTTGGTGGATTTCAACGCGAATGGCTTTGAAGGGGACGAGGCGGAACTCGGTGGGGTCAAACTTCGCTCCGCGGGGTTGGGGGGTAAGGGCGGTGGCGGTGGCGAGCGCGGGAGGGTAGGGAGAGGCGCCCGGTGAGGGGGGCAGCGTTTGGTGCAAAGGAAGCAACCATTGGTAGCCGGAAAGGCGCTGGCGGAGGGCTTCGAGCTGAGTGCGCGTGGGGATGGCGCGAAGTTGGCGGGCTTTCCAGCCTTCGGGCTCAGGGAGTTGGCCGGCCATGATTCCTTCGGGCGTTTCCAGGAAGATGTGGATGATGCGAGTTTCCGGCCGGGCGATGGTGGAAAACATGCCAAAGCCACCGCCCTTTCAAGGGGTGAGATTGGTGAAGCGTAAGACCACCATCTGCCCTGTGGCAATGGTGAAAAGCAGAAGCACCGGCCAGATCTCGAACCAGCTTTTGAGCATAAGTGGAATTGCCACTCTCCAAGGCAATGGATTGAGGGTAGCAGAGGCGCGAAATAGAAATGCCCCTGCTGTTCGAAGCAGGGGCACAGGAAAGTACGGGGAAGTTAGAGCGGACTAGCGTGCGGCGAGGAGCGCGCGCAGATGACGGGCGCGTTCCGGGCTGCGGAGCTGGCGGAGGGCCTTGGCTTCGATTTGGCGGATGCGTTCGCGCGTCACGTCAAACTCCTGGCCAATTTCCTCGAGCGTGTGCTCGCGCTCGCAACCGATGCCGAAGCGTAGGCGGATGACCTTTTCCTCTTTCGGGGAAAGGGTTTTCAGAATGCTGGCGGTTTCTTCGCGGACATTGGCGTCGATGACGGCGTCGACGGGCGAACCCACCCAGCGGTCTTCGATCAAATCGCCGAGGGCGCTTTCCCCATCGCGGCCCACGGGCGTTTCGAGCGAAACCGGGTCGCGGGAGATGGTCTTCAGCTTTTGCACCTTTTCCACGGGAATGTCCATGCGGCGGGCAATTTCCTCGTTGGTGGGGGCGCGGCCAAGTTCCTTTTCCAGCTCGCGCGTGGCGCGGAGGAACTTGTTCATGCTTTCGTTCATGTGCACCGGAATGCGGATAGTGCGGCTTTGGTCGGCGATGGCGCGGGTGATGGCTTGGCGAATCCACCAGGTGGCGTAAGTGGAAAACTTATAGCCACGGCGGTATTCGAACTTATCGGCAGCGCGCATCAAGCCAATGTTGCCTTCCTGGATCAAGTCCAGCAAGTGCAGGCCGCGGTTGACGTACTTTTTGGCGACGCTGACCACCAGGCGGAGGTTGGCCTCGACCAAGTCCTTTTTGGCGCGTTCGGCTTCAAATTCACCGTTGCGGATGTTTTGCAGGCTGACGCGCAGGCTAGCGAGAGAAGCACCGGCGAGTTGTTCGCCCTGCTTGATTTCTTTTTTTAGCTCTTTGAGGCGGGCTTGGTTCGCTTGGGAGGCGCGGGCCGCCTCAATGCGTTCCACTTCGGAATAGCGATGACCGAGTTGTTCAACGACCAGTTCCAATTCTTTGGTGAACTGCTTCCAGCGGCTGGAGCTCCAGGGCACAGCGCGGATGCTGAGGCTGTAGGCGACCAGAGCGCGCTGCCACTTGCCAATGGCGCGCTTTTTGAGTTTCTTGTTCGCGGCGGGGGCTTCGTTGGCCTTCTTTTCGAGCGGCTCAACCTTTTTGGCAGCGACTTCGACGGCATCGAACTGCTTCATCAGTTCGCGGACCTTCTTTTCGTGGGCGGAAGGGCCCTCTTCAATGTCCACACCGATGTCGGCCACTTCTTCCACTTCAATTTGGTTGGAACGGACTTGGCGGATGAGTTCCGCAATCATCCGCTGCACCAGGGGCGAACGGCTGAGCGCTTTTTGCATGCGCACTTTGCCGCGCTCCATGCGGCGGGCCAGAGTAACTTCCCCTTCGCGCGTAAGCAAAGGAACGGCGCCCATCTCGCGGAGGTATACCCGGACGGGGTCATCTGTATAGATGGATTCTTCGGTTGCCGGCTGTTCGTCATCTTCGACTTCCGCCTCTTCTTCTTCCGCGGCGGCGAAAAAAGGAGTGTCTTCGTCGAAAGTCAAACCTACCGGTTCCGGTTCTGCTTCGCCTACAAATTGATCGTCAAATGCGTCCACGTTCTCAATCACCTCACTTCGACCGGTACTTCCCCGAAAGGCTGCGAAATGCCTTGCGAAAATAGCCCGGTGAAACCCGTTAAAGCCTTATTTCTGTTTGTTTTGCGGGGGAAACTGTTTTGGAAGTGCGCCCCTTCGATCTTCCCTGTTCCAAAAGGTAGGCGCATCCAATTTAGTCTAACATCATCCAGGACTTATGTTAAGCCTCTATTTCAGAGATGCCCACCTGTGCGGTAGGGTTACAGTTTCTCCTCCTGCCCGGACGGGCAGGGTCAAGTAGTTAAAAGCGTTTTTCCTTGAGCAGGCGGCGAATCTCGTTCAGGAAGGCGTCTTCGTCCTGGAATTCGCGGTATACGCTGGCAAAGCGGACATAGGCGATTTTGTCGAGGTCCCGGAGGCGCTGCATCAGGATTTCGCCGATTTCCTTGGAGCTGAGTTCGCGCTCGGGAACTTCGTTGATGCGCATTTCCACGGCGTCGACGATTTCGGAAATTTTGGCCATGGGGATGGGGCGCTTTTCGCAGGCTTTCAATAGACCGTTGAGAACTTTCTGGCGGTCGAACTTTTCGCGTCGGCCATCTTTTTTCACCACCATGAAGGGGATTTCTTCAATGCGTTCGTAAGTGGTGAAGCGCTTTTGGCAACGCATGCACTCGCGGCGCCGCCGGATGAGGTTTCCTTCCTTGGATTCGCGTGAATCGATTACTTTGTCTTCGAGGAACCCGCAAAAGGGACAAAGCATGGGCTTATTCTAGCCTCCTCAACTGTTGGAACTGTAGGCCCTGGCGAACGGCCAGAACAAGGCCGACCGGCACGACCAGAACAAAGGAAATGACCCAAAGCGCCAGGGCGATGCCCGCGGCTTCCTCGAGGCCAACGGAAAAAATCTGGGTGAGGACGGCAATGGCGGCAACTTGCATTCCACCGCCAATGCCTGGCAATTGCACAATAGAACCGAAGCTGACCAAGCCGACGATGCTGATGACCTGGCTGGCATTCAGGCCCGCGGTGGCCGAGAAAGCTTGGAACAGGGACCATTGGCAGGCGGCAATTACGACCCATTCGAGGAAGGTATATGCCATCACTAAACCTTGCAAGCGGCCGTCACAGCAGGCGATTGCGCCTTCGAGGAAATTTTCGGCCAGAGGGCGCAGGCGCTGCGCTAGGCGGGGCGGGAGGTAGCCGAGGAGACTGTTTAGACCCTGGCGCTGCGAGGGAGAGAGGAAACGCAGTGCAAAGACGAAGATAAGGCAAAATAGGCCGCCGGCCAAGGCCAGGCCACCACCGCTGGCGATGACCCAACGGAGTTCGGGGCCTAGATGGGTCAGATTTGACGTCTGGGAAAGGTAGACAAGACCGTAGCCGAAGAAGACAATGACAACGAGCAGATCATAAATCCGCTCAAAGAGCCAGACGGCCATTTGGGCGGAAAAGCTGGTTTTGGAAGCCCGCGCGACCAGCCAAGGGCGGACAAATTCGCCCGCGCGGCCCAAGAGAACGACAGAAGCAAAGCCAATCGTGGTGGCAGAAAGCATGCTGGAGAAGGAAATCGGGGCCCCTAGGGGGCGCATCATCACCTCCCAGCGGATGGCGCGGCCCAAGTAGCTCAGTACAATGAAAAAAATTGCGAGAAACGTGTAGCCTGGATCAAGATCGCTCAATACTGCGAAGAATTTGCGAAAGTCGAAGCCTTGGCCTTGGCTGGCAAAGCGGAAGAGGAGAATGGCCACAATAGCAAGCGCGCTGGCTTTCACCCAAGGGAAAGCGTTTGGCCGCTCGTCTGTAAAATTTCCTGGCAAGCGTGAACTTCCCATGATAGATCTTCGTTTCCTATATCGGAAGCCAAATGATGTTTTCTGGGACGATCGCCGCAAACTCTCTGCTGCCGGGCCGGGCGCAAGCCTTGGCGGGCGCCAAGCCGGAGATCGGTCTCCAGAAGGCATACGAACCTGCCGCGAGAAGGGCGGGTGGTAATTTGGCGGACCATGATTGGGGAATCAAGTTGGACTCCGACGCCATATTGGTAGAGCGTTGCCTGGAGGGAGACCAAGGAGCCTGGGAACAGCTCGTGCGGTCGCATACCCGGCGCGTCTACGCGATCTGCTACCGCTTCGTGGGCAAGGACGAAGAGGCGCAGGACCTGACACAAGACGTATTTTTGCGGATCTTCAAGACGCTGGGATCGTTCCGGGCGGGGGAAGGCAGTTTTACGGTTTGGCTGACGCGGCTGACCCGAAACCTGCTGATTGACCATTACCGGCGGACGAAGGGCCAGCGGATGACCGATTCGATTGACGACCAATTGCCTGTGCTGGAAGAGACCTCCTTGGCCGGGGGACGCACGGATGGCCTGTTGGCCGGACGCGAGGCGAGCGAACTCTTGCAAGGTGCGCTGCAAAAGCTTTCCCCGGAACTACGGGAAGCTGTGATTTTGAGGGATTTGGAAGAGATGGAATATAAAGAAATCGCCGCAACGCTGGGCGTGCCCGAAGGAACGGTGAAGAGCCGTTTGAACCGGGGCCGGGCCGAACTGGCAAAGATCTTAAGGCGGCAGAAGGTGGTGGTGTGATGGACCAGAGCGGGAAGCAACAGAACGAAAAAGTGGCGCTGGATTGCCAACAGGTTGACGAACTACTGTGCGACTACGTGGACGGGACGCTGGTGGGGGACCAGCGCCTGGCTTTGGAACGGCACGCGGCGGAGTGTATGGCGTGTGGAGAGTATGTGGCGGACGTGGCGGGCAGCGCGCAGTTTTTGAGCCGGGTGGCGGACGTGGAGGCGCCGCGGGAGCTGATTACTCGTATTCTGCACGAAACGCCGAAGCCTACGCCGCTGCTCGCAAAACTTTCGCCCCAAAGCCTAGTACGCCGCTGGCTGGCTCCCTTGCTGCAGCCCCGCTTGGCGATGGGCATGGCGATGACCATTTTGAGTTTTTCCATGATTGGCAAGTTTGCCAGCCCGACAAAGCAATTGACGGCAGCCGACCTCGACCCGGCGCGCATTGTGCGCAACATCGATACAACGCTGCACCGGGCCTGGGACAACGCCGTAAAGTATTACGACAACCTGCGCTTGGTGTACGAAATCCAATCCGCCATTGACGACATCAAAGGCCAAGAGAGCGAAGCGCCAAAGAAGGGCAACGAAGGGGACAAGAAATGAACCCATCCGAGATGAAGCCCATTCCCCCACCGATTGTTGGGTATTGCCGGGCCACGGGGAAGCCCTTGACGGCGGAAGAAGCCGTGTATGTCGATGGCTTTCTGTATTCGCGCGAATACGCCGAGAAGATGAAGCAACAGGCTTCGCCCTATTCCGCGGGAGCGGCGCCACCGCCTGTGAACAACGAGATTAGCCCGGGTTGGGCCTTTGTGCTGGGCTTGATTCCTGGTGTGGGAGCGATCTATAACCAGCAGTACGCCAAGGGCCTGATCCACATTGTGGTGTTTGCGTTTCTGATTACCGCGCTCGAGAAGTCGAATGCGGAGGCCTTCTTTGTGCCGCTGCTGATTGGGTGGCTTTTCTACATGCCTTTTGAGGCGTATCACACGGCGCGCAAGCGGCAATTGAACCAGCCGGTGGCGGAGTTTTCCGGCGTGATGGACCTGCCGGAATCCTGGCAGAAACTGCCCATTGGGCCGGTGCTGTTGATCCTGTTTGGCCTGATTTTCCTGCTCGACAATTTAGGGCTGTTGTACCTGGACCAGATTGTGCGCTTCTGGCCGGTGTTGTTGATTGCGGTTGGTGTGGGCATGTTGTTGCGCCGCACGCAGAATATTGCCAACGCAGAGAATATTGCCAATAAGGTGGCGGAGGACTCCCGTGCCGATTAACAGCCAATTGATTGCCGCGCTGCGCGGACCCATCCTATTGATGGTTTTTGGCACGCTGCTGGCCGTGGACTATGCGGGAGGCATGCGTGTGGTGAGGACGTGGCCGATCTTGATTATCGCCTTCGGCCTTTTGAAACTACTGGAATTCGCGGTGGGCAATCAAGGGCCCAGCGACCCATCGACGGGAGTGAACTAGCCATGCGCGGAACCATTGTTACCCCGTTGATCTTGATTGCGGGTGGGGCGGCGCTGCTGGTGCACAACCTCTTCCCGGAGATTTCGTTCTTTTCGCTGGTGGTGCAGAACTGGCCCTATCTGCTGATTGCGTGGGGCGCGCTGCGGGCGGCGGAGATTCTGCTGCGCTTCAACCAAGGCAAGCCCTTGCCGGCGCGTGGTATTTCCGGAGGCGAATGGGGCTTAATAGTCTTTTTGACATTGAGCGGTTCGGCCTTTGTGTTTGGGACCAGCATGAAGAACCGGTTGTGGAGCGGCGAGTTTGGCAACCGGGGCATTTTGATTTTTAGCGACAGCTACGAATTCCCGATCAACGCAGAGGCGGCGTGCCCGGCGAAGGCGCGGGTGGTGGTGGACAATCGGCGGGGCAATGTACGGCTGGTGGGTTCCGATACGGATAAGATTCGCGTGAACGGCGTTTACAAGATTCGCGCGCTAGACAGAACGGCGGCCGAGCAGATTTACCAAAAGCTGAAGTTGGAACTGACGACGCAGGGCGAACAAGTGGTTGTGCGCAGCAATCAGGAGCGGGCGGAACTGGAAAGCAGCGTCGAGGCAAATTTTGAAGTGCAAGTGCCCAAGGGCGTGTCAGTGGATTGCGAGGGCTCGTATGGCGATTTCGATGTGAACCAAATTGCGGGTGACCTCGAAGTACGTTCCGCCAATGCGGGCGTACGGGGGCAAGATATTGGCGGCAAGGTGCGCGTGGACCTGAACCGGAGCGACATTGTGCGCTTGCAGCGGGTGAAGGGAACTGTAGACATTAAGGGTGCGCGGGCCGGCGACGTGGAGCTGGACGGCATTGAAGGAACGGTTACGGTGGACGGCGCATTCGACTCGCTGGACTTCCGGAACATCGCTTCCTTATTGCGCTTCACCAGCCGGACGACCGAGTTGCAGGTGGAAAAGATCCTGGGGCGGGTGAGCCTGTCGGGCGGCGAATTGGAGGCCGAGAGGTTGAGCGGGCCCGTACGGCTGCGCTCGAAGAGTAAGGATGTGCGGATTAGCGGCTTTTACGGTCCGATTGATATCGATCTCGACCGTGGTGACATTGAATTGGCGCCCGATACGGCGAAGTTGGCGCAGATCCAAGCCAAAACCTCGGGCGGCGAAGTGACGCTATTCCTACCCAACGACGCGAAATTTGATTTGACGGCGCGGACCGAGAAGGGCGAAGTGCAGAACGACTTTGGCTCGCCGCTGCGGACGGAAGACTTTGAACGCGGCGGCATGATTGCGGGCTCGACGGGCGGGGCGAAGGTGGTGTTGGAGACGCGGCGGGGCACCTTGCGGGTAAGCCGCGGAGGTTCCTGGTCGGGGCGGGATGGCGCGCCGCCACTGCCACCCCTAGCGCCCAAAGCACCCGTGCCACCGACGGTGGTGGAACGGTAGGAAATACCATCTGCGAAAAGAGAAAGGGGCCGGCTTGCGCCAGGCCCCTTTTGTTTTTTGGTTGTGGGGTGGGAAGTCTAAAAATAGTACTTCACACCGAATTGCATGTTGCGGGGACCGACACCGTTGCGCAGACCGGAGATCTGCCCGAAGTTAACGGCACCGAAGGCAGTGGCGGGATCACCGAACATCGGCGTGTTGGTGAAGTTGTTGGATTCCAAGCGAAGCTCGATGCGATGGCCTTCGCGCACGAAGATGCTCTTGAGGAGCGCGGCATCGAGAGTCGTAATTCCCGGTCCGCGATAGCCGAGAGTGCGGGGCGAGGTGCCCGGAACGTCGGCAGCGGGCTGGGAGAAGGCCGCACGGTTGAAGTAGTTGTTGATGCGGTCCTGGACAGGCCCGCTGGTGCTGGGATCGTCGATCAAGTTGGGGCGTTGCGTGCCATCCCAAATGGCGCCGCCATTTTGGGTGACGTGGAGGGGCATACCGCTTTGCATGAGGAACATGCCGCTAATGTCCCAGCCGCCGGCAATCCAATCGAGGACGCGGTTCATGTTGGAGCCGAACTTGCGCTTGCGTCCAAAGGGCAATTCGTAGGAGCCCGTCAGGACGACGCGATTGGCGATGTCGTGGGCGCTTAGGCTGCGCTCGCCGCGCAGGTCGTGGATGTTTTGGAGGGCCGTGGAGCCGCCCAGCCAAGCAACGTTGCCGGAAGTGTGGGAAACGTTGTCGATCATTTTGGACCAGGTGTAGTGGGCCAGCATGGTGAGGCCGGCGCTGTAGCGCTTTTCCCACTTGATTTGGAGGGCGTGGTAGTTGGAGTCGCCACGGGCAGGTTCAGACTGGCCGACCCCAGTCCCATCAAAATGCGGCATGGGACGGAGCAGTTTCTGCAGTTGGACAGTGTTGCGGCTATAAACAGAGCGCGCGTCTGTGATCTGTCCAAAAAATGGATTCGGCACCTGGCCATTCAGCCGGGTGCGACCTAGAGGCCAATAGATGGGGTCCAGGGGCGAGAGGGTGGTGAGCGGCATGAACAAGTGCACGCCGCGGCTGCCGGTGTAGTTCAATTCCAGGACCGACTTGAGGGGCAGTTCCCTTTGGATGGAGAAGTTCCAGGAGTGGTATTCCGGGTTGCGGTTGTTCGAGGGAACGATGGTGCCGACGCCGAAGCCAAGCAGGGTGCGATCCCCCTGGCTGGTGCCGGGAGGAAGCAAAACGCCGCTGGGGAAGGGATTGGCTAAGCGCGTGTTGAGGGTGGCATTTGCGTCAAGGCTCCAGACCACGGGTGAGTCGATGGTGAAGCCAGTGCCGGGGCGGCCGAAAACCGTGGCGCGGGAGAGCGTGTAGAACAAGCCGTAGCCGGCGCGAATGGAAGTTTTCTGGTTGGCGGCCCAGGCGAAGCCAACGCGGGGCTGCCAGTTATTCATGTCGGCATCGAAAGGAGAGCGGCGATCCTCATCGACAAACTTGATGACGCCCTTGGTTTCGTAGCCAGGAGCCTGGACGGCAGACTGAGCGTCGAGATCCCAATAGCTGTAGCGGTTCAGCTTTTCCCAGCGGGGCACGTCAAAGTCATAGCGGACACCGAGATTTAAGGTGAAGTTGCGGGCCAGCTTCCAATCGTCCTGGAAGTAAAAGCCCCAGTAAGCAGAGCGGGAGAAAGCTTTGGGTTCGATGTGGTAATTGCTGCCGGTGGTCCAGCCGAGGAGCATGGTGGCGAGGCCGTTGCCCTGGTTGCCGGGGCAGGTGAACTGGCCGGCGCAGGTGATGCCGCGGCCGAAGGAGAAGCCGCCTGAGGGGAAGCCCGGTTGGAGATAATCGAGGCGGTTGTAGCGGCGTTCGCCGCCGACTTTGATGTTGTGGCCGCCGACAATCTTAGTCATCGATCCGGACCAGTGGTGAACGCCTTCCTGGCGGTCCATGATCCAGTAGCCCTCGGTGCCCCATTCGCGGAAGCCTTCCGGCCGGAAGCGCGGGAAGACGAGGTTCGTGGCATTGTCTTTGATGTTGGCTGCGAAACCGAGGGTGGTGGGGTCAAAGGATTCGAAGTTGGGATTACGGGCGAAGTTGGAATAAGTGTAGCCGTAGCGGAAGGTGTAAACCGTGGTGGGGCCCACCGTGCGCGTATAGTCGGCCACCATGGACTGTGTGCGTGTCCGGTTATTGCCGCCCGTGAAGTAGGCTGGGTTGTCATCGCCAAAGAGATTGGGGTTGATGCCATCGTTGCGGACCAGGCTATAGCGGCCGCTGAGGCGATTGGAATCGTTGAAATTGTGGTCGCCCTTGATGGTGGTTTGATCGGAGGTGTTGGTATTCACGCCTTGGTTGAACCAGTTGTTGGTGTTGGTGAAGGCGGCGCCTTGCTGGTTTGGTTCCGGCAGGAAGGAGAGCGCTTTCAAGGAGACGGGATCAAAGCGGCTAGACGGGATGATGTTGCCGGGGAACGGAGTGCGGGTAAGTGCACCGGAAGCATTCGTGGAGGTATTAAACGGGTCGTAGATTTGCATCAAGGCCCCGGAGGCGTTAAAGGTTTGTGAGAAGTTGCCGGCGCGTTGGAGCATGGTGGGCAAGCTGGCTTGCTGGCTGGTGGGGCTTTCCTGCCAAGTGCGCTCGTAGGCGCCAAAGAAGAAGGTCTTGTTCTTGATGACGGGGCCACCGAGCACGCCGCCCAACTGGTCGCGGTGGAACGCGGGAATGGGACGGCCGGCACGGTTGGCGAACCAGTCGTTGGCGTTTAGGGCGGCGTCGCGAAGGAAATAGTAGCCGGTACCGTGGAAGTTATTCGTGCCGGAGCGCGTGATCATGTTCACAACAGCGCCGCCGGTTTGGCCGTACTCGGCAGAGAAGAAGTTCGTCTGCATTTTGAACTCTTGCACTACGTCGACGGAAGGCGAGAACTTAAGGTCGGTGACGCCGGAGTTTTGTTCCACGGTGGCGACGGTGGCCCCGTCCACAAGGACATCGGAAGTAGAGTTCCGGCTGCCGTTGGCGACGAAGTTGGTGTTTTCATTGCCGCGCCGGCCGCCGGAACCGACCACGCCGGGGGTGAGGTAAACCAAGCCCATAGAGTTGCGAGCGAGGTTAGGCAGCTTGAGAATGGTCTGGTTATCGATAACCTGGCCCAGGTTGGAGATGGTGGTGTTCAACAAGGACGCGGAATCTTCGACTTCGATGGTGGTGTTGACGTCGCCGACTTGGAGGCGAGCATCCACGGTGGCTTGTTGTTGGACGGCGAGGGTGAAACGGCCGCTGGCAAACTTCTTGAAGCCTTGGGCTTCCACGGTTAAGGCATAGCTGCCGGGCGGGAGGGCCGTAACCACGTATCGGCCTTCGCCATCGGTTTCCCCACGGAATGTGGTGCCGCGTTCCTGGTCCACAACCAGGATTTTGGCGGCAGGAACGCTGGCGCCGGTATCGTCGGTTATGGTTCCGCGCACACTGGCCGTAAAGGACTGCGCAAAACCAAGAGTTGTGAAGAGAGTAATCGCCAGAGCGAGAGAGAGTGATCGACAGAGACTCATAGGATCCCCCATTGGATTTGGGTTTAATTTGGGTTAACCCGAGGGGAATCTTATATCAGGTTCGGCGTGGATGCATCTGTGTAACGGGTTGATTTAAATTAAGTTTTTTTATTCTATTTCCGCAATCTCCACCTTGCGAAAGTGCACTTCGATGCGCGGGCCGGAGTGGACCTGGAAGGCAAGAAAGCCAGACTCATCGATGCCCGCTTCGGTCTCGGTGTAGTCCACGGTGCGGCGGCCATTGAGGAAAAGTTGGATGCGGGGGCCGCGAACCTCGAGGGTGTAGGTATTCCAGCCGGATTTGTCGAGGCCGGCCAGGGTTTCGGGAGGGGCTTGGGCAAGGATGCGTTTCCGGCGGGATTCATCGTAAAGGCAGCCCCAATATTGCTGGCCAATGTCGGCCTGATAACCGGCCACTTCGTGGGAATCGGGCACCGGTTTACTGCGGAATTGGACGCCGCTGTTGCCTTCGCCGTTCAGCAGGCGGAACTCGAACTTGAGAATGAAATTGCGATAGTGGCGGCGCGTGCGGAGGAAGTCGTTGTATTTCAGGCCGTCGTGTTTGCCGATAAGGACCCCGTTTTCGATGCGCCAAAGGCCGGGGGTATCGACGATGAACTCATCCAGGTTTTTGCCGTTGAAGAGCGGGCGGAACTCTTGCGCGGCGAGGGTGGCGGTGAGAAGGGGAAGCAGTAGAAATCGCATGTCCTGATCCTATCGCCGGGCAGGCAGGAGTGGTTTCAGCAGGCTTCTTGTTTTCCTGCGAGGGCGTGTTGCCCTGCGAGGCCGAGGATGTGGTCTTGGGCAAGGGAGTACGCGTTAGGGACGCGGCCTTTGGTGCGCAGTTTCGCGGTAGGGATAGCGGGGGAAATGGGTTCGTTTTGACCAATGTCTTTGAGGAGGGCGTTGGTTTCGTTGGCGGCGAGGCGGTCGGCTTGGAGGAGGCCGAGGTCGCGGAAGGAGCGGGAGGCGGCGCGTTCGAGGCGGGTGCGGTATTTCGAGAGAGTGTCGAGGCGGCGGAGGAGGGTGTCTTGATTGGGCGAGTCGTCGAGGAGGGCCTCTTCGTAAGCGGCGGAGGCGTGGGCTTCGAAGGCGCGGGCGCGGTCGGCTTGGAAAGTGTTCCAGGCGTAGGCGGCGAAGATTTCTTCTTCGGCGGGGCCGTGGGGCTTCAGTTGGGCGCGGAGGCGGGCGGCGAGGGCGAGGAATTCGGCTTGGTTGGCTTCGGCGAGGGAGTCCGGCGTGGTGGCGGTGAGGCCGTGGGAGGT
>JANRIK010000049.1:0-148159 GCA_033765085.1 Bryobacter sp. | reverse complement strand
TGGACATCCAGACCTACGTACAGTATCTTTTTCATAGACCAACTCCTTGTCCTTTGCGGCTCTGCGCCGCTTTTGGTTTTCCTAACCCGTCAGCGTAACCCGCGTCTCCGGTCAGGGGTTGGTCGTTTCATCTTGACTAAGACTCCTCTTATACACTTGGGAAAGGGGCGGCAAAGCCTTCGGGAATTGCCGCCCCTAATTTTATTGGGGAATTGTGGTGATTCAGTTTTTGGTTCTTTACTTGGCGCTGCAGAGTCCGCAGGAGCAATTGCGGGAAGCGATCCGTTTGCACCAGGCGGGGCAGGCGGAGGCGGCGATTCCGCTGTACGAACAGTTTCTGGAAAAAAGGCCAGAGGTGGCGGAAATCCGCTCGAACCTGGGGGCAGCCTACGCGGCGGTAGGCAGGTATGCGGACGCGCAGAAGCAATACGAATTGGCGTTAGCGAAAGGAAAGAACGACGCGCGCATCCGGCTGAATCTCGCATTGGTGCTGTACAAGCAAAACCGGATTGTGGATGCGGCGGAGGAATTGGAAAAGGTACTGGCGGCGCAGGGAAGCAATGCCCAGGCGACGACGTTACTGGCGGATTGCTATTTGAGCATGGGGGAGACAAAGAAAGTGATTGCGCTTTTGGCGCCGGGCGGAGCCGAGAGCTTGGCCGATAGCTACATCCTGGGCCTGGCGTATTTTCGCGAGGGAGATGCGCGGCGCGGGCAATTGCTGGTGGACCGGGTGCTGCGGGAGGGCGATAGCCCAGAAGCGTTGTATTTGTTGGCAACAACGCAGATGGCCAGCGAGGATAACAAAGCGGCGCTGGTGACTTTGGCGGGTGCGATCGCCAAGCACGCCGGCTTCCGGGGATTGCACTCGCTGTATGGGCAGGCGAAACTGCGGGACGGGAACCCGGAGGAGGCGCGCGCGGCGTTTGAAAAAGAACTAGCCGGGAACCCTTTGGATTTTGAGGCGAACCTTTACCTGGGAGGCTTGGCGCGGGTTGAGAAGGATTACGAAAAGGCGGCGCTGTACCTGGGGCGAGCGGCGCAATTGCGGCCCTTAAGCCTGGCGGTGCGCTATCAGGTGGCGTATCTGGCCTTTGGGCAGGGGAAGCTGGAAGAGGCGCGGGAGGAGTTGGAAAAAGTGGTGGCGGCGGATCCGAACTGGGTGGAGCCGCATATTACGCTGGCGACAGTTTATTTCCGGCTGAAGCGCAGCGCGGACGGGCAGCGTATGCAAGCGCGGGTGCGGGAGTTGAACGAGCAGCAACAGCAGAAGGATTTGAAGAAGAAGTAGCGAAACAGAGGTGGGGGCCGGGGGCGTCTATAAGTGTAGATATGCTCTGGCGAATGGGTGGCCGGTTGGGGATGTTGGGGGCGGTGTCGGTGGCACTGCTGGGCGCCGAAGACCTGCGGGAGATTTTCGCGCGGGAGGTTCCTAGGCATTTGGAAGTGCCCGGGGAAGAACAAGCGCGCTATGCGGAGATTCTGCGGAGTTATCCGTTGGCGGACCAGGAGTGTGTGCTGTTGGTGGACCGGCATCCCTTGGTGCAGGCGGCGCTGCTTTACGCGCACGACGGAGAGCAATTTGGTTTTGTGGGGGCGGACTTGGTTTCGACGGGGAAGCCAGGGACCTTTGAGCATTTTCTCAGTCCCTTGGGGGCGTTTTTGCATACGCCGGAGCATCCGGACTATCGCGCGGCGGGGACCAAGAACAAGAACGGCATTCGGGGCTATGGCAGGAAAGGGATGCGGGTTTTTGACTTTGGCTGGCGCGAGGAGCGGCAAACGTGGGGGCGGAAAGCGATGAGCCAGATGCGTCTCCAAATGCACGCAACGGACCCGGACCGGCTGGAGCCGAAACTCGGCACGCGGCAATCGAAGGGATGCATCCGGATCTCCGCGGCGTTGAACTCGTTTCTGGACCGCTATGGGGTGTTGGACGCGGAGTACGACGAAGCAAGGGCACGGGGCGAAGAGTTCTGGTTGACCATGCCCGCGCGGGAGGCCATGCCGACACCTTACCGGCCGGGGCGCTTTCTGGTGATTGTGGAAACGGAACGAAGCGAAAGACCGGAGTGGGCCAAGCGGGGTCCGGAGCAGAAGCCCGTGCCTACGGCAACAATAAAAAGCGGAGATTCGCCACATTCTCCGCAGTGAAGAGCACTAACTCGTCGCCTTCGCGTTTGAACTGCGTAATTTTGCTGAGGTGCTGGAAGTACTCCGTTTCCTGGGTGGAAGCCGCGCCGGGACAAGCCATGCGGGTGGAAACCAAGTTGCCGAACTTGATTTTGTGCAGGCCCCGCGTCGTGATTTGCACCGTGACGGGGCCATTGTAGGAATTGCAGCCGCCTTTGCCGCCAACGCGGCTCTGGCGGAATTCCAAAGTGGTGGTAACGGCCTTGGCGGCGGGCTTGCCGCCAATGTCGGTTAGTTTCCACTGCGTGCCCTCGATAAGGGGCGGCAGGGTGGGCGGGGTGGGCGGGAGGGCGGAGGCGTTGTTGGTTTGTACCGGCATTGGAATCGCTCCTTTGGGAAATGGTTTATTGTTGGCTGGGAATCTCCATGCTTTGGCGGAGACGATCGGCGAAGTTCTCGCCGCTTTCGCTCCACAGGTTGATTTTGCTGAGGGAGAGCGTTTGCTCCAGGTCGCGGCGCAGGCGCAGGAGGCTGCGGATGTTGGATTGCATCAGGCCCAGTTCCCTGCCGGCCATCGCGAAGGTGGGCAGGAATAGGGCCTCTACGCCGAGCTCGATGCGAATCTGTTCCCCCCATTCGGAAGGAAAGTTGGGACCATAGAAGAAGAGATTCACGCGGGCGGGCGATAGGCGCCAACCTTCGGGAAGTTCCTGCCACAGATCCCAGAAGCCTTCCACTTCAAAACTGGCATCGGTGCTTTGCCAGCGCCCCATGGTTTCGATGAGGGGATCAAAGCCCTGCGACAGGTCGAAGACTTGTTCCTGCAGCGCGGGCTCGGAGCTATCGACGGCGCCGACGCGCAGGTAAACCCCGGGCGATTGGGAACTGAAAGGGAATTTCGTCAGGCACTGGGCAAAGTGCTTGTGCATTGTGAGCGGAGAGAATCCGTTCAGCCATAAGGAGAGATAAAGGCGATCCGCCATCTAAATTCGATGATATCCGTTGAACAAATCTGTGGGGTGCTGGTGTTGGATAAGCCCGCGGGCTGGACCTCGCACGACGCCGTAAACAAGGTGCGCCGACTGGTGGGCACGACAAAGGTGGGGCACTTGGGGACCTTGGACCCCCTGGCGACGGGCGTGCTGCCGTTGGTGATTGGCCGGGCCACGCGGCTGGCGCAATACTTTGGCAAGGACCGCAAGGGCTACGAGGCGGTAATCCGCTTCGGGCACTCCACCTTTACCTATGACCGCGAAGGTGAGCCGACCAGCGAGCACCAGGAAATCGAACTGAATGAGCCGGCCCGGCGCGCGGAATTGGAAAGCCTGCTGGAACGCTTCCGAGGACCGCAGATGCAGATGCCTCCGCCGGTTTCGGCGAAGAAGATTGAAGGAGTGCCGGCGTATAAGCTGGCGCGGAAGCAGCAGCCAGTGGAGCTGAAGGCGGTAGAGGTAGAGGTGTTTGCGCTGGAAGTGCTGGCGGTGGAAGGGGCGGATTTGCGTATTCGGCTGGAATGTTCGCCGGGCACGTATGTGCGCTCGATTGCGCACGATTTGGGGCAGGCGCTCGGCTGCGGGGCTTATGTGCAGGAATTACGGCGGACACGCTCGGGCGAGTTTGCGCTGGACGAAGCATTGACTCTGGAGCAATTGAAGCAGGTGTGCGAGGAAGGCCGGCTGGAGGAACACCTCTTGATGGGCCAGCGCATTCTGCCGC
Source organism: Bryobacter sp. (assembly GCA_033765085.1). GTDB lineage: Bacteria > Acidobacteriota > Terriglobia > Bryobacterales > Bryobacteraceae > Bryobacter. The sequence goes on along the minus strand of JANRIK010000049.1, from coordinate 144,310 downwards.
AGATACCCTGCGAAATTGTGGATCACTTGACGGAGAGCCAGATCCGGCAGGGGCGGGACTTTCGCACGTCACCCTTCCGGGCAGCCAAGGATGCGCCTTTGGTGAAGGTATTGAACCGCGAGGGGCAATTGGTGGCGATGGCGGAGCGGAAGCTGCCGCAGTTATACCATCCGGTGCTGGTTTTGAGCAATTAGGGCTGGCTAATTACGGCTGCGTTTGGAAGTCTGAGGTCTGGACGGGTTTCGTGTCGCCCGAAGCAGCGTAGCGAAGATAAGCGATCAAGTCCGCGAGTTCCGTCTTCGTGTAGGAGGCGCTGGTGGGGGGGTGGGTCCACTTGGCGCTGGTGCGGATTTCCTTTACTTCGGCGAGAGGAACTTTGCGCTCAACGGGGAGGGCGCTGAGGTCCCAAAACTCCACTTCCGATGCGGACTGGCGCCGGACAATGGCGGGGATTTGACGGCTTTTCCAAACGACGGTTTGCATGTAGGCGGTTTCCGTCATTTGGATGGACATGACAAGGCCCTGGGGCCCGACAAACTTCGCAATGCGGGTAAGATCGGGACCGACGGCCTTCCCTGCCCCATCCAGGCGGTGGCACTCGGCGCAAGGGGTGCCCCGGTTGGATCGGAGAAAAAGTTCTTTGCCGCGCTTCGCCTGTTCGGGGATAGGCGGACGGGATTGGGCGAGCAGCAGCAGGGGAAAGCAGAGGAGCAAAAGCGATTTCATGAGAGGTACGCGACCTTCTGCGATCATCATAGTTGGTTGATGTTGTTTCGCGCACAAAATTGGGTTAGAGATCTGTTACAAGAGCCGGCGGTGGCGGACGCGGCGCGGCGTTTTGCGCGCGAACGGGCCGAGACGAACGAACTGCACCTGGAGCTTTGCCGGGTGGCGGCGCCGACGTTTTTCGAAGAGAAGCGAGCGCAGTTTTTTGTGGAGCGCCTGGAACGATACGGCTACGACGCGCGAATGGACCGCGCGGGGAACGTGGTGGCGCTGTGGCCAGGAGAAGGGCGCAAGCCGCTGGTGGCCGTGACGGCGCACCTGGACACGGTATTGGCGCCGCGCTCTGCCGAGGAAATTCGCTTGGGGCCGGATGGGCGCTTTTTGGGGCCCGGGGTGGCGGACAATGGCGCGGGTTTGACGGCGCTATTGGTACTGGCCAAAGCTTATGCGCAGCATCCGCGGAAGAACGGCCGGCGGGGTGTGGTTTTTGTGGCCAATGTGGGGGAAGAGGGCGAAGGGAATTTGAGCGGCATGCGCTATTTGTGCCGGCAAAGCAGCCTGGGGCCGCAGATTGCAAGCTATGTGGTTTTGGACGGGCCGGGGACGGAACTGGTGACGGTGCAGGCGCTGGCGAGCCGGCGGCTGGAGGTGCAATACCAGGGTCCGGGGGGGCATAGTTGGGTGGACGCGGCGAACCCGAACGCGGTGCACGCGATGGGGCGCATGATGGCGGACTTTTTGGATTGTTTTGGGCGGCGGACGAGTTTGCTGGAATCGCGCTACGGGAAAGCGACGGCGAACTTCACGATGTTGGACGGGGGCACGAGCATTAACTCCATTCCCACCAGTGCGCGGGCGAAGCTGGACCTGCGGAGCGAAAGCGCGGAGGTGCTGGTGGAGTTGGCGGAGTTGTTGACCGATTGTGTGGAGCGGAGCCTGGTGATGGAAAACGAACCGGGGCGGCTGCGGCGCGGGGCGGCGCGATTGACGGCGAAGATCCGCGAGATTGGGGCGCGTCCGGGAGGGCGGTTGGCGGAAGACTCTGCGTTGTTGGCGACGGTGAACGCAGTGGATGAGTATTTGGGGATTGCGACACGGAAGGACTGCGCCTCAACGGATGCCAATATCCCGTTGTCGCTGGGGATGGAGGCGCTTTGCCTGGGCTGCGGCGGCGCGGGCGGGGGCGCTCATTCCGAGGCGGAATGGTATCACCCGGAGGGGCGTGAAATGGCGTTGCGGAGGATCTACCTGGTGCTGTTGCGCTTGTTGGAGGGGTAGATAGAATAAGAGGCAGAATGGCAGCGGCTTATCCAATCTGGAAGGAATGGCTCCCGGCGACTTTTACCGCGGGGAAGAGTGCATTGGAGGTGTCTGATGAAGAATTCCTGCTGCTCTGCGAGCAGTTTCCAGATGCGATGGTGGAAATGGATGCGGAAGGGGTATTGAGTTTGAGCCCACCAACAAATGCACTTACGGGATCCTGGAATGCGGAGATCATCTGGCAATTGCAGAATTGGAATCTGAAAGCTAGGAAAGGTGTGGTGACTGATTCTAGTGCGGGGTTTCGTTTTCCGGACGGTTCGCGCCGCTCGCCGGATGCGGCATGGGTGGAGAAAAGTAAATTTGCGCGGGCAACGGCGACAGGGCTTCTTTTTCCAGTATTAGTCCCTGATTTTGTCATTGAGCTGCGTTCGCCCTCAGACCGCATGGCGCAACTGGACGTGAAGATGAAGGCTTACCTGGAGAATGGGGTGTTGTTGGGCTGGTTGCTGGATCCGCAGGGCAAGGGCGTAACGATTTACCGCCCGCAGCGGGAGGCGGAAAAGATTGAAGCCCCCGCCGTGGTGAACGGCGAGGGCCCGGTGGAAGGGTTTGCGCTGGAGCTGGGCTTTCTTTGGGAGAAAGCCAGCGGCGCATAGGCGGCGAAGCTTAAAAGATCAGCTTCAGCCCCAGCTGCATGACGCGGGCGTCGCGGGCGCTGGTGATAGTGCCGAACTGGGCGCGGGAGTTGAAGCCGTCCGGGCCGGCACCGAAGCTGTCATCGGCGAGGCCATAATTTACATGATTGAAGGCGTTGAAGGCTTCGGCGCGGAATTGCAAGTTGAAGCGCTCAAGGAATCGAGTGTCCTTCACCAGGGAGATGTCGAAGTTCACGGTGCCGGGGTGGCGGACATCGGGAATGGTACGGCTGACATTGCCGAGAGTGAAGGCAGGGGGATTGACGAATTGGCGCGTGTCGAACCAACGGTCGGCGCTGCGCTGGTCGCTGGGGAGTTTGGCGCTGACGCCGGTGGAATTGGGCCGGTCAGCAGCGTTATTGCTGGCGCCACGAACGGTAAGCGGGATGCCAGTTTGCATGACGGAGATGAGGTTGACTTGCCAACCGCCGACGAGCTTGTTCACGAAAGCATTGCCGGGGTTGAAGCGCTTGCCGGCGCCGAAGGGGAGTTCTTAGATGGCGCTGGAGACGAGGCGCTGGCTGACATCGCCGGGGTCAACGCTGCGGTTGAGTTGGCGGTTGTAGAGCGCGTCTTGGAAGCCATTGTCGGTGACTTGTTCAATGGGGCCGAAGTCGACGGGGACGAGCGTGGAATCGCTCATCTTCTTGCCGCCAGTGTAGGCGAAGTTCACTAGCAATCCGCTGGACATGCGCCTTTGGACGGTGATTTGCACCTGGTGAGAGGTGTAGTTGCCCAAGAGCGGATTGCGGACACTGACGCCCGTGTAATAGGGGAAGGGCATGAGCGAACGTTCCCGCGTGATGGTGGCGGCGCCAAGCCCGCCGGGCACTTGGCCGCGGAAGGGGTTGGGGACCGGAGTGAAGAGAGCCTGGCCCAACTCGAGGCGGGTGTCGGGGTCTACCTGGTTCAGGTTGTAGCCGGAAGCCATGTAGCCATTGCCCTTGTTGCCCGCGTAGTTCACCTCAAAGAGCCAGCGGCCCAACTGTTGCTGGATGCCGAGGTTCCACTGCTGGGAGAGCGGCGTGGTTTCATCGCGCTGGGTGAAGCTGACGCCTTGCCCGAGGAGGGCGCCGGGACCGGCCGAGGCACCGGGGGATTCCAAGGGCTTGCTGGGGAAACCTTGGGCAAACTGGAAAGCGCGCAGGCCAGGACCTTGGGCAACCCAAGCTGTGCTGGTGGCGGAGAAGAGTTGGGGATTGCCCATAAAGGCGCGGAAGAAGATGGAGGGATAGTAGATGCCGTAACCGCCGCGGACCACCATTTTGCCGGTGCCGAAGACGTCGTATGCAAAGCCGAAGCGGGGGCCGAAGTCGTTGTAGTCTTCGTTCATGAAAGCGCGGGGCTGGCCATCAACGCCGGCAAAGATAGTGGCGCCGACGAGGTTGGTGCCGGGGATGGTCTTGCTGGGGTCAAAGTCGATGATGCCATTGTTGCGCTCGTAGGGGCGTTGCTGCCAATCCCAGCGGAGACCGAGGTTGAGCGTAAGACGGCGGGAAACTTTCCAATCGTCCTGCACGAAGGCGCTGAGGGCAACGCCGTGGAAGGAGTTGCCAAGAATGCGGTCGATGTTGGCGCTGGAGACGTCGCCGGTGAGGAATTGCGCCATATTGAACCCCGTATTGGCGGGGACTTGAGGATTGGTAGTAAGGCCGGCAAAGTTGAAGTTGCCGGAGAGGGCGGCGCCTTGCTGGTTGCCCCCGTAAAGGATGCGGTGGTTGTAGCCCATCTTGATGGTGTGCGAGCCGGCGATTTTGGTGAGCATGTTTTGGATGTCCCAATTGAGCGAGCCGCGGGTGCCGAAGGCTTGGCCGCCAATGGTGCCGAAACCAAAGTTGATTTGCGGGAATTGGTCAGGCGGAACAATTTCCGGCAGACCCAGCTTGCGGGGCCAATCCTGGCCGCCGTTGACGGCGCGGAAGGTGAAGAATTGGCGCATGACGCCGATGCGGAGGTTATTGATGAGCGTGGGGGAGAAGGTGTGGGTATCGCTCAGCATAATGTTGCGGTTGAGCTGATTGTCGACACGGTCTTGGCCAACGGTGGGGTCGGTAAAGATGCTGTTGCCGGAGGGGTTGTGTTCCGCAGAGGTGTAGCGGAAGAACATGGAATTGTTCTCGTTGAAGCGATGATCGCCACGGAAGTTCCATTGGGTCCAATCGGTGCGGGTAAGGGCGCTGTCTTGGAAGTTGTTGGCAAAGGTGAAGGCATTGGTGGGGGTGCGATTGGGATCGGGCCAGAAGGCGAGGATCTTGGGGGTGATGGAATCAAAGCGGCTTTGGGGCACGACATTGCCGGGGTATTGGTCGCGCACGAGGCCGGCGCCATTGGGGTTGGCGCGGGTAGTGTTGGGATCGAAAACGGGAATTAGTTGGCCGTTGGCATTGCGGAGGTTGGCAAAGTTGCCTTGGCGCCACTCCTGGATGGGTACGGACTGGATGCGGGGGTTGCTGCGGCGAAGGCGGTATTCTTCCCAGTTGCCGAAGACGAAGGTCTTGTCTTTGATGATGGGTCCGCCGGCGCTGGCGCCGAATTGGTTATAGCGAAGGGGTAGGCGGTTGGCGGCGAAGGTGTTGCGGGCATCCAGCTTTTCGTTGCGTAAAAACTCGTAGACCGTGCCGTGGATTTGGTTGGTGCCGGACTTGGTAACCAGGTTGACGGCGCCGCCGGCCGTGAAGCCGAATTCGGCGCTCATGGCGCCGCTTTGCACTTTGAACTCTTCCACAGAATCGACGGCGGGAGGAATGCCCACTTCGCCGACGAAGCTAAGGATGTTGTTATTGCCATCCAGCGTCTGGTTGACCATGGAACTGGGCGAGCCGTTGACGGAGATGGAGGAGAGCTGGATGCCGCGGTCGCCGAAACCGGAGTTGGTGGGGCCGGCATTGGAGATGACACCGGGGTTCAGCAAGGCTAGGGCAAGCGCGTTGCGGCCATTGAGGGGAAGGTCGGTGACGCGGCGGTTTTCAATAACGGTACCGAGAGTGGCCGAACCGGTATCCACCAGTGGCGCTTCGCCGGTAACTTCGACGGTGTCGGCCACCTGACCGACTTCGAGTTGCACGTCGATGCGGGCGTTTTGGTTGACCTGGAGAGTAATGCCCGTACGCACGGCGCGTTTGAAGCCTTGGGCTTCGACCGAAATCTGATAGACGCCGATAGCCTGTTGGGGGGCATTGAAATCGCCGCGATCGTTGGATTGCGTACGGAAAACGGCATTGGTGCCGGTGTTGCGAACTTCGACTTTAGCGCCAGCGACGACGGCGCCTTGGGCGTCGGTAATGGTGCCGGAAAGGTTGCCAGTTTGGAGCTGCGACCAGGCAGCGGGGACCAGAGCCAAGCTCGCCAGAAGGAGGGCGAACACGGGGGCGATGGGGTTTTGTGAATGTTTCATGTCGTTCCCTGAAATCTGAAATAATCTATCACAGTTGGCGCAGAACGCAAGCCCAAGCGAAAGAGTAAGCTGGAATTTGGCCATCACACTGGAACTGCCGGACCGGATGACGGGACTTGAGCTGGGGCTCGAGGAGGGGCGGCGTGTGTCCTGGGAAGACTATGAGAGTTTTTGTGCGGCGAACCCGGAGCTAAGGACGGAACTCAGCGCGGAAGGGCGCATCTTGCTTATGCCACCAGCGGGAGCAGAATCGGATTTTCGAAGCCTAGACATTGGAACGCAGATTTATCACTACGCCCGGCGCCACCCCGAAAGCGCGGCCTTTACGACAAGCGTTCAATACCTGCTGCCCGACGGAGCTGCCTTGTCGCCGGATGCCAGTTGGGTGAGCGCGGAAAAGATGGCGCGGTTGAACAGGGCGCAGAAGCGGGGATTTCTGCCCTTGGTGCCGGATCTGGTGGTGGAGGTGCTTTCGCCTTCCGACCGCATGACGAGGGCGCAAGCCAAGATGCGGCAATGGAGCGGCAATGGTGTGCCGCTGGCGTGGTTGGTGGATGCGGACCGCCAGGCAATACACATCTACCGCCCGGGACAGGAAGCGGAACTAAGGACAGGGATGGACAGCCTTGAAGCCGGGGAAGCCATGCCGGGCTTTGTGCTGGATTGCACGCATCTTTGGAAGCCACTGTAAGTTGGAAGCCACTGTAGGCGCACCGCGCGGTTGCGGGAAAGCCTGATAAACTTTCGTTCGCATGACGCGACGCACATTGTTCTCTGCCCTTGCGGCTGCCCCTTTAGCCGTGCCTCTGGCTGCCCCGCTATCCGCCCAAACGCCCGGAAGAGATTACTCCGGCAAAACGCCCATCCGCTATCCGGAGCCGGACGTGGTGGTGCTGGATCCGCGCTTTGCGAAGATCAAGATCGGCAATACGACCATCCAGCGCCTGGCGAGCGGGTTCCTGTGGGCTGAGGGTCCGGCGTGGCACGGGGGCGGGAGGTATTTGGTGTGGAGCGACATTCCCAACAACCGGCAACACCGCTGGATTGAAGACGACGGGCACGTGAGCGTGATTCACCAACCGGCGGGCTATTCCAACGGGAACACCTTTGATTACCAGGGCCGGCAGATTTCTTGCGAGCATGGCAACCGGCGCGTGTTGCGTTATGAACTGAACGGCGCCACGACCGTGCTGGCCGACAAATTTGAAGGAAAGCCCTTCAATGCGCCGAACGATGCAGTGGTGCACCCGGATGGCGGCATCTGGTTTACCGACCCTGGCTATGGCATTCTGCTGAACTACGAGGGGCACAAGGCAGAGTTGCAATTAAAGGAAGGCGTTTACCGGATTGACCCGAGCGGCAGCATTGCCAAAGTGACCGATGAAATTGGGAAGCCAAACGGGCTTTGCTTTTCGCCGGACTACACGAAGCTCTATGTGGCGGATACAGGCTCCACGCACAACCCGAGCGTGCCGAAGATTATCAAGATGTGGGACGTGGTGGGCGGCAAGAGCCTGAGCAACGGGAAGCAGTTTTGCTCGATGGAATTGCCGGGCAAAGGGGCGGGCCTGGCCGATGGCATCCGTGCGGATAAGCAGGGCAACATTTATGCGGGCGCGGGATGGGTGGGAGAGGGTTATGACGGAGTGCACGTGTTCGCTCCCGATGGGCAACGGATTGGATTGATCCTTTTGCCGGAGATTTGCGCGAACATTTGCTTCGGGGGAACGCGGCGCAACCGCCTGTTTATGTGCGGAAGCCAGAGCTTGTACGCGGTGTATTTAGAGGCCGAAGGCGCTCACATCTGCTGACGTGTGAGCGTGGCGGTAAAGCTGACGTTTTGAAACTTTAGGGTAGCTCCTTCGAACGAAAAGCTGGCCCAAGGTGCGCCCGAGGGAAAGAAAGTGCCATCGGGGCGCAGCAGAAGGTTGCGTCGCGCGGAGACACTAGGCCCGTTCACGCCGAGTTGTCCGCGGACGCTATCGATCGTGAAAGTGGTTTGTCCATCGGCAGAGCGGTAGACGCCCGCGACTAGAGCTTGGCGCTCGGGGCTGACGGGTTCATTGGGTAAAGAAAGGTGGGCATCGGGGAAGGCCTTGAGGTACTCTTTCACGGGTCCTTTGGCGTGGACAAAAAGAGTGATGCCATGGGGGCCGCGCGTCTTCTCGATGCCCGGTTGCGCAGCGAGAAAGGCTTTCACGACATCCAATTGGCCCAGCATAGCGGCGGAAAAGATTGTGGGGCGGGCGCCATGGGCGAGTAGCATTTCGGCGATTTCGCGATTGCCCACGTGGCTGGCGGCGCCCAAGGCAGACTCCCAATCGCCAAAGCCCCAATCGAGGGTGGCAAGGGCGAGGCTGGGGTGGTGGGCCAAGAGTTCGCGGACCCGTTGCGGTTTGGCGTGGCTGGCACCGACCATTTCTTGAATCATTTCGCGGGTGGGGCCGTTGGCCTGCAACGAAAGGGTAGCGGCGGTTGTGGTGAGGAGAGTCCGGCGGGTGATGGGCATGCAAGGAACCTCCTCTACTATCGAAGAAGAGACGAGCACATGCAACTGATTGGGGACGGAACGGCGATACGCGCGGCGGCGCGGCTGTTGGAAAAGGCAGGGTTGGCGTACGGTTGGACGCCGGGAAAGCGGCCGCCCTTGCCGGTGATTTTGTTGGGCGAGGCGGCGATGGAATTGATGGGGGGAGCGCTTGGCCTGGAGGCGCTGCGGGAGGGGATGTACGCCGTCAAAGAGCGGAGAGTGCGTTGGGGAGGAGAAACGCTGCGCCTGCCGCACCGGGCCTGGGTGACGAGCGAAACCGAGTTATTGGGTAGGCTGGGCGTGCCGCACAGCATGGGGTCCGCGCAAGGGCCGCGGCTGCTGGCGGCGGGGATCGAAGAAGGGGGCACGCGGGAAATAGCTGCGGGTGCGCGACGGGCGGAATTGGTGCGGGTGAAGTATCGAGAGGCTCATGAAGTAGTCGCAACTGAGGCGGTGGACGAGGGATGGTTGTTTACTTTGCCGACGGAGAGCGGAGCCGGCTGGTTGATCGGCGTGGGGGGAGCGGTGGAAACGTTGTTGGGGCAAAGCCAATTGGTGGGCCCAATGATTGAAGCGCGAGAAGGGGAGACGCTGCGCTTTGAAAGCGCACCGCGGCTGCGCTGGCCCTTATGGGGAGAGGATTGGCTGGCCTGCGGATCGGCAGCGGCGCGCTTCGACCCCATTTGCGGGGACGGAACGGCGTTTGCCGTGCGGGAGGCAATTTTGGCCGCGGCGGTGTTGCGGGAAGGATTTTCGGGCGAGGCGCGGATGCACTACGCGGCCCGCCTGTTGGCGGCCTTTGCCAAGCATCTGGCCTTGGCGCGGCAATACTACGCCGATGGCCCGCCCACGGATTGGTGGCGGGCGCAAGTGGCGGATACCGAGAAAGCGTTGCGCTGGTGCGAAGCGGAACTGGCCGCGTTGCCCGCGCCCCGCTTCCGCTTGGTGGGAGAAGAATTGGTGGCGATTTAGTCTTCGTAGCGGATGGCGGTGCCGCTGATGGCAACCATCAGCATGGTTCCCTGCCCCGGCGAGATTTCTTCGTAGTCGATATCGACGCCGATGATGGCATTGGCGCCGATGCGGTTGGCCTCTTCAATCATTTCCTGGGTGGCAATGGTCTTGGCGTTGCGGAGTTCTTTTTCGTATGTTCCGGAGCGGCCGCCGATGAGATCCCGAACGCCGGCGAACATATCTTTGAATAAGTTGGTGCCGAGGATGGCTTCGCCCGAAACGATGCCGAGGTATTGCGTAATGCGCTTGCCTTCAAGGTTGGAAGTAGTAGTGAGCAGCATGAGGCTATGGTAGCGCTGGGGGGGAGGAGCGATAGGGATGAACAGTGACATTTGTCATGGCCGATTGCTGACTCTCTTCACTACTTATCGAAGGCCGCTTCCTGCAACATAAGGCCATGGAGAAACAGCCCTTCGCACAACTGGAAAGCGCAACGAAATCCTTCGGGAATACGATTGCGCTGAACCAGGTTAGTTTTGCCATTGAGTCTGGCCAGGTCCTGGCCCTGCTCGGACCCAACGGTGCCGGAAAAACAACAGCCATCCGGCTGCTACTGGGATTGGCAAAGCCTACCGCGGGGCGGGCCAAGCTCTTTGGCCACAATCCGCAGGAGATTGATGCCCGTCGGCGTGTCGGTGTCATGCTGCAGACCGGGGGAGTGCCGGCGACGCTGCGTGTTCGCGAGCACCTCGAACTATTTTCGAGTTATTACCCAAATCCGCGTGCACTCGAGGATACAGTTGCCGTCGCCGGTCTGCGCGGCTTGGAGCATCGCTTTTTCGGGGAGCTTTCGGGCGGCCAAAAGCAGCGCTTGCTCTTTGCCTTGGCTATTTGCGGTCGACCGGATCTCTTGTTTCTTGACGAACCTACGGTCGGGCTCGATCCCGAATCGCGGCGCGGCCTTTGGCGGCAAGTCCAAAGTGTCGTCGCGGAGGGGGCGGCGGTGCTGCTGACCACGCACTATATCGAGGAGGTTGAGGTGTTGGCTTCCCGGGTGCTGTTCTTGCGGCGCGGCACGGTGATCGCGGATGGCACGCCGGAAGAACTAAAAGCGCTTGCCCGTGCGGGCACTCTGGAGGATGCCTTCCTGGCGCTTACGAAAGACAACGCAACGGAGGTCTGGGCATAACGATGCTACACATTTATTGGAAAGAAACGAAATTCGAATTCCTGAACCTATTGCGGCTGCCGTCGTATTCACTTTCGACGATCCTGTTCCCAGTTTTGTTCTACGCGTTCTTTGGCTTGATGATGCCTTCCAGCAGCCGGGTTGGGGGCACGGGATTTGCGCAGTATCTCTTGGCCACCTACGGTGCTTGCGGCATCATGTCCGCGACTTTATTCGCCTTGGGCGTAGGCGTAGCTTCGGAACGCGGTCTTGGGTGGCTTACGGTGAAGCGTGCAAGTCCGATGCCGCATGCGGCCTGGTTCGCGGCCAAAGCGGCAGCGGCAGTTGCCTTCGGCGCCGTAGTCTTGATTTTGCTCTTCAGTATGGGCGCGGGGTTGGGCGGAGTGACCATGCCCGCATCGCGCTGGGCGCAACTCGCCGGTGTACTCCTGCTCGGAAGCATTCCCTTCAGCATGTTGGGCCTCGCAATTGGCATGCTCGCCAAGCCCACGGCCGCCTCCGGTATCGTCAACCTCATCTTTCTGCCGATGTGTTTTCTGTCGGGGTTGTGGCTGCCGATAGCTTTTCTGCCCAAAGGCATCAAGGCCGCCGCGGTCTTTCTGCCGGGCTTTCACCTTGGCCAACTTGGGCTGCTGTCGCTGGGCGCGAAAGTGTCGGGAGATGTTTTCCAGCACGTGGCCGTGCTAGGCGTGTACAGCGTCCTGTTCGCTTTGGCGGCTTGGCTAGGATATCGCCGCGAACAGGAGAGAATGTTTGGGTAGCCGCCATGAGACTCTTGCCGAAAGACGAAGATCAGGGTTGGACTCCCTACGCGTGGCTGACCTACGCCATTCCGTTCGCCATCTGGCCGGCGTTCCGGAATGCTGACCTGCAGGTTTGGGCCATTAATACTTTCGGCCTCCTGATCTTTCTGGCACTTTATTTTCGGGCCTTCTGGATGATGGGCCCGCGTCTGGTCTGGATCTCAGCTGCTTTAACCGCATTGGGCTTGGTCTACACGCCAATCAACCCGAGCGCGGTTGCCTTCTTCACTTACGCGGGGGTTTTTCTCGGATGGACCGGCAAAACGCGGACGGTTTGCTGGGGGACGGCTCTTATTGCCGCCGCGATTGCGATCGAAGGATGGTTTGCTCCGTTGCACACCAATGTTTGGGTGTCGGGCATACTGTTTTCGGTGCTGTTTGCCTTTGTGATGCTGCACTTCTCCCAGCGCGAAAAGGTGAACGCAAAGCTTCGGCTGGCACAGGAAGAGGTGGAACACTTGGCCCGCGTGGCTGAGCGCGAACGGATTGCCCGAGATCTGCATGACCTACTGGGACACACGCTGTCGGTAATCGTATTGAAGTCTGAACTTGCCGCCAAGCTGGCGGAGCGGGAGCCTGCGCTTGCGGCGGCAGAGATCCGCGACGTTGAATCGGTTGCACGCGACGCCCTCACGCAGGTTCGGACGGCCGTGCGAGGATACCGCTCCATCGGGCTCAAGACGGAGTTTGTGCGGGCCGAGTCTGTGTTACGCGACGCAGGGCTGGAAGTGGAGTCCAGCTACCATCCGGTGCAATTGGCTCCGCTGGCAGAAAGCGTGTTGACGCTGGTGCTGCGCGAGGCTGTGACCAACATTATCCGTCATGCCAAGGCCTCCCGATGTGTTCTGAAAGCAGGCGTTGCCGGATCAGCCTTCGAGATGCAAGTGACCGACAACGGCGTGGGAGCACACGAACCGGAGGGCGTTGGGCTTACCGGTATGCGGGAGCGAGTACAGTCCTTAGGCGGCGCCCTGGAGCGGACGGTGGAGGGGGGCACGAGTATCCTGATACGACTGCCGCGTGAGCATGTTCAGGGAGTTGCGTAAGAGAGCCGCGCGAGGGAGGTTGCTTGCCAAGCATACGAGTTGCGATCGCCGAAGACCAGGCCATGGTGCTGGGTGCTTTGGCCGCACTGTTGAACATCGAGAACGACATTGAAGTGGTGGGTCAGGCGCGCCACGGGCGCGAGGCATTGGAAGTGGTGGAGCGCACCGCGCCGGATGTACTCTTGATGGACATTGAGATGCCCGAAATGAGCGGGCTGGAAGTGGCGGCCGAGTTGCGGCGACGGCAATCCCCGGTAAAGGTAGCAATTGTGACGACGTTTGCCCGCGCCGGATATTTGCGCCGCGCACTGGAAGCCGGCGTCTATGGCTATCTGTTGAAGGATTCCCCGTCCGCGAGCCTGGCGAACGCGATCCGCAGGGTGCACGGTGGGGTGAGAGCAATCGATCCACAATTGGCCGCGGAAGCCTGGAGCGAACCCGACCCGCTGACCGACCGCGAGCGTCAAGTCCTCCGGATGGCTGGAGAAGGGCTTTCCAATAGCGACATCGCGGGGAAATTGCACCTTTCGGAAGGCACCGTGCGCAACTACCTGTCGGAGGCGATTGGAAAACTTGGCGCGGCGAACCGGACTGAGGCAGCGCGCATTGCACGGCAGAAGGGTTGGCTTTGAGGGGCGGCTTCTAAGTCCTACACCTGGTAACCTGGCCGGCTGAGGCGGTACATCCAAGAGCCGGGGACGAGTTGGACGGCGTAAGGGGCAAGGGGCCAGCGGAGGCTGCGGCGCAGGAAGGAGGCCACCGAATATGGCGAGCCAAGCAGCCGGCGGGCGGCGGCGATGTGTTCCTCCGCAGAGATGCCCGCGGCAGCGGAGCGGGCAGCGAGGCGGCCCGTCAAAAGTGCGCACAACATGCCGGAACCCGTAAAAGGATCGGTGAAATTCAAGGCGTCGCCGGCAAGGTAGCCGGGCGCGGGAAGCGCGGGGCCGTATTCGAGAGGTCCCGTGAAGAGCCAATCGAAACGCAGTTGCGCGCCATCGAGGCGGGGGGCAAGGTGGGGCTGGGCCAGGAGGAACGAGAGGGGGTCGAATTTGTGGTGCTTCAAATCTTCTTCGCTGGCCAGGCCGCAGACGTTAGTGAAGCCATCTTCAACCGGGTTGACGCCCGTGTAGCCGGAGGAGTGAAAGTAAAGCTCCACGGCATCATTCTGGCGCCCGCGAATGTACACCTTGTAGCCAAACTGGCGGCGGCCCTTGGGGGGAGTCGACTTCCGGCCGTGGGCGAGAATGGCTTGGGCATGCGGAGCCTTATTTTCCTGCCGCCATTCGGCGCCGAGTTGCAGGGCGGTGGTCAGCAGGGCGTGGTCCAATTGGTGGCGGCTGATGCCGAAGGCGGGACGAGGCAACGCGAATTCCTTTTGCGCATGGGGCCAGAAGAGGCGCACGCGATGGATGAATTCATAGCGCAGGTCTCCGAGAGCGGCAAGCCAGGGGGCCGCTTGGGCATCCAGAAATTCGCCGCAAACCTTGTGGCGGGGGAAGGAGCTTTTGTCGTAAAGACAAACCTGGTGACCGAGGCTGAGCAATTCCAGGGCGGCGGAGGTGCCGGCAAGGCCGGCGCCAATAATATCCGTCATAGGCAAGGGTCCGTGGGGGGAGGCAAAGCTTAGGACCCGGCCTTAGGCTTGCGCCGCTCAATCACTTCGGCCACAGGACGCGGATACCAGGTGGGCTCGGTATAGCGAAGTTGCTTTTCCATGGTGCTGGCTTGTTCCCATTTTTCGAGGGCGAGTTGGGCGCGTCCGCGCAACCAAAGCAAGTGGCCATCGAGTTCCACGCGGGCAACCACCAACTCCTCCGGCACGCTGAAGTTGGTCAAGCGCAGGAATTCGCCCAAGGCTTTGTCCATGGCCTGGGCGTGTTTGGTGGCCGCGGCGAGATCTTTGCCTTCATGGACAGCGGCAAGGCCGAGCAGCCAATGGCGCCAGGCTTGGAAGCGGGGTTGGGCAATGTCTGGCAGAAGGCTGGTTTCGCTGGCCAAGTCCCACAGTTCGTGTTGCGCAATGGTGCGGAGCGAGGCGAAGAAACCCTGGCGATAGGCGCCGTACATGCCATCGGGCTTCGCGGCATCGGCGGGCGTGTCGCCATAGCTAAGCAGGTGCTTGGCCGCGGCCAGGGCCTTTTCTTTCTGGCCGTCCTGCGAATAAACCATGGCGAGGAAATGAACGTTGTGCCCATGATGGCCATTGCCGTATTCTTTGTCGTTGGCCATGTAGTTCAGTTCCAGGCGCATGCAGGATTCAAAGGCGGCTTGGGCTTCTTTCAGCTTGCCCGTTTGGGCGTAAATGTGGCCCGGCATGTGAAGGGCGTGGGGAATGCCGGGGACAAGCCGCGGATAAATTTCGCAGCTGGGCCAAGCCTCCGAAGCAAAGCTGGAGCCTTCGTAGCCGTGGATGATGTAATGGTGCAGACCCGGGTGCTGCGGCGCGAAGGGCAGCATGCCGCGTAGGATTTCCACGGCTTCCATGGTGCCCTGCCGGGGCTTTTTGTCGGGCTGCGTAAAACCGCGCATCAGGGCGAGTGCCAAGTAAAGCTTCGCCTCAATTTCCTCCGGATACTTGTCGAGAATCCGGCGTAGGCCTTCTATGTAAGCGGCATCCGGGTTGGGGTGCTGCGGATTGCACTTCTCTTGGATGGAAGCCACATAGAGGTGCTCGATGGGTTCCAGAAGTTCATGCTTTTTGCTGAGCGCGAGGGCATGCTGCGCAGCTTCCCAGGCGCGCGGGGTGGTGCGGGGTTGGGGGCCAAAAACTTCATCGATGTGCTCCTGCTGGAACTTGGGGCGGAAGTCCCCCATGGCGGCCATCGCCACGCCCCACCAAGGCATGGGGGCGGCGGGATCCAAAGAAGCAGCCATGCGGAAGCTGCGCTCGGCTTCGCGGGTCCAAAACGAGTGGAGCTGCGCGACGCCCTGTTCGAAGTATTTCTTGGCGGCGTGGTTGGCCGTGGTGATCGGAAAGTTCACCATGCCCATGCCGCCCAGGAAACGGGCGGGCAACGCAGGAGCGCCTGCGGCCACCGGCGGAGTGCACCCATGTCCCGCGGGGGTAGACTCCGCGAGGTTGGTATTGGGGCTGGTTTGCGCCAGGACAGGAGCGGCCCAAAGGCCAAAGAAATCTCGCCGTTGCATAGCTCTATCGTATAACCTGTAATCTTCTTCCCGCAGCAGCAACTATGCAACTGACCACGCTTGATTGGCTCTTCATTGTCGTTTACTTCGTCATCACCATCGGCATTGGCCTGTATTACCGGGCGCGCGCCAGCCAGAATGTCGACGAATTTTTTCTCAGCGGACGCAACATTCCTTGGTGGTTGGCCGGCACGTCCATGGTAGCCACCACGTTCGCGGCCGACACTCCACTGGCCGTGACGGGCCTAGTATTCAAAGGCGGCATCGCGGGCAATTGGCTGTGGTGGAACATGGTGGCCAGCGGCATGATGACCGTGTTTCTTTATGCGCGTCTGTGGCGAAGGAGCGGCGTGATGACGGACATTGAATTTTCGGAAATCCGCTATTCCGGCAAACCGGCAGCATTCCTGCGGGGCTTTCGCGCGGTGTATTTGGGAATCCCCATCAATTGCATTGTGGTGGGCTGGGTAAACCTGGCCATGGTAAAGATTCTGGAGCTGGTTTTGGGCGTGGATAAGTTGACGGCGCTGGCGATTGTTATGGGGTTAATCGCACTTACCAGCTTGATCTCAACGCTGTCCGGACTTTGGGGGGTACTTGTAACGGATGCCTTCCAGTTCGTCATTATGATGGCGATGACCTTAGTGCTGGCTTTCGCAGCAGTAAGTGCCGCCGGAGGCATGGAAGGCTTGTTGGGTAAGTTACGTTCCATTGATGCCCTTCGCGGCGTTGCACCGGGCGACCCTGGGAGTGTGCTTGGCTTTGTACCGGATTTGAATTCTACTTGGATGCCAATGATTACTTTCGGAGTCTACATTGGCATGACTTGGTGGTCCACCTGGTATCCCGGTGCGGAACCCGGAGGTGGAGGATATGTGGCCCAGCGGATGTTTTGCGCCAAAGACGAAAAGCATTCGCTGCTGGCCACGCTCTGGTTTCAAATTGCCCACTATGCGATTCGGCCTTGGCCTTGGATACTGACGGCGCTTTCCGCCATGGTGCTCTACCCGAACCTTAACGACCCGGAAACGGGCTATGTCCGCGTGTTGGTAGACCATCTGCCGCCGATGTTTCGCGGTGTGATGCTGGCCAGCTTCATTGCCGCATATATGTCAACGATTGCCACGCAGTTGAATTGGGGCGCCAGCTACCTAGTGAACGATGTCTACCGTAGGTTTATCCGACCCGAGGCCGCCCAGGAGGAATTGGTTCGCGTGGGGCAACTTTCAACGATATTTATCACCTTGGTCAGTGCCGTTGTTACTTACAACATGGATTCCATCACCGGTGCCTGGAAGCTGCTAATTGTTACTGGCGCAGGTACGGGGTTAGTTCTCCTGCTGCGTTGGTATTGGTGGCGAATCAACGCTTGGAGCGAAGTAGCAGCCATGACCGTGGCGGCCATCGTTAGCATTTACCTCCAAACTTCAGCTGGGATGGATAGCGAGAAGCCGGAAGACTTTGCCTGGATCATGATTTACACCGTATCGCTTACCACGCTCGCTTGGGTAGTCACAACTTTTCTGACAAAGCCAGAACCTTGGCCGGTACTCGAAGAGTTCTACCGCCGGACACGCCCCTCGCGCGGAGGGTGGGGTCCTGTTGCGGCAAGAATTCCCGAAGTGAAAGCCGATGGAGAACTGACCTCGAACCTAATTTGCTGGCTAGTAGGTTGTGTGTTGATTTACAGCGCCCTCTTCGGAGTTGGCAAGCTTATTCTAGGTTCGCCTTGGGTTGGCATTCGCTTCCTGGTGCTTGCCGCCGCCAGCGGATGGTACCTGTACCGGACCCTGGCACGGCGCGGTTGGTCCAGCATCAGCGAATAAGCGATATACTGCCTTGCTATGAAACATGCCCTTGTTTGGTGGCTGGCAGTAGCTTGCTTGTCGGCGCAGACACCCTCGTTGGAAGACTTGAAAAAAGAAGCCATGGCAGGGGTTGCGGCCCGGGAGAAGATGGTCCAGGAGATCGTCGACACTGTATTTAGTTTTGGCGAACTGGGTTTCCAGGAAGTAGAAACTTCAAAGTATCTCACGGGCATCCTGGAGAAGCATGGCTTCCGCGTGGAACGCGGAGTAGCGGGAATTCCCACTGCCTGGGTCGCGACTTGGGGAACCAGCAAACCGGTGATTGGCTTCATCACGGATCTCGATGGCATCCCGCGCGCCAGCCAAAAGCCTGGCGTTGCCTACCACGAGCCCCTAATTGAAGGGGCGCCGGGACATGGCGAAGGGCACAATTCGGGGAATGCCGTGAATCTGGTAGCCGCCATCGTGCTGAAGGAACTCATGGAAAAATACAAGATCCCCGGCACCCTCAAGCTATACCCAGGAGTAGCGGAGGAACTTGTGGCCACTAAGGCTTTTTTGGTGCGGGCAGGGTTATTCAAAGACGTGGACATTATGCTGGGATGCCATGTGGGCAGAGACTTGTCCACTTCTTACGGACACCCGGCAGTGAATAGCGGGTTGGTAAGTGTGCAATTTACGTTTCATGGCGCGGCCGCACACGCGGCGGGCGGGCCATGGAAAGGGCGCAGCGCTCTGGATGCTGTTGAACTGATGAACATTATGTGGAACTACAAGCGCGAACATTTGCGACCGGAGCAAAGAAGCCACTACGTCATTACCAATGGGGGAGACCAACCCAATGTGGTGCCCAGCGAGGCCACGGTATGGTATTTCTTCCGAGAACAAGATTTTCCACGCATTAAGGAGTTGCACGAGTTCGGGTCAACCATGGCCAAAGCTGCAGCGTTGGCCACGGGAACAACTTATGAGCAAAAGATCGTTGGCTCGGCTTGGCCCAACCACTTTAACAAAGTGATTGCGGAAACACAGCATAAGAACATAGAGCTTGTGGGGTTGCCCCAATGGTCCGAAGCAGACCAAACTCTTGCAAAAGAATTGCAACGAGAAATAGGGGTGGCCAAAGTGGAACCATTGCCAGACAAAATCAAAGCACTCGAAGCCCCGGGGACTTGGCGCGGAGGTGGCTCCGACGATGTTGGCGACATTTCTTGGGTGGTACCGATGACTTACATGCGTTATCCGGCGAACATTCCCAACCTTCCAGGTCATCATTGGGCGGATGCGGTATCCATGGCGACACCCATTGCCCACAAAGGAAGTACTACGGGCGCGAAAGTACAAGCCACGACAGCTTTGGATTTCTTGCGGGATCCCCAGTTGGTTGAGAACGCCTGGAAATACTTTCGAGAGGTGCAAACAAAGGAGCAAAAGTATACGCCTCTGATTTCGGACTCCGACAAGCCTCAAATCCACCTGAATACGGACAAGATGAGCCGCTACCGCGAAGAGATGCGCAAGTACTATTACGACCCTTCTAAATTCGCCACTTATCTTGAACAGCTAGGCATCACCTATCCAACCGTTTCCAAGGGAGGCGCCAAGCCGGCGCCTGCGCAATTGCCCTAATGCTCTCGTCTTTCGCGCGCCAACACGTTGCGCAACTGACCAGCTACCTTGCAGCCCACGGTGCCACGCTAACCATTGATGCGGACGTACACGGGACTGACCTGCAGACGGCGACCAGAAAACCAGGAGGTTATTACCACGGTCGTCCCTTGAGCTTAGCCGAATTGGTTTGCGAAATGGACGGGGCGGGCGTAGACATGGCGAATGTCTGGCAGAACCCAGCCGCAACGACCTATCCCGGAGGAGAAGACCAAAATACTTTGGCTCTTTTAGCAGCGAATCTTTATCTGGCGGAAGGGAGCCAGGAATTTCCGAATCGCTTTATCCCTTCCGGTTGGATCGACCCGCGGGCTTGTGGTCTGGACGGAGCAAAGCATATCGTGCGAAAGTGTGTAGAGGATTTTGGCTTTGTCCTAGTGAAGATGAACCCAGCACAAAACCAATTTGCGATGGCTTCGCCTGAAGTTTGGCAGTTAGTGCAGTACATCGCGGATTTGGGCGCGGTACCCGCCTTTCACTATGGCGCCGATACACCCTTTACCCCCGCATCCGGTTTGGAAGCCATTGCCCGTAAGCTCGGCGATTGGCCGGTAGTTGCCGTCCACATGGGGGGCGGCGGAGCGGGCTATGTGGAGGCAGAGAATCAATATCACGCTTCGATTGCCCTTGGGCTCCGCTACCCTAACATTCGCTTTATCTTTAGTGCTTTGAGGGATACATATATTGCCGAGGCGATCGATCAATACACGGCTGCAGGCGAGATCTATCGCCGAAACTTATTTTGCGCGTCCGATGCGCCGTATGGCAGGATGCGTTGGAACTTTGGAGGTTTTCGCGAGTTAATCAAAGACCATCCCAACAAGCAGGGCTTTCTTGGCCAGAACTTTGCGGATTTTTTACTGAGCAGTTATCAAGCGTTACTGAAGCGCAATGCGTAAATGGGTGGTAAATAGGGTGAAATGAGTTCCCAGGACTCACCTTCGTTACTACTAGCGTAAAAGTTTCCGGTAGTGGACCCGAAACACAACTCGGCTGCATCATCAGAAACCGCCAAGCAATGCCGGTACACTAAGTCGAAGCAATGCTGCTGCGGCAAACCGGTCCTAAGTTCTGCGAACGATTGGCCACCGTCCTGCGTACGCAAAACATGCAGCGCTTCGTTTGCCGGCAACCGGCGTTCGTCTTTGACCGCAGGCACGAACCAAGCGGTATCCGGTTCCTTTGGGTCCACCGCCACGGCAAAGCCGAAGGGGCTTTGAGCCGGTTCGCGCCAATTGTGCCCAAAGTCGTCGGAAACAAAAACTCCGCTGTGGTGTTGGCACCAGAGACGATCCGGATTCGTAGGAGATTGTACGATTCGGTGAGGATCCTGCGCGGAAGCTTGTAATTGCAACTCCGGCGGCATATAGCGTGCTATCATCCCGGTTGCATCCTGGTACCAAGTGGAGCCGTTATCATCACTATGCAGAACCCCGCCGGTACTGATCCCCACTAACAGACCAGAAGGCTCTCCAGAACGGAAAGCAAGCGAATGAATGCCAGCGAAATCGTATCCTCCTCCGGCCCACTCTTTTCGCTGGGGTAGATTCCACAGCGCGTCATTGAATTGCCAGGTTTGCCCCAAGTCTCGGGAAGAGAACAAGCCGCCCGGGAGAGTGCCCATCCAAATGGTTCCATCCGGAGCAGCTTCCATGGTCCATATTTGGAATAGCTTCCACGGCGGCTTGGCTTCGGGATCCGGCTGGGGAGGATAGACTGGAGTCGGAACCTCCTGCCAAGTTGAGCCGAAATCCGCCGAGCGAAACAGTTTTACGCCAAAGTGGCCAGCATTAATCGCGGCGAGATAGATACCGGCTACTTCTAAGAATGCGGTAATTGGATCCGCAGGAAAATGCAGCTTAGCTTGTTGCCATTTACCTGCAGACTTATGAAACTCAATTAACCCTTTGCGGGTACACAGAAACAATTTCCTTGCCATTACTTTACCCTCCAGAAAGAGCGGGAAGAACATAGACTTGCGAAGACTCTGCTAAAGTTTCGCCGAGTACTTCTCGATTCTCCACGAGCTGACCATCTACAAAAATTGCTACGTGTTGCCGCAAATGGCCCTGCTCATCTAAAACATAGCCCCTTAGCATGGGCCGAACTCCGAAGACCTCATCCAAGGCGGAGCGCAGTGTCTTTGCCGTAGTAGAGATGCCTTGCGGGGGAATCTCCGTAAGGCGGGCAAACTGCGTGCCGAAAAACACCTGCGCCATAAAATTACTTGCCGGTGTAGCGAACTTGCCAGATTTCGTTGTTGCCGTCTTCGCTAACCAGCAGACTGCCGTCTTTTAGTTCAAGCACTCCAACTGGCCGGCCCCAAACTTCACGCTGCCCCGGGTCCGTCATCCAACCGGAAAGGAAAGGCTCGGGCGCGCCGGCGGGCTGCCCCTTCTTAAAAGGTACAAACGCTACGGAATAGCCAACACGGGAAGAACGATTTCCAGAACCGCGCCAGGCAACAAAAGCACCGTTACGGTACTTTGCAGGGAACTGTTTGCCGCTGTAGAAAGCGAAATCCATGGCCGCCACGTGGGCAGGAAGAACCACATCCGGAACCACGGTTTGCTTTACTAATTCGGGCGCTTTACCCGCGTTACGCGGCTCTTCGTTCGGCCCAATATAGGCGTAGGGCCAGCCATAGAAGGCGCCGCGCTTAACTTCCGTGAAGAAATCAGGCACTAAGTCGTCGCCAAGGCCATCACGCTCCTGAACGGTAGCCCAAAGCTTTTTGGTAGCGGGGTGGAAATGAATCGCGACGGGATTGCGGAGGCCCGTAGCGAAGATCTCCGGATTGGTGCCATCAGGATTGTAGACATTGATGGCGGCACGGTCTTTCGGGTCGCCGGGGTCCACGTTGGAACCGGAACCGACGCTCACATACATGCGCTTGGCCTTTGTATCAAAGGCAATAGAACGAGTCCAATGGCCTTTGTTGTATCCCTTAAGTGAAACCACCGTTTCCGCATCGCCCACGGTGAGATCTGCCGCATCGAGGCGATAACGCTTAATGGCTTCCGCTTCAGAAACATAAAGGTAGTTTTCGTAAAGAGCTAAACCGAAGGGACGATCAAGGTCAGTAATAAGCGCTTTGCGAGTGGCGCCATTGTTACTCAAAGCAATCACGCTTCCTTTGGCAACCGCATCGCTCACCAATACAACGCCCGTGGGAAGCTCCAGCATAATCCTGGGCTTTTTAAACCCTTTCGCATAGGGGGTGACCGTGAAGCCGGCGGGAACTTGCAAAGAACGTCCATCGGGTTGCGGCACTACCTTCGGCGGGTTTGTTGCCGAAGGAGTGTGGTATGGCGCAGGTAAGTTCGGTTTTGGTTGCTTCTTCTCGGCGGCAGCTAGAGTAGCCATGCACAGAAGTGACAGTGTAAATATGGTTTTCATTTAGCGAATTAATCCTTTGACTACGTGAGCTTTCTCGACACCGGTCAATTTTTGGTCCAGGCCTTGGAATTTATACGTGAAGCGCTCGTGATCGATCCCAAACAAATGGAGCATCGTTGCCTGGAAATCACGAATGTGAACAGGATCGCGGACGATGTTGTAACTAAATTCATCCGTTTCTCCCCACACTACGCCCGGCTTGGCGCCACCACCCGCCATCCAAAGCGTATAACAACGGGGATGGTGATCGCGGCCATAATCCGTGGCCGTAAGCTTGCCTTGTGAGTAGACAGTCCGGCCAAACTCACCGCCCCAAATAACAAGGGTTTCGTCCAACATACTGCGTTGTTTCAAGTCTTGGATCAACGCATAGAGTGCTTGGTCCACGTCTTTACACTGGGCGGGCAGAACCTCTGGAAGGTTACCATGAACATCCCATCCGCGCATATAAAGCTGCACAAAGCGGACGCCCCGCTCGGCCAAGCGACGGGCCATGAGGGCACGATTGGCAAAGGTTCCTGGCTTGCGGGCTGCTTCGCCATAGAGTTGGTACGTGCTATCCGGTTCCTTCGATAAGTCGGTCAATTCCGGTACGCTAGCTTGCATACGGAATGCCATTTCGTACTGAGAAATGCGCGCCTTGGTTTCCGGGTCTGAGTATTGGCTAGCGGTAATTTCGTTCAATTGGGCCAAGCCATCCAACATGCGACGCCGCATTTCTGTAGGTACGCCATCGGGATTCTTTACGTAAAGGACGGGATCGCCCGCCGAACGTAAGGCAACTCCTGCATACTGTGCGCTTAGGAACCCGGCGCTCCATAGGCGTGCACTAATTGCCTGGACGTTTGCTTTTGGGTGGGTGTGGTTGGCATTCAAAACCACAAACGTCGGCAAATCCTGATTCATGCTGCCAAGGCCGTAAGCGATCCAGGAACCAATGCAGGGGCGGCCGGCAATTTGGTTGCCCGTTTGGATAAAGGTAATTGCCGGCTCATGGTTGATGGCCTCCGTATGCATGGTTTTGATGATCGTTAGGTCATCCACCATCTTTGCGGTGTGCGGAAGTAATTCACTAATCCATGCCCCATTCTTGCCGTACTGGGCGAATTGAAATACAGAGGGGGCAATGGGGAAGCGCGTCTGTCCACTGGTCATGGTGGTTAGCCGCTGCCCTTGACGGATAGACTGCGGAAGATCCTTGTCGAACCAATCTTTCATCTTTGGCTTGTAGTCAAACAAGTCCATTTGCGGGGGGGCGCCCACCATGTGCAAATAGATACAACGCTTTGCTTTCGGAGCAAAGTGGGGTAGTAATGGCGTGCCGGTATTGGCTTGCGCCATAACTTCCGCCAAAGCAAGGGCGCCCAATCCGCGAGAACCTCGCGCAAAGAACTGCCGTCGCGTTTCGTTAGAAACGGCTTCCTGTTCGGGGTCGAGAAACCTCATTTGTTTAGCACCTCATCCAGGTTCATGAGTTGATTGGTTAATAGCGTAAGCGCGGCCCATTCTGGCTTGGGCAACTTGGGGGATGGGGGAGCCTCGCCGGCGGCGGTTAAGCGGCGGGCATCTTCCAGATTGCTGTCATAGTGCCGTAGAAAGTCCCGGTAGCTGGAGCGAGCAATTTCGCGCTCCTGGTCAGTAAAGCGGCGAGTGACCAGTCGAGAAGTTAAATAGTCGAGTTGACGGTCGAAATCATTCTTATGTGCTTCTATGGCTTTGCCCGCCAGAACGCGGGCGGCTTCCACAAACTGAACGTCATTCATTGTCAGCAGAGCTTGCAATGGCGTGTTTGTGCGCTCACGCTTTACGGTACACACTTCCCTGGTCGGGGCATTGAAAATGTCCATCGCAGGCGGCGGCGAACTTCGCTTCCAGAACGTATACATGCTCCGGCGATAGAGAGCATCCCCATGTTCCTGCTGGTAAAAGCGGGTGTCGGATTGTTCCATCGCCACGGTTTCCCAAATGTTTTCGGGCTGGTATGGGCGCACGCTAGGACCACCAATCGTGCGCACTAACAAACCACTCGCAGCCAAAGCATAGTCCCGCACCATCTCGGCATCCATGCGGAAACGAGGACCTCGGCTTAAATATTGATTGGCAGGGTCGGACTTTAGCTTTTCCTCGGTGGCCACCGCCTGTTGCTGGTAGGTTTCACTTGTAACCAGAAGGCGCAGCAATTTTTTGACATCCCATCCACTTTCGCGGAATTCAACGGCCAACCAATCCAATAGTTCCGGGTGCGACGGCGCTTCCCCCTGGTTGCCGAAGTCATCCGCGGAGCGAACTAAGCCAACTCCGAAAATCTCTTGCCAAAAGCGATTGACGGCGACACGGGCAAAGAGCGGATTCCCTGGCTCCAACAACCAATCAGCCAGCCCCAGGCGGTTACGAGGATACTTATCTCCCAAGGAACCCAGGACAGCGGGTATGTCCGCAATAACTTCTTCGCGCGGTTGGTCGTACATGCCACGGAATAATATATTGGCCTTGGCAAGAGAATCCGGCTTTTCTACCATCACGTGGGTGACCGCGCCGCGCTGCTCCATCCGCGATTTTTCAGCCTCCAACGTGGCAACCAGGGCCAGTTGCCGGCGGAAGTCCCGACTCCGCGCCAAGGCATTCCAGCGCGCTATCGCATAAGCTTGGCCGGCGCGGGCATCCGGCAACGCGGTGAGCAGAGATACTTCTTCCGCCGACAAGGTACGGTCGTAAATGCGAAGGTCCTCAATGGCGCCGCCTTTGAACTTACCTTTGCCTCCGTCCGAACCAATCCGCAGGGGCTCTGTTGAATGGGAACTACCTTCCACCCGCGCATTTCGCGCGAAAGTACGACCATAAGTGGGAATCCGGGTAGCGTTGAAGTAAAGCGTAAAGGCATCCTTCTTTCGCCGGCTTCCGTCGTAGACAATGGCCACGTGGTACCAATTGCCGGGTTGCATGCGGCCACTATTGCCGGTGCGCGCGACCAGTGCTTCTCCTTTGTCGGTATAGAAGCGGAACGTGGGTTGCTTGGAAAGAATGTCCAAAGTCCAACCGCGTCGATTCTTGGCTTCCTCTTCCTTACCATTTACTTGCGAGAGTACAGTCCAATTCTCGTCCGGCTTGGGGTAGTAGATTCGCGCGGCCAAAGTAAAGGGCCGGTCAATGTCGATCCAAGAGAACTTCGCTTCGGAATAAGCTGCCTTCTCGTCCGGAATGTCCAGGCGCTCTTGTGACCAGCGAGCTTTCAGTTGCTTCCCTTCGCGGAAAGGCATGGGTTTCATGGCATCGGCCAGCCCTCCCAATCGTCCGCGCGCCGAAATGGTTTCTGCGTCAATGCGGGACCACCGATCCACATCGGCGGCGGTTGGCAGAAAGATCACCGGAGGGGTATCGGCAACATTGCCATCCAGTGGGCGCTGGGTGGTGTTACGAAAAAACGCCGCCATGGCGTAGAAGTCTTTTTGGGCCAGCGGATCGAACTTATGGTCGTGGCAAGTGGCGCAACCAAGGGTTAGGCCAAGAAATACAGTAGCGGTCGTATCCACACGGTCTTTGGCGTACATGGCGGCCACTTCGTCTTCGATAACCCCGCCTTCGTTGGTGGTGACATTGTTGCGGTGGAAGCCACTGGCTACCCATTGTTCCGTGCTGCGGTTGGGCAAGAGATCTCCGGCGAGTTGCTCGCGGGTGAAACGGTCCCACGGAAGATTCTTGTTGAAAGCTTGAATGACGTAGTCGCGCCAATGCCACATTTCCCGGTAGTTATCTATGTGCAGCCCGTGAGTATCGGCATAGCGGGCCGCATCCAACCAATAACGGGCACGGTGCTCGCCGTAGTGGGGGCTGGCGAGCAGACGGTCTACATAGCGCTCGTAGGCGCCGGGAGCCTGATCGGCCAGGAAGCTTTCCACTTCGGCGGGCTCGGGAGGCAAGCCGGTGAGGTCAAGACTAGCGCGGCGGGCCAGCGTACGGCGGTCTGCGCGCGATGCGGGACGAAGGCCGATTGTGGTTAATTTCTGTGCAACGAATCGGTCCACAGGATGTTGGGACCACCCGGTAGCCGGCGCCAGGGCAGGACGCTGCGGCGGTTGAAAGGCCCAGTGCTCTTTGTATTGCGCGCCCTCGGCAATCCATTGCTTGAGGGTGGAAACCTGGGCAGGGGTCAGCGTTTTGTGCGCATTTGCGGGGGGCATACGAAGAGCGGGTTTAGGATGTTCCACCCGCTGGATGATGAGCGAGGCCTCCGGCTGGCCGGGCACGATGGGCGTGCCGTTTCTGCGGGTGGCATAAGCTTCCGCTGGTTGATCCAAGCGCAGTCCCGCCATGCGCGTCGCCTTGTCGGGCCCGTGGCAGTGGTAACAGGCATCGGAAAGAATTGGGCGTACGTCGCGCGTAAAGTCAACCGCCCCCCAAGCGGGAAGCAGGGCGGCCACCGTAGAACAGAAGAGCAGGCGAAACATCTCGCGCCTATTCTATCGGCAATGCATGCGGATTATAAACTTCCGGTCACAGGACTTACACTAAAAGGAATGATGGCAGTACGAGTACTGGCCGCAGCCCTGCTGACGTTGTGCAGCGCATGGGCTCAAGCCGACCAGCGATCCGCGCTTCGCAATCATCCGCAAGTAGTGGCAGCCGAGCGTCACTTCCAGCAGGGGCAAAAGGAAATTCGGGAAGGGCGCACCAGTGAGGCGCGCCAAGCATTTGACCAAGCCATGCTGGCTCTCTTGGCTGTTCCGAAGGAAGACCCCCAGCGCTTAGCCCTAGACCGCTACCTGCAGGACATGGCCGAGCGAATTTACCTGCTGGATCTGGACAATCTGGGTGCGGCGCGCTTGCTGGACGAGGTGCGCTACGACAAATCACCACTTGACGAAATTCGGGAAATGACCTTTCCCGTGGACCCCACCTTAAAGACCAGTGTGGAGCAACAACTGGCTGCGACGCAATCGCAGTTGCCGCTTGTGGTAAACGATACGGTGCTGGGTTACTTGAATTACTTTGCCAACGGGCGGGGGCGATCCACCTTGGAGGGCGGGTTGAAGCGCAGCGGAAAATACCGCCCCATGATTTTGCGCATTCTTGCCGAAGAGGGCGTGCCGCCGGAGTTGATCTATTTGGCGCAAGCCGAGAGCGGGTTCCTGCCGCGAGCTGTAAGCTATAAGGCGGCCGTGGGCATGTGGCAATTCATTAGGGAGACCGGTCGTAAATACGGGCTAAGCCAGACCGCGTTTACTGACGATCGCCTGGACCCCGAACGCGCCACTCGCGCGGCGGCGCGCCACCTGCGGGACCTCTACGACGAGCTCGGCGATTGGCAATTGGCGATGGCCGCTTATAACTGCGGTTCGGGCTGCGTGGACCGGGCAGTACAGAGAACGGCCTTTGCGGATTTTTGGGAGCTACGGAATCGGCGGGCCGTTCCGCTGGAGACCACGAACTACGTGCCGATCATCATGGCGCTGACCATCATCATGAAGAACCCAGAGCGCTACGGGCTGGAAAACTTCGAGATGGAAGCGCCAATCGAGTACGACACCATTGAGATCTATGCGGCCACTCACCTGCAATTGGCCGCGGACGCAGCGGGCATTTCGCTGCCCGAGATGGAGGCATTGAATCCGGCCATTCTGCGCCGGCTGGTGCCCGCAGGCTACTTCTTGCGCGTTCCCAAAGGCATGGCGCAAACGGTGGAAGAGCGATTGAACCTGGTGCCCACCCCCAAGCGCAACGCGTGGCGCTTGTACGCAGCCGAGGCAGGGGAAACGGCGCTAAGCATTGCGCAGCGCTTCAAGATTACGGCAAGCGCTTTGACGGCGGCTAACGAGGGCCTGGAGGAACGCTTGGCGGCAGGTGGTTTTGTCGCCATTCCTCAAGCCGTGGCGCCGTTGCCACCCGCCGCAAAAGCGAAGAAGCCGGTACGCCGCAGCCGGGCCCGGGCACCAGTGCGCAAGAGCACAGCGAAGAAGCCGGTAGTGAAACGGCCGGTGGCGAAAAAGAAGCCCGTCGCAAAGAAGCCAGCGGCCAAGAACTAGCTAATCCTCCCCGGGCAAACGCAACACCCGGTTGCCGCGCTCCGGCCCCAAAGGGACCTCGAGCGAACGCAAGGGAAGTCCTTCGTTTTCGGGAACACGGTAGGCGGAAATTACTCCACCCGGGCTCCAGCGGCGTTCGAGCAAGTCCCAAGCGCTGGCTAACTCTCGCAAGCGGAGCGCGTGGGGCTGCTGGGCATGCGCATCAAGAACCACGTAGCTGACTGGCACTTCACGCAGCCATTGCTGCAGTGCCGCGTCATCCGGCAAGCGCTCTTGGTAGCGGCCACCGTTCCAGGTTTGCTGGCTTAAGTGGCGCGCGGAACGAAGCACGGCGTGGCGGCGTTCCGGGTCGCGCAAACGGATGAAGGCCACCACCGCGCCTTCCATATTTGGTGGGCCAACGGCGAGGACGGCTTGCGGGAACTCGCCCAAAGGAAGCGCGGCAACCGCTTCCCGAATGCCACGCAAGGGCCTGAGGGGCGGACTTTGGTATAGCAGCAGGAGCACTGCAGCCACGGCCGCACCTTCACCAGCCCAGCGCATAGGCAGGCCGCGGAGGGCAAGCATGCAGAGGAAGACAATGGAGGGAAACGCGGGCAACATGGCACGGTCTTCGAAGCTTAAGCCCGTGACGACCAGGAAGCCGAGCAAGCACAGGAGGAATGCCCCGTGCAAAGCCGCCATGCGTCGTAGCTTGTCCGCTTGCCCGCGCAAGCCCCAGTAGAAGCCAAGCGCAGCAAGCGGCCACATTGGCCAAGGGACGGCGGATAGCAAATACACAGAGCTCTGGAGACGCCGCCAGTAGACCGGCGTGGAAACTTTCGCAACTTGCTCCAAGGGGTAAGAAAGCCCGGCGGCGCGGGCGTAGAGGTAGAATGGCGCACCCACCGCAACGGCGATGCCAATCGGCAGCCAAAGGCGGCGGGACCGCAAGGCTGGCCAGTCCCGCAGCAAGAGTGCCGCCAGCAACATAGCAGGCAACAAGGCAAAGGCATTGCCCTTGGATAGAATTGCCGCCGCGGCCAAGAGGCCGGTCCAAAGAGAGCCGCGCGCGGCAGAGTGCAGCGCAAGGGTGCAGAGCAGCACCACGAGAAGGTCCGACAAGACGCTTTGGGTGGCAACCTGCAGCACTGGCAAAGAAAGCAGACCTACGATTCCGCAAATGGCCAGCAACGAAGAAAATTCCTGGCGCCATTGACTCCAGCAGACCCACGCCAGTATCGCCGCCAACAGCAAGTTGAAGGCATGCGCCTGAGCCACGCCCGGAGAGACAACCAGGAACCACGCCGACTCTAACGCATAATAGAGTGGCGGCCAATGGCCGAGTGCAACCTTGGGATACCTTGCGTAGTAGCTTTCCGCAAATGGCATTGGGGCTTGGCCAAAAGCGCTGGTTAGGTAGTCGTAGACCATCATCGTGGTGACGAAATGCCCGGCTTCGTCGGGGTGTTGGCCGAAGTCTTCGCCAAGCCAGTGTGAGCGGGTATTCCCCACCAGCAAGCACAGCAAAGCTACGGAAATCGCCAAGCCTACCGAGAGCTTTCGAGGCAAGAGGGAACGGAGCCTGCCGCCCAATGCGGGGAAGTCTCTTAAACTAAGGAGATATCGCAATGCAAGTTCTGTTGCCTTTCGTCCTCCTAGTTTGCCTGACGGTCCCCGCCTTTGGTCAGGAAAAGATGCTCGACGCCGCATCCTTGTGGAAGTTCACCCGCTTGCAGGAGCCAGCGCTTTCGCCCGACGGCAAGCAGGTGGCCTTTGTGGCGCGGCAGTTTGATGTTGACGCCAATACCTCCTCCCGCCACATCTACATCGTGCCCTTGGACGGCGGTTCGCCGCGGAAGCTGACCACGGAAGGGACCCTCAACGAGCGGCCCAAGTGGACTCCGGATAGCCAGCAAATTGTTTTCGTCTCCAACCGCGGGGGCGACGCGCAGCTATGGCGCATGAAGGCGGATGGAACGGAGGCGACGGCAATTACCTCCCTCGCCACCGAGGCGGGGGGCCAAATCATCAGCCCCGACGGGAAAAACATCGTCTTTCAATCGGCCGTCTATCCGGATTGCCCGGACGAGGCCTGCAACAAGACGCGCCTGGAAGAAGAAGCCAAGAGCAAGGTGAAGGCCCGCACGTACACTTCCCTGCTCTACCGTCACTGGACGGAGTGGCAAGGCAAGCGCCGCAACCATCTCTTCGTGGTGCCGATGGAAGGCGGAGCGCCAAAAGATCTTACGCCCGGGCCGCATGACGTGCCGCCTTTTTCGCTGGGTGGGCCGGATGGTTACGCCATTTCTCCCGATGGCGCGGAGCTTTGTTTTGTGATGAACACGGACGAAAACCAGGCCATGAGCACCAACAAGGATCTGTTCGTGGTGAGCCTGGAAGGCGGCGAGGCCAAGCGCATCACCACCATGAACCCCGGTGCGGACGATTCGCCCCAGTATTCGCCCGATGGCAAAATGCTGGCCTACCGGACGCAAACGCGCGGTGGTTACGAGAGCGACAAATGGCGGCTGGTGGTGATGGAAAGAGCCACGGGCAGCGCCAACATCCTGACGGAAACCATCGACCGCTGGGTTGAATCGTTCACTTGGAGCCCGGACTCGCGCCGTCTTTTCTTCACCATTTCCGATCGCGGCCGCACCACCCTGCAAATGATGCCGGCCACTGGCGGCGGCGCGCAGACGGTGATTGCGGGCGCGTCTTCGATTGACGATGTGCAGCTCACGCCCGATGGCCGAACGATTGTCTACAGCGAACACTCCGCCACGCGCCCCCTCGAAATTTATAAAGCAGTTTCGCGCACGCCTCCCGTGGGCCTGACGAAAATGAACGACGCGCTGCTGGCCGGCTTCAACACCCCGCAATTGGAGGAACTGTACACCGACGGGGCCGAGCGCGCCAAGGTGCATAGCTTTATCCTCAAGCCCGCCGGCTTTGACCCGCAAAAGAAGTACCCCGTGCTGTTCCTCATTCACGGAGGGCCGCAAGGCGCTTGGGGCCACGCCTGGAGCTATCGGTGGAATCCGCAGGTATTCGCGGGCGCTGGGTTTGTGGTGGTAATGCCCAATCCGCGCGGCAGTGTGGGCTACGGGCAAGCTTTCATTGATGGCATCAACGACGATTGGGGCGGCAAGGTGTACGAGGATCTCATGGCCGTGGTCGACCGCATCGAAAAGGAACCTTGGGCCGACAAGGAGCGCTTTGCCGCCGCCGGGGGCAGCTACGGCGGTTACATGGTGAATTGGATGCTGGGCCATACGGACCGCTTCAAGGCCTTTGTCAGCCACGCGGGTGTTTATGATTTGCGCTCAATGGCGGGTGAAACAGAAGAGCTCTTCTTTGTGAACTGGGAGTTCAAGGGCATGCCCTGGGAGAACCGCGAAAGCTACGAGAAGTGGAGCCCCAGCTACTTTGCCCGGGACTTCAAGACGCCGACGCTGGTGATCCACGGCGAGCTAGACTACCGCGTACCGCTGGGCCAAGGCATGCAGCTCTTCACCGCGCTGCAAATGAACAAAGTGCCCAGCAAATTGCTGGTTTTCCCCGACGAAGGCCATTGGATCTTGAAGCCGCAGAACAGCTTGCTCTGGTACAAGACCCTCGTGGAGTGGGTGACCGAGTTTACGACGAAGAAAGAGCAATAGGTTTACAAGGAAGCAATAGCCGCTTCCACATCCGCGGCGCTGCCATCGCGCAGCCAAGTATCTAACTGCGCCACTTCCTTCAATTGCTGCCCGCGGCGGCGAGGAACGGCCACATAAGCGCAGGCCAATTCTTCGAGCGCCGTCATGTCGCCCCAAAGCCTTTCGAATTGCGCCACGGGGAAAATGTCTTCTTGCCCGCGTCCCCAGCGGCGCTTCACGTCCTTGATGGTGATGTAGCTGGGCACCCGCTGCGCTGTGCGCCGAACGGCTTCCTGCACGGCTGCGCCATCGCGCAATTGGCCGCGGCTGAGCCCAAAGACAGCCAGCAGCCGCTCAATGGAAAGCCAATAAGTACTGGCGTTGTAATAGCGCAGTTGGAACTCGGTTTCTTCGCTGGGAAGCGACAGGCTCTCCACCAGGCGGAGGCGACCGTTGATTTTGGCCAAACTGCCGCCGTGGTCGCCAAACTGCTTCTCCACCACTTCCACCGTGAAAGCCGCGCCGCTGCGCAGGTGAGCGCCGTAATAAAGCGGGTCCGCCGTGGCGCCCAGGGTATCTACGTTGTGCAAGAGCAGCGTGTCCAGCCGCGGATAGGCTTCGAGCAGGTCTGCCAGCGTGCCGTTCAAAAGCAGGTTCGGCACCTCGTACCAATGGCCGACGGGATGAATGCATTGGGTAACCAGATTGGCACGGTAGTCGCTGGCCTCGCCCGCTTGTTCCACCCAACGCAGCAGGCTGGCACGGCCCGAGGCACGCACCTTCTCCTTTTGCTCGTCGAGTTTTTGCTGGGGAAGCACTTCCCACAGGTAGCGCAGGTCTGCCCGCGTGGGCACCAGGCGAAGGCCAATGGAGCGCCCTTCGGAAACGCGCACGTCCAACTCGCTCCATTGCACCGCGTGCGTTTCGAGATAGCGGGCAATGGGCGTACCGGTCAAATAACTGGTGGTGACGACGTGCGGCAGTTTCGCGCCCGAAACATTTTGCGCCCTTTGTGTTTTGGCCAAATGAACTTCGAGGAAATTCAGATAGCCCCGAGAAAAGCGGTGGAAGGGGATGAGCGCCTTCACCGTACCCGCGCCCTTGGTCCAACGGCTGCCCACGCCGCCTGCCAGAGTGATAATCGCCAAGCGGCCTTCGCGCAGGGCGGCCTCGCCCAGGGCGGCATCTTCCGGGCGGGGCAAAAGCAGTTCTGCCGGATCCGCATCTTCAATGCGCGCGGTGGTGGGCAAGAGGTTTTTCGCCAGGCCAATGCGATTGGCGCGATAGTCCGCGCGCAGGCGTTCGTGGGCCACGGGGTCAAAACCCAGACCGGCCAGCACCTCGTCCAAGCCCGGCCCTTGCGTGCTTTGCGCTTCCTCGCGCGGGAAAAGGCGTTCAAACAGCGGCGCGGTGAGGTCCGGGAAATGCGCGGCCACGCGGCCAAGCTCCAAGCGGCGTTCCTCGGTCAACTCGCCCAGCGGCACCCGCAACAGCGAGGGTACGCTCATCAAATGATACTTCCGGCTCAAGAGCGCGGCGGCGCCTTCGTGAAGCGTGGCGACACTGCCCTGCGGATTGATGGCAAACTCGTACACCACCGGATCAATGGCGAAAGGAACCGCGGAGGAAAAATGCGCTTTCACTCGGGCAAGAATCTCCGCCATACCCGCTGCGGCCTCGCCGCGCAGGGCCCGGTCAAACACAAAGCCCATGCCGCCGCCGCTCATGCCGCCCAACATCCAGAAGCCCCAAAACTGCTCGCCATAGCGGGCGCGCGCAGCCTGTACCAAAGCCTCCGTGTAGGCGTTGGCCGCCCAGGGGATGATGCCGCGGATGGGCCCTTCGTAGTTCTCGTTGGTTAAGCGGGCCAACGTGCGGATATCGCCCGCGCGCAATGCAGCGAGCAACTGATCAAAGATGGCCATGGCCTTCTGCCGGTCTTGCCATTCACGGGCGCTACGCAGCAGGTAACGCTCCGTGCACATCTCAAGAATGGGTCCCACATCTTGGCTCATGCCGCCGTGCACCAGCACCAGCGAGGCCTCCAAATTCGCTTGCGCTTCCGGGGCGATTTCCGAGGAGAGCAAAGTATGGCGCGGCAACAAGCGGCCGCGGCTAAGGCCAAACTCCGGGTCGCCCTCGCGCGCTGCTTCGCCTTCAATCAATTTGATGGCGGGCCAAATGCCGCCGGAATCTTGCCAGCCGCCACCAGAGCCGCCGAGCCACTCGCCCAAAATTGCGCGCGCGGCCACCAAACGGCGGTCGCTTTCGCTCAAGGGGCCGGTGAGCGAGGAAATTTGCCCCGTGGCACGCATTAAAGTAGCGATGAGGCTGGCCAGTAAATTGGTAGAAACCGCCAAGCGGCTGCCCTTGGGAATGTCGTTCACTTGGCTGGCAAGTTCCAGGCCCAAACCTCGCGCGCCCGTCAAGCGGTAAAGCAATTCGCCCAATGGCTGGCGGCTGCCTTCCAAGCCCGGCGGTACCACGCCGGAGGCAATCAACGCGGCCTTCAATAGGCCCAGGTAATCGGCGCCGTAATCGAAAACTTCTTCCAGCGTGCGCAGGTCGGCGCGGGCCTCTAAATCCACACTCGCCAGCCGCAAAACCGGCTCGTCAATCACGCGCAGGAAGCTTTCAATCGGGGGACGCGGCGCTTGGCCGGAGCCGCGCAGGGCCAGGTCCACACTAATGTTCACCACGCGGGCGCCTTCCGGAAAATCCATGGCCAGGAAGAAAATATCGCTCCAAGCGGAGTGGCTTAAATCCATGCGCACGGGCGTGGCTTCGTGCAGAACGGGAAAGGGCCTCGGGCGCAACAGCGTTGGCTCCAGGCGCAAGGGATAGTCCGCCAAATGCCCGGCGCGAAACATCCATTGGTTGCCGGGAAACTGGCGAACGCTGCGGCGCACCTGCTCGGCAAGGGTTTGGAAGGCAAGCCCCCGGTAAGCGGCGGCAAGACCGCTGGCCAAGGCCGGGCTGGGGGCTTCTTGTGCTTCGCGCAACACACGGATCGCTTGCTCAAAATGGCGGCTGCGGATCAGTTCCACCGCCTCGTAGGGCAACAAGGCTGCGCCCTCCGCCAAGGGCACCAAATACAACTGGTGCAGGTTACTCAAGAAGAGCAAGGCCCGCACGCGTTCGTAAAGGCTGGGCGTGGTGGTGCGGAATTGCTCGAGAGTACGCGCCGCTTCGCGCAATGCGGCCAGGTCTTTGCCCGCCGCCCAGGCTTCAAAGGGATAGTTGCGCAAAGCCGGGTCAGAGCTGGTGAGGATGTCGATGAGGTTCATCGGGCCAACAGCTCCACCAGCATGGTCAGCACTTCCTCGCGGTCCGGCCCGCTCAAAGCCAGGGCCAGTTGCGCCTGCAAAATGCCATAGCGCGCGCCTAGGTCAAAACGGCTGCCGGGGAGAATGGTGGCCAGAACGCGCTCCCGCTGGGCCAATTGGTGCAAGGCCTCCGAGAGGCTGCGCGGCACCGCCTGGCGCGCGTAAGCTTCATCGAGCAATTGGAAAAGCGAGGGCGTGAACAGGTGCATGCCAAAGAAGCAAAGGTAGTGTCCGGCGCGCAGGCCCGAAACCACTAGGCGTTGTTCGGCTTCGGTGGGCGTTGGCTTCTCAATGACGGTATCCACCTGATACAAAGCCCGTCCCGCGGCGGTGGAAATGGGTGTGCCGCCAACGGCGCCAAAGGCGGGAAGCAGCGCCTCGCGCGTGGGTTGCACCGCCACAACGGAAGTGTTTTCCTCGCGATGCGTAGCGATCAATTGGTCTGCCAGTTGCCAGGCTTCGCCCTCGTGCGCCAGGTAGAAATGGTCCCCCACCAGGTGCAAAAACGGGTCGTTGCCCACAAAGGAGCGGGCTTGGTAAATGGCATCCACGTAGCCGCGCGGCTCGGGTTGCTCAATCAATTCCACCCGGCGGCCCGCGGCTCCGGTTAGCTCAGCGAAACGCTTGCTGTCGCCCGCGGGAATAATAAACGCCAGCCGGTCGACCAACGGTTCGCGGCCTTCGGGCATCAGCAATTCCAGGGCGAAGCGGGCCAGAGTATCCAGGCGGCCCTCAGCGCGCGCCAGGGTCTGGTGCAACAAGTGCCGCTGCTTCGGGGCGGCAGCCGTAATCACGGCGGATAGGGACATAAAGCTAGGTTAGAACAGCATCCTGCTTGGCCAGCATCGTGCCCGTAGCCGCAAAGCGCTCGTGCCAGCTCAGCGCGGAGCGGTGGTCCAGCGGCTGGTGGCCGGGCGGGCACTGCGCCAAATAGGCCAGCAGCCCCTCGCGATAGTTGGGATGCGCACAGCGCTCGATAATGCGGCGGGCGCGCTGCCAGGGGTCTAGTCCGCGCAGATCTGCCACGCCTTGCTCGGTAACCACCACCTGTACGGAATGTTCGTTGTGGTCGCAATGGCTAACCAGGGGAACAACTGTGGAAATGGCGCCGCCTTTGGTGGTGGAGGCGCAACTAAAAATGCTGAGGTAAGCATTGCGCGTGAAGTCCCCCGAGCCACCCAGGCCATTCATCAGATTGCGGCCCAAGACGTGCGTCGAGTTGACATTCCCGCAAAGGTCAAACTCAATCGCCGTGTTCAGGCTGATCAAGCCCAGGCGCCGCACAATTTCCGGGTGGTTTGAAATCTCCTGCGGGCGCAGCACCACGCGCGGGCGGAAGTATTCGAGTTCGGCGAAGAAGCGCTCTTGCGAGGCGGGCGAAAGCGTAAGCGCGCTGGTGGAAGCAAAGCGGATGCGGCCGGAAAGCAGCAGTTCCAACACGCTGTCCTGCAACACTTCGGTGTACATGGCGAATACAGGAATATACGGGTGCGCCCCCAGCGCCGCTAAGACCGAATTGGCCACTTCCCCCACGCCGCTCTGCAAGGGCAGAAAGCCATTGGGGATGCGGCCAGCCAGGCGCTCCGCGGCAAGGAAGTCCGCAATGTGCGCCCCAATGCGGGCGGTTACTTCCGTGGCAGGGCCAAAGCTGCCACACTCGTCCACTTCGTCCGTGTAAACTACTCCTGCAATTTTTTCCGGCGGAATCTGCGCCACCGGCAAACCCGCGCGGTCCTCCACGTTGAAGATGGGCAGTTCGCGGCGCGTGGGCGGGTCTTCTGGTTCGAACAGATCATGAAAGCCGCGCAAAGCAGCCGGGGCGCGCCGATTGACTTCGAGCAACACGCGCTCCGCAGAGCGCAGGTAAGTATTGGAGGCGCCCACGGACGTGGTCAGCACGGCCTCACCATTGGCGCTCACTTCCGCTACTTCCACCACGGCCCAATCCAGCTTGCCCAGGTGGCCATAACGAAGCGCTTGGGGCAGCGTGGAGAGGTGCAAGTCCACAAACTCCACTTCGCCGCTATTGATTTGTTTCCGCAGGAGCGGGTCCGATTGGTAGGGTGTGCGGAATTGAATGGCCAGCGCGGCGGCAAGCGCTCCGTCGAGCGAAGGCCCCGTGGAGGCGCCGGTCAGCACACCCACGCGAAAGGGCCGGCCGGCGGCGTGCTCGGATTCGGCGCGCACGGCCAAAGCGCGGGGAATGGCCTTCGCCGAACCGGCAGGCGTAAAGCCGGAAAAGCCAATGCGAGCCCCGTGGGCAATGAGTTCTGCCGCTTCCGCGGGCGCGAGGACAGGGAAAGACATCCCCTCAGGATAGCCGGGCAAAGTAAGAATGAGGTTACGGGAACATTCAGCGGCGCGCGGGCGTAGAATTTGCCGTATGGCTGGCGCGCAAATTGAGAACGAGGCTAACCGGCGGGAGTACGGCCTGGACTTCCTGCGCGTTTTCGCCTTTGCTTTGCTGATTTTCTACCACAGCGGCATGGGTTTCGTTACCTGGGGTTGGCACGTGAAAAATGCGGAACTCAGCCAGGAGCTTGAATACGCCATGGTCTTCCTGAACCGTTGGCGATTGCCGCTCCTCTTCTTCATTTCGGGCTGTGGCGTTTGGTTTTCCCTGCGGAGACGCACTTGGGCCGCCTTTGCGCGCGAACGCTTGCGGCGATTGTTGATCCCGGTAGTCTTCGGAATCTTTGTGGTGGTGCCACCACAGATTTACTTTGAACGGCTCGCCCAAGGCGTACCGTTCGCTTCTTACCTGGACTTTTATCCGAGCGTGTTCGACTTCCAACCTTACCCCAAAGGAAGTACCAGTTGGCACCACTTATGGTTCGTTGTTTATATCTTGTTCTATTCGCTTGCCGGCATTCCGCTATTCGCCCTTTTGCGCTCCTCGGGCGGGCGTCGATTGGTAGACGCCTTGCCCAGCTTGCTTGAAAAAGCGCCGCCGGCCTTTTACCTCCTCAACCTCCCGTCCATCACTGTCGGTTTCTGGCTAGGCGGGCGCTATCCGCATACCCACGCGTTGTGGGGCGATTGGGAGAACTTGCTCATTTCCGGCATCACCTTCCTGTGGGGCTTTGTCATCGCATCCAACCAGCGACTGCTGGACCTGATCGAACGCCGGCGGCGAGAGTTCCTGGTGCTTGGGGTACTTTTAACCTTTGTCTTCTACTTTCTCCGCAGCCAGCCAGATCTGCGCAGTGGCCTCGCCTACGCGATCACCAATGCCTACATGGGCTTCCTCTGGATCTTCATTCTCGTGGGTTACGCGCGGGCGCTAGTGAAACAAGGCAGCGCGCTGTTAACCCGAGCGAACGAGGCCGTCTACCCCTTCTACATCGTGCACCAAAGCATTACCGTGGCGGCAGTTTACGGCCTGGCGCAATTGCCCTGGAACTTATATCTCAAATTACTTCTAGTAGCTGCGATCACCTTTGTGGGAAGTTATTTCTGTTATGAACTTGGCCGCCGAACGAAAGTAACGCGAGTACTCTTGGGGATGAAAGGGTGACGGCTTTGCTTTCTTCTACTCCGGCGGGTCTTACAGATCGATACTGACGATCTCCGGTTCTCTTTGGGGTGGCGCGCTGGGGACCACTTCAAAAGCTTGGAGCAGCAGCAGAGTTAGGGCGAAGGCCAGGTTGAATAAGGACGGGTAGATCAAGGAGTAGCTGATTTCCCAATCGTGATTAACGGCGCAAGCGAGATGGATTTTTCTTAGCAAGCGCCCAGGCCCCCCGCGGTCCGATAAGGCAAGCGAGAAATAGAGAAGTAGAATCAATCCCATCCAAACCAGGTGCAAATACGGACTAATGAACACCCGGTAGAGCCACGCGAAAATGCCCGCCCAAAAGACTCCCGCCAAAAGTGCAAGGAAGAATTGAGGAGCCGTGCAATCCTCAACCCGCAGGAAGCGGGACGCAAAGGCGTGGCCAAAGAGGCCCAGCAAGCCAACGCTGAAGTAAAGGAATAAACTTTTGCGTACGCTGCCCATGCGCAGACCCAGAATAGCAAAAAGCCCCCAATTGCATGGGGGCTTCTGTTGCTTGCAGGCTTCTTTGTTGGAAGGAGTCTTTCGGGTGAACTTAGGGAAAGTTACTTCACTTCGACCGTGGCGCCGGCTTCGGTGAACTTCTTCTTCAGGGCTTCGGCTTCGTCCTTCGAGATACCTTCCTTGATGGTCTTGGGAGCGCCGTCGACCAGATCCTTGGCTTCCTTGAGGCCGAGGCTGGTGATTTCGCGCACCACTTTGATGACGTTGATCTTATTGGCGCCCGCCGCCGTGAGCACAACGGTGAATTCCGTTTGTGCTTCGGCCACCGGAGCGGCAGCCGCACCGGCACCAGGAGCCGCCACGGCGACGGCGGCCGCTGCCGCGCTAACGCCGAGCTTTTCCTCGAGCAACTTCACCAACTGGGAGGCTTCCAAAAGGGTCAAGCCTTGAATTTGTTCCGCGATTGCGTTGATATCAGCCATTTTCGTATTTCTCCGTTTTTCTGTCTAATTAAGCTTGAAACTTGTTTTCCTTGACGCCTTGGTCGATGACCACAGCGAGGTTGCGGCCCACGCCGTTCATCGCCGTCACCAAACCTTGCGCCGGAGCATTGATGAGGTAAAGCAGCTTGGCGTAGATTTCTTCCTTGGCGGGCATGGTGGCGAGGTCGTTGATCGACTTCACTTCCACCACGCGGCCCTCCACCACTCCAGCCTTAAAGGTAAAGGTCGGGTTGGTTTTGGCATAGGCCACCAGGGCTTTGGCCAGGGCTACGGGATCGCCGGACGTGTACGCCATGGCGCTCATGCCCTTCAGCCCTTCAAAAGCCTTCGCACTGCCTAAATCCGCGCTGGCCTTTTCGGCCAACGTATTCTTCAGAACCTTGTAGCGGCCACCAGCGTCGCGGACCGTTTTGCGCAAGGCATAGTCCTGCGCCACGGTCAGCTTCTCGAAGCCCGCCACGAAAACATTCTGGCTTTCTTCGAGCGCCTTGCGGATCGCGTCAAACTCTTTCTGTTTGTCGGCTTTGTTCTTCATCGTCTGCTCCCGTTAGGCGACCTTGGCCGCGAGTTCCGATACGTCGATCGAAATGCCCGGGCCCATGGTGGAACAAAGCGTGGCGCTCTTGACGTACTTGCCCTTCGCCGCGGCCGGTTTGGCGCGCAGAATGGCGTTGATCAAGCTCTCGGCGTTTTCCACCAACTTGGTCTTGTCAAACTCGATTTTGCCGACCGGGGCGTGGATGACGCCCGTTTTGTCGACGCGGAACTCCACCTTACCGGCCTTCACTTCTTCGACCGCGGTCTTGATGTCCGTGGTCACGGTGCCCGTCTTCGGGTTGGGCATCAGGCCGCGAGGACCCAGCACCTTACCCAGCTTGGCCATCGAACGCATCATGTCGGGCGTAGCGATGACGGCTTCATAGTCGAGCCAATTTTCTTTCAAGATTTTCTCGACCATCTCTTCCCCACCGAAAAAGTCCGCGCCAGCCGCTTCGGCTTCACGCACCTTTTCGCCCGAGGCGATGACGAGTACACGCTTGGATTTCCCTAGTCCGTTGGGCAATACCACCGTGCCGCGCACCATTTGGTCCGCGTGCTTGGGGTCTACCCCGAGACGCATGTGAATTTCCACG
The DNA here is from genome assembly GCA_033765085.1 of Bryobacter sp. GTDB lineage: Bacteria > Acidobacteriota > Terriglobia > Bryobacterales > Bryobacteraceae > Bryobacter. Next base: position 103,083 of record JANRIK010000049.1, on the reverse strand, counting down.
GTCTCGTTGAACTTCGTAAATTTGATTTTCTTGGCTAGTTCCACGGCATCATGCAAGGGGTAAGAACGAGCTTCCACCTGCTTGGCCGCTGCCAAGTACTTTTTCCCTGGTTTTTGTGCCATGTTCTGAATGGTTTCGAAAGACTACCAACAATACTGACTACCAACAATAGTTTTGAGGACCAACGGTACAACTGGGAGTGGCCGCCCCAAATGCTGGGCCCCGCCACCATTGGCCCCGCGAAGGGCCGGAGGGAAACTTTGAATGGTCCAAACGGCTTTGCGTGTTCTAACTGCCCCCACGCGCGGCCTCCCAAACGAAGGAATCCGAACTTCATTAATATAGCGCTTTCGTTAAGGCTTTGTCAAAACCCCGGAATTGGCCGCCTCCAGGTGGGCGCGGTAAACCGGGTTGCCAGGGTAACGGCGCGCCAGCGTTTCAAACACCTTGCGGGAATTGCTGTCGCGGTCGCGCTTCCAAAGTATCCAAGCCAGCGTATCCTGCGCGTCGGGCGCATTGTCGCGAATGCTGAGGGCCTTGCGCGCATAGCGCTCGGCTTCGTCCAGCGCCCGGCCTTCGTCGGCCAGCAACGAGGCGAGATTATTGTTCGCGGCAAAGCTATTGGAATCAAGCGCCAGCGCGCGGCGGTATTGCTTTTCGGCCTCCGCATTTTGCCCAGAGAGAGCCAGATAGTCCCCCAAGCTGCACTGCGCGGCGCTGTCTTTGGGCAGTAATTCAGCAGCCTTCTGTTGGGCTGCAGCAGCACGAGGCCAATCGCGCTGGGCAGCAAACGTACGCGCCAAGTGCGTTTGGAAAGGAGCACTGTTGGGCGTTTTTGCCACCAGGTCTTCCATGATGGCCAAAGAGGCCGGCGCCTGCCCCGCATCCAGCAACACGCGCGCTTCCAGAAAGCGGAGGGCGGCCGATTCGGGCTGGGCCGCCGCGGCGGCGCGGACCTTATCGAGCGCCTCCGGCAAGCGCTGTTGGCCGGCAAGCGCACCCACCAGGCCGGTTAAGGGGCGCAAATCCGTACCCGCCGGCTTTTCCACGCGGCGGAAGGATTGCTCCGCGGCCGGAAAACGCTTTTCGGCCAGCGCGATCATGCCCTCGAGGATCGATGCCTCGAAATGGTCGGGCCGGTCGGCCAAATAACCGCGCAAGCCGGCGTGGGCTTCGTCAAAGCGGCCCAGGGTGGCGAGCGAGTTCAGGCGCAGAAAGTGGGCCTTTTCGTTTTCGGGCTCAAATTGCAAGGCCATATCGGCCAGCCGCAGGCTCTCGTTGGCGCGCCCGTCTTCAAGCGCCATCTGGCCTTGCAGAACAAAGGCAGGGGCATATTCAGGGTCTGCCACTTGCGAGGCGCGGAGGAATTCGCGGGCCTTAGCTTCGTCTCCCGTCCGCCTTAGGGCCATGGCGTAGTTAAATTGCACGCGCGCATCCTTGGGGTAGGCCTGGGCAAGCTGGGCAAATTCCTCCAGAGCTTGGCGGCGTAGGCCACCATTCGGGCTTTGCGCCAACAGGGCCGCGCGGGCACTGCGCACGAGAGGCTCCTGCGGGTAGCGTTCCAGCAACGCGGTGGCTTGGCGCAGGGCAGCAGCGGTGTCGCCTTGGCTTTCCAGCCCATTCACAATCCGCAATTCGCCGCGCAGAGCTTCTGGGCTGGTACCGCCGGCAACGCGCGCGTAATACTCCCGCGCCCCGTTCCAGTCGTTGTGCGTCAACAGGAGGTCTCCGGCCCGCAGCAGTAGCGCGGCCGGACTATCGGAGGGAAGACGGGAAAGGGCTTCGCGCGCGGCAACGGGATTGTGCTGCAGAAAGTGAAAACGAGCCAGTTCCAGTTGCACATCGCCGCCCGGGATGGCCTTGGCCTTTTGTTCAAGGGCCGTGCGAGCCCCTGCCGCATTGCCTTCCATCGTGGAGAAGGCGACCAATAAATCATGCCCGGAGGCCCAATCGGGCTGCCGCTTCAATTGTTCTTCGATGAGCGCGCGCGCCTTCACCCTTTCGCCCAACTGGAAGAGGGATTTTGCATAGCCGAGGCGGGCCTCTTGATTGCCCGGGGGGCTAATGGCAATGGTGGCGGCAAAGGCTTCCGCCGCTTTGCTCCAATTTTCCCGGGCCGCTTCGAGGGCGCCCGTCAGCCGCAGCGTATCGAACGATTTCGGGTTGCGCTGCTGCATGAAGCCCACTAGGCGCCCAGCCTCGGCCACCAGCGCCGTGTCCTCAAGCCCGGCCGAGAGTTGCACGGTTAGAAGTACATCGGCCAACTTGGCGCGGTAAGCCAGCGAATCGGGGTCCAATTCCACCGCCGCGCGCCAAGCCTCAACGGCTTCCTGGTATTTCTTGGCGTTCCACAACGCTTCACCCAAACCGAAGTGGGCCGCCGCGGGAGGCTTGTCCGCCTGGAGGGCCTTGCGAAACTCCAACTCTGCTTCGGCATACTTCTTTTGCGCCAGGTACGCATTGCCGCGGTCGGTAAGTTGGCGGGCGTTGGGTCCGCAGGAGCAAATCAGGAGGAACGGAAGGAAAAGGCAGATTCGATACATGTTGCGTGCCCAAAAACAGCTAAAGCCATCGTAAACGATGGCTTTGCTGGAACAACAGGAGGAGTATGAACAGACGGGAGATTGAGAAGGTTAGCTAGCTTTTTGTTGGGCGAGCTTACGGCGGCGGGCGAAGAGCAGAGCGCCTACGCCAGCACTGAGCACAAGAGCATATTCGGACGGCTCAGGAACAACAGTAACCACCGTAGGAACTTTGTCGCTGCCACCATCCAGGAAGCCGCGGAAGCGGACCACCATGAACTGGTTGCCATATCCCTTGGAATAACTGGTGGTGTTTACAAAGCTTTGCTCGGTAAGTGTGTTGAGATTTGTGCCCGTTAAATTGAAGGTCCAGGTCCCGCTGTTGCCTGCATAGATCCCGTCTGTCGGGCCTCCGCAGGAATGCCAGCAAGAACCGACGGAAGCTCCGATGTCAAAGGAGCCAAAGGGTTGAGCGTCAACCAAATTTTGCCAGCTCTTCTTACCCTTATCCAACTGCTTTTTGCTGGCCTTGCCCAGCAAATTGTCCAAGCCGGTCGTGGTGGACATGGTTACGCCAGTAATGTAATTGCTGGGGTTGTTGAAGGCGAACGAGGTGAGGTAGCCGCCGTTATCGAGCGGGCTCGTATTGGTCAGGTTTACCACCAGAGTTGCGGTAGTGGCGTTGGTAGCCGTGTAGGTTAAGGAACCCGTGAAAGAGGCGATGCCTTCAATGGAGGTACCGCTTTCGATATAAAGCGCCGCTTGGCTGACGCTTGCGCCCACCAACAGGAGTAACGATAGGAATACGTTTTTCATTTGCTTACCTTTGGATGGTAGGGCTTTTCTCTTAGGGAGGCAAGAGGTTGCGCCGGGGTTTGGTACTAGGCCGGGACTGGGGAGTACTCGGGCCGGCGCCTCAAGAAATGCGAAGAAAGAGCGAATCCAGACCCTTATCCCGTAGCCGTGGCTTTTTGACAACGCTATTACAAATTGTTATGCTGATGGATGGCTAGCCAATCCGGCCAGATATCCCACATTTTGTATACCTCTCTTTCGTTTTGACTCTACCGTTTTGACACGGCGTATTCCGAAGAGCCAGGGTTTTAGCCCCTGGGGTCGGCCCGTGTTTGTTTCTGAGTAGCCTTGCGGCTGTAACCCAGCCTAACGGCTATGCTTCCGTTTCGTTCCAATTAGAAAGCCTGTTCGCCCCTTGCGGCGGATCCTGGAGTTTCGAGCCGAAATGCAAAACACTTCCTCAAATCCGGCGTCCCTTTCGCCGGCTTCCCTGACTTCCCAACCGATCCAACGCGTGGACTTTTCCCGCATCAAGAGTTCGATCCCCATTCCGAACCTGATCGAAGTGCAGAAAATGAGCTACGAGCGCTTTCTGCAAATGGACTTGTTGCCCGATGAGCGCGACGAGATCGGTCTGCAGAGCGTTTTTAAGAGCGTCTTCCCGATTACGGACTTCCGTGGCTTGTCGCAACTCGACTTTGTCGACTACGCCATTGGCAATTGGGAATGCAAGTGCTCAGCCCTCAAAGGGCTGAACCACTTGCGCAGCGTTTGCCGCCAGTGCGGATCCACCATCCAGACGGACCCCTTCCACGCCGGCGACATCCTTTGCAAGGCTTGCGGCACTTTTAACAAGAACATCGTGACCTTCTGCAACCGTTGCGGCGACCCCGTGGGCCTGCAGTTGAAGTACGACATCCCCGAGTGCGAAGAGCGCGGCATGACCTTTTCGGCTCCCTTGAAGGTGACGATTCGCCTCACGGTTTACGACAAAGACCCCGACAATCCGGACCCCAAGGCCCGCACCGTGCGCGACATCAAAGAGCAGGAAGTGTTCTTCGGCGAAATCCCGCTGATGACGCCCAACGGCACCTTTGTCATCAACGGCACCGAGCGCGTGATTGTCAGCCAGCTGCACCGTTCGCCGGGCGTGTTCTTTGAACGCGTCGCCGCACAAGGCTATTACCTGGGCAAGATCATTCCGTATCGCGGCTCCTGGGTGGAGTTCGAGTACGACAACAAGAATTTCCTCTTTGTCCGCATCGACCGTAAGCGGAAGTTCTATGGCACTGTGTTCCTCCGCGCCTTGGGCCTGAAGACGGACGAAGAGATCATCAAGGCCTTCTACACGGACACCCTCTCGAAGGTGACCCTGAAGAAGGGCAAGGTCCTGCTAAGCGTGGGCGACGCGCTGAAGGGCCAGAAGCTCACCTACGCCGTCACGGCCAAGAACGGCGACGTGGTGGTGCCGCAAGGCAAGAAGATCACTTCCTCGGTCTTCCGCGCCCTGAAGGACAGCAAGATTACGGACGTTGAAGTGGCGCCCGCGGACCTCGAAGGCGCTTACCTGGCGGCGGACGTCATCGACATGGAAACCGGCGAAATTCTCGCTGAAGCCAACCAGAAGCTGCTGGAAACGCACTTTGCCAAGTTCCTCGAAGCCGGTAAGGAAGACTTTGAAGTCTTCTTCCCCGAGCGCGACGAAGTGGGCATTGTCATCAGCGAAACCATTCGCAAGGACGAAAAGAAGAGCCAAGGCGATAGCTTGCTCGAAATCTACCGCAAGCTGCGTCCCGGAGACCCGCCGACGCTCGACACCGCCACACAACTCTTCCAGGGCATGTTCTTCGACCCCCGCAAGTACGATTTCTCGCGCGTGGGCCGCATGAAGTTCAACATCAAGATCCACGACAACGAGCAGTACACGCCCCAAGAGTGGGTAGCAGAACAGGATCATCTCAAGAAGGAAGGCAAGCCCTTCTTCACCAATCCGCTGGACCGCCGCACGCTGGACCGGGACGATTTCATCTCCACTATCAAGTACCTGCTGAAGTTGCGCAAGAACGTGGGCGCCGTCGACGACATTGACCACTTGGGCAACCGCCGCGTGCGCGCCGTGGGTGAACTCTTGGAAAACCAATTCCGCATTGGTCTGGTCCGCATGGAACGCGCCATCAAGGAAAAGATGAGCGTCTATCAGGAAATGTCAACGGCCATGCCGCACGACCTGGTGAACGCCAAGCCTGTCATGGCCGCGATTCGCGAATTCTTCGGCTCCTCGCAGCTTTCGCAGTTCATGGACCAAACCAACCCCTTGAGCGAAATTACGCACAAGCGGCGTTTGTCGGCCCTAGGACCCGGTGGTTTGAGCCGCGAACGCGCGGGCTTTGAAGTCCGCGACGTACACACCACGCACTATGGCCGTATCTGCCCGATTGAAACGCCGGAAGGCCCGAATATCGGCTTGATCAGCTCGCTCAGTTGCTTTGCCCGCATCAACGACTACGGCTTTATCGAATCGCCCTACCGGCGTGTCGAAGAAGGCGCGGTGGTGGACGAGGTGCGCGTCATCAACCCGGGCGACACGCCGTTCAAAGTAGGCGAAGTGCTTCTGCGCGGGGTGATGGAAAAAGCCAATGCCGCCTTGCCGGCCTCCAAGCAACAGGCGGAATACGAAAGCCATTGCGACTACCTGAGCGCCTGGAAAGAAGACAACTACATCATTGCGCAGGCCAACGTGCCGCTGAGCGAGGACGGCAAGATCACCGCCGAACTCGTCAACGCTCGCCAGGCCGGCAACTTTGTGTTGAAACAGGTCAGCGAAATCCAATATATGGACGTTTCGCCGAAGCAGTTGGTCAGTGTGGCGGCCAGCCTGATTCCCTTCCTCGAAAACGACGACGCCAACCGCGCGCTCATGGGTTCGAACATGCAGCGCCAAGCGGTGCCGCTTCTGCGGGCCGATTCGCCCGTTGTGGGCACCGGCATGGAACGCGTTACCGCGCGCGACTCCGGCGCGGTGGTTATTTGCCGCCGCTCGGGCGTGGTTGATTCCGTTGACTCCGAACGCATCATTGTCCGCGTGGACGGCGGCGGCGTGGCCGAAGGGCAGATGTCGCGCGAAGTCGGCGCCGACATTTACCCGTTGACCAAATTCAAGCGCTCCAACCAAAACACTTGCATCAACCAGAAGCCCATCGTGGCCAAAGGCTTGCGGGTGAAGAAGGGCGACGTGCTGGCCGACGGGCCTTGCACCGACAAGGGCGAACTCGCCCTGGGCCGCAACGTGCTGGTGGCCTTCATGCCCTGGCGCGGCTACAACTTCGAAGACGCCATTGTGGTAAGCGAAAAGCTCGTAAAAGAGGATTACTACACCTCCATCCACATTGAAGAGTTCGAAATCGAAGCCCGCGACACAAAGCTAGGTCCCGAGGAAATTACCCGCGACATTCCGAACATCAGCGAAAGCTTCCTGCGCAACCTCGACGATTCGGGCATTATCCGCATCGGCGCCAGCGTGAAGCCCGGCGACATTCTGGTGGGCAAGGTAACGCCCAAGGGCGAAACGCAGTTGACGCCCGAAGAGAAGTTGCTGCGCGCCATCTTCGGCGAAAAAGCTGGCGACGTGAAGGACGCCTCGCTCTACTGCCCGCCGGGTATTGAAGGCGTGGTGGTGGATGCGAAGGTCTTCTCTCGCAAGGGCGCAGACCTCGACGAGCGTTCCCGCCAGATCCAGGAAGAAGAAGTGCTGCGCCTCGAGCGCAACCTCGCCGACGAAAAGCGCATCCTGAACGACGAGCGCGCCAAGCGCCTCGAACAACTGCTGGGCGGCCGCATAGTGCAAGCCGACCTGCACGACGAAAAGACCAACCGCAAGATCCTGGGCAAGGGCCAGGAAGTGACCCGCGAAGTGCTGGAAACGGTGCGTTCGCGCGACCTGAAGCGCATGAAGCTCGACAAGAAGGACCCGCTGCTCAACGAGAAGCTGGACGAAATCGAGGACATGACTTCGCGCCAAATCGCGGTGCTCGAAAAGATCACCGACGAGAAGAAGGCCAAGCTCAAGAAGGGCGACGAATTGCCCCCGGGCGTAATCAAGATGGTGAAGTGCTATATCGCCATGAAGCGCAAGCTGAGCGTGGGCGATAAGATGGCCGGCCGCCACGGCAACAAGGGTGTGATTGCGCGCATTGTTCCTGAAGAGGACATGCCGTATCTGCCCGATGGCACTCCGGTGGAAATCGTGCTGAACCCGCTGGGCGTGCCCAGCCGTATGAACGTGGGTCAGATTCTCGAAACCCACTTGGGTTGGGCCGCGCGCGCCTTGGGCGTGAAGTTCGCGACCCCCGTCTTCGACGGCGCCACCGAGCGCGACATCAAGGACCAACTGGCCAAGGCCGGCTTGCCCAGCTCCGGCAAGATCCGCTTGACCGACGGCATGACCGGGCTTACCTTCGAACAGCCCGTCACCGTGGGCTACATCTACATGCTGAAGCTGAGCCACTTGGTGGACGACAAAATCCACGCGCGCTCCATTGGACCCTACTCGCTCATTACGCAGCAGCCCCTGGGCGGCAAAGCCCAATTCGGCGGCCAGCGTTTTGGCGAAATGGAAGTTTGGGCGCTGGAAGCCTACGGCGCGGCTTACATTCTGCAGGAACTCCTAACCGCGAAATCGGACGACGTCTACGGACGCGCCAAGATTTACGAAGCCATCGTCAAGGGCGAAGCCGCCGCCGAACCCGGCGTACCGGAAAGCTTTAACGTGCTCATTCGCGAATTGCAAAGCCTGTGTCTCGACGTGGAGCTGATGAAAATGAAGAAGCTCACCGAAGACGACGCCCCCGTGGATACGGCCTTGGCGGCCGACTAGTTGAAGAAAGAAAAAGGAGAAATCACACATGTATCGTTCATCCCCCTACGATCGCGCCAACCTGATTGCGGACTTCGATTCGATCCGCATCTCGCTGGCTTCTCCAGAAAAGATCATCAACTGGAGCCACGGCGAAGTAACCAAGCCGGAAACTATCAATTACCGCACCTTTAAGCCAGAGCGCGATGGTCTGTTCTGCGCCCGCATTTTCGGCCCCGTGGCCGATTGGGAATGCTTGTGCGGCAAGTACAAGCGCATGAAGCACCGCGGCGTCATTTGCGACAAGTGCGGTGTGGAAGTAACGCTTTCGCGCGTACGCCGCGAGCGCCTGGGCCATATTGAATTGGCCAGCCCGTGTTCGCACGTCTGGTTCTTCAAGGGCCTGCCCTCGCGCATTGGCTACCTGGTGGATATCACGCTCCGCGAACTGGAACGCGTGCTCTACTTTGAAGCCTACGTGGTGGTGGACCCCGGCACGGCGGCCGACGAAGTCTCCGTGGCCGAAGTCATCTCTGACGAACGCAAGCGGCAGCTCGACCAGCAATTCGGCTATGGCAGCTTTACGGCCATGATGGGCGCCGAAGGCATTAAGGAACTGCTGAAGAAGATCGACGTCGACACCTTGAGCGTGGAAATCCGCGAAAAGATGAAGACGGAAACTTCCGCGCAGAAAAAGCTGAAATACGCCAAGCGCCTGCGTGTGGCCGAAAGCTTCCGCAAGAGCGGCAACAAGCCCGAGTGGATGATTCTGGACGTGCTGCCGGTTATTCCGCCGGACCTGCGTCCGCTGGTACCGCTCGACGGCGGCCGCTTCGCCACCTCCGATTTGAACGACCTCTACCGCCGCGTCATCAACCGCAACAATCGCTTGAAGAAGCTGATTGAACTGCACGCGCCGGACGTGATCGTCCGCAACGAAAAGCGCATGCTGCAGGAAGCCGTGGACGCTCTGTTCGACAACGGCCGCCGCGGCCGCGTGTTGCGCGGGGCCAACAACCGCCCGCTCAAGAGCCTTTCCGATACGCTCAAGGGCAAGCAGGGCCGCTTCCGCCAAAACCTGCTCGGTAAGCGCGTCGACTATTCGGGCCGCTCGGTCATCGTCGTTGGCCCAGAACTGCGCCTGCACCAGTGCGGCTTGCCCAAGAAGATGGCGCTCGAATTGTTCAAGCCCTTCATCTACCATCGCCTGGAACAGCGCGGCCATTGCACCACCATCAAGCAAGCCAAGGAATTGGTCGAACAGCAAGACCCGGTGGTGTGGGACATCCTCGAAGAGGTCATCAAAGACCACCCGGTGATGTTGAACCGCGCTCCCACGCTCCACCGCCTTGGCATCCAAGCCTTCGAACCGGTGCTGGTGGAAGGCAAGGCCATTAAGCTGCACCCGCTGGTTTGCACCGCCTTCAACGCGGACTTCGACGGCGACCAGATGGCCGTGCACATTCCGCTATCCCCGGAAGCGCAGATTGAAGCTTCCACTTTGATGTTGTCCTCGAACAACATCCTGTCGCCCGCTCACGGCGCGCCCATCGCCACGCCCACGCAGGACATGGTGCTGGGTCTTTACTACCTCACCAAAGCCCGTCCCGGCACCAAGGGCGAGGGCCGCACCTTCGCCAGCGTCGACGACGTTTTGATCGCGCTCGAAATGGGCGAAGTGGAAACGCTTTCCCCTATCCGCCTGCGCTACACCGGCAAGGTGATTGACTTGACGAAGGCCTTCGATTCGCAGAACATCATCCTCACCGAACCGGTTGAGTACGCCAAGCAATATATGGACACCACCGTTGGCCGCGTCATTCTGAACGACGTGCTGCAGCGTGCCATTGCCAGCGTCACCAACGAGCCCATCCCCTTCCTCAACGGCCTTTTGAAGAAGAAGGGTTTGACGCAGATGGTGCAGTATTGCTACCTCCGCTTTGGTCTCCAAGCCACGGTGGCGATGCTTGACGAAATCAAGGCGCTCGGCTTCCACTACGCCACGCGCGGCGGCGTCTCGATCGGCATCGACGACATGGTGGTGCCCAGCGTGAAGCCGAAGCTGGTTAGCGAAGCCGAAAAGGCCGTCATTGAAGTGCAGCAGCAGTACAACGACGGCGCCATCACCAATGGCGAACGCTACAACAAGACCATTGAAATTTGGCAGCGCGTCACCGACGAAGTCTCCAACGCCATGTTCAAACTCATGGAAGAGGACGACCGCACGGGCCGCTACCTGAACCCGATTTACATCATGGCCGACTCCGGCGCCCGCGGCTCCAAGCAACAGATCCGCCAGCTTTCCGGGATGCGCGGCTTGATGGCCAAGCCGAACGGCGAAATCATCGAAACCCCCATCACGGCGAACTTCCGCGAAGGTTTGAATGTGTTGCAGTACTTCATCTCCACGCACGGCGCCCGTAAGGGTCTGGCCGACACGGCGTTGAAGACGGCCGACTCCGGCTACCTCACGCGCCGCTTGTGCGACGTAGCGCAGGACGTCATCATCACGGAACTCGATTGCGGCACCAAGAACGGCATCTTTGTGGAGCCCATCATCGAAGCCGGCGAAATCATCGAACCGCTCCGCGACCGCATCATTGGCCGCGTGGCGCAGGAAGACCAGCTCGACTTCGAAGGCCGCGTTATCGTGAAGGCCAACGAAGAAATTACCGAAGCCAAGGCCACCATGATCCAGGCCGCCGGCATTGAGCGGGTGAAGATCCGCTCCGTGCTGACCTGCGAATCCAAGCGCGGCGTTTGCCAGCGTTGCTACGGGCGTAACCTCGCCACGGGCCGCCTGGTGGAACGCGGCGAGGCCGTGGGCATTATCTCCGCCCAGTCCATCGGCGAACCTGGCACGCAGCTCACCATGCGTACCTTCCACGTCGGCGGCACAGCCAGCGCCCACTCCGAGCAGTCCACGCAGGATTCCAAGTCCGACGGCTTTGTTCGTTACGACAACGTCTCCACCGCCCGCGACAAGAATGGCCAGTTGATCGCCATGAACCGTTCGGGCATCCTGGTGATCGTCGACGACAAGGGCCGCGAAAAGGAACGCTATCCCGTGGTCTACGGCGCGAAAGTGCTGGTGGAAGACGGCTCCCCGGTGAAGGCCAACCAAGTGGTTCTTGAATGGGATCCCTTCGCCTTCTCCATCCTCACGGAAGTCAGCGGCGTCATCCACTTCAAGGACATGATCGATGGCGTCACCGTCACCGAACAGGTGGACGAAATCACCGGCATGAGCCAGCTGGTGGTAATTGATTCTACCGACGACAAGAAGATTCCCACCGTCGTGGTCCGCCCCGTGGGCGGTAGCCGCGCCGACGAACGCAAGTACCTGATGCCGACGCACGCGCACATGCTGGTTTCCGATGGCCAGGAAGTGCACGCCGGCGAGGTGATTGCCAAGTTGCCCCGCGCCACCACCAAGACCAAGGACATCACGGGCGGTCTGCCGCGCGTCGTGGAATTGTTCGAAGCCCGCAAGCCGCACGATCCGGCCATCATTGCCGAAATCACCGGCACTATCCACTTCGGCGAACTCACCAAGGGTTACCGCAAAATCTCCCTCACCGGCGAAGACGGCACGGTGAAGGAATACCAGATTCCCCGCGGTGTGCACATCAACTTCCAGGAAGGCGAACGCGTCCGTGCGGGCGAACCTTTGATGGATGGCCCCCGCAACCCCCACGACATTCTGGCCGTGCTCGGCGAAACCGAACTGCAGAAGTACCTGGTGAACGAAATCCAGGAAGTGTACCGCCTGCAGGGCGTGAACATCAACGACAAGCACCTTGAGGTGATTGTGCGCCAGATGTTGCGCTGGGTGAAGATTGAGGACATTGGCGATACGGACTTCCTGCCCGAAGAAGTGGTGGACCGCTTCAAGTTCAAGGAAGAAAATACGCGCGCCATCGAATCCGGCGGCCGTCCTTCGCGCGGCAACCCCGTGTTGCTGGGCATCACGAAGGCCTCGCTTTCGACGGATTCCTTCATCTCCGCCGCCAGCTTCCAGGAAACCACGCGCGTGCTGACCGAAGCCGCCATCAACGGCAAGGTGGACTACCTGCGTGGTCTGAAGGAAAACGTCATCATGGGCCGGCTGATTCCCGCCGGTACGGGTCTCGAATACTACCGCCGCGCCCGCATTGCGGGTGAGGATGTGGTGGACACCGTCGAGCAGGAACCGGAAAATCCGATGGACGCCCTCAGCGTCTTCGACGACGACGCGAAAAGCCTCTTCGCCGGCGGCCTGGACGACGACGAACCCCTGAACATGGGCGACGTGGAATAACCGCCGCCCCCCAACAACGCAACCTCCCAAGGCCCGCCGCGACGCAAGTTTCGGCGGGCTTTAAACTGTATACAGATCCTCAATGCTGACCAAAGTAAAAATCTCCGGCTACAAAGGCTTCCAGGATTTCGAATGGACGCCCAAGCAGATCAACTTGCTCATGGGACGCAACGGCTCCGGCAAGACGGCTCTCCTGGAAGTGATCGACTTCATGAAGCATGTTGTCCTTTCATTTCACCCTGTGAGCGAGTTCCTGCCTCGCCAAGTGTTTCAACAACATCATGGATTGAGGAAAGCTTCTCTAGGTTATTCCACCTCAGGGAACAGTGGTCCTGCCATTACCGTCGAGCTGCATCTTCAAGCAGTGCAGGACGAAATTTCATATCGAATTGTTGTACAGTGTCCAGACGAGAGCGCTGAGGCAGAAGTAATCCACGAAGAGCTTCGGTGTAACGGAAGTTTAAGCTATCAATTCAATGGTTCTGAGGTTAAAGTTTACGCTCCGGAGAGGGCTGCGTTCCGGATGCTCGGCAAATCAAGCCCGCTCTCAAGCCTTGCGTACGACCCTAGCGGTCTGCGCCAATTGAAGGAATTTCTCTTTTACACGAAGCTGATTCGATTCCAAGCCAGTGCGGTCAAAGCATGGTCCTCTGATTCCGCAGTGTGGCTTGATCGTTCTGGAGAAAATCTCAGCGGGATACTTGTAAAGCTGAACTCCAAGAATCCAAGTGCGTTTGCAAGTCTTGAAGCAGAGCTTCGCCAAGCTATTACTGGAATGCGGAAGATAATTTTCCTTAAGCATCCCTCGCAAGATACACGCTATCCAGTCTTCGTTTTCGGATCTGCAGATGCTACTGAATACTCACTGACGCTAGATCAGTTGTCTGAGGGTCAACGTGCATTAATTGCGCTTCATGAAGTTCTTGTTGGTGAGTTGGATAGGCTCCGATTGTTAATGGTAGACGAACCGGAGAATCATCTGGCAATTTTTGAAATGCAGCCTTGGCTCAGCGCTTTGGTAGACAAGGCAATGGTGAGCGGCACACAACTCATCCTCGCTTCACACCATCCCGAATTCATAGATTATCTGGCTCAGAGCAATGGTTTTGCAATGAGCAAACAATCGACTGGCCCAATCACCATTACGTCTTTGAGCGACTTAGTTGACCCGGAGGAAATGCGCAAAGCATCCGAGCTCCTGGCGATGGGGGAGGTAGGCTAGCCGTTGGGAGACACGCGAAGGATTGTTATTCTCGGCGAAGACCAAGCTCACCGAAACTTCGCCAGGGGCCTGCTGCTAGGGCTGCGCTATGAACGCCGGGATCTTCACGAAGAAAACCTTCCGGCGGGAGGCTCAGGACAGTCCTATGTGATCCGCAAGTATCCAGAAGTCCGCGAAGAGTTCCTGCGAAAGCAACGGATGAATCGCAAGTGCGCACTCATCGCCTTTTTGGATCTCGATAGTGGCGAATATTCCTTAACCGGCAACGAATTGTGCCTCTTAATCGCATACTGCAGACGGAATGTAGAAACCTGGATCCACGCGCTTATCGAAGATGACGTCGTTGACGAAGAAACAAACTACAAACCTAGACAGACGGATCTCGCCATCGCAACAAAGGCAGGTGGCCTGCTCGCTTCGGCTTTGATCGATGGCAATATCGATGACAAATGGCCGACGCAACTCCGACTTTTTGCGAATCGAGTTCAGTCCTTCCGCGCAAATTGCCAGCTTCGGACAAAGTAGGCGCCGCAGAAACCAAACAACCAGCGTCCTTCGCGCGGCAACCCCGTGTTGCTGGGCATTACGAAGGCCTCACTTTCGACGGATTCCTTCATCTCCGCCGCCAGCTTCCAGGAAACCACGCGCGTGCTGACCGAAGCCGCCATCAACGGCAAGGTCGACTACCTGCGTGGTCTGAAGGAAAACGTCATCATGGGCCGGCTGATTCCCGCCGGTACGGGCCTTGAATACTACCGCCGCGCCCGCATTGCGGGTGAGGATGTGGTGGACACCGTCGAGCAGGAACCGGAAAACCCGATGGACGCCCTCAGCGTCTTCGACGACGACGCGAAAAGCCTCTTCGCCGGCGGCTTGGACGACGACGAACCCCTGAACATGGGTGACGTGGAATAAACGCCGCCCCCCAACAACACAACCTCCCAAAGCCCGCCGCGACGCAAGTTTCGGCGGGCTTTTCCAGCGCAACTTAACACATTAATATCTCTTTACCTCCTCATAGAGCAAAAGTACTCTCCGATGAGCGGGAACATGAGGAACTCGAAGTTCAAGTTGCTCCCTCTGGTCCTCCTGGTGCTCGCCAGCGGAGACCAAGCCTGGTCGCAGACCACCGGCACCATTACAGGGAGAATTCTCGATGCACAACAAAAGCCTGTTGCCGCTGCGGAGATCGCCGTGGTCAATGGCGTCACCCGCTACTCCAAACAACTGCAAAGCGATGAAGACGGCCGCTTTACATTGATCAACATCCCCTTGGAGTCCTACACCCTGGTCGTCCGCAAGGATGGGTTCACTCCTTGGTCGCAAACCGTCGGCATCCGCAATGCGGTACCGGTCACCATCGAGGCTACGCTTGGGCTGGCGCAGGACAACCAATCCATCGTTGTGGGCGAAGTGGATTCGCAAATGCTCGTCAAGTCAGAGGAAACCGGTACGCGTGTCCAAATGAACCAAGCGGATATCGACAAGATGGCCTTCGCCACGGCCAATCGGGGCGTCGAAGCAATCATGGTCACCTTCCCGGGCTTCATGCAAAACGCCAATGGGGCAATCCACCCGCGCGGCGCCCATAACCAGATGCTTTGGATGGTGGATGGCATGCCCATTGCGGACCAGCTCACCGGGGCCTTTGCCAACGCGATCGACCCCTCCATTGTGCAAACGGTGGAACTCCATACGGGCAACATTCCTGCCGAATACGGCAATAAAGTTTCCGCGGTGGCCAATCTCACCACGCGCACCGGCTCCGGCAGCGGCCGCAAGTTCTCCGGCAGTTTCACCACCAGTGCCGCCCAATTCAACACCTTGTCGCAGAGCACCCAAGTGGCGGGAGAATTTGGCAAGCTTGGCTATTCCGGCGTGTATAGTGCCATGAAGACGCACCGTTACCTCGATAGCGTTTCCCTGGACAATCTCCACAATGGCGGGCATTCGCAACGCGGATTCACCCGTCTGGACTATATGGCCAACGACCGGAACGTGTTCCGATTGGTCGCCATGGCCGGCTCTTCTCCCTTTGAATTGGCTAATCTGCGCAGCCAACACGCCCTCGGAATGCAGCAGCGCCAGATGATGCGCGATGCCGGTCTGTCCTTCAGTTGGTTGCGCACCTTGGACGCAGTAAGCCTGCTGGATACCAATGTCAGCTGGCGTTCGGCTAGTTCCCAACTGTACGGCAGCGGCCCGGATACGCCCGTCACCGCCGACCAGGCTCGCCGGCTGGGCACCTTTTCCGCCTTGGCGAAATACTCGCGCATCGCGGGCCGCCACAATCTACGGGGCGGGGTAGACTACCAGCGCTATGGCATCCGGGAAAACTTCACCTTCGGCTTAACCGATCCGGCGTTTAATGCCGTGGATCGTGAATCGTTCAACCCCGAACTCATCCCCTTTGACCTCACTCGCGGCGGCTCCCGCTTTGTCTTCGGCGATCAGGCCACGGGCCGGCTGGCGGCCACTTACCTCCAGGATCAGATCCGGCTTGGCCGCTTGTTCGTTTCCCTCGGTCTCCGCTACGACAATTACCGGATCCTGACGAAGGGCAACCAGTTGCAACCGCGCATTGGCGTGGCCTATACCCTGCCCAAGCTCAATACGGTGCTCCGGGCCAGCTACAACCGGCTGTACCAAACTCCGGTCAACGAAAACCTCCTGCTCAGCAGCTCTCCGGCCGCCGCAGCGCTGGCCCCTCCCGCCGTCAAGCTCGCCTTGGGCAATCAGGTGGCCAGCATCCAGCCCGAACGGCAGAATTTCTACGAGGTGGGCTTACAGCAAGGCTTCCTTCGCCGCTTCACGCTCTCCAGCACTATCTACCACAAGCAAGGCTGGGACCAAGCCGACAACAACAACTTCTTCAATTCGGGAATCATTTTCCCCATTGCTCTGTTGCGGATCCGGGTCAACAGCTTCGAATCGCGCTTCACAATGGCCGAAACCAAGGGGATCAGCGCATCCTTCAGTGCCACCTACGGCCGCGCCATCAGCACCCCGCCGTTCACCGGCGGCATTTACCTCGGCAACGAAGCCATTGAGGCGCTTTCGGCCGGACCCTTCTTTATCGATCACGACCAGCGCTTCGCTACCCACGCCCTGGTTAGCTACACCAACCGCCGGGGCTTCTATACCAACCTGAGCAGCCGCTACGATTCGGGGTTGGTCATTAACCCCTCGGACCCCGCCGTAGTTGCCGCGGACCCTGACTTTGCCGACCTGCTGCCGCTGGTCCGCCTGAATCAGGACCCCGCCCGTGCCAAGGGCCGTTTGATCAACGATGTTGTCTTGGGCTACCAGAAAGCTCTGGAATCCCGGGGCCGCTATGACCTCAGCCTGCAGTTCACGAATCTATTCAATGCTCAGGCGGTGTACAACTTCCAATCCATTTTTGTGGGAACGCGGGTTGTGCAACCGCGCTCGGCGGGTTTGCGCTTGCGCTACGAGTTTTAGGCAAGCACCTTCCCCACCAAGTGTCCCTTTTGTTCTCGGAATCCGGCCGCCCTTCCCCAAAGGAGGGGCGGCTTCTTATTGATTACCAATTCTCATCTCAGCAGTGCTACGATAATGGCTTCTCGTGCGAAAGGCGGCCGGGCTCCGGGTTGACGCCTCCTCCTTTCCTCCATCGGCAAATCGAAACACCACGAAGGAGCCAATATGCTGGAAGCCCTTGGTCTATCAAAATCCTACGGTGCGCACCGGGCGCTCGATAACCTGAACCTGCGCGTAGAACCCGGAGAAGTGTATTGCCTGCTGGGCGCCAATGGCGCGGGCAAAACCACCACCATCAATCTCTTCCTCAACTTCACCGTTCCATCGGCGGGCACCGCAAAGATCAAGGGCCTGGACGTAACCGAGCATCCCCTCGAATCCAAAAAGCACGTGGCCTACATTCCCGAAACGGTCATGCTGTACCGGAACCTGACGGGGCTCGAAAACCTGGAGTACTTTACGGCGCTCGCGGGTGCCGCGGCCTACAGCGAGGCGGACTTGCGGGGCTTTCTGCGCAAAGCCGGCCTGCCGCAAGCGGCCGAAGACCAGCGCGTGGGCGGCTATTCCAAAGGCATGCGGCAAAAGGTAGGCATCGCCATTGCCATGGCCAAACGCGCCAGTGCGCTGCTGCTCGACGAACCCACCTCGGGCCTGGACCCCAAGGCCTCCAACGAATTTTCCGAATTGCTCAAGCAACTCAGCGGCGAAGGCGTTGCCGTACTCATGGCCACGCACGACCTCTTCCGCGCCAAGGAATGCGGCACCCGCGTGGGCATCATGAAGCGCGGGCAACTCGTGGCTTCGCTTTCCACCAGCGAAATTGGCCACGCGGACCTTGAGCGCCTCTACCTGGAACACATGCACGATTAATCCCACTTGCCAATAGCGCCCACCCTAGGAGCCACCCCATGATCTTCACCATTGCTCGCAAAGAAATGACCGAAATGCTCCGCGACGGCCGCGTACGCTGGACGGGAGCCTTCATCCTGCTGCTTCTGGCTGGCGCTCTGGCCGGCGGCTGGCAACGTTTCCAGGACATCAGCCGCCAGCACCAAAGCGCACAGGAAGCCACACGCCAGCACTGGCTCACCCAAGGCAAGAAAAACCCCCACTCGGCGGCGCACTATGGCATTTACGCCTTTAAGCCGAAGCAACCGCTGGCGCTGCTCGACACCGGTACGGAGCCCTATACCGGCGTGGCCAGCTGGCTGGAGGCGCACAAGCAGAACGAGTTCAAATACCGCCCGGCGCAGGACGCCACCATGCTCGCCCGCTTTGGAGAAATGACGGCTTCCACGGTGCTGCAAGTCTTGGTGCCGCTTTTGATTGTGATGATGACGTTCTCGGCCTTTGCCGGAGAGCGCGAAATGGGCACGCTGCGGCAATTGCTCAGCTTGGGCGTGCCGCGCGAAACGCTAGCAGCCGGCAAGGCGCTTGGCATCGCGGGAGCACTGGGCGTGTTCCTGGTTCCCGCGGCAGCGCTGGGCGGTGCGGCCCTCGTGCTCGCCAATACGGAAACCATGACGGCCAATTGGAGCCGGGCCGCCTGGCTTGCAGTGGCCTACCTGCTCTACTTTGCCGCCTTTGCGGGGCTCAGCCTGGCCGTCAGCGCCTGGGCCCGCAGTGCGCGCTTCGCTCTGGTCGCCCTGTTGGGCTTCTGGATTTTCAACTGTTTGGTGGCGCCCCGGGCCGCGGTGGATTTTTCCCGCAAAGCCAACCCCACGCCTTCGGCCTTTGCCTTCCAGCAAACCATGACCGAAGCGCTGGCCAAGGGTTTGGACGGCAAAAGCAGCGCCGCCGAACGCAGCGCCGCCTTAAAGGCCAAAGTGCTGAAGCAATACAACGTCGAGAAAATCGAAGACCTGCCCGTCTCCTTCACCGGCATCAGCATCCAGGCCGGCGAGGAACATGGCAACGAGGTCTTTGACGCGCTTTACGGCCGCTTGTGGGACCAATTCGAGCAGCAGAATCGCCTACAGGCCTGGGCCGGCGTTGCGGCGCCGCTGTTGGCCCTGCGCCCGGTTTCGATGGGCTTCGCGGGCACTGATTTTTCGCAGCACCGCCACTTCGCCACCGCCGCCGAAACGTACCGCCGCATGTTGAACCAGCGCATGAACGACGAAATCCGCGATAAAGCCGTCGGCGCCAACACCGTGCTGCTGGTGGGCGACGATTTCTGGAAAGAGATTCCCCCTTTCATTTATGAAGCACCCGGCGCGGATTGGGTGCTGGGCCAACAGGGGCAAAGTTTGGCGCTATTGGCTGCCTGGGCCCTGGCCGCGGTTGCGCTTTGCGCGCTGGCCGCGCACCACCTGGAGGTGGAATAGATGCTGGGCCACATCCTCCGTACCGATTGGAAAAATCTCGCCGGCGACCGCACGCTCTACGCCGTGGTGCTCTTATTCACGCTCCTGCTCGGCTACGGAGCCTATAACGGCGCCCAATGGACCGCCGCGCTCCGTACCACCCAAGCCGAGGCCGCCGCTGACAATGCTGCCCGCCTCGCGAAGATTCCCGAACGGATGCTTGAAGCCGAGCGCACCAAGCCCATTTCGTTCTATGACCCCCGCAACGCCACCACCCTCGGGGCCCGCGAAGCGAATCCTTACCTCAGCCTTCCCCCCGCCCCTCTGGCGCCCCTGGCCGTGGGCCAAAGCGACTTGTATCCCAGCTATGTCCGCATCTCGCTCCAAAGCGCCGACAACGTACTTTCCTCGGACGAAATCGAAAATCCGAATAACTTACTTAGTGGCCGTTTTGACTTAGCCTTTGTTCTAGTGTACTTATACCCGCTGCTCATTCTTGCTCTCACTTATAACCTGCTGAGCGGCGAAAAAGAGCAAGGTACTCTCGCCCTGACGCTAAGCCAGCCCGTTCGCCTTTCCACCCTGGTGGGCGGCAAGCTGGCCGCGCGCGCCACGCTGCTCTTCACCCTGGCCGTCGGTCTTTCTGGCGTTGCCGCCGCGCTGGGCGGGGCCAGCCCGCTCTCGCTCGATTTCCTGCTCTGGGTGCTGGTGGTGGCCTTTTATGGCTTGTTCTGGATGGCTCTCGCCGTGTTGGTGAATGCCGCCAATTTGTCTTCGGCCGCCAACGCGCTGGTGTTGAGCGCGGTGTGGGTAACGGTGGCGCTCATCGTGCCGGGCACGGTCAGCCTCCTGGCCAATACGCTGCACCCGGTGCCCAGCCGCGTGGAGATGATCCAAGCCATGCGCGACGCCTCCAAGGAAGCCTCGCAGAAGGGTAGCCTCGCGCTGGCGCGCTTCCTCGAAGACCATCCCGACCTCGCCCCGGGCGGCGAAAATGCCCCGGACCCGGCCAGCACTGCCTACGCAGTACAAGTAGAAGTAGAACGGCGCGTGGAGCCGGTTTTGGCCCGTTTTGACGAGCAAATCGCTGGCCAGCGGCGCATCGTGGAGCGCTTCCAATACCTCTCGCCCACCATTTTGGCGCAGGTGGCCTTCAACAACCTGGCTGGCACGGGCACTGAACGCTACGAACACTTCCGCCGCCAAGTCACCACCTTCCTGGGGATGTGGCGCGACCATTTCGCGAAGCGCATTTTCGCCAAGCAAAGCATGGGCCCCGCGGACCTCGCTTCCCTACCCCGTTTTCGCTTCGAAGAGGAAGCCGCAGACCGCTACCACGCGCGCACATTGCTGGCGCTCTTGGGCATAGCCGTGCCCGGGGCCTTGTTGGCCGCCTTGGGACTACGCCAATTAGGCCGTTATCGCGTCAGCGCCTGATGGCCGGCCTTCGCCACCCACGATTCCAACACGCACTGCAGCGTCACCACGTCTACCGGCTTGGCCAGGTAGTCGTCCATGCCAATCGCCAAACAACGTTCGCGCTCGCCACTCAGCGCGTTGGCCGTAAGCGCGACAATCGGCGTGTGCTTTCCCGAGGCTAGTTCCTTTTGCCGCAGCCGGCAGGTGGCTTCCCAACCGTCCATCTCCGGCATGTGGCAATCCATCAGGACCAGATCAAACTCCTGTTCGCCACAGGCATCCAGGGCCTCTTTCCCATTGGCCGCCAGCACTACCTCACAGCCCAGGCGCTCCAGCATCCTTTGCGCCACCAACTGGTTCGTGCGGTTGTCCTCCGCCACCAGCACCCGCTTGGTGCCATTCAAGTGGCGCGAGGGATTCTGAACCTTCACGGGCGCGGGACAGCACAATTGCGGCATCGGCGATAGCGGTAAGCGGCACCAAAAAGTGCTGCCCACGCCAGGCTTGCTTTCCACGCCCAACTCGCCACCCATCATCTTCACGAGCTTTTGCGAAATCACCAAGCCCAGGCCTGTACCCCCATAGCGGCGCGTTGTCGAACTATCGGCTTGCGTGAAGGGCTGGAAAAGCCTTTCCAATTGTTCCGGAGCAATGCCAATGCCAGTGTCGGTGACCGAAAAGCGCAGGTGGCCGTTCCGCTCCGGGTCGGCTTCGACGCGCAGCAAGACACTCCCCTTCGCGGTAAACTTCACCGCGTTGCTCAAGAAGTTCAACAACACTTGCCGGATCCGCCCTGCATCGCCTTCGTAACAAGGCAGCAGGTCCGCCGCTACTTCGCTTAGCAGTTGGATCCCCTTTACGCGCGCTTTGGCACGCACCAAAGCCAGCGCGCTTTCCACGCAATTGCGTAATTCAAAGGATGCGGGCTCGATCAACAGCTTCCCGGCCTCGATCTTCGAAAAGTCGAGGATGTCGTTGAGAATCGTCAGCAGACCTTCCCCACTTTCCTGAATGGCCCCGAGAAACTCCTTCTGCTCCGGATTCAACGGCGTTTCCGCAAGCAACTGCGCCATGCCCATCACACCGTTCATGGGTGTGCGAATTTCGTGGCTCATCATCGCCAGGAACTCGCCCTTGGCCCGCGCCGCCGCCTCCGCCGCCTCCTTGGCACGCAACAGATTCGCCTCCGTTTCCTGGCGCAAGGTAACATCCGTGGCAATGCCCAGCAGGCGAATTGCCTTCCCGTCCTGGTCCCGCTCGAAAACCGTATCCAGGCTCTGGAACCATCGCCAGTTGCCATCAGCATGCCGCAGCCGGTAGCGGAACTCGCACGTTTGCCCGTCCGCCAAGGCACGCACCTGCTCCAAGTGCGCAACAAATCTCTCCCGGTCTTCCGGATGCATCAGCTTGCGGAAGTCTTCTCCCGAGGCAGGCTCGTATCCCAAACCCCGGTAGCCTTGCTCGTTGATGAACTCGGGCACCTGGCGTTCCAGATCAAAGACGTAAATCACGCTGGGAACCATCGCGTTGACGCGGTCAATAAAACGATTGCGCGCCCGCAACTCTTCCTCGGCCCGCTTTCGTTCCGTCGTGTCAATCTGCACGGAAACAAAGTGGGTCACCTCGCCCGCCGCCTTGTGCACCGGAGCGATGTGCGTTTGCACCCAATAGGGCCGCTGGTCACGGTTGTAGTTCAAGATCTCAACCGTGGCGGGTTCCTGCGCTTCAAAGGCCCGGCGCAAAATACGGCGCGCACTTAAGTCTGTAGCGGGGCCCACCAGCAGGTCTCCAAGTTTCCTGCCCAAGAGCTCTGCCACTGGGTAGCCGCTCATGCGCTCAAAGGCCGGATTCGCAAAAACCACGCGCTCCGTCAAATCCAAAATCACGATGCCCGCAATCGATTCCTGCGCCACCGAACCCAAGAGCCGCAACGTCTCTTCGTGCTCCACCTGCGCCGTAATGTCGTTAGCCAGAACCAGGCGCCCCGTGCCCTCTGGGAGGGCGATGGCATCGCTGGCCACCTCGGCGTGAATCACTGTCCCGTCTTTCTTCCGGTGCCGCCAGTGCGTGCCACGCAGCGGGCCGGCGGGCAAGTTCGCCACGAAACGGTCAAAACGCTCGCCTTCTTCTTCGGCACTCAGAATGTGGATATCCTGCCCGATCAGTTCCGCCCGTTTGTAACCGTAATGCTCCAAGGCCGCTCGGTTGATGTCGCGAATCGCCAACGTATTCACGTCATAAATCCAGGCCGGCAGCGGATTGCGGTCGAACATCTGCTGAAAGACGCTACGCTCGGCCGCCATCCGGCGCCCCGCCAAGCGCAATTCCAATAGGTCCACCACTTGTGCGGCAAGGTCCTGGATCGATTCAATCCAGGCACCGGGCACACTCTCCCAGCGCTTGGTGTCGATCACGCACAAAGTTCCCAAAGCTTGGCCGCTCTTCGTGACCAAAGGCACGCCAAGATAGAACCTTATGCACGGGGGCCCGCTCACCAGCGCGTTGTCGGCAAAACGCGGATCGTTCTCGGGGTCCAGCACTAGGAAAGGTTCCGGCCGGTGAATCGCATGCGCGCAAAAGGCCAAGTCCCGGTGCGTTTCCCTGGCATCCAACCCAAAGCAACTCTTGAACCATTGCCGCTCGCGGTCAACCAGCGATACCAGCGAAATTGGCACATCGAAGAGCCTGGCCGCGACGCGGGTGATCCGGTCGTAGCACTCCTCTGGCCCTGTATCCAGGATTGCGTAGCTCTCCAAAGCCCGAATTCGGTCCGCTTCGTTGGGCGGTAATTCTGCACGCATCGTCGGCGGTCTCCTTACGCTCATCGGCAGGAAATCGTCGAATTAATAACGAAAACTTGACCGATACTTAAAAGAATAACCGGAATCTTAGCCCCCATGCGCGAGGAGATACGATGCGGGTCCCCACAAATGCCGATTGGAAATTGAAAACGGCTGTCCGGTTGCTGAGATTGGTCACCTGCACGTTCACATCCCAACGCTTTCTATCTTGCCGCCAATGGCTATAACCCACCACGATGTCGGAGATAGTGCGTGGCCGGGCACGCGGAGGATCTCCAACTAAGTCTACGTAGGGCAGCAGATCGAAATAATCCGGGTCCTGCGCCACCACGGCTGGGTCCTCTCCGCCGGCTACCAAGCCGCTATCGTGCCGCACGCTGTAGGTGCTATACCAACCGCGGCGATGTTGGTAATTCAAAATGCCGTGGACACTCAGCGCTTGGTCGTGGTCAATTACAAAAGGACCTTCGTTTAGCAAGGTAACGTTGCCGTTTCCCAGGAACAGCCCTCCCGTAAAGGGCGGCGTCGAAACGGCCTTCCCGTGCGTCACCGAAACAGAGCCCGATACGCCGTGCCAAGGCGTCATCCGCAAGCGGCTTTCGACCGAGTTCACGCGGATGGCCGCCAACTGCAAGGGAAATAGAATGGGCGTATTGAAGAAGTTATTCACATCCTGCTGGTTCCGCGCGTTCTTGTGGTAAAAACTCGTGTTCCAACTCCAGTGCCGGCCCAAGCCCTGCTGAACCCCCACCTCGAACAGATTTTGCCGCTCTGGGCGGATGCGCACCACCCCTCCCGAGCTAGCGCGGATTTCCGGATCCACTAGTACACCCGCAGACTCGGCGCTCGAAAGTAATAAGTTTTCGTTTTGCGGCGTCTGCAGCAGACGGTTATAACTCGCGCGCAGTACAGTACCGGTCTTAGTTATGTGATAAGCCACACCTATACGCGGTTGCCAGGCGCTTTCATCAACCAGAAACCGATAAGTATCCCAACGCAGGCCCAAAGATACCTGTAAGTTGCCGATGCGCAAACTATCTTGTAAGTGCCCCGAATAAAAGCCACCCGTTGCTCGCTCGGCAAAGCGGAATAAGCTGCCGCCGCGGCTTAAGTCAAAGGGAAGTAAAGTAGGCAAGTAATTTTCCGCCGCGGGGTCATTAAAGGCCGGGGAAGTAATGCCAAAAGTAAAGCTCTCACGTAATGGCACGCGCTGCAGATCGAGGCCCGAGCGCAAGTTGTGCCGCCCGCGCACGGCGCTGAAACGGTGCTGCAAAGTAGCCGTGCTCAGCCGGCGCTCCTGGCTAGCAGTTACCGGGGTATCGCCCGCGCTGGGCAAAAGACGCGAATCGGCCGTACGCCAGGAGTAGTTCATTTCCCAAGTGGTCGCCGCATCGATCGTCCTCACCCAATGCAGCGCCGTGGCAAAATCCTGCAATTCCTGCCGCTGCTGCATGCCATTGGTGTGCTGCGAGCGCAGGTTGGCTAGCTGAAACGGCGAATTGCCAAACAAAACGTTGAAGCGTACGATGTCGCGGTCCGTCGCCTGAAAGTCCGCTCGGAAAAAGCCGCGCGTCGCGTGCCCCCCGTTGTGCAGGTTTTCCAGCGAGACACTGTCCAGATAACGCTGGCTCTTCCGGCTGTTCACCAATCCGGAATAGCCCCATTTGCCGCGCTCGCCGCTGAAGGTGGTCACCTGCCCCAGCGTGCTGAAACGGGCCGCCTCGAGCGCCGTGGAGCCCCGCAGCGCCCTTCCCGCCCCCAGGCCCGAAATCGTGTTTACGTTCACCACGGCCGCTGTTTTCGCGCCAAACTCCGCGGGAATGTTGCCGGTGAAAATTTCCAGGTTGGCAATCATGTTGGGGTCGATGGTGTTGGCGAAGGCCCCGGCCAATTGATCCGTGATGGGCATGCCATCGATCAAAAACGAAAGCTGCGTGTGTGCGCCGCGGGGGTGAATGGCGCCATTGGCATTTTGGGCAAACCCGGGGAACGTGGCCACAATGGCTTCAATGCCGCGATTACCGGTCGAATGGGCGAGTCGTTCGATTTCGGCTGCGTTCAACTGGGCCCGCGTTCCGGTATCCTCCGGGGTCACCAGGGCGAGAGAATCCGAGGCCGAAACCACGGTGGCCGTGTTGGCACCCTCCACCCCCAAGGTGATGCGCAGGTCCTGGGTGGCGGCAGTGTCAAAACGTAGCGTCTGGCGGTGCGCGGCAAAGCCATCCGCCGTCACCCGCAGCTCATAGCTGCGCAAGGGAACGCCCGCAATGGCGAAGCGGCCTTCCGGGTCTGCTACTTGCACAACCACAAAGCCCGTCAGTTCGTTCTGCAAGGTGACGCGCGCGCCCGGCAAACTGGCGCCACTTTGGTCCAGGACCAGTCCGCGGAGGCTCGCCGTGGTCTGGGCCGCCAACGGCAAAGCGAGGACCACCGCCAGTAAACCTGCAAGAAGAACTTTCACTTAACTATAGTTAAGACAAAAATTCCCGGAATGTCAATTCTATTGCAAACCCTGCCCGTGGGCAAAGCTGAGCGGGGCGGCGCCGTTCTGCTGCATCAGGTAGTTGGTAAAGTCCGACGCATTCAAGGGTTTCGCCCAGTGGAAGCCTTGGCCGGTGGGGCAACCGGAACGCTCCAAAAATTCCACCTGCTGCTCGTTTTCCACGCCCTCCGCCACCGCTCCAATGCCCAGCGATTGGGCCAGCTTCACAATGGCATCCACAATGGCTTCGTCTTGCCGTTCGCGGCCCACGCC
This sequence comes from Bryobacter sp., assembly GCA_033765085.1. GTDB lineage: Bacteria > Acidobacteriota > Terriglobia > Bryobacterales > Bryobacteraceae > Bryobacter. The sequence goes on along the minus strand of JANRIK010000049.1, from coordinate 76,610 downwards.
GCGCAGGAAGCTTGCGTCAATTTTGACGGCCTCAATCGGGAACTGCTGCAAGTAGGCCAGCGAAGAATAGCCCGTTCCGAAGTCGTCCAGGTGCAGCCCCACGCCCGCGCCGTGCAAAGCGTGCAAAGCCTCCCGCACGCGCGAGGAGCGATGCAACAGCACGCTCTCGGTAATCTCCACCTTCAGCCGCTCCGAAGGCAATTTGAAGAAGTGCAGGTGCTCCATAATTTGCCCGAAAATATCCTGCTGGTTAAACTGCACCGCGGAAAGGTTCACGCTTAGGCACAATTGCGGATCGAGCGCCAGCCAGCGCGCCAAGTCCCGAATTGCTTCCCGCACCACCCACTGCCCGATGGGCAAGATCAAGCCCGACTCTTCGGCAATGTGAATAACGCGCGAAATCGGCACGCTGCTCGCCTCCGGATGGTTCCAGCGCAGCAGAGCCTCCACGCCAACCACCCGCCGCGTGGCAAGGTCGATCTGCGGCTGGTAGGCTACCCAGAAGTCTTGCGTGGAAAGCGAGCGCGTCAGGTCCCGCTCAATCCAGATGCGGTCCTGGATGTCCTTTTGGATTTGTTGGTCAAAGCGGCGGAAGCCGCGGCGGCCTTCGGCCTTGGCACGATACATGGCCAGGTCCGCCCTGCGCAGCAGGTCCTCGGCGGCTTGGGCATCTTGTGGATATTGCGCCACGCCAATCGAGGCGCTGATTTGCAAGGGCCGCCCATCGTGCAACAGGGGCCGCGAGAAAGCCACCAGAAAGCTTTGCGCCAGTTCCGTAATGTCGTCCTCGGCTTCCGGGTTTTCCAGAAACACCACAAATTCGTCGCCGCCAAATCGCCCTAAGGTGGCATAGGAGGGTGCTGTCGCCCGCAGGCGATTGGCGGCTTCGATCAGGATCTGGTCGCCCGTAAAGTGCCCCAACGTATCGTTGGTGTCTTTGAAGCGGTCCAGATCCAGGAAGAACAAAACAATCTTGCCGTTGGCCACACGCTGGCGTTCCATGGCGCGGCCCAAGCGCTGGATGGTGCTCTTGCGGTTCAACAGCCCGGTAAGCTCATCGTGTTCCAGGGTGTGCAGCGTGCGCGCCTCGGCGAGCTTCTGGTTCGTGATGTCCTCGCAACAAACCACATAGCGGCACAACCCCGCTTCGTCCCCCGGCGCGGCGTAGACACGCACTGCGGCGAACAGTTGCAACCCGGCCTTCGATTGCAGGCGCACCTCGCCTTGCACGCTTTCACCGCTGGCGCGCACTTGCGCGAACATTTCCTGAAAGCCACACTGGTTACCCGGAATCTCCAGGCTTGCGGGGTGTTGCCCGCGCAGTTCGTCGCGGTCCATTTCAAACAGCTCGCAGATGGCCGGGTTGGCCCAATCGAGCAAACCGTTGGGGTCCGCCGTGAAACAAGGGTAAGGCGAAACATCCAGGGCCAACAGTCGGTGCTGGTCGCGCTCTTCGCGCAAGCGTTGCTCGGAGGTTTCAAAATGCATCACCACCACCCCGTGTGACGCAGCGCCGTGTGACGCGGCGCCCTGCGAGGCATTCTGCCAGTACGGCGTCACCAAACAACGGAACCAGCGCCTTTGGCTGGGGCTATGGCAGGGATACTCGTGGCCAAACTGCTGCAGCTCGCCCCTCAATACTGCCTCCAAACCCGCGGCAATCGCCTGGGCGTGCACATCGTCCGTATCCTGGCAAATCCGCAAGTAATTTGCCCCTACGCCAAAACGGCTCATCCGTGCGCCATTGTCCTGCGCAAACTTGCGCCAGCCGGAGTTGACGCTCTGGATAATCCCCTTGTCGTTCAACACGGCAATGTTGGCCGGCAGCGCATCGATGGTGGATTTGTAGCGGGCGCTCGACAAGCGCAAGCGCTGTTCGGAGCGGCGCATCGATTCGTTCACCGCCTGCAACTGGCTAATATCCTGAAACACCGCCACCGCCCCGCGATTGCCCTTTTGCCGCGCCACATAGGGCCGCAACGAAATCCGAAACGTCCGGCTATGACTATTGGCGCGATGTTCCACCGCCTCCCCCGTCTCAATGACCTTCAGGATCTTCGAAGCCAGGTTCGTGGCCAGCGGCGGATCGTTTGGCAGCACAAATGGCCCGCTTAAGTGATTGGCCGTAAGGCCGAACAAGCGGCGAGCTTCTTCGTTCACATGCCGCAGGTAGCCGCGCGCATCGGCCACCAACAGCGGACCATCCAGCGAATTCTGGATGTTCTCGAGGTCCTCAATCAGCAGCGCCAACTCGAGCGACTTGTGCTCAATTTCCTCGTTCACCGTCAGCAATTCTTCGTTCGTAGATTGCAACTCTTCGTTGGAGGAATGCAGTTCCTCGTTGGAAGCCTGCAATTCTTCGTTCGAAGCCTGCATCTCTTCGTTCAAGGCCTGCAGTTCTTCGTTGGAGGTTTCCAATTCCTCCACAGTGGATTCCAACACTTCGCGCGTGGCCTGCAGTTCGCGCTCTAAATCTTCGTACTGGCCTTGCGTAGGGCCACCGGGGCCATTCTCGCTCCATGCGCCGCCGTGCTCCGGTTTGTGGTCTTCAAACACCACGGCGAAATGCGGATGTTGTTGGCTGCCGGAAAGCACAATCAGACTAATGGCGTAGCTTTGGCCGTTAATCTTGTACACCCGGGGCGGCAGGGCCTTCGGAACGGGGTCCTGGCTTTGGCGCTGCGCCTGGGCCCGCAGGTAAGCGGCCACGGGCTTCGGCAACAGATTCAACAAACTAAAATTGGCGCGCCCCGTGGGCAGCGTCAGCAGGTTGTTCAAATTCCCCCGCATCTCCAGGATTTTGAACGAGGCGTCCACCAACAGCGCCCGCGGATTGAAAAACTGCAAAAGCGTACTATCCAGCGAGACTTCCGGCGGTGCGGGTGGGGGAGGGGACGAGTAATCCCCCACCCGGTCAATCGCCTGCCATTCCCGCGGGAGCGGCAATTGGCGTTCGTTTTCGCCCAAAGGCCGGTTGGCGAAAACCCTGTGCTTGCGGCTTACCGTATCAAAGCCATCGCCGAGCACATTTTCCGAGCGGCCCAGGAAAAGCAGCCCCCCTGGCTTCAGTGCATGGTGAAACTTTAGAAAGATATCCTCCTGCAGCGGCGCTTTGAAATAAATCAAGAGGTTGCGGCACGAGATGAGGTCCAGGTTTAGGAAGAGCGGATCGTTGGCCAGATCGTGACGGGCAAAGACCACGCGATCGCGAATCCCCTTGTCCAGGCCATAGCCCTGTACGCTTTCCACAAAGTGGCGATCACGTATACTGCTATCCAGCGTCTTCACTGCCGCGGCAGGGTAAATGGCTCGGCGTGCGTAATTAATGGCGTGCTCGTCCAAATCGGTTGCAAAAATTTGAATGCGTCGCATCGGGGCGTGGCGGCTAAGCAGGATCGCCAAGGTATAAGCTTCTTCCCCGGTGGCGCAACCCGCCACCCAGGCGCGAATCGGCTCCGGGGCGGCGGGGTCGATGCGCTCCTCGATATGCCTTTGCAATTCACCCCAGGCCTCCGGGTCGCGGAAGAATTCGGTCACAGAGATCAAGCAGTTCTGCGTAAGATTACGGATTTCCTCCGGGTTTTCCTGGAGGTGGTTCAGGTATTCGGTCATGTTTGCGGAACGGGTTGCCGAAATCCGTTGCTGGATCCGGCGATAAATTGTGTTGGGCTTGTAGCCGCCAAAGTCGATTCCGGTCTGCCGCAGCAAACACTCCAGCACTTTGTCGATGTCACTGGGGCGTCGCACCACGCGGCGGTAAGGCTTGGCGGCAAACTGCTCTGTCAGCGTCTCCAGGTAGGGGCCGATTTGCTCCGGCGGCAGCACAGCGTCGGCAAGACCCGTAGCGATGGCGCTTTGCGGCATGGAAGGATATTTCGCCGTGTTGGGCTGCTGCACGACAAGGTAGCCCCCGGAATTTTTCAACTGGCGCGCGCCCAGTGCTCCATCCGAACCCGAGCCCGAAAGAATTACTGCCACCGAACGCTCCGGCAAGTTGCGCGCCATCGAGAGCAGCAAGGTATCGATGGAAGGCTTCGGGCCGCGCTCCTGCGGGGCTTGCAGTCGGAAATTGCCCTGCTCAAAAATGACATCGGCATTGGGCGGCGTCACGTAAATCGTCGAAGGCGAAACCTCCGTCTCGTCTTCAATCTGCACCACCGGCAGCGTGGTTTCACGGCTCAACAAGGACGTCAACATGCTGAGGTGCGTAGGCGACAGATGCTGCGCGATGACGTAGGAATAGCCGCAATGCACCGGCAAACGGTGCAACAAACTGCGCAGCGCCTCCAGGCCGCCGGCAGAGCTGCCCACCGCCACCAACAACGGGGCACGGCGGCGGCGCGAAACGCGCGGTTCGACAACAGCGCGGGTTTCCGGCGCGGGGGATGACTCAGGATTAAGCTCGGGCACGGTTACGTCCTTGTATCCACGGAGAGCGGGTTCCGATTCACACTCCTACGACTAAAGTACTATTACTGTATATCTTTCGGTGTAGGGAGTACTTGCATGATAACCAAAGCTCTCCTGCCCAGCAAGAGAAATGTTCGATTTTTCGAAATTTTAATGGATAAAAAACTTTGATTATAAAGATGGGCGCCGCAATGGTTTCCGCAACCACCCCATCCAATTTGCCACTGCCCAGCAAACTCCCGTCAATGCACTGAACAATCCCGCAATTGCCGCAATATGGCGCGGACTCATGAATTCAGTGGCCAAGCCACACAGGAACATGCTGAACAGCATCGTTGTCCAGGTCATCGTCTCCATGGCCGCAAACACTCTTCCGCGAAATTGATCCGCAACATATTCCTGGATTCTGGAATGATTTAGCACGCTTGAAACAGATCCAGCCGCGCGAGAACACGCGATTAGGAATAATGCGGCTTGGAAATTCGGAACCAATGCAAAGGCAACATAAAATAAGCCATGCAAAAGATAAGCAATGGTAATAGTACGCTTGTACCAGCCAAAACTTAGGCTCCGGTTCAAACGGTTGGCAAAAACGCCTCCCACCACCAGCCCCAAACCCGCACAACCCCAGATGGTGCCAATACCCGCCGCTCCACGCTGAAAGACCTTTTCCCCGAACACGCTAAACAGGATTTGCGCTGCGCCGCCTCCCGTTGCCCAGCCAACTCCGACAAAGGCAATCCCAAGCAAGATCGGCTCCGAACGCATGTAGCGCAAACCGGCCATAAACTCCGCATGGGGGTTCACCCAATGCCCCTCGCGCTCCGTGGGCGGACGGAATTCACCGTTGTTCACCCGGAAGCGCCAAAGACAAAACGCGCTCAGCAGGAAGCTCAAAGAATTCAAACAAAACGCCACGGGATAGCCAAAACTGGCCACGGCCGTCCCGCCGAAAAAGGCGCCAAGACCCACCGTTGCCCAAGAAGTGATCTGCGTCAGCGCAATGGCGGGCTTCAACTGGGGCCCCGGCGCCACCACCGGCAGAATGGCGTTGCGGCCAGCCGTAAAGAAGGGACTGGCAAACATCAGCAGCGCGCTTAGCAGGAACAGCAGCGTGTGCGTTTTATCCTCCACCGAAAAGAAAAACAGCAGCGCCACCAGTGCCCGCACCAGATCGCTGGCAATCATCACCTTGCGCCGGTCATAGCGGTCCAGCACCACACCCGCCAAAGGACCGGCAATTAACATGGGCAGAGCCCGGGCCAACAGCACCCCGCTTACCAAAAGTCCCCCGTGCTCGCGGCCAATGGCCAGCGAAAAGACGGCAATGTTGTTGAAGTGGTCCCCAATGTCGGAAATAATCTGCCCCAACCACAACAAGCGGTAGTTGTAGTTGCTGCGGAGTACCTCGAGCGTTGGCGTAGGCGCAGCGGGCGGCGGAGTATCGAAGGCGGCGGACAAGCTAAAACTTCTCCGTCAAAAATACACCCAGTAGGATCAGTAAGCCCCCGCCCAGCAGACCGCTCGTAATGCTTTCCCCCAACAACGGAATCGCCATCGCGCTGGCCATCACCGGCTGCAGATAGGCAAACACGCTTAGCTTCGAGGCGCTTAAGCCCCGCAGCACCCGAAAGTACAAATAGAAACAGAGAACGCTCGGCACCGCCGCCATAAAGAACAAACAAGCCCACGAAATGGGCAGCAATTGGTGAAAAGGAAAATCCATGGCGAGCACTATGGTGCCCGGGGCCAATACGATGGATGCCCCCAGGTAGTTCAGTGTTACGGTGCCGGTAATGGAAAGGCGGCCGCTCAAGGTCTTGGAAAACACCGTAAAAGTCGTGAAGGCCAGCACGCCCAGGAAAGCAATGGCGTCGCCCTCCAGGGAGGCCTTGCCCGCATCGTTCTTCTGCAGCAGGGCAATGCCCAGCAGGCAAATGCCCATGCCAATCAGTTTGGCTGGGCGGAATTTCTCCTGGCCCACAATAGCGCTCAGCCCATAAACAAAGATGGGCGTCATGCCCACAATCAGCGCCACGTGTGCCACCGAGGTGCGTTGCACCCCCATGGCAAAGAAAAACTGGTTCAACGCCATGCCCAGGCTGCCCAGCCCCAAATAGCGAAAGAAGAGCGGCCAAGTCCAATTCATCGGCCTTTCGCGCCAATAAAGCGGCAAACAGATCAACAACGCCAACCACGTGCGGCAGCCGGTCAGCAACAAAGGGTGCCACTGGCGCAGGGCCACCTTGCTGGTAATGAAGTTGAAGCTCCAGAACAGCGTGGTTAGGAACATCAACCCGTACAGAAAATGTTTCGAATCTTTACTACCGGCTTCGCTCAAGAGGCTGCTACGTCCTCCCGCTTCACAACATGCCGGCGAACCGTGATTTCGTCCAAAAAGGCGTGGTCGATGTCGTAGCCAAAGCCCACTGCCTCCGGCACGTCAATCAAACCGGCGGGGCTAACGGTGATGGGCGTGCGAATGATTTCGCGTTTCCAATAACGGGCGCTCGCGGATACGTCGCCGGGCAGAACGAAATTCGGCAATGTGGATAGGGCAATGTTGTGCGCACGTCCAATGCCGGCTTCCAGCATGCCGCCACACCACACCGGAATTCCCGCCGCTTGCGCTACATCGTGCACCTTTTTGGCTTCCGCGAAGCCCCCCACGCGGCCCAGCTTGATGTTGATGATGCGGCCCGCCTTCAGGCGTATGGCTTGCTCGGCGTGGTGCGCCGAGCGGATGCACTCATCCAAACAGATGGGCGTCTGTAAGCGCGCCTGCAACTCCGCGTGGTCAATAATTTCGTCGTGCGCCAGCGGTTGCTCAATCATCATCAGGTTGAACTCATCCAGCGCCGCCAACAGCGGCCAATCTTCCAAGCGATAAGCGGAATTGGCGTCGCCCATCAACAGGATCTCCGGGAAGCGCTGGCGGACGGCACGAATCACCTCCACGTCCCAGCCGGGCGCAATTTTGATTTTGATGCGGCGGTAGCCGGCACTCACTTCCGTATCAATCTTGCGCAGCAAATCGTCCACCGTGTTCTGTATGCCAATGGAAACGCCACACTCAATCTGCCTCCGCGCGCCCCCGCCAATTGCTTGATACAGGGGAATGCCCAACTGGCGGGCTTCCAAATCCCAGCACGCGGTTTCCACGCCGCCCCGCGCCATGAAGTGGCCGCGAATGTGCGCGGACCGTGCCCCTACTTCCGCGGCACTCGCAAACTCATGGCCCAACACGCGCGGCGCCACATAGTCCTTCACAATGCCCCAAATGGATTCGGTCCATTCTTCGTTATAGAAAGGGTTTTCGCCCGCGGTTACTTCGCCCCAACCTTCAGTGCCGTCCGTGGCTGTCACCTTCACCAGCACAATGCGGCGTTCGTAGGTGCGGCCAAAGCTGGTTTGAAAAAAGTGCACGAGCGGCATGCGAATCTCGCGCATCTCAAGCTGATCGAGTACAAAAGGCATTTAGTCTTTCTCCGGATTCCAGGGCGCAAGTTCGTAGGCGCCGCCCGCCTCAGAGCGCGCAAAGCCCACCACGGCTAGGCCGTTGCGGAAATGAGTTTGGAATTGCTCGCTGATTTTGGCCTGTTCGGCGCGGGCACGTGCGGGGTCTGTTTGTTTCCAGGTGGGCATTTCCCCGGGAATCACAATCCGCTCCACCGGGGTTGGTTTGGCCAACGGACCGCCGGCCAGCACACCCTCCACGCGCGGATGGCCAATGTACCATTCGGCCACGCAACGGTCGGTGGGCAAGCCCCCGTGCAATGTAGAAGTCGTGGTGCCGTATTGGTTCAACACATAACGGCGCACCACCGCGCCCAGGCGCTCGATGTTGAAAAAGGCGTTTTTCACCTCAAGAGGGTCAAAGGTCCATTCAATCAGCGAAATACCCCGCGCCAGCGCCTCTTCCCGTTGCCGTAGCTTCAAGGCGCGGCCCAATCCAGCGTTGCGAAATTCCGGCAGCACGCCCATCATGTGGCTGTGCAGGTAGTATTTGCCGCCCGCCTTCAGCCCCGGAATGGCCAGCAAAAATGCCACCATCCGCTCGGAAGACATGCGCTCGCCCGTTGCGCCCACCTCGTAGGCCCCAAAAATCTGCCCACCCACCTTCGAGGCCACCACGAACAAGCGTACGGGCAGGAGCTCAATTTCCTCAAAGCCCCAAATGGTCTTCTGCAATTGCACGGCTTCCACAAATTGGCCGTGCTCGGTTAATGCCCGTACCTCGATCATGCGCGTTTGGCCTCTTGCCAGTAACTCTCCATTTCTTCCAGGCTGGCGGATTCCAGCGTCTTCCCCGCCCCGGTCACCCGCGCTTCCACATGGGCAAAGCGCTGGCGAAACTTGCGGTTGGCCGCGCGCAGGGCTTGCTCCGGATCCACCTTCGACCAGCGCGCCAGGTTCACCACAATAAACAGCAGGTCGCCAATTTCGCCCTCCAATTCCTCGGGCGTTCCCGTGCGGCGCGCCTCGTTCACCTCACCGATCTCTTCTTGTACCTTCGCGAGAACGTCTTCCCATTTGGCCCACTCAAAGCCCACCTTCGCGGCCTTTTTAGAAATTTCGTTCGCTTCCATGAGCGCGGGCTGGGCGCGGTTCACGCCAGCAAGAATCGTCGTGGGGCCCTCGCCGCGCTCCTGCTTTTCCACCGCCTTGATTTGGTCCCAGTTCTTCAGCACGGCTTCGGGCGTGGCCGCCTCCACATCTCCAAAAACGTGCGGGTGCCGCCGCACCAGCTTTTCGTTAATCGAGCGCAGGCTGTCGGCAATGGTGAAATACCCCGCTTCTTCGGCCATTTGCGCGTAAAAAACGGCTTGCAGCAGGAAGTCGCCCAGCTCCTCTTGCAGGTTCGGCCAATCGCGCCGCTCAATGGCGTCGATCACCTCATAGGTTTCTTCAATCGTGTAGCGTTTAATGGTATCGAAGGTTTGTTCGCGGTCCCACGGACAACCGTCCGGAGCACGCAAACGGGCCATGAGAGCAACTAACTCCGCGAAGGCCGACCCGGCATTTTGTCCCACTTCCCTCCAGGGTAGCATCGGGTTTTCCCGCGTGTTAGTCTACGGGCAAACATGCGGGCCTTAAACTTGCATACCAGCCCGGCCCGCGTCGATCTTTTCCTGGAGTTTGGCCCATGGAGCAGCAACCGGCTGCGCATTCATATCCTTTGTTGAAAATACGGACGGCTCACTTTCCAGCGGAAAAGGCCTTGGTGGTGGCCTTGTTGAGCGAGTATGAGCAAAGTCTGGGCATTCGCCTTTGCTTTCAGTGTTTCGCCACCGAGCTGGAGACCCTGGAGAGCTTTTATCTGCGCATCTGGCTCCTGGACCCGCAAGACGGGACGGGCGCCATGGGCTGTGTGGCGCTGCGCGAAGCCGCGCCGGGAGTAGCGGAAATGAAGCGCCTTTACGCGGCAACCTCCGTGCGTGGGCAAGGGTGGGGCCGCCGCTTGGCCCAAACCGCCATTGCGGAAGCCCGCGCGCTGGGCTATCAGGAATTGATTCTCGATACCATCGAAGCGCGGATGCCGGCCGCCGTGGCTCTGTACCGCGACCTAGGTTTTCAACAATACGGCCGGAGGCAGGTGGCAGGCCACGAATTGTTGGACCTAAAGCTGATGCTTGGAAATGGTTAACCCCAGAACACAGCGGTCGCCGTGCTCTGGGGTTCTCGGAGGGCAGAAGGACTAGGAGGGAGACGCCCTTCTGTTGCTTTGTGCAAGTCGATCTTAGTTTTCCGCTCCGCTTGCCTTTGCCCGGCGACGGAAGTAAACCAAAGCTAAAAGGCCTAGGCCCGCCATGGCATAAGTCGAAGGTTCGGGGAGTTCCGTACCCGGGTCGCCGCCACCCGGAGGAGGATCGCCGCCGCCACTCGTGAGGGCCGTTTGGCCGAAGCTGTAGTTATCCAGAACTATCCTCGTTGTGTAGCCGGCAGATCCAATGTTATTGGTGAGTACTTCCACTCCCGTAATTTGACCCGAAGTAGACACCCCAAAAAAGGCCAGGTTTGGCCGGTTTGCGCCGGATACGTCCACGGTTTGCGCTAGGATTCCATCCTCGAAGATATTGATCCGGAAAGTTGTAGCAGAAGTGTTGTTGACAACATTATCGAAACCATCCAATGCAAAGGCCCCGAAATCGAAGCCAAGGGATGTCACTCCGGAAACAGGATCCACCATGAGGCCGCCATTGAAGCCGCTGGTGCTCGTCGAGCCTCCACCCAAAATAAAGAAGCCATAGCTCGCCAGGTTGATCGCCGGTATGCTAATGCTTGCTTGGTCAATTCGATAAGTAAAGTAACCCGAAGTACCTTCATTATAAAAGCCAACAAAGGAGGTACCGCTCTCTGATAGCCCCGCCGAAGTTGTATTGAGGGCCGAGCCATTGAAGGCGTAGGTTGTTGCGCTACCGCTCAAATCCGCTTCCCAAGTTGCCCGATCTGAGTAAATTTCCAAGATTGCCGCTTCGGCCGCGACAGAGGTGAGCAGTATGGTCAGCGCCAAGTGCCCCCAGCCTTTTGCCGAGAATTGGAACATGCGGAAGCTTAGTGCGCCCCCCCGGGGATTCCTCTCAAAAATAGTGGGGGGCTTCCTATTAGTTCCAGTCCCTCCCCTCCTACTTCTTGAGGGATAGTACGATCTGCTGCTGTAAGGTCCGCGCCTTGGCCAGAATGGCATCCTGGTTCAGCGTCAACAAGCGGCGTTCGCGCACCACGGGCCGGCCATGGACAAAAACGTCTATCACGTCAGCTGACTTCGCGCTGTAGACCAGCGTGGAATAGGGGTCGAAACTCGGCGTGGCGTTTGGGGTAGCAAGGTTCCACAGCACAAGGTCAGCGGCCTTGCCCGGCTCTAAGCTACCGGTTGTCTTCGCCAGATGTACGGCCTCGGCGCCCTCGCGCGTCGCCATGGCCAACACCTCTTTGGCCCCCAGTAGTTGCGGATCCAATTGCGTCACCTTCTGCAGTTTCGCGGCAAGGTCCAATTCTTCCAGCAAGTGGAAATCGTTGTTTGAGCCCGCGGGACCATCCGTGCCTAAGCCCACCCTCAATTCGGCACGCCGCTGCGCCACCACCGGCGCCACCCCGCTGGCCAACTTCATGTTGCTGCTGGGGCAATGCGCCAAGCCTACTTTGTGCCGGGCGAGGATGGCGATGTCTTCAGCGTCCACCCAGATGGTATGCGCCGAGATTGTCGGCCCGTCAAAGATGCCCCAACGCGCAAGTGTGGCCACCGGGCTTGCGCCGTACTTTGCTTGCATGTCGTCCCGCTCCTTGCGGGTTTCGGCAATATGGATGACGAGCGGCTTCCCATAACGGTTGGCCAAAGCGCGGGCCGCGCGCAAGTCGGCCTCGCTGTTGGTATAAAGCGCGTGCGGCGCAATGGCGGGCGTTATCAGTTCGTCTTTGTCATAGGCACGAAAGAAGGCCTCGCAGCGTTCGCGAGCAGCAGCGGGGTCTTTCGCATCAGGCACGGGGAATTGGATCATCGTTTGGCCCAACACCGCGCGCATGCCCGCCAGCTTAGTGGCGCGGGCGATTTCTTCCTCGAAGTAATACATGTCCACGTACGTGGTCACCCCGGCCAGCAGCATCTCGGCGCAGGCAAGCTGCGTGCCCCAAAAACAAAAGTCCCGGTTTACGTTTTTGGCCTCGGCGGGGAAGATGAAATTCTCCAGCCAATCGTCCAGGCGCCGGTCGTCCGCAATCCCGCGCAAAAGCGACATTGGCGCGTGGGCATGCGCATTGATGAGTCCGGGCGTAAGCAGCGCTTGCGGGCGATCCAGGCGTCGTTTGGGCCGGTACTGCTTGGCAAGCTCCGCCGCAGGACCAACCGCCACAATGCGGCTTCCTTGTATTGCCACCGCGCCGGGCGAATGAACGGTCAGCGCAGCATCCATGGGCAGCACGGTGCCCGCCGTGACCAGCCAATCCACTGGAGCGGGGCTTTGGGCCGCCAGAACAAACGGAGCCGCGAGGAGAGCTTTACTGAGCGAGCGACGCCCGATCAAAGGGGTGGGGGTAGAGGTCGCCGAAGCGGTAGCTTTGGGTGGGAAGTTTTCCTGGGGTTGCACTACAAAGCATGATCGCAAGCTCTGGCCCACAAAACTCGCTCAAGGCTTGCCGGCACAGGCCGCAAGGGGTGGAGTGTTTGGCGGCTTCGGTACAGATCACCAGGCGGCGAAAGCGGCGGTGCCCCTCGCTGACGGCCTTTACCAGCGCCACACGCTCCGCGCAAATGGTGGCACCGTAGCTGGCGTTTTCGATGTTGCACCCCGTAATGATGGCGCCGTCTTCGGTCTCCAGCGCGCACCCAACCGCAAAGCCGGAGTATTCCACATAAGCCTGCAGTCGAGCCGCACGGGCGTGTTCTTCGAGCGTCATGTTTTTAGTGAAGCAGAGTATGGAGAAAAAAACAGGGCACGGCCTAGCAGCCATGCCCTTCGAGGGTTGAACGAGAAACGTTCTTAGTGAGAGATGATTTTCGTTAGCGAGCGGCGATGTCATCGTCTAAGAACGCGCTTACGCGGGCCATACCGATGGGGAAGCCTGCCGCGAAAGCGCTCACGCCGAACACACCATTTAGTGCCGTGGCAGCGGTGCCGCTAAGCGTGACGCGCGCACCCATCAGGTCGAAGAAACGACCGTTGGCGGGGGCGAGGGGCAGGGTGATGCCGGCAGGCAAAGCGATGTCGAACAAGCGGATGCGGCCAACCACCGTACCATTGGCAACGACCAAACCGGTCAAGCCCGGAGTGCCCGTGAGTTCAATGTTGAAGTCCATCAGGCGGACGCTCGTGGTGCCGGCGGTCAAGAACAAGCCACCCTTGTGCGTAACTTCACCCGTTGCATTGGCAACGTCCAATGAGCCACCATTGATCGGAAAGCTTGCCACACCATGCAGCACGCGACCCTTGCCAATCGGTCCAACGAAAACGCCTAAGCTGCCGAGGGCGCCGGCAAATTCCGAAGAAAGGGTGACGTAGGTGCGGCCACCTTCCACCGGATAGGTCTGCGCTTGCGACGGAGCGGAAAGAGAAAGTGTTAAAGCGGCTACGGCCGCAATGGTCCCCAGATTGAAAAGCTTCATTGTGTACGATCCTTGGCGTGTTTTTTTACTGCTTAGCGATTTCAGACGGGTGGTGTATCTCCCGTCACAAGCACAGATGTATGCAGATTCGGCAGAAGAGCAAAAAATTTGTTAACCAAATTGGAACGTGCAAACAACTTGCCAAACCGGATCGCTCGGTGTTAAACCTTACAATGCTTTAGCGAGCGGCTTTTGCGACCGGCAAAGCGCCTGGCGAAGGCATAGCCAAAGGAGGGCTAATCATCCATGATCGATGGATTTAAAAAGTTTATTCTGCGGGGCAATGTGATCGACCTTGCGGTGGGTGTCATTATCGGCGCGGCGTTCGGCGGTATTGTCGACTCGCTCACGAAAGACATCATCACGCCCCTGATTGGGAAATTTGGCAAGCAGCCAGACTTCTCCGCCTGGAAAATTGATGTGTTCCTGATTGGCAATTTCCTGAACACGGTGGTGAGCTTCCTCATTAAAGCAGCCGCCCTCTACTTCGTCATTGTGCTGCCCTTCAACGCCGTGATGGAGCGCATGAAGAAAGAAGAAGCTCCCGCTCCGCCCCCGGGCCCCTCGCCGACGGAAGAATACCTGAAGGAAATTCGCGACTTGCTGGCCAAGCAACGCGCTGCCGGCGCCTAAGAGATTCGCTTAAGCCGGTGCGGAGGTTGTCAGTTCCGCCTGGAAACTTTGTACTTCTTCGAGACCAATATCCTGAGTGGGCAGCGTAAACCAGAAACGGGAGCCGCGGCCCACTTGGGAATCCACTCCCACCTCGCCTCCGTGTGCCTTGGCCACGTGCTTCACGATGGCCAGCCCCAGCCCTGTCCCCCCCAACTCGCGCGACCGCGCTTTGTCCACCCGATAAAACCGTTCGAACAGGCGGGAGAGTTCCTCGGGCGGAATGCCGTTGCCTGTATCCTCCACCGAGATCTCCACAAAAGGACCCCTCGGCCCGTCCGGGCGAAGCGCGGTATGCAGGCGAATGCGCCCCCCCTCCGGCGTATATTTAATGGCATTGTCGAGCAAGTTGGAGAGCACTTGGTGAATCGCCTCGGCATCGCAGAACACTTCCAGGGGGTCGCCCTCGGCGTCGGGCGGGGCCGATTCGTGCACAATCTCCACCTGCTTTTTTGCGGCAATCGGCAACAGACTTTCCTGGCTTTCCCGCAGCAGGTCGTCCACCAGGTAGCTGGCGAATTGAAACTTCGTAATGCCCAGCTCAATGCGCGACAGCGTCAACAGATCAGCAATCAAGCGGCCCAGGCGTTCGGAGTTGGCGCGGATGATGTGCAGGAATTTCAGGTTGTGTACAGGGTCGTCAATGGCGCCGTCGAGCAAAGTCTCCGTATAGCCTTGAATGGAGGCCAAGGGCGTCCGCAGCTCGTGGCTAACGTTGATGATGAAATCCTTGCGCACTCGCTCCAGGCGCTCCAGTTCCGCATGTTCGCGTTCCAATTGCTCAAACATAGCCTCCAGCTTCTGGCCGGTTTCGTTCAGCTTCGTTCCCAAAATGCCGAGCTCGTCGGTGCCGGGGTTTTCCAGGCGAGCTGTGAAGTTGCCGGTTGCCAACTCGGAGGCGTAGCCAATGATGCGCCCCAACTTCGCCGAAAACCAGCGCGCCAACAATGCCGCGAATAAAAGCGCGGGCAAGAACGAAATGGCCGTAGCGGTCAACAGATGGCCACGAATGATATTCACCTGCGTCTGCACCTCGCGCAACGGCACAGCCAAGCGCAGCGCGCCCTGAGAACTGGGCACGGCGATATAGAGATAATTCACCCCCGTCGAAACCGAAAGCCGCGTCGCGGAGCCCACCTTGCCCCGCAAGGCAGCCACAAATTCCGGGCGCGTCTTGTGGTTCTCCAGCTTCAATGGGTCGCCCTCGGTGTCGGCCAACACTTTGCCTTCGCGGTCAATCACGGTGATTCGCCCACCGGCGGCCTGCGCCACGTCTTCCAGCCGCCGGGAATCATCCAGTAGCTTTTCATCCAAGGCCAAAATGCGGCACTTTTGCTCGTGTTCGATTTTGAGCGTGTCGACGTAAGTGTCTTCGGCCATGCGGCTGGCCATAAAGTCCACCGCCAACAACGAAAGCACCAGCACGGCCAGAATGGCCGCGATCAGCTTCAGGAAAATGCGTCCGGTCAAATTCGACATCGATGGCATAAGCAGGGCCCCTCAGGATAATTGGCGGTGCCCTTCAGAATAGCCGATCAATCGATGATGCGCCGGGTGAGCAAGTCGTAGGCCGCACCGGGCGCCAGAAAAAAGTGACGCGGCTTGCTTTGACTGTATTGCGCGTCGTAAACCGCCACCAAACTCGCGCCGTAAACGCGAAAGCGGTCGGCGGCGAAATGCACGGCGGTGCCTTCGTCAATCCCGATGCCCAGCAGCTCCGGCTTACGGTCAATCACTTCCCACAGGTCGTTCTCGCGGCCGCGCTTCAACAGGTGCTGGTCGATGGCGATATTTTTCAAAAAGCCAAAGCCGGTTTCGTAACCCGGGGCCATCATGATGGTGTTGCCCTCGCGAGCGCCCCTCACCAGATAACTGCCGAGAATCGTCGCTCCCGCGCTGGTTCCTGCCAGCACCCCGCCACTGGACAACACCGCCGCCAAGGCCTTTTCGGTGCGCGTCCCCGCGTAGCTATCCACCAGACGCCACTGCCGGCCACCGCCAAAAAAGACCAGCCGGGCGCCCAACAGCGGGGCCACAAAGGCTTCGCGATCGGCCTCGGCGCGGTCTCTGGTGTGGAGCGTCACCACGTTGGTGAAGCCCGCACGCCGCAAGAAGTCGCTTGCCCTTTCGCCCGGTTCACCCTCTGCGGCGGTGGGGATGAACACCACCGGCGCCTGCCAGCCGCCTGCCAGCTGCGACAAATGGTGCCAAATCTCCGGACCAATCGGCCCGCCCCCAATAGCCACCAGATGACCCTGGGCGGGCGTGTAGCGGTCCCGTACCTGGGCCAAAGCCGCAACCTCGCCAACCAACCCAATCACAATCGCCCCTAACAACAAACCCAAGCTATGTCGCCGCATCATGCTTATCCAATGTAGCGAAGGCTTGCCGCACAATGCTTCCCGCACAATGCTTGCCGCTACAGGGTAAAGTTCGATATCGTCGGAGCTTCGTTTGCTTCACTGCTCTTGTTTGCCTTTGAAACTATGAACCCAACTTTTCGCGTAGGCATCAGCCACGATTTTTCCACCGACGCCCGGGGCCGCTACGAAGCCGCCGTCGAAAGCATCTTCGCCGCCGCCCCGCACATGGAAGTGGAATTGATGCCGCTCTCAGAGGACAATCTGCCTCCCCCGGAGGTGCTCAACCGCTATGACGCCATTCTGGCCCTAGCCACGCGCGTGGATGCGCGCAATTTGGCGGGCGTCGAACGTCTGGCGCTGGTCAGCCGTTGGGGCGTGGGCTACGACCGCATCGACACCCAAGCACTCACCGAAGCCGGCGTGGCCCTCGCGATTACTCCCAATGCCGTCCGCCGTCCGGTTGCCGAAGCCGCGCTGGCCCTCGTCTTTGCCAGTAGCCTCAACCTGGTCCGGCAGCACCAAACGGTCGCCGAAGGTGCTTGGCGCGGGGCCTTGCCCCGCCTAGGACGCAATGTGGCGGGCCGGACTTTGGCCTCGCTCGGCTTTGGCAACATCGCGAAAGAAATGTTCCGCTTGGCGCGCAGCCTCGGCTTTGGCAGCTTTCTGGCCCACGACCCCTACGGCAATGCCGCCGACGCCGCCGAACTCGGCGTGGAACTGGTGGACCTCGAAGACCTTTTTCGGAGCGCGGATTATCTTTGTGTCCATTGCCTTCTAAACGAGGAAACAAGCGGCATGGTGAACCGCGACAGGCTGCGCCTGATGAACCCCGATGCCCACCTGATCAACACCGCGCGCGGGCCCATTGTCCGCGAAGACCATCTGGTGGAAGCCTTGGAGCAGGGCTGGATTGCGGGCGCCGCCCTGGATGTCTTCGAGGAAGAGCCTCTGCCTTCGGACGCGCCCATCCGCCGTGCGCCCAACGTCATTCTCGCCCCGCACGGCATGGCCTGGACCGAAGAACTGGCGCGGGACAATTCGCTCGAATCCGCCCGCAACATTGTGCAACTTTCGCTAGGCAAAGTGCCCGCCAGCATTGTGAACCGGGAAGTGACCAGCCGACAGAAGTTTCAGGAAAAACTGGAAAGGTACAAACAAGCCCATGCGGAGTAATTTGTTCCAAGAGCGGCTGGCCGCCGGAGAAATGCCCAAGGGGCACATGGTTTGGGAATTTGCCACGCGGGGCATGCCGCGCATCCTCGATGCCGCGGGCCTGGATTTTGTGGTCTACGATATGGAGCACTCCGGCTTCGACCTTGGCGCCATCGCAGACTTGCTTTCCGCCAATGCCCACTGCCGCCTTACGCCCTTCGTGCGCATCCCGCAGGACCAGTACCACTTTGTGGCGCGTGTTCTGGATGCCGGCGCGATGGGCATTATGGTGCCTAACGTGAAGAACGCCGAACAGGCGCGCGCCTTGGTTCAATACGCCAAGTACCCGCCAACGGGCATTCGGGGCCTGGGCCTAGGCACCGCGCACAACAATTACGCCATGCCCTCACCCGCTGCTTACTTGGCCGAGGCCAACGCCCGCACCACGGTAATCTGCCAGATTGAACACCCCGAAGGCGTGCGCAATGCCCACGAAATTGCCGCCGTGGAAGGCGTGGATGTCCTGTGGGTGGGCCACTTCGACCTGAGCGCCAACCAGGGGATCGTGGGCGAATTTACGCATCCGGATTTCCTGGCGGCCCTCGATACCGTAGTTGCCGCGGCACGCACGGCGGGCAAAGTCTCCGCCATCCAGCCCGGCACGCCCGAGCAATTCCAGGCCTGGAAAGCGCGCGGCTTCCAGGTTTTGAGCTACGGCGCGGACTTCAACCTTTACCGTGCCGCCCTAAGCGACGCTTTGGCTCGTTGGTAGCAGGTTCCCCGGCAGCCGGATTTCCAACACCGCGCCGCCCTCCGGTCGATTCGCGGCCACAATACTGCCGCCGTGCTGCTTCACAATGCCCTCGCTGACGGTCAGGCCTAGGCCCGTGCCCTTGGAATCGAGCCGCGTGGAAACGAAGGCATCAAAGATGCCCGGCAGCACTTCCGGCGGAATTCCCGGGCCGTTGTCTTCCACACGCACCACGATCATCTGCTTGCCTTCCGCCCGCAGGCCTTGGCTGCACACGCGGATCTCCCCGCCCTGCTCCGGCACGGCTTGCAATGCATTGCGAATCACGTTTAGGAAAACCTGCAACAAACGGTCCGCGTTGCCGTAAATCCAATGCCCTTCGGCGCACTCGTTGCGGAAGCTCACGCAGCCGCTCTTTTCGTCAATGGAGGCGATTTGCCACGCTTCTTCCGTCAGGGCCGCCGCGGCAATGGACTCGTTCTCCTGCCGCCGCACGCGCGAAAAGCCCACAAGGCTTTCGGAAATCCGGCGCAGCCGTTGCGTCATCTTCAGCATCCGCCGCAGCCGCTCTTCGTTTTGGGGGCTTTGCTGTTCTTCGGCAAATTTCTCAATGTAGCCCTGCAGTACGGCCAGCGGCGTATTCAGTTCGTGAGCCACCGAGGCGGAAAGTAGGCCCAGGCTGGCCAAGCGGTCCTGCTCCAGCAGTTTGGCGCGGGCGGCTTCCAATTCCTCGTTTTGGCGCCGCAAGCGCGCCATCGTTTCGTTGCGGCTCACCATCAGGTCGCCAATCTCGTCAGCCAGAATTTCACCTTCCGGAATCAATTCCCGCTCGCGGTCGCCCTGGCGGGCCGCTTCGTCCGCGCTGCGATACGCATCAATGCGCCGGTAGACATAGGTGGGCATGATCACCAATTCCAGCAGCAGGATCGCCAACAGGTAAAGAATGGCCAGCACGATAAACAACGTGTATTTGGCGCGCGTCACCAGCCCGTCGTAATACACCTCCGGAATGGTCAAACTCCGGTACAGGCCCGCTATGGGGGCACGGCGATAAATCGTGTCCGTAACCGTGGGGGCAATGTAGACCTCCTCCGGGTGCGTCTCCAGGTATTCCAGTGCCGCGCGGGGCATGGCTAGGGTGGCGGCGTCGGCTTGGCGGTAATGGTAAATCCCCATCAACTGGAGTGCGGGAATGTAGCGCTCGTCGGCAAACAGCTGGCCCAGCAGGGTGAACTCGCGCTGCTTGGCGCTGGCCACACGCTTTTCAAACAGGGGAATGACGCTAAAATAAACCGCGGCGGCCAGAATTAGAAAGAATAAGTTGTGCAGTATCAACAACTTCGGACGAAGACGCAGATTCCCAAACAGCAGCGAGGCGCGCCGCCCAAGTTGGCTGGGGATTTTGTCGTACGATGCGGCCAAGCCCATTCGGTTGCTTCCTTCCCTATCCTACCCGGCTTGTTTGATTAAAGTTTTCTGGCCCTTCTGCCGATTGGCCGTGCAGGAAGAAAAAGAAACATAGGACTAAACCCTTAAGGGATTGGCTAATACCAACCTGAAAATGGGGGCAATCCAGACCTACTGACTAGGAAAAGGAAACTTTCACGAGTATTCTGAGCTTGAGCCAATAGCTACACTTTTACCGAATCCCCATATGCGTTGCCGTTACTGTAAGGGACAAATCGGATTCTGGCGGAGCCTAACGGACCGTCAGTTTTGCTCGAGCGAGCATCGTCGCCGCGGAACGCTTTCCCGCGCGAAGTTGGCGCGCGAGGCGATGATCTATGGCGACGAAGATCTTTACGAAGCTGAAGAGATTGAGAAGCTGCGCGCCAAACAGCGCAACGCCAAGATTCAGGCGCAGATCATCGTAGTGCTCAGCACAGTGATGATTGCCGTACTGGCCTTTTCCGCGGCTACCGGCGGCGGCACCAGTGGCGGCGGCCGCCGGAAGACGATTTCGCTCACCGGCGAAATTTCGAAAGCCAATCCTTTGTTCCAACAATTCCAGGATGCCTTTAAGAGCGTGGTGCCATCCGGCGAGCCGGTGCGCATCCACGAAGATTTCCAAGCCGGCATCCGCGAATGGGTAGGAACGCGCGACCGCGATTGGAGCGTTAAAAACGGCTTGGTGCGTCCGGGGCGCATCCGGGTCTGGAAACCTTCGCTGGCGCTTTCCGACTACCGTTTTGAGTTTGAAGGACAAATCGAGCGCAGCGCCATGAGCTGGGCCTTCCGCGCGCCGGACACGCGCAATTACTACGCCACCAAGATTGTCGTGCGCCGCAATGGGAACCTGCCCAGCGCCGACATCGTTCGCTATACCGTTTTGAACGGTGCGGCACAAACGCGAACGCGGCTGCCGCTGCCGGTATCCATCCGGCCCGATACGCTTTACAACGTACAGGTAAGCGTGCGCGGAGAGCAATTCGTGACCAAGGTGAACGGCCAAGTGGTGGATGTATGGTCCGACAACAAATTGAAGCGCGGGGGCATTGGCTTCTTCGCCGATGCCGGAGAACGCTCCAACATCCATTGGGCCGATGTGCGTGAAGAACGCGACGGCATTTTCGGCCGCCTCTTCGCCATGGGCTTTTTCGTCCCCCCTTACGAACTGCTTTACTAGCAATCGGGGCGGGTTGCTCTGCTAACATCAAAAATGTAGCTCTGTTCCCGGCTGCGGTCGTGGCGGAATTGGCAGACGCACAGGATTTAGGTTCCTGCGGGGCAACCCATCCGAGTTCGACCCTCGGCGACCGCACCAAACGCTTCCCCTCCCTTTTCCCATTCTTCGTCCGTATCTCTTAAAATTCATAGAATCCAACACCCAACCGAAATGTCGAATGTGGAGAAAAAGTCTCCCCCTTCGCCTATCATTGCCGGAGCCGACAACCACGGGGACTTGAGCACCCGTCTGCCGCTGTTGCGCCTTTACGGCATCACGGCGGGCATGATTGCGCTGATCCTGGTAAACGATTGGTTCCAACAGAATTGGCGCGCCGTCCAGACCGATGCTTATTGCATCTCTATCCTCTTGTTTGCCATTGTTTTGCACCGTCGGGGTTGCGTGCGCTGGTCCGTCCGTCTGGTATTGGTCGGGCTCTTAAGCGTCTTGGCAATCATGATTTCCTATGCGCAGTTGGGCATGCACGATATCTCGATCATTGCTTTCCCCACGCTACTAGTGGCCGGGGCAACCATGCTGGACCGGCGCAGCTACGCTTGTTATGCGGGGCTCGTAATTGGCACCGTAGCCACTTTGACCTGGCTCGACTCCCAGAAGCTGCTGATGCGTTCGCGGCTGGGCGCTAGTTGGGGCACCCTCATCGACCTAGCGCTCATCCTCACCATCACCGCCATCATTGCCGGAAAGCTGGCCAATGCACTGCGGGAAGCCATGGAGGAATCGCAACGCCATGCCCGCGAGTTGGAGCAAAAAAACGAGCGCATTGAGCAGCAGCACCGGGAGCTGGGCGAACAGAAACAGCGGATTGAGGCGTTGCTGGAAAAAGCGGAAGAAGCCTCGCGCTTGAAAAGCGAGTTCCTGGCCAATATGAGCCACGAAATTCGCACCCCCATGAACGCGATTTTGGGTATGAGCCAGATGGCCCTGGCGCTCGAAGATGCCGAACGGCACCGCGAATACGCCAGCACCATCCACCAGGCGGCAGATTCGCTGCTGAAGGTCATCAATGACATTTTGGACCTCTCCGCGGTGGAAGCAGGTCGCTTGGGCGTGGAGCCGGCTCCGTTTGATTTGCGGGCTTGTGTGAACGGAGTTGGCGAACTTTTGCGCTGGCGGGCGAACGAAAAAAGCCTGGCCTTTCACTGGGAGGTTGCGGGGGACGTGGGACCGGCGTTTTTCGGAGACGCAGGACGCATTCGCCAAATCTTGCTCAATCTGGTGGGCAATGCGATTAAGTTCACCAAACAAGGCAGCGTGCGGCTCGAGGTCCTGCTCCAGGAGAATCGCGGCAGCCGCCAGCAGTTGGCCTTTCGCGTATCCGACACCGGCATTGGCCTAAGCTCTGAAGAACAGCAAATTATTTTCGAACCCTTTCGCCAGGCGGATGGCTCCATTCGTCGTTCCTTCGGCGGCACGGGCCTGGGATTGACCATTTGCCAAAAGCTGGCGGAGCTGATGCAGGGCGAGCTATCCGTGGAAAGCGCGAAGAGCGAGGGCAGCATCTTTACCTTCACTGTGGAATTGCCGCTGGCGGAGCTATTGCCGCAAGCCGTCTCTTTGCCGGCCAGCCGTCCGTTGCGCATCCTGCTCGCCGAAGACAACCGCGTGAACCAGCGCGTGGCCCGCCACATGTTGGAAGGGTTGGGCCACCGTGTGGAAGCCGTGCAAAATGGGCGGGAGGCCGTGGAACAGGCCCTGCGGGGCGAGTTCGACCTCGTGCTCATGGACGTGCAGATGCCGGAGCTCGATGGCCTTGCCGCCACGGGGGAAATTCGCCGGCATTGGAACAAGCCCTACTGCCTGCCCATCGTGGCGCTTACGGCCCATGCCATGGCCGAAGACCGGCAGCGCTGCCTGGCGGCGGGCATGGACGGCTACCTGGCCAAGCCAATTTCGCTCGGCGCCTTACGCGAGGCGCTCGATCGCTTCCCCGCCCGGGTCTTCCTGCACAATCAAGACCGGAACCTTCACACCGTGGCGAACGGCATTGATGGTGGAGCCCAAAACTAAGTCCGCCAAGCCCTCGTGCCCATGCGCTCCCATCACAATTAGATCCACGGCCTCCTCACGCGCTGCCTTGACAATTGCCTTGCGGGGACTGGTGCCATGTTCCATGCGAATCTCCGCGCGCAAGCCATTGCGGCCTAGTTCTTCCACCATCCGCAGCAGGTAAACGGTGCCCGCCTCCACTTCGCCCGTTTCGCTTTGCGCACCGTAAACTTGGCTGGTGACGCCCTCTTCCACGTGTAAGAGCAAAAGCTGAGCTTCGTCCTGCCGGGCCAGCGCCGCGGCGTGGCGCAGAGCCACGGCATCGAGGGAAGTGTGGTCCAGCGGCACCAGGATCTTGCGGTAGCGCAGCGCCGCGGGCACCAGCGTTGGCAGCGCCGGCATCGCCGCAATGCCCGCCGCAGGTTTCGCCACGGGCAACCACGGAGCCAGCATCACCCGCCCCAACAGCAACGCCACCGGCGCCACCAGGAGCCAAGCCCACCAGCCCGCCGGCTCCAGCGTTTGCCAGGCTAGGCGGGCGTTCAATCCCACAATGATGGCGGCGCAAAGCCAGGCGAGGATTTGCACCCACGGCGCGCTGGCGAACACACCCATTTTCTTTCGGTCGGAAGTGAATTGAATCAGCGGAATGACGGCGAAGGGCAGTTGCAGACTCAGCACCACCTGGCTGAAGATCAGCAATTGGTAAGTGGCCGATTCGCCCGCCACCAGAATCGTAATCACGGCCGGGGTAATCGCCACCAGCCGCGTGATCAGCCGCCGCAACCAAGGCTGCATGCGGATATTGACAAAACCCTCCATCACGATTTGGCCAGCCATGGTGCCGGTTAGAGTAGAAGATTGGCCGCTGGCCAACAGCG
Source organism: Bryobacter sp. (assembly GCA_033765085.1). GTDB lineage: Bacteria > Acidobacteriota > Terriglobia > Bryobacterales > Bryobacteraceae > Bryobacter. Next base: position 52,606 of record JANRIK010000049.1, on the reverse strand, counting down.
CCACAGCGAACAGCACACTGGCCACCGAGGTACCCAACAGCGGCGCAAGCAATTCGTGGGCCTGCTGGATTTCCGTCACCACTTGGCCGCGCTTGAAGAAAACACTTGCCGCAAGGATCAGAATTCCCGCGTTCACAAAAAGGGCCAAATTTAGCGCAAGAACACTGTCAAAAAGGTTGTAGCGGCAAGCGGCTCGCTTTTCCTCTTCGCTGCGGCCAATGCGCCGCGTTTGCACGAGCGAAGAATGCAGATAAAGGTTGTGCGGCATCACGGTGGCGCCCAGAATGCCGATCGCCACATACAAACTCTCCGCGCTGAGGCGCGGCACCAATCCCGTAGCCATTTCCGCTACGTTCGGCTTGGCCAGGAAAATCTCAATCGCGAAGCAGGCGCCAATGGTGGTGATCAGCACCAGCACCAGCGCCTCCACCAGGCGGATGCCGTAGCGCATCAGCCACAACAACAGCAACGTATCGAGCGTGGTCAGCAGCACGCCGTACAGCAGCGGGAGCTTAAACAGCAGGTTCAATGCAATGGCCGCGCCTAGCACCTCGGCCAAGTCGCAGGCCGCAATGGCCAACTCACACAACACCCACAGCGCGTAATTTAGCTGCTTGGGGTAGGCCTCCCGACAAGCCTGCGCCAAATCCAAACCGCGGATAATGCCCAAGCGCGCCGATAGCGTTTGGAGCAATACCGCCATGAGGTTGGACATCACCAACACCCACAGCAACTGGTAGCCGAAGCGGGCCCCGCCTTCGAGGTCCGTGGCCCAATTGCCGGGGTCCATGTAGCCGACGCTCACCATGTAAGCCGGGCCCGAGAAGGCCAGCAAGCGGCGGAAAAACGTTAAATTGGCAGTCGGAACCGAAGAGTGGACTTCCGCGAGGCTCTTCGGGGTGTTTTGCATAAAAAGACGAAACCGTAGTTAACCATGGTTAACTACGGTTTGTCAACAAGGGCAAAGGCAGCGGTAGCTTTTAGGCGCTCGCCGGGACCGCGGTCGGGGCAGGCGCGTCGTTGAAACTGTAGCCAAAGCCCCGCACGCTGCGGATGTAGTGGGGAGCGGCAGCGTCGGCTTCAATCTTCTGGCGCAAGCGCAAAATGTAGACGTCCACCGTGCGGTCCGTCACGGCGCGATCGTGGCCCCAAACGGCGTCCAGCAATTGTTCCCGGCTAAAAACGACGCTCGGGCGGCTCATCAAAAACTCGAGCAGGCGGAATTCCGTGGCGGTTAATTGCAATTCCTTGCCGCCCAGCTTCACGCGGCAGGCGCTGCGGTCCAGTTCCAACTCACCCGCCTTCAAATTCTTCGAGGTCGATTGCTGGCCGCGGAAGTGTACCTTCACGCGGGCAATGAGCTCCCGCACGAAAAAGGGCTTCACAATGTAGTCGTTCGCCCCCAATTCCAAGCCCAAGATGCGATCCGTCTCGCTGGCGCGGGCCGTTAGGAAGATGATGGGGATATTGGCGAGCTCGGGATGGGAACGAATGCCCTTGCAAATATCTAGGCCGTCGGAATCCGGCAACATAATGTCCAGCAAAATCAGGTCGGGCTTTTCGCGGCGGCACAAATCAATCGCCCCTTTGCCAGTCTGCGAGCCGACCATGGCGAAACCTTCCTTTTCCAGGTTGTACTTCAGGAGCGAGAAAAGATCGGCGTCATCTTCGATCAAAACGATTTTCTTCATGGATATGTACCGCTTTCGTAACAATCATGGCCGAAGATTATCTGCACCGCATTACACTTTAGTTACAATTTGATGACGAGCTTCGGGAAATAAGAATCCCTTTTGGAATCAGCAGCATCGAAGCGAGGGTATGGCGAAATTACTTTACATCGAAGCCTCTCCGCGCAAAGAACGCAGCCACTCCATCTTTGTGGCCAACGAATTTTTAACTGCCTACAAGCAAGCCCACCCCGAAGACACTGTGGAAGTGTGGGACCTATGGAAGGAGACCCTGCCGGAGTTCGACGGCCACACCATTGCCGCGAAATACCGCGTATTGGGCGGCGAAGACCAAGATTCACCCGAGCGCTTGGCTTGGCAGCAGATTGAGCTGATCGCGAACCGCTTCAAGGCGGCCGACAAATTCCTGTTCAGCCTGCCGATGTGGAACTTTGGCATTCCCTACAAATTGAAGCACTTGATTGACGTGGTGGCGCAGCCAGGCATGACCTTCGGCTATGACCCCGAAAAGGGCTACTTTGGCCTAGTGACCGGCAAGAAAGCAGCGGTTATTTACGCCCGCGGTGGCGCCTATGCCGCCGGAACCCCCGCCGCGGCCATGGACTTCCAAAAGCCTTACTTCGAAGCCTTCCTGCGCTTTGTCGGGATTACGGAATTTGAATCGATCGTGGTGGAAGGCACCTTGTTTGGGCCCGAAGCCGCGGCGCAGGCTCGCGAGCACGGCGTGGCCGAAGCCAAGCGCATCGCCGCCGTGCTGTAAGGCATGAACCGAGCGTACCCCTCCCGCGTGGGGAAATTTGTCCAATTCCAGTTGCGGCGCTCATGGCGCAGCCGCAACTGGAATGTCTAAAATAAAAGCAATGGCCTCTTCACACGCTCACGAATCACACGAACCCCAGCCGATGTTCACGCCGCAGGAACGCGGGTTGCTCGTCGTCGCCCTGTGCTTCTTGACCACCGCCGCGATTGTCGCCTTCACGGTTTTCACCACGGTGCCCACGAAGCAATGGGGAGAAACGGCCAACGCGGGCCCCATCAAAGTGGCCGAGGGTCAAGGCAAAGGCCAGGACTTTCCGCGCGCCCTCAAGTACTAGCGTCTAGGCTCTGTTACTAGCCTCTAGGCTGCGGCGGCTCTAGCCCGGCCTTGGCTCAGTACAAAAAGCCCAATCGTGCCAAACCCACACTGCACCACGTAGCCAACCGCCTGGTAAAGAATCACCCAGGCGATAGCGCCCTCTTGCGCGTAGCCAAAGGGCTTTAACACCGTAACGGCGACAAACTGGAACACCCCAACATAACCGGGCGTGGAGGGCATAGCGCTCGAGAGCCCCAAGGCGGCCAACACCACCATAGCGGTGGCAAAGCTCATTTCCATCCCCAGGGCTTCTGCCACCAGCACACCGGAATAGCTATCAATTGGCCAGATCACCAAGGTAAGAAACAAAAACTGCGCGCTGCGGCTCCAACTGTGCAAGCTGCGCAAGCCTTCGAGAAAACGCTCCGCAATGCCCTGGGCTGCCGGAAAACGAATGAGCGCCGCGTCGACGCGGGTCCCTGCGTGGGGAAGCAGGAAAAGCGTCAGGATCCCCGCGGCGCTCAGAATGCTGAAGGTTTGCGAGGCCCGGTACAGCGTTTCCGGCAGTTGCTGGTAGGTGAGCAACGCCGCGCTGGTCAGCAACACAAGCACGCCGGCATCCATTACGCGCTCAATCAAGGCCGTGGCCATAGCGTAACTGCGGCTGGTGGCATGGCGCCGCTTTACCGCCTCCACCCGCAACAATTCGCCCATCCTCGCCGGCAGAACATTATTGCCCAAGTAGCCTACGGCGTTGGCCCAGAAGACGCTCATCACGGGCAGGGTTTGCGAAGTATTCAGTAATACCCGCCAGCGCACACTGCGCAGCCAAAGATTGAAAAGCTGCACGCCCGCCGCCGCGGCCACCAAATCGAGGCGCGCCCGCGACAAGCGGCGGCCTAATTCGGCCCAGTCGATACCCCGGAAGGAAAAGTAAAGCAGCACAGCCGCCAGCAGGCAAGCCACCGCCAGGGTCAACCAGGACCGGCGGTTCATGTGAATTTGGACGCCGAACGGCATTCTAACTATATTGCCTGATCCAGCGCTGCCGTTTAACAGACTAGCGGGATTCTCCGGCCATTACGAGACCAGTTTCCGTAATGCGGGTGGCTTCCTGGTAGGTTTCGTAGTCGGTATTCACGCTCCACAAATCGTTCGCGGAACGTCCTTGAAGGATATTGTCCGCCGCCAGCAGGCCCATCAAGATACTGTGGTCCTGGTTGTTGTACTTGAAGGCACCGTAGCGGCCAATGGCCTGAAAACCTTGGATGGTAGACAGATATTGCTCGACAGGCTTCAGGTGCTCTTTGTAGCCAGCCGAGTAAACCGGATAGCTGCGGCGCACGTGGTAAACCATTGCCTCCCGCACATCAGCAGCCTTCGCCAATCCGGTAGCGGCGATTTCCCGGCGCGCCAATTCCTCCAGTTCCGCATCGGAGGCCTGCCAGAGTGGCTCGTCGTCGTTGGCCCAAAATTCGAGCGCGAGAATACTGTTCGTTTGCCCGCGATTGATGCTTGCCGCCCAATTGCGGAAATTCGTAATGCGCCCGGTCTTCAACTCCGGGGAATGAATGTACAGCCAGTTGTCCGGGAACAGACCGTCGGCGGCAACGTGCAAGTAAACCAGAATCGTATTGCGGAATTTGAGTTTCTCGGCGTGGGCACGCACCTCGGCAGGCACCTCCGGCAATGCCCGCAGCACGGTCGTCATGGGCATAGTGGAGACGACATTGTCGTAAGGGATAAAGCGTCCGTCGGCCACCAGCTCCAACCCCCGCACCGCGCCCTTCTCCACCACAACCCGGGCGACAGGAGTAGATAAGTGAACTCCGTGCCCCTGATCTCGCAGGTATTGTTCGATGCGCCGGTAGATCATCCCCGTACCTTCTTTCGGGTAGGCAAAGCGATCTGCCAACGTCTTGTGCTTTCGCTTGCCACTTAGGCCGAGCGCCACTTTCATGGCTTCCCCCAGCGAAAACTTCTTGATGCGTTGCGCAGCGAAATCAGCGTCCAACTCGTCGCAGCCAATGCCCCACAGCTTTTCGCTATAGGACTTGAAGAAGATCTCAAAAAGGCGGCGGCCGAAGGCCTTGACCACCCAATCCTCGAAAGTCTTGGCCTCTTTGGCGGGCGCGAGAAGTTGCAATCCGTAGCTGATAACACAGCGGGCCGCCTCGAAAACACCCAGCTTGCGCAGCGCATCGAGGGCGGTTATGGGGTACTGGAAGAAGTTCTTCTTGTAGAGGATGCGCGTCTGGCGGTCCACCATTTCGTAGTCCTGCCCCGCAACTTCGAGCCACAAGCGGTTCACGCGAGCATCGGTACTGAAAAAGCGGTGCGGCCCGATGTCCACCAATTGGCCCCAAAGCTCAATTGTTTTCGACATGCCGCCCACCTCCGGAGCGGCCTCGTAAACATCCACGCGAATGCCTTGCTTGGCCAGTTCATACGCCGCCGTTAAACCCGCTGGCCCTGCGCCAATAATCGCAACCGGCCCACGGCTGGCCGCTTGTTGGCCCTCCAAGTGCTCCTGCAAATTTAATAGTGAGCCAACCGCATTGTCGCCCATCATTTCTCCCTCCCTGCTCATAAAGCCTCCAGTTTCACCTCATAGATTGCGTATTCCGGCTCGGCATACTGGTAACGTAGGCGAACCGCCGATTTGTGCTGCTTGCTGAACTCGGACCACAAATCCGGAAAGAACGCACCCTCGCGGAACCCGTGCATGGGGGTAACCACCACGAACGTTACTTTGTGTTTTTTCAATTGCGTGCGAAGCTCCGCCACGCTACCTAAAGCTTGCTCCGGCTTCGCCTCGGCGTAGAACATGTGATACGGGGACTGCCGGAAGGTTCGAATTCCCTTGCGTTCTGTCAAAAGATAAAGCAAGGGATCGAGATTGGCCCCCAGAACCGCTTCCTTCGGAGTGTTTTCCCGAATCCAGTGGGCCATTTCCTGATAAGCCTGCCAACTTTCGCCAGGCTTCGAAGAGCCCGTGGGAGTGCCCTGCTGATAGGTTAAGTACGCAAAGTGGACGTCCGCCCACAGCCCGCAGCACAGCAAGCAGAAAGCAGCCGCAAAAGCATATCTACCCCTATGCTTCCAACCAAAAGACCGGGACGCGTTCTGCAGGAGTCCTTTTGCCCCAATCGCGGCAAATCCGAAAGTGATCGGGACAATGGCCCAGAAATAGCGAACCGGTGGCCAAACCCACACGAATAGGATTCCCAAGTAGAGAACCGCCCAAATTCCAAGAAGAGCTACCGCGCTCTTGCGCAATATCCATATTCCCCAAAACGTGAATAACATACCAACAAAACCAACCAGCACCGCTGGCACAGCCCCGACCGCCATCATGTTGGGCACCCAACTGGGGAGCATGAACAACAAGTTCATGCTGCAGACGCGAATGATCTCGCTGACCGTATAGCCAGCAAGAGCGTGCCCTTTCGCATAACTATTTTTGGAATAGTAAAGCTCCCAAACATCATTCGGCGCTGCGTTGCTGGCCTGCCACAGTAGCCAAGGGCCGCAAATGAGCAGCAAAACAAGGCAATAAAACCACAGGCGGCGCCAATTGTGGAGCAACAGCCATAGAATGGTAGCTACGATAAGCGCGACCCCAATGGTTCGCAACAGGAATGCCGCCGAAGCCAAGCCTGCAGCGAGCGCAATCTGCTTTTGCGAAGGAGCTTGCCCGGAAGCAAACCCTCGGCTCACCAGGAGCGCACTGCCCAAACTCAGCGCCGAAAACAACATATCGGGCAACGTACTGGTAGCAAGGCCAATCGACACAGGGCACGCCATGATTAACAACATGGAAATGGTGGAGTACTTACCCAAACCCATGTCATTCCTCAGGCAGCCAAACGCCAACCAGAACCAGACCATGGCGCACAAAAAAGAAAAGAGCTTCGCCAGAAAATTGACAGTAAGCAACTCCTTACTGATAGTCCAAAACGGAACCAAAAGCAGGGGGTAGAGAATCGGGTATTTCGTTTGCGGCATTTCGTTGGGAAGACTTTGGATCTTGTACCCATCTCCCTGAGCCAAACTCTTGGCCGTAACTAAATAGAGGCCGTCGTCATGGATACAGCCCACCGCAGGGGCGAGCAAGTAGACAGAATAAATGCCACCCAGGATCAGCAGGATGAAGCGGGGCCAAGCGGCGAGCACATGGTACTAATCGGCTATTTCGACCTCAGCTTTATAGCCCAAGCGCAGCTGAATTTTCCGTACCCCAACCCCATGTAGGCCTAAAGAAATCCCCCTAGGCCGCCGATACTAATCCTAGGCTAAAGAACCCTCGTCCCAGAAACGGATTAGTACCTTATGTCTCCGTCTGTGACCGTCGTTGCCATGCGACGGACCAAGCTTAGTGTTCTCGAGTCCGTTGCCGCCAACGCGCAGAAGTTCGGCATCGGAAATCTGAGATTTTTGTTGCTCGAAGACCCCTCCCTGCCGCCAGACCCCGGCGACCCGGCCTCGCCATTTGCGTTTGCCGGCTATCCCTTTGAAATTTGGAGCCGCCGCCGCCAAATCGAATACGTCGCGCAATACTCGGGTTTACTTGCGCGTCACTTGGGCATGGATAGCCCGGAACGGCGCGCCGTAGGGCTGCTGCGGGCTTACGAACTCGGCTCGGAAGTCACGATTTTGCTCGATCAGGTGGAGGACCTTGGGCCGGCAGACATGCTTGGCCCCCTGACCCAATGCAGTTCCCACTATACGGGCTCCGCGCTCCGCGCTCCAGCGGGTTGGTACCCAACCACGCGCCTCGCCCAACCAGAGCGGCCGGCGCCTTATTATCCACGCGGCTACCCGCGCCCGCTGCGTTGGCAGGCAAGTGAAGATTTTTCTCAAGAGACCGTGGAAGCCTTAGCCTTGGCCGCTTGCGTGGGAGGCTTGGGCGGACTTCCCGATGTGGATGCCTTTACCCGGCTGGACGGCGGACCAAACCTTGCAGCGGTCGCCATTCCCGCCACAGTCTTCGCTCCCGGCACCTGGTGCCCCTTTGGGGCCAACCTCGTCGCGCTACGCTGGGAATCGATTCCGGCTTTTTTTCTGAGCCCCTCCCTCCACGCCTACGCGGGCGTTTGGGCGAGCTTTTTGCTGTGCCGGTTGGCGCAACATGTGGGGCATGGCATTCTGCATACCTCCAATCTGGCCCAACGTTCAGCGCAACAGCCGGATGTCTGGCACGAATTGGACCGCGACCGCCCGGGTGTCAAGCGGAGCCCGGAATTGGCCGAGATCCTGCGCACGCTGGCTCTGCCGGAAGCGGGCTATCGCGCAGGAGTACGGGACATAGCCCTGCAATTGGAAAGGGCTTGGCCGCAGGGTTCGCTACGTGGGCCGCAGGCCTGGAGCGGCTACGAAGTGGAATGGCGCCTGCGTTTTTTGGATGGCTTGCACGGTTGGGTGGAGGCGCTCGAAAGCCTACAGGCGGCCGCGCCGGCGCGTTTGCAATTGGCCTTGGCGGCGCATGCCCAGGGATCTGCGCAGGGGGTTGTGCAGGCAGTTGGAAATACCAACTCAGTCGTTTCCCCTAAGCCGGCATAGGGTTCCATTACCTCTCCGGATTCGGGAAAAAGCATAAAGGTCTTTCCCCCGATGGTCGATTCAGCAGGGAGAAGCGGAAACTCATGAAGCGCACAATTCGAAACTTTACACTTTTGTTGGCGCTGGGCACAGTCCAGTTTGCGGGGGCACAGACGGGGCTGTTTAATTCGGTGCTGGTGCAGCCAGAAAACAACGGTGTGCCTGTCGATGGGGCAGTTTTTTATGTGGACGGGGTTCCGTATTCTGCGGCCCAGGTCTTCCGCTGGCAGGTCGGTGATGTCCATACCATCCGCGTGCAAACCGCTCAATCCCTGGCTTACGTTACTGATCCTCTCAACGGAGGCGGAATCCCTGGTCAAGTGGCCACCGATGCTGGTCTTGGATCCGCCTACGCATTTACCGGAGAGGCCGACTTTGATGCGGACGCGCCAGCTTCGACAGATTCGGAAAATCAATGCTTCCAACCCGGCAGCAATCTTTCCCCAGGACAGTCGCTTTGCACGCAAGCTCAGACGAATGGGGAACTGTTGATCCGGATTCGTGTATGGCCAAACCTACGCTCCATCCGCATGGCGGCCGCGAAATTCTACCGTTTGCGGTTTTTGACGCACAACGATGGTTGTGCGCCGTTGTTTGATCCCTTGAGTCAGGCACCGCTGACGGGTGCTTGCGGCCCAATACCGGGCTACATCGATATTACAAGTTCGGTAGTAGATGGCGGTCCTACAAGTTGTTCTCAATCTCGGATAACCACAGGCATAGTATGGTGCGAGGAAAATTCCCGCCTCCGCATGCTTGCCGTTCCCGCTTTGGGTTACGCTTTCAAGACCTGGAGTACGCAACCCGGGATTCAGCCGCAAATCAACGGTGCGGGCTACGGCTACATTGATGAACTCGTGTTGAATAACCCTTTCCACATGCAGGCTTGGTTTGGCCCGGGTAAATTTTATTCGTTGCGCACAGAGCCGGAGGGCTTGGAAGTGGTGGTTGATCAAGCGGTGATTCGGACGCAGGAACCGGAGCCCTTCGTCCGCAGCCTCTGCGACGCCTACATCCAAATTGGCGTCAGCGGCGACAATGTCCCGGTGGGGCAAGGCGGCGACAACGACGGCAATAGGCAATATTGCACGGTCTGGCCCTTTGACTCGACGCGCATTCTGGCGGCACGGGAAATCCAACAGGACAGTGTTGGCCGGTATTGGGCCTTTGACCGCGTTTTGAACACCGGCGGCGGGCAGAATTCGGAGTTTACCGTAAGCGGCGATAATCTCGCCACCAATACAATTACCTGGAAGTTTGTCCCTACCGCGGCGGTTTCCATAACCACGCAGCCGCAATTGAATTTACCCGTGATTGTAAACAACCGTACTTGGCCTGCCTACTTCTTCCACTTCGGATTGAACAAGGAATTCACGTTTGAGGCGCCGCTCGAAGTGGTAGACGGGAACGGGCAGCGCTGGCGCTTCCAAAGTTGGTCCAACGGCGGGCCGGCAAAGCAGACGCTGGTGGTGACCGACGACATGGTGGCGCATGGCTTGCGCTTACTGGCCTACTACGCGCCGATGAACAAGCTGAGCGTGGTGACCAATCCCGCTGGTTTGCCGGTGCGCATCAATGGCGTGGATTGTCCGCATCCTTGTCTTGTGGAGCGCTTGGCAGAAGAATCTGTGACGGTGACGGTGGAGCCCAGCGTGGTGATGAAAGATGTACTCCGGCTGGACTTCGCAGGTTGGAGCGACGGCGGCGAGATCTCCCGTACAGTCAGCTTCGGACCCGGCGCCCAGGCTTTGGTGGCGAATTACACGCAAAGCTACCGCCTTTCGGTTCGTACCAATCCCGCCAACGGCGCCGACTTCACCTTTTCGCCCGAAAGCCCCGATGGGTTTTATGCCAAGGATACGCGGGTGAACGTCACGGCAACAGCGCGCCGGGGCTTCCGCTTTGGCTATTGGACGGGCGATGCCGCGGGCCGTACCCCCACAACCAGCGTTTTCGTAATGGCGCCGCGCATGGCAGTAGCCGAAATGGCTGAGGTTCCCTTCCTCGATCCCGCCGGCGTGACGAATGCCGCAGGTACGGGTCCGCAAGACGTAGTGACGGGTGAGAATGCCGTTGGCCGTGTGGCTCCCGGCTCCCTGGTACGCATTGCGGGCTTGCACTTGACCGATCAGGAAGAAACGGGCCCCACCAGTCCGCAAGCCCAAACCTTAGCCGGCTTGGTGGTACGCCTCAACGGCAGAATGCTACCGCTCAGCTTCGCCTCGCCCAGCTACGTCAATGCGCAGCTTCCCTTCGACCTTCCCGAAGGCCGCCACAAGTTGACGTTAACCCGCCTGGGGCAGCCAGATTTGACGGCAGAGTTGGAAGCTGTGCGGAACGCGCCGGGTCTCTTTGGCCAAGGAGAGACGGCGACGGAAGACCTGCCCCCGCTCGCCTGGGCGATTCGAGAAGACGGCAATGCGGTTTCGGAAGAAAACCCCGTGCGGCCGAACGACGTGATTGACCTTATGGCCACCGGTGTTGGACCCTATCGCAACAATCCCCCAATTGGCTTCGCCATTCCCCGCGGCGCCCGCTTCCTGCAAGCCGATGCCGTGGAAGTGCTCGTGGGTGACCAAGTGGTGCAGCCCGTGGAAGCCCTCGCCGCACCCGGCTTCGTGGGCATCACCGCAGTTCGCATTCGCGTTGGCGCGCAGTTCCCGGCCGGAGAAAACACCGTGGTCCGTATTCGGGTGAACGGCAAGGAATCGAACCCCGTCCGGCTCTTTGTTACTCCCTAACCGGATTGCTTAACTACGCGAAGGTCGTTTCGCCCGGCTTCCAATCCGGATCAAGCACAATGCGGCGGGAGGGGGCCGCGCGGTCTTTCAGCCGCTCCACCATCGTTCGCACCGCAGCACGCCCAATTTCATAAGTGGGTTGCGCCACAGCCGAAACCCGCGGACGGAAGGCATCGAGAATCGGGAAGGAATCGAAGGTAACAATCTGTAGCGTTTGCGGAATCTTCAACCGCATTTCTTCTATCGCCCGCAGCACGCCCATGCACATCAGCATATTGCCGCAAAACAGCGCGTCCGGCTTCGTCTGCGGGTACTTTTCGAGGAAAACGGAGTAGCCGGTTTCGGGCCGAAAATCACCGGTCCACAGCAGCGAACCTTCCTTCTTCAGCTTCTGCTCACGCAGGCCTCGCTCAAAGCCGGCCAGACGCTCCCGCGCAATGTACATGTGCTTTGGACCGCCCAAATAAGCCACGCGACGCGCCCCTCCGGCAGCCAAGTGCTCCACCCCTATCGCCATGCCCAAGCGGTTATCCACAACGACAGCGTCCAAGGCATAACCTTGAATGGCGCGGTCTTCAATCTCGCGATCAATCGTCACAACTGGCGTGCCGCCCGCCAGCATCCGCAACACCGCCTCGGTTGTCCCGCCTTCCAACGATGGCACCAGCAGCACACCGTCCACGCGCCGCCCGTCCAGCAAATCCAGGGCCCGCGCTTCCTTGCCCCCCTGGTCATCGGTGTTGAAAATGCTGAGCATGTAGCCCGAGGCCGCCGCTTCGTCCTCCGCCCCGCGGACAATCGCGGGGAAAAACGGGTTCGCAATGTCGCTAATCACCAGCCCCAGCGTATTCGTCGTCTGCTTTTTTAGACTCCGGGCGACCTGGTTCGGCCGGTATTGCAGTTGTGCAATTGCCTTCTCCACCCGCTTGCGGAGCGTGGAGTTCACCGTGGGTAAGTTGGCAAGCACATTGGAAACAGTACCTACACTTACGCCGGCCTTGTTTGCGACTTCCTTAATCGTTGCCATGCTTTGCGAAAGTTCTGATTCTTTACCGTAGCACTGGACGAATCTGGAATTTAGCGCAATAAACTGTCAATTTCGATCAAGTAAAGCTGGCGGCCCAAGCCTTCGTGAGTTGAATCGATACATATCTTTTTGCCGTCCGGAGAGAAGCGGGCGTGCAAATCCGTTCGCCATTCTCCGATGTACTCGGGCGGCGAGTAAAGGTCCGCCACCGCTACCCGTTTTTGCGTGGCCACGTGGAAAAGATAAAGATGCTGCTTGCGCTCTTTGTCCGGGTACGTGTCGTTCAAGATCCACTGGTTTCCCGGCAGATACACGCAATGCCCGTTCACGGGCATCACACCTTTGCCCACCACCTCCACCAGTTCCGTCTTGTCGCGGTAAAGGTAGAAAGCATCGCCGTGCGAGGGGTGCCAGGCCCAGGCCAGCACGTGCTGAGGGTCCCGCCAGATGAAGTGGCTGGTTTTCCCATAGGGATCCAGGATATAGCGATCGCTGCCATCCATCCGCGCGGTGAACATGCGCGTCGAAAAGCTTTTACCTTCCTTCTCCCCGCGCCAGCGGTGCAGGAAGATAAAGCGCTGGCTATCCGGGCTCACCAACAAATGGTTAAACCAGTGCTTAGCGCCTTTGGAATAGGGCTCGCGGTGCGGTTGTACCGCAATCTCGGCGAAGTTGATCAGCAGCTTGCTTTTGCCGCTCGCCATGTCTATTGTCCAAATGCCCGCATCTTGGGGAGCGGGGTTTTGCGCATTGGGGTCCGGCAAACCGGCGTAGCCATAGCCCGGGCGGCAATCGTTCAAGCGGCGGAAGTCCGGCGCCAGGCCCGTCTTGCCATCCGGGGAAAGCGTATAAACCGCGTGCGGAAGCGTGCGCGTCCGCCCGCTTTGCCGGTTATAAATACGGCAGACGAAGCGGTCGCCCTCGCGGTCGTTCCACATCACTTCGCTCCCGCTACCGGGCAACCACTGCAACATCGAGCCCTGCTGCCAGTTCCAGGCTACGCTCGACCCGATCTCTTCCCACGCGTCGCCCTTCGCCGTATCGATGATCCCAATGCGGATCCTGTCATCCGGACGCGGGGAGCGGTGCTCGAAGTCCACTTGCTGGCCCAGCACGTAGCGCCCTGAGGGGTCGAACTGCAGTTTGTCGTAGTAACCAAACCAATGGAATTTCGGCCCCTTGGTAAGCCTGCGGATCGGGACCGTAGCTCCCGGAGCGGCTCCCACGGCGGCGGTCGCACCAATGAGCCCCGCGAAGGCGCGTCTTGAGAATGTGTTCACAGCGCCAGTATCCCAAAACACCTGGGCGCGGGGCGCTACTCTTTGAGAACAGGCCCATGACGCGTAAACTTTTTTGGACCGATCCCTACCAAAGCACTCTCGCCACCTGCGTGCGTTCCGTCGCCGCGGAGGAAGTCCGCCTCGAGGAGACAATCTTTTACGCGTTTTCCGGTGGGCAGGAAAGCGATGCGGGATTTATCGGCGGCCATCCCGTGCTTGAAGCACGCAAAGACGGCCTGGATATCGCATACCGTCTTCCCCCCGATCACGGTTTGGCCGCCGGCCAGCCCGTTGAGGTCCGTATCGATTGGCTCCGCCGCTATCGCCTCATGCGGCTCCATTTCGCCGCCGAACTTGTGCTCGAGTTGGTCTATCGCGATTGGGGCCCTATCGAAAAAATCGGCGCGCACATCGCGGCCGCCAAGGCCCGCATCGACTTCGCCCGCCCCACGCCCATCACCGCTGAATTGCCTGCTATCGCCGCCCAAGTTAATGCTCTCATCGAAGCCAATTTGCCGATCGAAAGCGCTTTCACGGACGAAGCCGCGCAGCGCCGCTACTGGCGAATTGAAGGCTTCGCCCAGGTTCCCTGTGGCGGCACCCATTTGCGGACCAGCGGTGAAGTCGGGCCAGTGACCCTCCAGCGCAAGAACATCGGCAAGGCTAAGGAACGCATCGAGATTTTTCTCGCCGACAATTAGCTTTCGCCTAATCTTCGCACCAACCGTCAATCTACGTTATAATCGTGAGTTCTCATGGCAGACCAAGAAAAACTCCGTACTCTGACCGCAACCCTCGGGCAGATTGAAAAACAATTTGGCAAAGGCTCCATCACCCGCCTCGGCGCCCAAGAGGCCATGGTGCAGGTGCAAGCCATTCCCACCGGTTCCATTTCGCTCGATTACGCTCTCGGCATTGGTGGGCTCCCCCGCGGCCGCATTGTGGAAATTTTCGGGCCCGAATCCTCCGGTAAAACCACCATCGCCCTGCAAGCTGTCGCCGAAGCGCAGCGCATGGGCGGCGTGGCTGCCTTCATTGACGTCGAACACGCGCTGGATCCCATCTACGCCAAGGCCCTCGGCGTGGACACCGAAAACCTGCTGGTCTCCCAACCCGACTACGCCGAGCAAGCCCTCGAAATCGCCAGCACACTCGTGCAATCCGGCGCCGTGGACATTCTCATTTTGGATAGCGTCGCGGCCCTCGTGCCCAAGGCGGAACTCGATGGCGAAATGGGCGACACCTTTGTGGGCGTCCAAGCCCGCTTGATGAGCCAAGCCATGCGCAAACTGACGGGCATTGCTTCAAAATCGAATACCTGCCTCGTCTTCATCAACCAGATCCGCGAAAAAATCGGCGTCATGTTTGGTAGCCCGGAAACCACCACCGGCGGCCGCGCCTTGAAGTTCTATTCCAGCGTGCGCTTGGACATTCGCCGCATCGCCGCCATCAAAGAAGGCGAAGTGGTGACCGGCAATCGCACCAAGGTGAAAGTGGTGAAAAACAAGGTGGCTCCCCCCTTCCGCGAAGCCGAGTTCGACATCCTGTACGGCGCCGGCATCTCCATCGAAGGCGACTTGCTCGATATCGGCGTAGCGCAGAACTTGGTCGAAAAATCCGGCAGTTGGTACAGCTACAACGGCGAGCGCATTGGCCAGGGCCGGGAAAACGCGCGAACCTTCCTCAAAGACCACCCGGACGCCACGCGAAAACTGGATGCCGATTTGCGCAAGCTTTTGAACCTTCCGGCCGGATTGGGTCTGCCTGCGGCGGCCGCCGCGGCCGGAGCCAGTGAAGCCGCCGAGGCTCCCGCGAAAGCCCGGAAACAAGCCTAAAACAGTAACGCCAGTCTCTGTTTTGGCCAAAAATAGGGCTTCTGAAGCCCTCTGTCAGTAAAAAAGCCCCGTTTTGGGGCTTTTTTCGTTATTTTTCTCTTTACAGACGCTTCGAAGCTGCTCTATGATGAGGGTGCGCTGAAGACCAAAACATTTACGACAGAAATGTTCTGGAGGAACAAGCACACCTCAATTCCGCTTTTAGAAGGAGCCTAACCATGGCAAATCGTATGACCCAATCCCAATTGATCAAGGAAATGGCCGAGAAGCTCGAAGTTTCGAGCAAGGTAGCCAAGAGCTTTATCACCAGCTACGCCGAAATCGCGGTCCGCGAAACGAAGAAGGCCGGCGAGTTCACCCTGCCTGGCGTCGGCAAGCTGGTGCGCGTGGAGCGGAAGGCCCGCTCCGGCCGCAACCCCGCCACGGGCGAAACCATCAAGATCCCCGCCAAGAAGGTGGTCAAGTTCCGTGTCGCCAAGGCTGTGAAAGACGCCATCGTGCCGCCCAAGCCGGCCGCCAAAAAGAAGTAAACCCGACCTCTCTCTACCTGCTTAATTTTTAACTCCCCTCCGGAAACAAACCCCGCGCGCGATGGCTTCGGCTCATTCCCGCGCGGGGTATTTTTGTGTCCGCGCGCCGTCTTAAGCCGCTAAGGGCAACGCAATCTCCACCGCTAACCCCGGCTTGCCGTTGCGCGCCTCCACTGTACCCTGGTGCAGCGCCACCGCACGTTGCGTAATTGCCAGCCCCAGGCCCACTCCGCCCGTCTTGGCGCTGCGGCTCGCATCCACGCGATAGAAAGGCTGGAAGATCTTCGTCAACATTTCTTCCGGCACCCCGGGCCCCGCGTCGGCAATGCGCAAATGCACCCACCGGTCTTTCTTCTCCAGCCCAATCTGGATTGCCGTAGCCTCCGGAGCATATCGTATGGCATTGCGCAGCACATTCTCCACGGCCCGGCGCAGCAGTTCGCGGTCCGCCCAAAGCAGCACAGGGCCGGGCGGCGCGAATTCTAAAGTGCAGCGCTTGGCGTCGGCTTCAATGCGGCAATCTTCCACCAGGTCGCGCACAAAACTGGACAGATCCACTTCTTCGCGCCGCAAACTTTCGGGGTCGCCTTCGGCTCGCGTCACCTCCAGCAGGTAGGCCACCAGTTCGCCCAAGCGGTCGAGTTCCTTGCGCAAACGAGCCAGGCTCGCCTCCGAACCGTCAGCCTTGGGCAAGGCGGCCAGGGCAAACTGCATACGCGCCAGAGGGCTGCGAAGCTCATGGCTAACGTCTTCCAGCAAGCGGCGCTCGGCGGCCAGCAGCGTCTGTATGCGGTCCGCCATTTCGTTGAAGCGCGCCGCCAGCACACCAATTTCATCGCGCCGTTCAATGCTGACGCGCGCGCCCAGGTCCCCTTGGCCAAAGCGCTCCACCGCTTGGGAGAGTTGCCGCAACGGGCTGGCCAGGTAACGAAACAGGCCATACGAGAAGGCGCAGAGAAAAAGGAAGATCAGGCCCATCGGAAGCAGCATGTTGCTTTGGTTGAGCGGCGGGTCCACCTGCACCAGATAAGTAAATTTGCCGTCATCAGAATGCCGCACGATGATGAAGCGTCGCGGCGTAATGCCCGGAAAGAGCGGCCCGCGCGGCGGCGCGCTTTCGCGTCCTTCGTATAGGGACGAGCGGTCTTCGCCGGTCAATAGATCTTTGCCCGTCGTGGCGTCCAGCAGGTAATGCCCGCCCGGGAAATAGCGGTTCAGCTCTTCAAAGTAACCCGTCAAGCCTTCGGCCCCACTGCCGCGGTAGGCCGTTATGGCTTGGTCCATCTGCCAATCGGCCATCCGCCCCAAGCTTCCCGGTCGCCCCGCGACATTGCGGTTGATGGCCCACATCGTGTAGACCGTGGCGGTGGCGCTGATAAAAAATGCCACCAGCGTCCAGAGCGTAATTTTGACGTAGAGGCTCTTCATAGGCGGAACAAGTACCCCACACCACGCACAGTTTGAATGCGGTCTTCCCCATCCGCCTCAATGCGCTTGCGCAATTGGCTGATGTGTACATCCAACCAACGCTCAAAGGGCGTGGATTCGCGCTGGTGGAGAACGGAAGTCAATTCATCGCGGCTAACCGCGCGGCCCGCATTGCGCATCAAGTATTCGAGAATATCGAATTGCGCCCCGGTCACACCAACAGCCTCCCCGCGCAATTGCACTTGGCGCGAACTGGGCTCCAAACGCAAAGCGCCAATTTCGAGCGGCTCGCTTTTGGCGGCGCTGGCCGGCGTGGCTCGCCGCATCACGGCCCGAATGCGCGCCACCAATTCTTCGGGGCCAAAGGGTTTGGTCAGGTAATCATCCGCGCCTGTGTCAAGGCCGGCAATGCGGTCCGTGGGTGCGCTGCGTGCAGTAAGCATAATCACAGGCGCGGCAGAACGGCGGCGCAGTTGCCGCAGCACTTCCAACCCATCCAACCCAGGCAACATGCCGTCCAGCAATACAATGTCGCACTCTCCCGCCAGCGCCTTGGCCAATCCCACGGTGCCATCGTGCGCCACGTCCACTTCAAAGCCTTGCCCGCCGAGGAAGTTTTCCATCAGCGCCGTCAGTTCCGTATCGTCGTCAATTAGCAGAACCCGCATGCGATTTCCCCTCCATGATATTCTGCGCTGGATGAATCTTCTTAATGTCCTTCTCCAGGAAAACCAAGGCCAAGGGGTGCAAGCCCTCAGCCGGCAATTCGGGCTCGATACAAACCAGACCCAAAATGTTTTGGGCCAATTGCTGCCCGTGCTGGTCTCGGGATTGCAGCGCAACACCAGCCAGCAGGGCGGCTTGGAATCGCTGCTGGGCGCGCTCTCAAAGGGCAACCACAGCCGCTACCTGGAAGACCCCTCCATGTTGGGCACGGAAGAGAACGTCGCCGACGGCAACGGCATCCTGGGCCACATCCTGGGCTCGAAGGATGTTAGCCGCGAATTGGCGCGCCAAGTGGGCGCCAATACGGGCTTGAGCGATTCGTTGATCAAGCAGATGCTGCCCGTGGTTGCTTCGCTGGCCATGGGGGCGCTGGCCAAGCAAACAGGCGGCGGCCAAAGGCAGGAAGGGCTGCTGGGTATGTTGGATATGGACGGCGATGGCAGCATGATTGACGATGTCGCAGGCCTCCTCGGCAAGTTCCTCGGGCGTTAGCTACCTGGAGCGGGGCGACCCCTCAGGCACGCCACTACTTCACTTTCACGGCTGGCCCAGTTCCCGCATTGAACAATTCATCCCCGAAGAATTGCTGCGCGAGTACGGCCTGCGCTGGTTTAGTCTGGACCGCCCTGGCTACGGCGGCACTTTATGGTTCGCCGAGCACGGCTTCGCCGATTGGGCGCGGCGCGTAGCGGATTGGGCCGCTGGCCAAAACATTTCTCGCTTTCATGTTTTGGGATTTTCCGGCGGCGGACCCTACGCCATGGCTTGCGCCTACTACTTGCCAGAACGCGTCGCGAGCCTTACCTTGTTAGGTTCGCTGGCCCCTTTTGGCCCCCAAGCCTGCCCCGCCCCACCGCCCTGGAAAGGCTGGGGAGAAATTCTGCTACACCATGCACCGGAATTGGGCATTGCCGGCTTTCAGGTGGCAGACTTCCTGCGCCGCCGCTTTCCCAGGCCCTTTGAGGTTTGGCAAGTGCGGCAAACCGACCCCCGTGACCAGGAGATCCTACTGGCCGAAGACAAACTGGCGCAACTCGAAGCGGCCCACGCCGAAGCCTTCCGCCAAGGGGTGCGCCACATCGTGCACGATTTGCGCCTCTCGGCCCGCCCGTGGGACTTTACGCCCGCAGGCATTGCCGTGCCCACCTTTGTCCACGTGGGCCTGCGGGACCGCCAAGTGCCACCCGCGGCCGGCCTTTGGCTCGCGGAAACCATTGCCCAAGCCCAACTCTTCCGCTATCCGGATGAGGGCCATTATCTGGGCCATCGCCAGGCCCGCAACATCCTCGAAGCGATTCGCAATATCCGCTAGCGCCTTAACCAGCGGTCGGCAAAATCCAAAAAGCCTTCCCAATCCCACAGCGTAATGTCGTGCTTGCCCGCGCGCAAATGATAGGCCACAGACCCCGCGTGGTTGCGCTCATTCGGCTTGGGCATCGTGGGCGAAGCCAAGCCCGTTTGCCCCAGTAGTTTGTACAAAGGATCCACGGCAACACAGGCGGCAAACTCGCCTTCGGGGTCGGCCCAAAGGTCTTCGCTTGCGCTGGCAACATAGAGCGGCCGCGGCGCGATCAGCGCCAGCAGCAGGTGCGAATCCACGGGCAGTTCGTCCTCCCGCTCGTTGTACTGGCGGAAGTTGCGGGCAAACCAGTGGGGAAAGCTGTCGTTCAGGTTTTTCGTGCGTTCGCCGCTTTTGCGCCGCGCAAGCGCTGCTCCGCCTTCGCCACTGTCGTTGGAAATCACCAGGGCAAAGCGCGGGTCCAGCGCCCCCGCCCAAAGCGCCGCCTTGCCCAAGCGCGAATGCCCGTGCAAAGCCACGCGCCGCGCGTCCACTTGCGGGTCCTCTTCCAGGTAATCCATCGCGCGGCTCAGCCCCCAAGCCCAGGCGGCAATCGCGCCCCATTCCTCCAGCGCGGGCTTGCCATAAAGTGCGTGAACCCCGTTGGTGAAACTATCGTCAAAGTCCGGATCCACATCGCCGTAATAGAAAGTGGCCGTACCGTAGCCGCGCTTCACAATAGCTTCCACCTCCCAACGGCTCGCACAGGCGCCGCGCTCGAGATTGGTCTTGGGCCGCGTCCACCGCTTGGTGATGGCAACGGCAGGGTCAGCGTTCACACATTGGTTGCCTCCAAAGTTCATGCCCAGAAAAATAGGCGCGCGCTTCCCTGCTTGGATAGCGGCGTTCGGCAGGTAAAGCAACAGGTCCAGGTGCTCGCGCTTGCCGTTTTTCCCGCTGAACCAAACGCGCACCTGCTTGCGCGTAGCCAGCCCACCCAGCGCAGCTTGGTCTCGCTCCATCAATTCCGCGCCTTGCCTTTCGGGCTTGCCCGGAGCACGGCCATACACTTGCGTTTCAAATAAACGAAGCACCTCAGCGCGGCGGCTATCGCGCCAATGCGCCGCCGAATCGGCCCCAATCGGAGGAAGGCGCAAAGCCTCCAAGTCTATTGCAGCAGGGAGAGAAGCAGGCAGAAGCGCCAGGACGTAGTATGCGGCAATCACGCCGCCATCATATCCTTGGATCATGATGCGTTGCTGGATGATTTTCGCGTTCGCCATTTCGAGCTTTGCTCAATCCATCCTCATGGAAGCCCCAGAGCTTGTAGCGAAGCTCAACCAGCCGGGCCTTGTCCTGCTGCATGTCGGCACACCAGAGGACTTCGCCCAAGCGCACCTCCCGGGCGCGCTGTTAATTACCCTGCAAGACCTTTCGCAAAGCGGTCCCGGGGGCTTGCGCCTCGAAATGCCGCCCGCCGCACAGCTGGCCGCGACGCTCGAAAAATACGGCGTCACGAACCAAAGCGAAGTTGTTATCTATAGCGGCAACGATAGCTTCCAATCGGCCACGCGCATCTGGTTTACGTTCGAATACCTCTCCTTGCCCGCGCGCTTCCTCAACGGTGGGCTGGCCTATTGGCGCAGCCAAGGCTTGCCGGTTACGCAGGAAACCAGCGCCGCAAAAGCAAGCAGCGGGCTTCAAGTAAAACCAAGGCCGGACTTGATTGTCGACGCCGCCTACCTCGCCGCCCAGAAAGAGCAAGGCGCCTTCGCCTTAATCGACGCCCGCACGCCCAACTTCTACTCCGGCACCGAAGCTGGCATCGCCCCCCGCGCCGGCCATATTCCAGGAGCGCGCAATGCTCCCTTCCCGGGCTTCTTTGCCGCCGATAAACGCTTCAAAGCGCCGCAGGAACTTGTCACGGCCCTGGGGCCCGGCGATAGCTTCGTGACGTATTGCCACATTGGCATGCAAGCCACTGTGCCTTACTTTGCCGCGCGGTTGGTGGGCAAGACAGTGCGCCTCTACGACGGATCGTTTCAGGATTGGAGCCAGCGCTCGGAGTTGCCGGTAGCGAAAGACTAATCGCCGCCAACCCCTACTTCTTGTGCATCAACAGCACGCGCGAGGGGTACAGCGTCTGCACCACTTCCTTCGCTTGGCCAAAGCGGAATCCGCTGGCTTCCAGAATTTGCGGCATGCGCCCGTCGTCCACTTGCTGGCCCCAGAAGGCGGGAACCACTTTGGAGGCCACGCGGTAGGCACGGTTGAAATAGTTGCGGCTACGGCCAATGAGAATTAGCGTGAAGCGGCCTTCGGGCTTCAGGATGCGATGCACTTCGTGCAAGGTGCGGACAATGTCGTTGGCCGCCAGCAGCTCTAACAGATAGCAACAAAATACGTGGTCAAAAACGCCATCGCGGAAAGGCATTTGCCGCGCGTCGCCAGCTTGAAAGCCGCAGCGCGCCTCCGGATGCCGTTTGCGGACGTGCCGCTGGGTGGCGGCGGCCATAGAACTGGCCAAGTCAATACCCACGTTCATCCCCTGTGGGTTTGCCTTGGTAATGCGCGAAAACATTTCGCCGGATCCGGTGGCAATCTCCAGCACATGCGCCCCATCACGAATGTCCGCCATGTCGAGCGCAATGCCGTGGGCCCGTTGGTGGAACAAGCGGCTGCTGACGGGATAAATGCGCGAAACCAAATCGTAAACGCGTTTCGTTCGGCCGGCGATCGTCTCGGGAATCCGCTCGGTGCGCCAGTTGGAGATAAGAGCTTCCAGATTATTCAAGGCTTCTGATAGTGTATGCCAGTTGTAACAAACTTCCGCGCAGGAATTTCGATCTCTGTTCGCGTACCCTGGCCCAAACGGCTATCCACCATCATGCGGAACTTCTGCTGGTACAGCACCTCCAAGCGCTGCCGCACATTGTTCACCCCAATGCCGCCCTCCGCGCCTGGCTCAAAGAGTTCCTCCAGCCGTTCTTCGGGAATCCCCTCGCCATCGTCCTCCACCACCAATTGCAGCCGGTCCTCGTCTAGCCGATTGACGCGCAGCCAGATCGTCCCGCCCTCCACCTTGCCCGCCAAGCCGTGCTTGATGGAGTTCTCAATCAATGGCTGCAAGACCATGCTGGGGATGGTCAGCGCCAACGTCTCGGGGTCCACTTCGCGCACAAAACGCAGCTTTTCGCCGAAGCGGATGAGTTCAATCGAGAAGTAGTCGTCGATGAAGGCGATCTCGTCGGAGACGCTGGTGAAGTTCCCCGCCCCGCGCATGGCCCGCCGAAGGACGTTAGAAAGCTTGTAAATCATGCCGCGCGCCCGGTCCGGATCAATGCGCACCAGCGTGTTCACGCTGTTCAGGGTATTGAACAGGAAATGCGGGTTGATCTGGCTGGTCAGCGCCGCCAGGCGCGCCTCCGCCAGCAGGCGCTGCTGATCGCTAAGCCGCTTCTCCATGCGCGCGGTGTTCCAGATTTTCATGGGCAAAAGGGTGCACAGGATATTCGTGGCACAAAGCGCACCTACCCAGGCCAAAAGCGGATCTTCCTTCAGCGTCAGCGGCGAAAAGATTGCTTTGCTCGAGAAAAGCAGTTGTCCGGCCATCCGCAGCGCCTCCGCGCCCACCACGCCTAAGCTGATGAAGAGGCGATAGAACCAGTTGCGCCGGGCGTCGGCGTCGCGCCACGCGCGCCACCCGGTGACCACATCAAACAGGGGCGAATAGCGCCAGATCTCTTCCGTCGAAGGCGCAAAATCCCGCAACAAACCGCCCAGCACGCCAATGCCCGCGTACAGCGGCATCGCCAGCAGTTCCTGCGCAAACATCGCGGGCAGGCTCATCAATATGCCGCTCACCATGCCCGTAACGTAGCCGCCCAACAGGCCCGCCAGGAAAGCGCCCGGCAGCGTCAGGTCCGCCGCTTCGTAACCGCCGCTGAACAACCGCGCCGCCGCACCCGCGCCAAACACCGCCCCGAACACCATCGCCATTTCCAGGCGCTGCGTCAGCGTGCGCTCCTCGCGCAGCAAAATGCCCTGAAAAAGTGGGATGCGCGACAGGATACTGGCCGCACTAGCCGCCACTGCCAATTGGAATAGCAGCAGCACAAAGGCGGGTTCGACCATAATGGAATTATCGCTGCCTTCTTACCCTCTATGTCTTTAAACCACGCCGCCGAAGCGGATTTTCCCACTGAGTATGGCGCCTTTCGCATCCATGCCTTCGAATGGACCAGCGACGGCAACCCGGAGGAGGCGGTGGCCGTAACGCTGGGCAACTTGAGTGGCGAGCCCCCTCTATTGAGAATTCATTCCCAATGTTTGACCGGCGACGTCTTCCACAGCCTGCGTTGCGATTGCCGCGAGCAGCTCGAAATGGCCCTCGCGGCCCTCGCGCGCGAAGGCCGCGGACTCATCATTTACGAAATGAAAGAAGGCCGCGGCATCGGCATCATCAACAAGCTCCGCGCTTACCAACTGCAGGACGAAGGCAAAGATACTGTGGAAGCGAACGAGGCCTTGGGCCTAGGCGTTGACCTGCGGGATTACCGCTTGCCCGGCGCCATCTGCCGCTACTTCGGCATTGCGGCCGTGAAGCTGATGAGCAACAACCCCGACAAAATCGCCGCGCTCGAACAAGCCGGCGTGCGCGTGGCCGAGCGCGTTCCCATCGTTGCCCCCCAAAGCGAACATGCCCGCGAATACCTGGAAGTAAAACGCCAGAAGCTAGGCCATCTCCTTTAGCGCAGCTTCGTATTGCGCAGAGACAAAGTCCCAATTGAGCAGCGGCATCACAGCCTTCAGGTAATCCGCCCGGCGATTCTGGTAGCGCAGGTAATAGGCGTGCTCCCAAACGTCAATGCCCGCCAGCGGCACTTGTCCCATCTGCAGCGGGCTATCCTGATTGGCGCTCGCGCGCACTTCCAGTTGCCGTTCCCGGTTTAGCACCAGCCAGCTCCAGCCGCTACCAAATTGACCCAAGCCCGCTGCCATAAGCTTGTCCTCCAGCCCCGCACGCGAGCCGAAAGCCTTATCGATAGCCGCCTTCAACGCCCCGGCCGGCGCGCTGCCCTTCTTGCTCAGCAGCTTCCAGAAGAGGCTATGGTTGGCGTGGCCACCGCCGTTGTTGCGCACTGCCGTCTGTACTGCCGTGGGCAACTTCTCGCCGCGGCGCAAGAGTTCTTCAATCGACAGGCTCTTCAGATCCGCATGAGAGGCCAGCGCCTTGTTCAGGTTGTCCACATAAGCCTGGTGGTGCTTGGTGTGGTGGATGGTCATCGTCTGCGCGTCAATGGCCGGCTCCAGGGCATCGTAGGCGTAATCCAGCTTCGGCAGCGCGAAGCCCTGCGGGCCTTGGGCGTAAGTTGTCAGCGGCGCGAATGGGGCCAGCAGGCCCGCGCGCACAATTGTTCTTCTCTCGAGCAACATGGATTATTCTTCCTCCTCAAATTCCGGTAAGTTTTGGGGTTCCACTCCCGTGCCTTCCCCCGCGGCGGCAACCGCCCGCCGCCGGGCCAGGAACCACGCCAATGCGCCCCCGCCCAAGCTCAACGCCACCAGCGGTACGGTGAACAAAGTTTGCCCGGCTCCGCCACGGGGCACGCGAAAAATGCGCTCCCCGTATTGCGCAACTAAATCGTTTTCAATTGCCTTGGCTGTTTCGCCTTGCCGCAAGCGCCGTTCAATGTCCGCGCGCAACTGGTCCGCCTCGGGCGAACGGTGCTCGGCCAACGACTCTTTCCAGCAACAAGGCGCAACAAAACGGCCCGCGAATTCCTTCGCCTCCGTGGATACTTCTCGCATAACACTCCTTGAGTCCTGAACCAGCGATGAACGGGTGTGCTTCTGGACTATGCGTCAAACCAGCGGTGGAGCGCGCGATTGGCGAGGGAAGGAAGCGAGCGCAAAGGGAAACTCGCATGGCGCAAGCACGCGATAAAGGCTTGCGGGCTCCGCTTGCCCATCGTTGGCTGGCTTCACCAACGCAGTGGAAAGGACCGGAAAGAAGGCCGGCGCCTGGCATTGGCACGCCGCGCTCTTCGGCGCCTTCCAGGCTTTCGTGGGCTTCCCGTAGCGGTTACAGCAAGCGTGCCCGCCTTTGCGGCAACAGGCGCGTGGCGTTGCTTGCTGGAGGGCTACTAATTGCGGCGCCATCCAGGCAAACAAGCAAAGCACCGCAACAAACTGGCGCAAGCACCGCATGCCTAAAAAATAGCACCCTTACGCGAAAGGGTAGGGATCTCTACTTGTTCGCGCCCGCTTCTTCGAGCTTCGCCTCAAGCTCGCCCCAACGTTCGTAGAGCTGCTGCACGCTTTCTTCCAGCTCCGCAATGCGAGCGTAGGCGGCTTGCACTTTTTCAGGGTCAGAGGCAATTTCCGGGCGCGCGGCTTCGGCCTGCGCTGCGGCCAGCTCTTCTTCGCGGGCGCTGATCTTTGCCTCCAAACCGTCGTACTCCAGTTGGTCCTTGTAGCTCAGCTTTTTCTTCGGTGTCGCGGCCTTGGGCGCATTAGCGGCGTTCGCCTTGGCCGCTGACGACTTCCGGCGCCCGGCCAAATCTTCTTCAAATTGCTCGTAATCCGCGTAGAGTTGCGCCCCTCCCAAGCCATCCAATCCGAGCACGTGCGTGGAGATCTTGTCGAGCAAATAGCGGTCGTGCGTCACCAGCACCAGCGCGCCAGAGAAATCTTCGAGCGATTCTTCCAGCACGCCCAGCGTCGGGATGTCCAGGTCGTTCGTCGGCTCGTCCAGCATCAGCACATCGGCCGGCTCCAACATCAGGCGCGCAATGTGGACGCGGGCGCGTTCCCCGCCGGATAAGCGGCCCACGGGTTGGCCCAGTTGCTCCGTCTCAAAAAGAAAGCGCTTCGCCCAGGCGTTCACGTGCAGCGTGCGGTCCTGGAATATCACGCTGTCGCCCGTGGGGCTGAGGGCCTGCTTCAGGCTCATGGACGGGTCAAGCTGCTCCCGGTTCTGGTCAAAATAAACCATGCGCAGGTGTTCGGCACGCCGCACCTCGCCCGCGTCCGGCGCCAACTGGCCAAGAATCAATTTCATCAACGTGGACTTCCCTGCCCCGTTGGCGCCCGCAATCCCGAGCTTCACCCCCGGCGTCAACACCAGGTCCAACTGCGTAAAGAGCTGTTTGCCGCCCAAGGCCTTCGTCACCTTCTCCAACTCCACCAGCCGTTTCGTTTGCCGGAAGGTTGACGAAAAATCGATCTTGGTGGAAGAAACGCGCTCCCGCTCTTCCATGCCGGCCAGCTCATCAATCAACGCATGCGCGCTGTCAATGCGCGCCTGGCTCTTGCGCGTGCGGGCCCGCGCTTTGCGCCCCAACCAGGAGAGCTCGCGCCGCACCACCGCCTCCAAGCCTTCCTTGCGCCGCCGTTCGGCTTCAAAGTATTGCTCGCGCCGCTCAAGAAATTTCGTATAGTTGCCCTCCACCCGGAAGATCCCTTCCGGATAGACGCGGTTCAGCTCGGCCAAATGCGTAGCCGTGTTTTCCAGGAACAAACGGTCGTGCGAGATAAAGACCGTGGCGAACGGAGCCTGCCGCAAACTGCGCTCCAGCCACAAAATCCCTTCCAGGTCCAAATGGTTCGTCGGCTCGTCCAAGAAGAGCAGGTCCGGGCTTTGGGCCGCGCCGTGCGCGATGGCCAGCCGCTTCTTCCAACCACCAGAAAGCGTTGCCGTTTCCACCGCCGCGTCGCGAAAGCCAGCCAAACCAAACCAGATGTTGTCGGGGGTTAGATAGTCCCCCACTTTCGCCCCGGCGGGAAACTCGGGGTCTTGGGGCACATAAGTAATTTTCACGCCCTTGCGCAGGGCCACTTCCCCGCTATCCGGCGCTTCCTGCCCGGCCAGCATTTTCAACATCGTGGACTTGCCCGCGCCGTTGGGGCCAATCAAACCCAACCGCTGGCCCTCTTCCACGGTGAAAGAGACGTTTTGGAACAAAATCGTAGCGCCAAATTGTTTGCCCAAATTTTGGCAGGAAAGCAGCAGACCCATCCTCAATAGGTTCGCAGACAAGTCCAACCGCAAGGCATAGGGCCCAAAAGAAAAATGCGCGGTCCGGGGCGCACTGCTGTGCCCCAGACCGCGACCTCAGGGAGGTTCAGGGGTGTCCCTGAACCGGTTCTCGCGTGAATCCCCCCAATGGCTAGAATTCGTAACGCAACGCGAATTGGAACACCCGCGGGCTGCTGGCTTGCGTGAACTGGCCAAAGGTGGCCGGTGCCGACAGCGCAAGCGAGACCCCGCTGTTCAACCAATAGTGCTGGTTGAAGGCGTTGAAGGCTTCGCCGCGCAATTGCAGCGAATGCCCTTCCCAAGGCAGGAAGAAGCGCTTGCCCAGGGCCAAATCGACGTTCATCAAGTCATCGCCACGCACAATCGCCCGCGTACCCACCGTGCCGGGGTACTGGTCGATAAAGTTCGACACAATCGCTTTGTCCGGGAACAAGCCCGGTTGCCCGGAATTGTTAAACCCGATCTGCGTTGTGAAGGGCGCCTTGGCGATGGCCCGACTGGAGAACCAGTAATTCGTATTCCAAATGCTCGAGCCGCCCATGTTGAGCGGTAAAGCGGTGCGGTAGCGCATGATCCCCATCAGGCTCCAACCGCCCACCAGTTGGTTCACCACTGGGTTGGCGCTGGACAGGAACTTGCGGCCCTTGCCGAAAGGCAGCTCGTAAACCGAGTTGAAGTTGACATTGTGGCGGATGTCAAAATCGCTCGAGCCGCGGTTGGCGCGGGGGAAGAAGACGCTTTGCAAAATGCCGCCAAACTGGCCAGCTTCGCTTTCCGCGCCGGAGCCATTGTCGATGGAGTGGCTCCAGGTGTAGTTGAAATCGTAGCTAAAGCCTTTCCGCAACGGCCGGCGGACGCTCAGCGTCATGCCGTGGTAGCTGGAAAGCCCCGCGTTCATCCAGGTGGGCAGCGCGCTGCCTTGCCGCGCGAAGAACGTGTGGCACCCCTGCGCGCTTACGCATTGGCCCGGCGTAATGAAGCCCGGCACACGATCGAGCAAGTGCAAGGCGTCCATATCGCTGGCGTCGTTCTCGTTATAGAGGTGGTAGTAATAATTGGCCGTGGCGCTGCCCGGGAAGTAAGCGTTGGCCAACGTGGGCCACATGTTCTCGACATAGGGCACCAAGGGCAAAGACCCGGGATTGGCGCGCACCGCACCCGGCGTAAGCCCGCCTTCGTAAAGGTCCCGCATGCGGCCGGACATCTCAATCCAGTTCACGCCGCTCTTCGGGTCCGTTAAGTTCAAGGGCGTATAGAGGTCCCCCTGCAACAACAGCTTGCGGCCCAAGCGCCCGGCGTAGCCAACTTCAATCGTGTTCCCACCCCAAATCTCTTTGCCGTAGGTGGCGTTCAACACAAAGGAGTAGGGCGTTTTCAGATTGCTAAACATCCCCAAGCCCGTACCCGCCACCGCGAAGACATCCGGCGGCGTAGAGGGGAAGCCTGCCGCTTCGGCGGGCGGCAACGCGGGAAAGCCACCGTTCAACACGCGCGGCGCGTCCGTCATGTTGTAGCTTCGCGGAAAACCGGCCCGGCTGGCCAAGCCTACACTTCCCAATTGGTCAAAGTTCGTAATCATGTCGCTGCCGAAGCGGTCGTAAACCATGGCCGCACCGCCGCGCAACACTCCAAACTTGCTATCGCGCGGGCTATAGGCAAAGCTAAAGCGCGGCGCCCAATTGTTGTTGTCGCGCGCCCACCAATTCTGCCCATTGTTGGCCGGCCCGGAAAGCGCGTACTGCAAACGGGCGTTGGGCATGGCATTGGAGGCCACACCTTGGGTTTGCAAAAACACGCGCTCGCCAAAGTAAGCATCCAGCGGGAAGGTCGTGTTCACCTGCAAACCATCCGCTTCGTAGGGCACACTATTGTTGCTGTAGCGCAGGCCGAACGTCAGCAGTAGGCTGCGCGACACACGCCAGGTGTCCTGCAAGTAGAACTCATATTCGTTCGTCTTGAATCGCCTCGTCTGCGGAGCGCCAACCGTAATCGGGTTGCCCTCCCGGTCGTACTGGTAAGTTACCGAGAGGTTTGTCAGCATCCCAAGGTAAGTGCCCACCGCATTGGCCAGGGGTACCGTATTGCGTAAACCGACGCCCGTACCCAAACCATCGCGCGTGCGCAGATAGCCCACGATGGAGTTCGTAATATCTGAGCCAAGGCCCAGCATCGTGCCCCGGCTCAGCCCGTAGGTGGGGAAGCTGGGCGAATAGGAGAATCGATTGTTGGTAATCCAGCGAAAATTGATGCCGCCCTGAATCGTGTGCTTGCCTTTCAGCCAGGTAAGGTCGTCGGTGAACTGCCAGGTAGGCAGCACCCGGCCAAAGCCGCGCGTATAGTTTTCGATATTGCTTAAGCCAGCAAAGTTCAGCGCCGTGGTCTGGGAGCCGGATTGCTCCAATCCTTGCCGCGTCAAATTCAGCGAAGCCTGGTGCGTCAAACTCGGCGTCACAACACCGGTATAGCTGGCGCCAAAGCCACGCGAATTATTCAGGTTTTCCGCCGCCGGAGCTTGTCCGGGGAACTGGGCCACAACCTGGTCCCGCTTGTTGTCGGCCAAGGTACCGCGCCAGTACAAGTTGTGTTTGCCGTCATTGTCCAGGCGGAAATCGAAGCGCGCCACGTAAGCCTTATCATCTTGGCGAAAGGGCGCGTTGAAGCGTAAACCGCTAAAGTTCAGCCCGCCATCCGAACCCAGGCTCGGATCGTTGCCCGCCGGGTACCGCGCCAGCAGCTCGCGCACAAAAGGGCTGAAACCTCGGCGTTGCGGATCAATCACGTTCGCCATTTCGGCGGCGGAAAGTTGCCGCGTCACCCCGTCCGAGGTTTGGACCTGGACAATGCCTTGCTTAAATGTCTCGGAAGGCACCGTCCGCGTTTGGGATTGCGCGCTGGCGTCGATGCGATTCTCCCAGTTGACGAAGAAAAAGACGCGGTCCTTCTTGATCGGTCCGCCCAAGGAAGCGCCAAACTGATTGCGGATCAGCGCTTCGCGCGCAATCCCCGCGCGATTCGAAAACCAATTATTGGCGCTGGTCACCGTGTTGCGGTGAAACTCGTAGGCCGAACCGTGCCAGCTATTGCTGCCGCCTTTCGTAACCAGCGAAACCTGTCCGCCGGAACTACGCCCCAAGGCCGCGCCCTGACCGCCCACCGTGACGCGGAATTCCTGCACGCTATCCAGCGGCACCGGCAGCACACTCGTGAATGCGCCCGCGCTCTGGTTATCGTTCACATCGGCGCCGTCCAACACGACGTTATTCTGGTCGCGCCGCGCGCCCAACACCTCGCCCGTCTGCGTAACGCCCGCCTGCAGGCTCAACAACTCCACCACGTTGCGCGTCACCAAAGGAAGCTGCCGCACCTGCGTTTCCTGGAATGCGTTGCCAATCGAAGCATCCTGGGTGTTCAGGGCGGGCGCCTCGGCCTCCACCGCGATGGTCTGGCTCACATTGCCCACTTCCAGCGTCAAATCCAGACTCGCCGGAGTGCTCACCAGCAGCGTCACGTTGTTCTGCAGTACCGTGGCAAAGCCCTGTTTTTCCGCCTTCACCACGTATGTGCCCGGCGCGATCTGTGGAAACTGATACACGCCATCCGCGCCCGCCACAGCACGCCGCGCATAACCCTGGCTCTCATTGCTCACCGTCACCACCACGTCCGGGATAACTGCCCCCGTCGTGTCCTTCACTGTCCCGCGCAAACTGGTCAGGCTTTGCCCATACCCCAGCGCGCCCAAACACACCAATACTGTTGCCGCCCGCCAGGGCAGCCGTTTCGTCAACATACAGTGACCCCTTTCCCTCAACGAAGTTGTTGGATCGGCACCGGTAGAAGTTTTGGTTCGAGAGGTTTACCGGCGCATAACTTTTGCAACAGGGAATGCAAGCGGAAAAACGATTCCGCGAAAGTCAGCGTCAGGGCTGTTGGAAGGCAACGGCACAACGCTGCGCCGTCTTAGCCTTGAAGATTACCAGACTGTCCCTATCCGTGCAAGCGGCAATCCGCCGCAAGATGCATTAAATTTTTGCCGCCATTAAGCGCTCGCGCGCCTGCTCCAGCGTCTCGTCCTTTTTGCAGAAGCAGAAACGAACCCAATCCGCGCCCAAGTGCTTCGTTTCAAAAAAGCTCGAGCCCGGCACGCACGCCACGCCCACTTGCTCCACCATGTACTTCACAAACTCCACATCGCGCCCCCTTCCCAAGTGCGCAATGTTGGCCAATATGTAATATGCGCCCTGCGGCGCCAAACCCGGCAACCTCGCTTCGGCCAAGATGCCCAGCAAACGATTGCGCTTCTGTTCGTAATCGCCGCGGTGCATCTCGTAAAACTCCGCCGGGCGGCTCAGCGCATAAGCTCCCGCATATTGCAGCGGCGTGGGCGGGCCCACAGTTAAGAAGTCGTGCACCTTGCGGATGGATGCCGTTATCTCCGGCGGCGCAATCGTCCAGCCCACGCGCCATCCCGTTACGGCATAGCTCTTCGACATGGAGTTCAGAATGATGGTGCGCTCCCGCATGCCCGGCAACGTGGCGATCGGCGTATGGCGCACGCCGTCGTAGGTAATGTGCTCGTAAATTTCCTCCGAGATCGCGACACAATCAAACTCCTGGCACAGGGCCGCCACCACGCTCAGTTCTTCGCGGGAAAACACGCGGCCCGTGGGATTGTGCGGCGTGTTCAGGATAATCGCCTTCGTGCGGGACGTAAACGCGCGGCGCAGTTCCTCGGGGTTGAAAGTCCAACGGGGCGGGTACAGCGTCACCAGCTTGCGTTCGGCCTGGCACAGCAGCGTATCGGGGTAATAGTTTTCGTAAAAGGGTTCAAAAACCACCACCTCGTCGCCCGGGTTCGTGATGCCGAGGAGCGTGGCAATCATCGCCTCGGTGGAACCGCAGGTGCCGGTGATTTCCCGTTCGGGGTCCAGCTCCAAACCGTAATGCTCACGGTACTTCGCCGCAATCGCATCGCGAAAGGGCTTTACGCCCCAAGTGTTCGGGTATTGGTTCAGGTCCTGGTTGATGGAATCCAGAGCCGCCTGCTTGATGTCCGCCGGCGCAGGAAAATCCGGAAAGCCCTGCGCCAGGTTCACCGCCCCGTGCTGCATCGCCAACCGCGACATTTCGCGGATCACGCTTTCCACAAAGTTTTCGGTGCGGCGGGAAACGAAGCGCGCAAGGTTTGGCGCATCCACAGGTGCGGCGGAGCTCGAAATCATTTGTTCATTTTAAGCTGGCGGAAATTGGAGGTCCGATGAAACGTCAGGTAATTGGCATCGTGGGCGCGATGGGCGCCGCCCGCGGCATCGTCAAAAGCCGTACGCGAGGCCACGATAATGTCCTTGCCCGCAAAGCGCCAGTCCACGTATTGGAACGCATGGTTCGCGGGGTCGGGATGCTCCAGCACGGTTTTGACAATCGTCCACGTGGCCAAGTCCGGGCTGCTCATCAACACCAGCCGATTGCGCAAGCTCGCGGGCTTTTCGGCGCCGGGGGGCGCGGGGTTGGCCATCGCCCAATACTGCTTCGACTTTTTGTCCCAGCGAATCTGAAACTTTTTCGCGCCCCCGGGAAACTCCATCGTGCGCTCAAACCGCAACTGGCCGGAGCCTTCGTCGATCACAACAATGGCGGCACGCTCCAGATTGTCCACGCGCAACAGATTCAACAATCGGCCGCGGCGATCTTCCACCAGGTTGCCTTCCAGCCAGTGGTCACCCTCGCTTTGGCCGCGCGGAAAGGGCAGGCGGGGCAAGCGCGTCCACGATTTCGGGTCCATCAGATCTGCCTTTTCCGGCGCAAAAAGCGCGAAGGCTTCAAAGTTGCCCCACTTGCCTTCCGGGTGGAATTCAAAGCTGCGCCAGAGTTTGCCCTTGCTGCGAATCATGTTCACCGGCGCCGTGTGGTAGCCCGTGTCCTGCGTTAGATAGGAAGGCGCCAACCAGCTTAACCCACCATCCACCGACTTGCGGATTACAATCCTGCCGTACTCATACGTAGTGCCCATCAAATAAAGCGCGCCACGGTGAAAGAACAGGTTGGACCAGAATTGATCCTGAAATTCAGCCGTGCGCCGCCACGTCAGCCCCCCATCGTCGCTGCGAAAGGTGCGCGTAGTGGAGGAGCGGTTTTGGTTCGAGGCGGGCCCAAAGAAATCGTGCGAAGCCACGTAAGAGCCCTTGGCCGCCCCATTCGGCAAAATTTCAATCGAAGGCGAACCAATGTAGCGACGTGCTGAAGCAGGTTCGTAATCAATAACCACGCCAGGAGGCGCTTGGGCAAAGCTGAGCGAAAGGAAGAGAAAAGAGAGCAAGCAGGCGCGCACGCTCCAATCTTAGCCCTTGCCGCTTAACCCTTGGTTGGCTGCTTGCTCGCGGGGGTTTTCTTTTTCGGTGCCGCTTTCTTTACAGGTGCAGATTTCTTCACGGGCGCTGCTTTCTTCGGCGCGCTCACCACCGGCTCCGCCGGCGGCACCATCACCACCACCGGCCGCGGGCCGTAAATCCGCTTGTACATTGCCGCGTTGCGCAACACCTGTTGCACATAGTTGCGCGTTTCCTCAAACGGAATCGTCTCCACAAACTCCGCCACATCATCCGGCGCTTCCCCACCAAAGCGCTTCATCCATTGCGTCACGCGTCCCCGCCCGGCGTTGTAGCTGGCGAGGGCTTGCGCCAGGTTCCCCCCCCAACTATCAGCCAACCGCTTGAAGTAAAACGTGCCCATGGCCAGATTGGTGCGCGGGTCAAACAGCAT
The DNA here is from genome assembly GCA_033765085.1 of Bryobacter sp. Taxonomy (GTDB): domain Bacteria; phylum Acidobacteriota; class Terriglobia; order Bryobacterales; family Bryobacteraceae; genus Bryobacter. Next base: position 18,596 of record JANRIK010000049.1, on the reverse strand, counting down.
GGAGCGCGAAAAGCGCCCGAGCTTCATGCGTCTCGCCAGTTCCTGCCCGGTGGCGGGCATAATCTGCATCAAACCATGCGCCCTTGACCGCGAAAGAGCCTGCGGGGAGAATTCGCTTTCCTGGCGGATCAGCCCCGCAACAACATAGGGGTCCAGTTCGTTCTTGAAGGCCTGGGTCAGCAGGTCGTCCTTGTACGGCAAAGGGTATGCCAGCCTCAGCAACGGTGCGGTAACGGCGCTCATCGGCAGGTTCACATAGGACGGGTAGAGGCTCTTGATGTAACGCACGGCCACGTCGGGCGCGCCCCGGCGCTCGGCCATTTGCGCCGCCGCCAAAGCCAAGAGCGCAGCTTCCGGGCTGCCTCGCCCCTCATGACGCAGTTCGCCTTCCGCCCAATCGTAAAGTGCCCCACGGGCGAGCAATTCCGCGCGCTCGATGCGCTTGGCCGTCGCAGCACTGGGCTTGAAGCTGGGAACAGCGGGCCCCTCGCCCCAGCCAATTTGGTCCAGCCTTTGCACCACCTCCGCGCGCTCGGCCACGGCGCTTAACTTCGCCTCCTCCAAACGCTCGCGGCTCAGCTCCGCATAAAAGTGATTCGGGAAAAGCGCAATCGCGCGCGCGTAATAGGTCTTGGCCCCGCCCCGGTCCTGGCGCTGCTCCGCATTGCGGCCCAAAAAATAGAGCGCGGCAGAGGCTTGCCCACCTGCGGGGTCAGCCGCGAGATACGCCAACAAGCGCTCTTCGGCTTCCGTTTGCCGCGTCAGGTGGCTGGCCAAAGCGTAGCGCCACGCACAGGGCTTCGATTCTGGCTTCGCTTGAAACTCCTCCGCGCAGGCCTGGTACAGGGGCAAACTCTTGGCCGCCTCGCCCGCCGTCCAAAACTGGCTGGCCGCATTGGCCAGGCCCTCCATGCGCCACGGAGAATTCGGGTGCCGCTCGTTCAAGGCGGCGATCGCATCGCCAACGGTGGCATTGTCGTTGGCACGGCGGGCCGCCAGCAGCAAAAAGAACAATCGCTCGGCATCCGCCGCAGGGTCGTCCACCCGCAGCGAGCCCAGCGTCGTTTTCGCCGTAGCTAGGCGCAAGCGGTATTCCGCCACGCCCGCGCGCACCCGCGCCAAGTCCTGCTCTTTGCCTGCGAGTTTTGGCACTAGCGCCAAGAGCGCCGTTCTCGCTCCGCGCGGGTCGCCCGTATCGAGCAAACGAAAAGCCCGCCGTGTTTGTTCTTCCAGGGTCAAATCTTCAAGTGGCAGCCGTTGCGCGGCCTCCTGCGCTTGCGCGGTGCGCGGCCAATCCACCTGCAATCGCGCAAAGCTCTTTCGCGCCTCGCTTGCCTTGCCGTTTAACTCCGCCGCCCAGCCAGCATAGAACAGCCGCTGCGCCTCCGTCAGTGCCTTGCCATGGCGATTGAGAAGTCGAAGCATTTTTTCGCCGTCCCCCAGTTCGCGATAGGCCTCCAGGCCCGTCAGCAGTGCCTTTCCCAAGGTAGGCGAACGCTGCGCCAAGGGCGAGGCAACTACGGCTTCGGCAAAGGCTGCGGCAGCCGCATAGTCCTTCGCCGCCAAGGCCGTAGCGGCTTGGGCGTAATCCACATAATCGGCCAGTGTCGGCAGGTAGGCTTTTGCTTGCCCCAAAGCAGCACGGCCCTGGGCGGTTGTATCCCCATTGAAGAGCACCAGGCGGGCCAGCGCGCCATCAGTGTCTTTAGGATGGCGGAGAAGGAAGCTCTCCACCTTCGCCCGGGTAGCCGGGCTTGGATTCGCGCGGAAAGCCGCGGCAAGGGCTTCCAGGCTCTGCGAGTTATTCTGCGGGCTTGCTTCGCTGGCCAGCAGCAGCGCCGCCGCGAGCCTAAACCAGCGGACCCGGGTAATCCGGACCCATGAGCTGCGGGTTGTCGATTGCCAAAGTCTCCACCAACTCCGCATGCAAATAGTCTCTCATGTGCGTTTGGCCATCCAGGAACTGGCTTTGGTAGCGTTCGCGCGCCGCATCAATCTCCTCTTTCAAGCGGAGATAGATATTGCCATCGCGGCGGCCACCCTTCACGGCGTCGTCTTTATAAAGGCGCATTTCCGCCACCTGGGTGCGCGCAAAGCGCTGGGCGCGCATATGATTTTCGCGCTCTTCCTGCGTCAGGTCGTCCCAGCTAAAGCTCTTTTCCGGCAACACGGGAGCGCCCTTCAGTTGCACCAGCGTGCCATCGGCGCCCACGGGCACCGGCTCGTAAACCAACTCGCCAAAGGCGCCAGCGCCCTCGGGGTTCAGCACGCTGGCAATGTTCACCAGGCTCGAGGCCGCCACCGCGCGCGCCGCACGAATGGCGCTCAGGCTCAAACCGGCGCCGGTAATTACGGTTTCGAGCGCGCCCATCTCCATGGGTTCCTCGCCGCCTTCGCTCACCTTGGGTTCCAGATAAAGCAGCGCCGCCACTTTGTCTTCCACCATCACCGGAAAGACGTAGCACTTGGTGGACGTTTCCACCTCGCCGCCTTTCAAGCTCATTACATAGGGGCTCACTTCGGAATCCGTACGCGCCGCCACCACAATATCCTTCGATTCGAGCGCATTCTGGAACGCCGCCGCTTCGCCGTATTCCAGGCTAAAGTTCGTTTCCAGTTCCCCCGCCACTCCGCGCACGCCTTCCAACGTAAAGCGGTTCTCGCTCACTTGGAACAGTGCCGCCAAGCCCGCGAAAGGAGCCGCCGCTTCGAGCACCGCGTTCTTCCATTCCTGCGCATCGGCCGCCACGCGCATCACGCGCAACGCTTCGCCCAATTGCCGGCCCAATTCCTGGCGGCTCTCGGCGCGGCTTTCGCGGCGCACCCGCTGTGCGGTGTCGGCTTCCGCAAAAGCCGCCGCTTCCTTCGCCGCTTCTTCCTTCGCCACAGCCAACTTGGCTTCCCACTCGGCATCGGTCGCGGCTTGCCATTGGGCGCGTTCGGTTTCCAGGCGCCCCGGCAATTCCTCGGCCAAACGCAGCGCCAGCACCTCTTCCACGCGATCCGGCAGCAGCGCCACTACTCGATCGCTCACTGCCGCTTCCAAGCGCTGTTCCACCTGTTCGGCCACGGCTTGTTCCAGTTTTTCGGCCACTGCATGTTCCAAGCGTTGCGGCAACACTTCTTCCAGCCGCGCCGCCACCCGCTCGTCAAACTCCGCCCCCAGCCGGTTTTCCACCTGCTGGCTGATCTGCGTTTCCCATTCTTCGTTCAGGCGCGCCGCCACGCGCTCTTCCACTTCCTTGGCCAGCCATTCTTCGTTGGCCGTGCGCAACTCTTCGTTCAGGCTCTGGAAACGCTGCTCGACGATGCGCTCAATGTTTTCGCGCCAGCCGGATTCGAGCACTTCCGAAACCTTGTCTACATGCAGCTTCCAGGCCGCTTGAAATTGTTCTGTGGCCGCTAGTTTGGCCTCGTCGAGTAGGTTAGTCCATTCCGCCATGTCAGTTTGCTTCCTTCTCTCCAATCGCCGGATTGCCAGAGGAACCCGATGGGGGGAATACCTTAGATCGCCCTAAGTAAGCCATGAGCCCTAGGGAAAGGGTACTTATTCGTTGCCGTTTCTCTCCAGAAAATTGCGCAAACGGTGGCTGCGGCTGGGGTGCCGAAGTTTGCGCAAGGCTTTGGCCTCAATCTGCCGGATCCGCTCCCGCGTAACCGCAAAATGCGCCCCCACTTCCTCCAGCGTATACTCGCTACCGTCCTGCAAGCCAAAACGCATGCGCACGATTTTTTCTTCGCGCGGCGAAAGCGTTTTCAGCACTTCGCCCGTTTGCTCCCGCAGGTTGAGGTTGATCACCGAATCCGAAGGCGAACCCATGCGCTTGTCCACCAGGAAATCGCCCAAGTGGCTTTCGTCTTCCTCGCCCACCGGCGTTTCCAGGCTTACCGGTTCCTGCGCCACGCGCATCACCCGGCGGATTTTGTGCACCGGCAATTCCATGCGCCGCGCCAGTTCTTCGGTGCTCGGGTCCCGGCCCAATTCCTGCGTCATCGCCCGTTGCGTGCGTACCAACTTGTTGATGGTTTCAATCATGTGCACGGGAATGCGGATGGTGCGCGCCTGGTCAGCAATCGCGCGCGTAATGGCCTGCCGCACCCACCAGGTGGCGTAGGTGGAGAACTTGAAGCCGCGCCGGTGGTCAAACTTCTCCACCGCCCGCATCAGGCCAATGTTGCCCTCTTGAATCAGGTCCAGGAAATGCAAGCCGCGGTTCGTGTAGCGCTTGGCAATGGAAACCACCAGGCGCAGGTTCGCCTCGATCAATGCTTTCTTCGCGCTCATGGCCTCGTATTCGCCACGCTCCACCAACTGCAGCGTCCGCTTCAGGTCCGGCGCCAAGGCGCCCACTTCTTCCTCAATCTCGTGCAGTTGCGCGGTAAGGGTTTTCACTTCCTTGCGGGCTTCTTGCCGCATTCCAGTTTCATCGCTACCGTTAGGAACCGGACGCTTCTCTTCGCTACGCCGCTGTTGCCGGCTGATTTCCGCCTCCAGCGCCTTCACCTGCTCCACGCGCTTGCGCAGCGCCCCAATCAACCGCGCAATCAAGGCGTGGCTAAACGGCTGCTGCCGGATCAATTTCGAGATCGTCACAATGGCGCGCGCCAGCGCATAACGCGTTTGCCGGTGCTGCTTCGGCTTCATGTTGCGGGACGTGGCGCTTAACTTTTGCCGCGCCTGCTGCGCTTTGCGGCTTTGTTTGGCAATCTCCTCAACCGCGGCAAAAAATGCCGCTTCTTCCGGCCGCTCGATGAGTTCGTTCAACTCCTCTTCGGCTTCCTCTTCGGCAAGCTCGCCCTCCACTTCGCGCACGTCCGACAAGCTCAAGACATCGAGAATCGAAATCATGCCTTGTTCGAGTTCGTCCCGCACGGCCACCATTTCGCGCGCCACCAGCGGCGAACGGCTCAGCGCGCGCATCACATTGCGCTGGGCCCGCTCCATGCGTTGCGCCAGCGTAATTTCCCCTTCGCGCGTCAGCAACGGTACAGATCCCATTTCGCGCAGATACATCCGCACCGGGTCGTTCGTTTTGTCCGCGAAATCCTCGGTTTCTTCGCTCTCTATCCCCAAGCCCGGCGCAGCCTCTTCCGCCGAGGCATCGTCCAGCGAAGCGTCGTCGAGAGAACGGTCCAGCAAGCCGCCTTTGGGGAATCCGTCCGCCTCCAGGCCGTCCACCACCAAAGCATCCCCTACCAGCGCATCCGCCCCCAGGCCCTCGCCGTTCAATTCCTCCAGGTTGTCGATACGGCGGATGACGGCTTCGGCCAAGCCTTCGCCAACTTCCTCCGGTGATCGATAATCTTCTTCCATGTCCACCCCAATTCGCTCCGCGCCAAACTGCGATTCGTGCTGCCCCGCCGGCCGAAGCCTCCTTATGAACGCTCAATGTAGCAAAGTCGGCGGAACGCTGCCAGCGGGAATTTCTGCTTCCGCCGCGGCTTTGGTCTACGCCGGCGGGTCAATTCTGATTTGCGGCGTTTGCCGCAAACGGCCTTCCAGTTCTTTTGCCTGCTGGACCAGTCGCATGGCCTCCACCATATCACCGCGCCGTTCGGCTTCTTTCACTTCCTGGCGCAACGCTTTGATCTTACTTTCCAATCCATCGCGGAGCAGTTTGGCCAGACACGCCCGCATCTGCTGGTGCGCGTCCGCGCTGTCCTGCTCCCGCTCTATACCTTCCGTATCGGTTGAAATGAGCGCGGCCAATAGGTGGGCGTCTTCGGCGTTCAGCCGCTGGCTCAGGGAATGGTAGTCCACCGCGCCGTCCGCCTCCAGCAGGTTCAAACCGGCCTCGAGGATTTTGCGGCTTTCCAGGCGCTCAAATTGCTCCAGGCCCAGCAGGGTATCCACATACGGCTGCACCACCGCCGGATGGAAGAGCAGCAAGCGCAGCAGAATCTTTTCCGTCTCCGGCAACAAACGTCCGCCGTTCGGCTGCGGCAAACTCGGCCCCCCCCGCCGCTCCACCGCCACCTTGCGAAATTGGTCCAGCATCGCCCCCGCATCCACACCCAGTTGCACGGCCAAATCGTTCACCACGGCCAACCGCTCCAGCTTTCCCGGCAATTTCACAATCGAGGGCAACAGGTAGCGAAAGGCCTCCAGCCGCCCCTCGGCGCTATTCATGGCAAATTTTTCGCGCGCCCGCCCGGCCAACCAATGGAAGTAATTCGGGCTTTGGGCCAAGGCCTGCTGGTAGGCTTCGGCGCCAAACTCGCGCACGTATTCATCCGGGTCCAGGCCCTGCGCCAAACTCGCCACACGAATCCGCAGTTCTTCTTCCAGCAGCAAGGTGACACTACGCTCCGCCGCATTCACGCCCGCCGGGTCAGGATCAAAATTCACCACCACCAAATCCGCGTGCCGCTTCATCGCGCGCACCTGTTCCGGCCGCAACGCCGTGCCACAACTGGCCACCGCCTCTTTCACGCCCGCCGCCCACGCGCCAATCACGTCCATATACCCTTCCACCAGCACAAAACGCCCCCCGCGGCGCGCCGCCTCTTTCGCGCGGTGCAGGTTGTACAGGACATAGCTCTTGCGGTACACGGCCGTTTCCGGCGAGTTCAAATACTTCGGCTGTTCGTCGCCCAGTGCCCGCCCCCCAAAGGCAATCGTCTTGCCGCTTTCGTTCGCAATGGGAAACATGAGGCGCCCGCGAAAGCGGTCGTAATAGCCGGGCCCGTCCTGGCGCTTCAGCAACAGGCCGCTTGGCTCAAACATCTCCTCCGGTACGCCGTGGTTCTGGAAATAGCGCAGCAGCCCGCCGTTCGCACTCGCATAACCCAAACTAAAGCTCGCCGCCAAGTCCTTGCCCACCCCGCGCCGCTCCAAATAGTCCCGCGCCTCCTGGCCCGCGGGTGAAAACAAATTCTCTTCAAAATGTTTTTGCGCCAGTTCCTGCAGTTCCTGGATCGTGGCGCGGTGGCGGCTTTCCGGGTCGTCCATCACCCGCTCGGCGGGCACCGGAATGCCGTTGCGCTCGGCCAGCAGCTTCAGCGTTTCAAAGAAGCCCAGGCCCTCAATCTCCATCACAAAGTTGAAGACATCGCCGCCCTTGCCACAGCCAAAACATTTGTAGAACTGCTTGTCCTGGTTGACATTGAAGCTCGGCGTTTTCTCGTTGTGAAACGGACAAAGCCCCAGATAGCGGCCGCTTCCCCCAATGCGCTTCAACCGCACGTATTCGCCCACCGTGCGCACAATGTCCACCGAGTTTTTGACCCGCTCCTTAAAGCCGGAATTCATCCCTTCGCCCCCAGGCGGCGCCAATATTCTTCCACCGCCCCAATGCCCCGCGCAATGTTCGGCAGATACACCTTCTCGTTGGGCGCGTGCAGATTGTCGTCCGGCAAGCCGAAGCCGGGCATCACGCTCGGCATGCCCAATTCGCGTGCAAAAAGCCCCACCACCGGGATCGAGCCGCCCGAGCGGATGAACACCGTCTTGCCGCCAAAGCTCGCTTCCAAGGCCCGCGCCGCCTCCGCCACAAACGGGTTCGCGGGGTCCACCAATGAAGCTTCCGCGCCGTGCAGAATGTGCAACTCGGCCGCCGCCCAAGCCGGCACCGCCGCGCGCCAAGCTTCCACCAGCGCTTCCCGCGCCAAGTCCACCGTCGTGCCCGGCACCAAGCGCAAACTGAACTTCACCACCGCCTCCGCCGGGATCACCGTCTTCGCCCCCTCGCCCACATAGCCACCGCGCACGCCGTGAAACTCCAGCGAAGGCCGCGCCCACAAACGCTCGAGCAAACTGTACTCCGGCTCGCCATACACGGCCCGTACTTTCGCCTCTTCCCGCTGCCAGGCATTTTCGTCAAAGGGCAACACCGCCCAACTCGCGCGCTCCGCTTCGCCCGGCGGCGTCACCGCAGCCAGCAACCCTGGCATCAACCCTGGCATCGCCAAGCGGCCCGCCTCGTCTTTCATCGCCGCAATCGCGCGCGCGGCCGCCTCGATGGCGTTCGGCGCGCCCCCGCCATAAACTCCCGAATGCAGGTCGCCCTCCGCCGTCCGCAAGCGCAGTTCGCCGTAGACAATTCCCCGCAAGCCGGTCGTAATCGTGGGCAAGCCGGGCGCGAACATTTCCGTGTCGCACAACAGCACGGCGTCCGCGCGGCAACGCTCCGGTTGGGCTTGCACGAAGCGAGCCAGATGGTCGCCTCCGTTTTCTTCTTCGCCCTCAAAAAGAAACTTTAGGTTCACCGGCAGAGCCTCGCCCCGGCGCGTAAAACGCTCCACGGCCTTAATCAGAATCAAGGCCAGGCCCTTATCGTCCGCCGCACCTCGGGCATAAAGGTTATCCCCGCGCAGCGCGGGCGCAAAAGGTTCCGTCGCCCAGCCATCTTCCCGCCGCGCGGGCTGCACATCGTAATGGCCATAGCAAAGCACCGTTGGCGCACCCGGCGCGGCAAGCGATTCGCCATAAACCAGCGGATGCCCGCCCTGTGGGTCCGTCAAAACCTCCACCTTCTCCAGCCCCGCCTTTTGGAACAAATAGGCCGTAAACTCCGCCGCCCGCGCCACTTCCGCCCCCAGCGACGGGTCCGCACTCACGCTCGGAATCCGCAGCCATTCCTCCAAATCGGCAAGAAACTCCTCGTATGGCCCCATTTACTTCCACTCCCTTTCGAGCTTCCGCACCACATCAGCCGCCAGCACCGCCGCGTGTTTGGAAGCCGACCCCAATCCTCCCACGGCCGCTTCCACCTCCGCCGCCCGGATCGCTCCCAATTCTCCCTTTCGCTTGCCCAGCAGCAATTCCGTCAAGGCGCTGCCGCAGGCCATGCTCGCCACGCAACCGCGCGCCGCAAAACCCACCGCCTCAATTACCTCGCCCCGCCTCACGCTGATTTCGAGTTCATCGCCGCACACCGGGTTTTCCACCTTACCCGTCCAATCGGCTTCGGCCAGACGTCCCGCGTTTCTGGGCCGCTCAAAATGGTCTAGTACTTTTTCGCTCCACAAAGTGACCACTATTTTCCCGCAATCCGCTGATCAAGAAGATTGAATTCCAAAGCTTCCGCTAAGGTAGACTTGGAGATCCCTTCGAACATGCTTGATGCCCTCATTGTCGGCGCTGGTCCCGCTGGCCTTACGGCAGCTTACGCGCTGACGAAAGCCGGCCGCTCCGCCACCGTGCTCGAAGCCGACCCCCGCTATGTCGGTGGCATTTCCCGCACCGTACAGTACAAGGGCTACCGCTTCGACATCGGGGGACATCGTTTCTTCTCCAAATCCGCCGAAATCGAAGCGCTCTGGACGGAAATCCTGGGAGATGAGTTACTCGAACGCCCCCGGCTTTCTCGCATCTACTACCGCCACAAATTCTTTTCCTATCCGCTGCGCCCGTGGGAGGCCTTTTCCAAGCTCGGCCCCGCGGAGTCCCTGCGCTGCTTGGCTTCCTACGCCCAGGCTCGTCTCGGCCCGCGCCCAACCCCGCGCAGCTTTGAAGATTGGGTCACCCAGCGCTTTGGCCGCCGCCTCTTTGAAATCTTCTTCAAAACCTACACCGAAAAAGTCTGGGGCATGGCTTGTTCGGAAATCTCCGCCGATTGGGCCGCCCAACGCATTAAAGGCCTCTCGCTCTCCAAGGCGCTGCAGAATGCCCTCGGCAGCTACTTGCGCGAACAAAAGTCGGGCGAGGAACAAGTAAAAACCCTCATCCGCTCCTTTCGCTACCCGCGACTCGGGCCCGGGCAGATGTGGGAAGCCTGTGCGGAAAAGATTCAGGCCCGCGGCGGCGATATTCACCTCGGCCAACGCGTTTTGGAATTGGAATGGCTGCCCGCCGACGAAGCCTGGCACACCACTTCCCGCGACCAAAATGGACAGCGCCACCATTACCTTTCCCGCCACATCGTCTCCACCATGCCCTTGCAGCAATTGGGCGCCTCGCTGCGGCCCTTCCCTGCCCCCCGGCGCCCTCGATGCCGCCCTCCAATTACGCTACCGGGACTTCCTCACCGTTGCCTTAATCACCGATGACGTCCACCCCATCGCCGACAATTGGATCTACATCCACGACCCAGGCGTAAAAGTAGGCCGCATCCAAAACTTCAAATCCTGGAGCCCCGCTCTCGTTCCCGAACCGGGCCGCGCCTGCTATGGCCTGGAATACTTCTGCTTTGAAGGCGATGGCCTTTGGAGCATGCCGGATGCCGATCTGATTCGCCTGGCGAGCGAAGAATTTACCCGCATTGGCCTCGCCCCCCGCGCCGCCATTCGCGATGCCTGCGTCGTTCGCCAGCCCAAGGCCTATCCCGTCTACGACGACCAGTACCAGAACCACGTTCAGGCTATCCGAAACGAACTCTCCTCCCGCTACACCAACCTGCACTCCATTGGTCGCAACGGCATGCACCGCTACAACAACCAAGACCACTCCATGATGACGGCCCTCTTAACCGTAAAGAACATCCTGGCCGGCCGCCAAATCTACGATACGTGGGGCGTAAATGAGGATGCCGAGTACCACGAGGAGACCTCCACGTCCGGCCTCCGTGCCGTTCCCGCGAAACTTTCGGCCTAAGCTCCAATTTTTTTCCCTCCGCAATTGCCTTAAGGGCCAAATCCGATAAACTCTTAGTACCCATGGGACGAGCTGTTTCCGTCGTCGCGGGGATCATATCCCACGGCGGCAAAATCTTAATTGGGCAACGCAAAATCCGCGATTGGCACGGCGGCAAGTGGGAGTTCCCCGGCGGCAAAATTGAGTACGGCGAAGAGCCCAGCGCCGCACTGGCCCGCGAACTCCGCGAAGAATTGGGCATTGAAGCCACCATCGGCGCCGAACTGCATCGCTACGCCTTCCACTACGACGAGCGCCCCCCGGTGGAACTGATTTTCTTCGAAGTGCGCCACTTTTCCGGTGTACCCGTGAACTATGAGTTTGAGCAGATTCTTTGGGAAGACTCCGCGCGCTTGCGTGCCTACGACTTCCTCGAAGGCGATAAAGCCATCATCGACTGGTTAACCAGCGAAAACTATCGCTAACGGGCCCGGCCCCCCGCTAGTGCGGCAACCCATACACCCGCCACTCCGCGCCCGTCCGCTTGTAGCCCATCGCGGCATACACCGGCGCCCCCATTTCGCTGGCATCGAGCGCCGTTCGCGTTATGCCCAAAGCCTGCGAGGCCTGCTCCAGGGCATAGCGCATCACCGCCTCCGCATAGCCCTTCCGCTGTTGCCCCGGCGCGGTGGCAACCGCCGCCACATACAGCCACCCGTCCAGTTCCACCACTTCCGCCGTGCTCACTGGCACTTCGCCATCATATGCCAAATAGCCAAAGTCCCTATCCGGGCGGGCGTAGAACATTCCCGCGTCCACCGTGCTTTCCAGAAAATCCCTCGGCATGGCGTAGGCATCCAGGTTAATGCCCATCCCCAGGGCGCAACCCGCGCGATCCACAATGCGCTCCATGCGCAATGCGGGCAAAGGGCGGCGCGGTGGGGCCAGCGTCGAAACATCGCCCGTCATCTCCGCCAGCAAAACAAAGGGCGCCAAGCCTTCGCGCGCGGCCACGGCATCGGTTTCGCCAAAGCCCAGCGTGTTCACCCCCTCGTTCGGCAACAGAAAAACCCAGGGCAATTGCCGCGGTGCCGCGTCTTCCTTCGCCCGCGCAAACTGCCGGGCCAATGACTCAGCCAAAGACTCAGCCAAAGACACTGCCCCACCGTCAGTGGCGGCACCGCCATGTGGCTCCGTCAAGTAATATTCATTCGTAAACGGCAGCAGGCAATTACCCCAGGCCCCGCGCACCCCCCCGCCCAGGTCCCACACTTCTCCCGCCTTGGCTAGGCGGACGCACTGTTCCACAAACGGTATCCAGAATCGCGGCATCGCTAGGCGATTCTATGCGCCCTCGTACGCCGCCCGCAACCATTTCTTCACTTCGCTGCTCACTTCCGCCGCGCTTCCCAGCTTAATCCGGTGCGTACACATCGTGTTCCAACTTCCGGCGGCCTCCAGCTTCCCCTCTGGCTCCACCCCCTTCAGGTCCAGTCCCAAATCCACGCGCGTCGCCGTCGAGGGCTGGATCAAACCAAATTGCTTTTTCCGCCGCAAACTGACATAAGCCTTCTTCGGCGCAAATTCCACATCCTTGCCCAAGCCCTCCACTTCCTTCACCAAGGCATCGTAAATCGGTTTCAATCCCGCCTTCGCGCCGCTGTACTGCTCGGCCACCAAGTCCACCCCCGCCGCCTGCTGGTGCTGCGCCGCCGAGCCCAAGGCCGTATGCGCCACCAGATTGGCATAGCCGTGCGTCAATCCGTGCGCGCTCTTCAAGTGGGCTACCATCTTGCCGTGCGTTTGCTCGCCGCTGGCTTGCGCCACCTTCGCCCACGCCTCCAGGCTCTTGCCCGTCTTGGCCTCCAGGTTCGCGGCCATCGTTTTCAATTCGTCTGCGGGGTTTGCCATACGGGCGGAATTATATTTCATTCCAATATCAGCCGTACCCCTTGACATTCCTTACGGCAAACGACATCATTTGCTCGTTGCAACAAATAGTTGCAAGCCTTCACGGGGTAGACCTTAATGAAAACACTTTCTCTTCTTGTCCCACTTATGGGCTTGGCCGCCTTGGCGCCTGCCCAAACCACGCAATCGATTCCGTTCCGCTTGGAGCTTAGTCCGCTGAACGAAGTACCCGCCTTAACCGAACTCAACGCCAGCGGCGCCGCCACCGTTTGGCTGCACGTGGTGCGCGACGCCCAAGGGGCCATCGTGCGCGGCTCCGTGGATTTCACCATCCGCTACCGCTTTCCGGGCGAAACCACCTTCACCGGCCTACACATCCATCGCGGCTTGGCCGGCACCAATGGCCCCGTGCTGATTGACACGGGCCTCAACGCCAACGCCCCCGTAGTCGATGCCCAAGGGCGCGGCGAGATCTTTCGGCAGGTTCCCATCTTGCCCGGCACCCCGAACGTGGCCGTGCTCGCCGGCATTCTGGAAAACCCGGAGACCTTCTACGTCAACCTCCACACGAGCGTGAACCGCGGCGGCGCCATTCGCGGCCAACTCCAACGCACCGAGTACCGCGTGTTTGGCGCCGATTTGAGCCCCGCCAACGAAGTTCCCGCGCTAACCAACTCGCAGGCGCGCGGCTACGGTTTTGTCACGCTCCTGGCAGGAGTCAATTCCCAAGGCGCGCTGCAAAGCTCGGAAGTGAACTTCCTGGTGGATTACACGGGCTTCGCCGAAGATACCCAGTTCACCGGCATGCACATCCACCGCGGCCGCCGGGGCGCCAATGGCCCCGTCACCATCGACACTGGCCTAAACGCCGCGCAGAACATTCTCACTGGCGCGGGCGGCGCAGGCCGCTTAAGCTACACCGTTGACCTGAACATGCAGAACAACAACAGCATCGATACGGTGTATCAAATGCTGCAAGACCCCTCCGGCGCTTATCTGAACGTGCATACGGCCCGCAACCGCGGCGGCGAAATTCGCGCCCAATTGCGCTCCACCGAGCTCTTGAGCTTCCAAACACCCGCCATGAGCCCGCTCAACGAAGTGCCCGCCTTAACCGAGTTACAAGCCTCCGGCAGCGGGGCCTTCAACGTCAGCCTCCTACGCGCCCCCAGCGGCGCGGCCCAAGCGGCGCTTCTCACCTTTGACGTCAACCATGCCTTCCCCGCGGACACCACCTTCACCGGCTTGCACATCCACGAAGGCGCCTCTGGCGCCAACGGACCCGTGGTGCTCGATAGCGGCATCAACGCGGCCTCCAATTTGGTCAGCGCCACCGGGCGAGGCAACATCTACCGTCAGGCCTTCGCCACCACCGAAGCCCAACGCGGCGCGCTCGATCGCCTCTTTGCCAACCCCCGCAACTTCTACATCAACCTGCACACCAGCGTAAATCGCGGCGGCGCTGTCCGGCAGCAACTGCGGGATGCCGCCCTGGCTCCCCCGCGCCTGGATAACGTCATCCAAAGCGTTTCGGACCCCACGCGCACCACGCTTGCCCAGGGCGGGCTGATGACGCTTTACGGCGCCAATCTCGGAGCCTCCACAGCTTCCCTCAATGGCTGGGAAGGCGCCCAGGCGCCCACCTCGTTGAACGGCACCTCGGTTATGATCGACGGCCGTCCCGCGCCGGTCCTCGAAGTCCTGCCGGGCAGCATCATTGCCCAGGTTCCCTTTGAAACCTCCGCGCAAATGGTGAACCTCAGCGTCATCACCTCCGCCGGGCCAAGCAATGCCTTTGCCGTGCGCGTGGCGGCCACCGCGCCCAGCATCTTCTTTGACCAAATCAACCCCAGCGGCAACCGTGCCTTGACGCTGAACATGGCCGACAACAACCAAATGACGCAAGACAACCCCGCCGCCGAAGGCATGACGCTTGCCGTCTTCGGCACCGGCTTTGGCCAGTCCACGCCCGCGCTCGCTACCGGCGAAGTTGCTGGGGCCCAAGTCCTGGCTCGCTTCCCGGAAGTGAAAGTAACCGTCGGAGGCCGCGAAGCCACCGACGTTGTCACGGTGCTGGTGCCCGGTTTGGTTGGCATTACGCAAACCATCTTCCGTGCTCCTGCCGGTACCGGCGCCACGCCTATGGAAGTGGAATTCCGCGGCGCTAAGTCCAACCCCACCATCCTGTTCATGCGCTAAGAACCAACAACGCAATGGTGCGGGAGCGGCTTCAGTAGAAGAGCTCCCGCACCCATCCCAGCAAACCCGTACGGCGAACCCATTTGCGCCGCCAACGCTCGCGCCGCAAGAAAGGCGAATCAAGGTTCCTGGGCCATGCGCCGTCCTCGGAAATGTGCAGCGTTGCCCGGTTCACTTGGAAGCTTTGGCCACTCCGCCTCCACGTGTAATGAATAGAGCGGCCACTACTTCCCGTTCTCTCTATCTCCTCCGAATCCCTTTGGCCCATGATTCTCCCTACCCCACCAGCAACCGCCCCTGCATAGCCATCAAAATCGCTCTCCCTTAGCTGCTCGCGTTTCCCCACTACCAAGCGATAGAAAAGCTTGGCAACAATGCCTAACTCGCTAAAAGTGACCATGCAACTTCCTATAAGTATCGACCGGCATTTGCCAACTTAAGAACTCTTATAAAAACCTAATGTCGCTAGCCTTCCTTGTCCCCCTTCCTTTTCGCCAACCTCGGTGATATGCTCCGCTCAACTATGCCTCGTTGCAAATTGCTTACACTTCTCGTCTTTCTGGCCGCCCCCTTGCTGGCTCAGAATTTTGCCACTATCACCGGATCTGTCACCGATAAAACCGGTGCGTCCGTGCCCGCCGCCACCATCAGTGCCCTCAACCTCGACACACAGGTGAACCGCGAAACCACAGCGGATGCTTCGGGCCTATTCACACTCCCCCTCTTGCCGCCGGGCCGCTATCGCATCAGCGCCCAAAAGCAGGGCTTCCGTCAGGCCGTGCAGGACAGCATCAGCCTGGAAGTAAACCAAACGGCGCGCTTCGACTTCCAAATGGAAGTTGGCCAAGTAAGCGAAACGGTGGAAGTAAAGGCCGGCGTGCCTCTCCTTGAAAGCGATAGCTCCGCCATTGGACAAGTGGTGGAGCAGAAGGCGGTAGCCGAGCTTCCCCTAAACGGCCGCAACTTTGTCCAACTTGCCACTCTTGGTCCCGGCGTCACTGGCGTAGGCTTTGGCGCGCGCGGCACCATCATGAGCGGCACCCGCCCCGACGACCTTCGCCCGGGCAGCGAGATTTTCGCCAATGGCAACCGCGAGGGCTCCAACAACTTCCTCTACGACGGCATCGATAACAACGAACGCTTAACTCTTTCCATCGTCCTGCGGCCCAGCGTAGAAGCCGTGCGCGAATTCAAAATTCAAACCAGTCTTTTCTCCGCCGACCAAGGGCGCAATTCCGGCGCCACCGTGAACGTCATCTCGAAATCCGGCACCAACGAATGGCACGGCAGCGCATACGATTTCTTACGCAACGACGCAACCGACGCCCGCAACTTCTTCCTGCCCAACAAGCCTACCCTGCGCCAGAACCAGTTCGGCGCCAGCCTAGGCGGCAAAGTCATCAAGGACAAGGTCTTTTTCTTCGGCAATTACGAAGGCTTCCGCCGCCGGCAGGAGCGCGCTTTCGTCAATTCCGTACCCACCGCGCTGACGCGCAACGGCAACTTCAGCGAAGTGCGCGACATCTTCGATCCCAACTCGCTGCGCGCCGCACCCGGCACCACCTCCGGCTTTGCCCGCGATCCCTTCCCCGGCCGCATCATTCCCGCCAACCGCTTCGACCCCATCATGGCCCGCATGATCCAGGCCTATCCCACCCCCACCCGCAGCGGCATTGTGAACAACCACACTTCCTCGCCCAAAGAAGCGCAGGATTGGAACCAATGGGACGGCCGCGTAGACTTCAACATTAACGAACGCAATAACCTTTTTGCTCGTTATTCCCAACAAAACACCGTCTCCACGCGTCCCTCCACCTTCGTCAACCGCACCATTCCCGGCCTCGATGGCACCTTCGGCTTGGGCAACGAAGATACCTTCGCGGGCGATTCCAATTTGAAGGCCTTTCATAGCGTCATCAACTGGATCCGCACCATCACCCCCACCTTCATCATGGAAGCGAAATTTGGCTTCAATCGCTTCGATCTGGTCTTCTTGCAAGAAGGCGCCGAACCAGGAGCGAAGCTAGGCGAACGCTTGGGCATTGCCCGCTCCAACCAGGGCCCCAATTCCGACGGCCTGCCCATCTTCAGCCCTGCCGGCTATACCGGCATCGGCCAAACCCGCTCCCTCCCCATCATCCGCTTTGAAGACACTTACAACCCTGCCTTCGCCTTCACCAACCTGCGCGGCAAGCACACGCTGAAGTTCGGTGTCGATTGGCGCCAACGGCGCTTGACGCAATACCAAACCAACCGCGGCAACGGCCGCTTCAACTTCGGCCGCACCTTCACCGACAATCCCAACAACGCCGCCGCCACGGGCGACGCCATGGCCGCCCTTCTTCTCGGCACCGCCAGCTTCATCGAGCAGGATTTCACCCTCTTTGAACCGCGCATCCTGCAATGGGAATGGAACTTCTACGTCCAAGATGATTGGCGCGTCACGGACCGCTTAACCATCAACGCCGGCCTGCGCTACGAGCGCGACACGCCCACCGTAGAAAAGGATGACAAGTGGACCAACTTTGACGTCGTCACCGGACAACTGCTCATCGCGGGCTTCAATACGGATTCGGCAACGGGTGTCGTGGCCGACAATAACAACTTTGCACCGCGCCTCGGCTTTGCCTACCGGTTGCGCCCCGGCACGGTCCTCCGCGGCGGCGCAGGCATTTTCTACAATCCCGGCGGCAGCGAAAGCGTTCTCATGCGGCGCCACCGGCAACTTCCCTTTGGCCCCATCAACACGGTGGACATCAACCAATTTGTTGCCTCTCCCCGCCGCGTCAGCCAGGGTTTAGACCCCATCCCGAACCTGGACCCCGCCACCGTCGCCGCCAACCCCGTCGGCAGCATGCTGGCCGTGGACTTCCGCTTCCGCAACGGCATCGCCCAGCAATACAACTTCCAGATCCAACAAAGCCTGCCCAAGGACCTTGTCTTCAAAATTGGTTACGTGGGCAACATGGGCCGCCGTCTGGACAATTCCTATAACTTCAACCAACCCGTCCCCGGATCGGCTCCTCCCGCGCAGCGCCGCCCCTTGCGTTTCGTTGCCCCGCGCGTCATCAATGCCGACTACAACGTTAGCGATGGGCTCTCCGCCTATCATTCCCTCCAGGCAACTCTCGAACGCCGCTTCGCCAACGGCCTCGGCTTTTTGAGCGCCTACACTTGGGCCAATTCCATCGACACCGTGCCCAATCAATTTGGCGGCGGCGACAACGGCCCCATTCCGCAAGATGCTCGCAACCGCCGCGCCGAACGCGCGGTTTCCGGCCACAACATCCGCCACCGCTTTGTCCACTCCATGAACTATGCCCTGCCTTTCGGCAAAGGCCGCACCTTCGCCAGTAACTTAAGCCGTGCCGCGGACCTCTTCGTGGGCGGCTGGGACATGAATGTGATTGCCACCCTGCAATCCGGCTTGCCCTTTACCCCCACGCTGGCCAACTCCGTATCGAACGCCGGCGGCAGCCGCCCGGACCGTTTCCTTTCCGGCGAAATTGACAACCCCACCATCGACCGCTGGTTCGACACCTCTCTCGGCACCGCCGCCTCTGGCGCTGCCTGGGGCACGCCCGCACAATTCACCTTTGGCAACGCCTCCCGCAACCCCCTCTTCGGCCCGGGCCGCGTCAACTTCGATTACTCCGTGTTCAAAAACTTCGCCATAACCGAACAAGTGAAGTTGCAATTCCGCACGGAGATCTTCAATCTCTTCAACCACGCCCAATTCGATTTGCCCAATGGCGCGGTAGGCAACCCCAACGCCGGCCGCATCACCAGCATCGTCGGCACACCCCGTCAGTTCCAATTCGCCCTGCGGCTGTCGTTCTGATATGAAACGACCTGTCAATACCTTTCACAGGTGCTGACGGTTTTTTCTTCGGCTGTTTCAAGAGCCTCCCGCCCACCAAGGCGGGAGGCTCTTGTCTTTGTAGTTGCAGATTAGGACAGCGGAGCCGAAGGC
>JANRIK010000039.1:0-5244 GCA_033765085.1 Bryobacter sp. | reverse complement strand
TTCGCTATCCTAAGAGTTTCCCCAACATGTCGAACCTGCCTTTGGCGACCATTCGTGGCGCGCGCCTTGAAAAAATTGCGAAGTTGCGTGAACTGGGCTTGAACCCCTTTCCTTCGCAAGCGCATCGTACCCATTCCACCGCCGATATCCTTGCCCGCTATGAAGAGCTCGAGGGGCAAACGGTGACCGTAGCGGGGCGCTTGATGAGCTTTCGCAAGATGGGCGGCATGAGCTTTGGCCACGTACAGGACCAAAGCGGACAGGTGCAAATTGCGCTGCGCCGCGGCGAGATGGCCGAGACAAATGCCGCCGCCGGCACCTTGGGCTACGAGAACTTAAGCCTGCTGGACATGGGCGACATTGTGGAAGCCACTGGCAAAGTGGGCAAGACCAAGACCGGCGAAGTGAGCGTCATCACAGACTCGATCCGCATGCTTACCAAGAGCCTGCGGCCCTACCCCGACAAGTATGTGGGCATGAAGGACCGCGAGCTGATCCTGCGCAAGCGGTACATTGACACCACGCTGAACCCGGAAAACCGCGAACACTTCGAGCAGTTTGGCAAGATGCTGTTTGAGATTCGGCGCTTTCTGGCCTCCCGCGGCTTTGTGGAATTCATTACGCCGATCATCCAAGCCCAATACGGCGGGGGTACGGCGAAGCCCTTTCTAACGCATGTGAACGCGCTATCGACGGACATGTACCTGGCCATCAGCCACGAGCTCTACTTGAAGCGCTTGATCACGGCCGGCTTCGATAAGGTGTTCACCATCGGCCGCTACTTCCGCAATGAGGGCATCGACCGCTCGCACCACCCGGAATTTTCCATGGTGGAGACGATGACCGCCTACGAAAACTACGAGTACAACATGCAGCTGATTGAAGACATGTTCCGGCACATTGCCGTGAATGTCTTCGGCCGCACAAAGTTTTTGGTGAAGGGGCACGAAGTGGATTTCGCCAACCCCTGGCCGCGTATTCGGATGGCCGATGCCGTGCTGGCGGCGACGGGCGTAGACTTCCGCACCATTGCCACGCTTGAGGAAGCGAACCGGCACGTGAGCGAGCCCCAGGAATCTATTGGCCACGCCCTGGTGCGCTGCTTTGAAGAGAAGGTGGAAAAGACGCTGATTCAGCCCACGCTGATCTACGGGCATCCGATCGAGATTTCCCCCTTGGCCAAGCCCATGGCGAAGGACCCGCGCTACGTGGAGCGCTTTGAAATTTTCATTGCGGGCATGGAGTGTGGCGATAATTGGAGCGAGCAGAACGACCCGGTGGCGCTGCTGGAGACCTGGCGCAAAGCCTTCCGTCCCGAGGACCGCGACGAGGGCGAATTTCACCCCCTCGATTACGACTTTATAGAGACCCTGGAGCACGCCATGCCGCCCACCACGGGCATTGGACCCGGCCTGGAGCGCATGGCCATGATCTTCACCGGGAAGGAAGACATTTATGACGTCATCTTCTTCCCCATGATGAAGCCGACCATCAGCGAAGTGAACAAGGTGATCTACGGAGTAAAAGAAGAGGACTTGCCGGGGCATGGCGTGGACCTAGTTTTGTCGATTGATGACTTGACCAAGCTGCTGAAGTCCGGCCAGTTGAAGCCCCGGGGCGAGACCATTTCCATTACCCCCGTTGCGGCGGAATTTGCGGGCCACATTGCCCGGCACCAGGAAATTCAGGGGCTTAGCAATGGGGGCAAAATTACGGTTTCGGGTGGGGATGTCACCTTCCTCCTGGGTGAACTTTTCCCTTCCGTGAAGGTTAGACAAAATCCTTTGCGCCAGAATAATTGAGGGAACCGATGCCCGTTTATAGTGCGCAGAGGCTAACTGCGTTAATCGCCGCTGCTGAGCTACTGCGGCAAGGTGAGCCCTCCTTATCGCTTGACGATGTGGCGAGCAAGATTGGAATGTCAAAGTTTCACTTCATCCGTCAGTTCCGCCGGCTGTACGGAGCGACTCCTGTTCAATTTCGCAATGCAGAACGAAATTACCGGGTTCAACGAAAGTTGGCTGAGCAGCAACCTGTGACGGATTGTTGCTTTGAAGCGGGATGGGCGAGCTTGGGCACCTTTAGCCGTAGATTTTCTGCATTGAATCGGATCTCTCCACTGGAGTTTCGACGGCTTGCAAAGTCAGAGAATCTTTTTCCGGGCTGTATTTCCCTGATGGCCGCAGCTTTCACAATTATGGATAAGCCACAGAGCAGTGGTCCCCGCTAAGATTTAGAACATGCAAATCAAGTTAACGAGTTTGCTTGTGGATGACCAGGCGAAGGCCTTAAAGTTCTACACCGAGGTGTTTGGTTTCCGGGTGAAACATAACATTCCCATGGGTGCGGTTAGTTGGATAACCGTCGTGTCCGCGGACGGCCCGGACGACCGAGAACTCACATTAGAACCGAATAGCCATCCTGCGGCGAAAACTTACCAGGAAGCTCTATTTCGAGACAAGATTCCCCTCACGGCTTTTGAAGTGAACGATTTGGACGCGGAATTTGCAAGACTTTCGTCGATGGGCGTAGTCTTCCAGGCCCCACCAAAAGATTATGGTCCGGTCAGGCTTGCAATCTGTGCGGACACTTGCGGAAACTGGATTCAACTCTACCAACCAACTTCATGACGAAAATCACTCGCCGCGGCGCCTTGCCGCTACTTGTAGCTCCTGCCTTCGCAGCGCTGGAAGCTGATTTCACTCAATTGTCCCAAGGTTTTCCGGGACGCTTGGGAATTGCCGTCGAAGCAAACGGGAAGATTTACCAGAACCGCGGCCAGGAGCGCTTCTCTATCCAAAGCGTTATGAAGCTCTTCGTGGGCTTTGCAATTTGCGAGTTGGTTGACCAGGGGCGCTTGCGCCTGGATACGCCGCAGGTTTTCCGTACGGAAGACAAGAGCGTCTTCATGCAGCCGATTGCGAAAAAGCTGGTGAAGGGCGAGTACAAGACCAGCATCGCCGAATTGATCCGCTTCGGCATTATTGATTCCGACAGCGCGGCAGCTGACTATCTCATCCTGCACCACCTGGGCAAAGCGACGGAAATTACCAAGGCTCTGGAAAGCAAAGGCATTCGCGGTTTACGGGTGGACCGCACCGAACGCGACTTGCAAACCGAAGCGCACGGGCTTCGTTGGAAATCGGAATATTTGGATGAGGCGGTCTTCGAAAGAGAACTGGCCAGTCAGCCCAAAGAGGCCGTCACGAAGGCTTACACGTTTTACCGCAGCGACCCGCGGGACACCTCAACGCCCGTAGCTTCCGCGCAGTTCCTGGCGCACCTGCACAGCGGCAAACTTCTGAAACCGGACACCACGGCGTTTTTGTTGCAGGCCATGCGGGATTGCGCAACGGGCGTTAAGCGGTTGAAGGCCGGCTTACCCGCTGGCTGGGCGTTGGGGCACAAAACCGGTACCAGCAGCACTTGGCAAGGAATTGCCGCCGCAACGAACGACATCGGAATCCTTTACGGGCCCAATGGGCAGAAGATATCCGTGGCGGTTTATGTGGGCGACGCGAAGGCTCCCGAAGCGGAGCGGGAAGCGGCCATCGCCCAAGTGGCAAAGCTGGTGGTGAAGGCTTTAGCCTAGGGCGGCGAGTACTTCGTCGGCGTGTCCGGCGACTTTCACTTTGTTCCAGATCTTCGCGATCTTGCCCTCTTTGTCGATGAGCAGGGTGGTGCGTTCTACGCCCATGTACTTTTTCCCGTACATGCTTTTTTCCACCCAAACGCCATACTTTTCGGCAACGGCGTGCTCCACATCCGCCAGGATGGTGAAGGGCAATTCGTGCTTGGTCTTGAACTTTGCCTGGGCCTTGACGGGGTCCGGGGATACCCCGACGACGACGGCGTCCTTGGTGGCAAATTCAAGCGAGCGGTCCCGAAAGTCGCAGGCTTCGGTGGTGCAACCGGGAGTATCAGATTTTGGGTAAAAGTAGAGGACTACGTTTTTCCCTTTGAGAGAAGACAGCTTTAATTTGTCGCCCGAGTCGGTTTCGAGCGTGAAATCGGGGGCCTTTGCCCCTTCCTTGATGGCCATGGCTTAGAGATGCTTCACGCCCGTAAGAAAACCATGTTTTTTCAACCATTCGGTGGTGCGCGGGGGCGTGGGTTCGGTTACCAGGCGGACAAGGTCGGCCGGGCCGTCGATGTCGTACCAGGGACGGCCCAGCGCAACGGTTAAGCCCTGGGCCTGGCAAGCTTGGGTGGTTTGCTCCAAAGCAACCTCAGAGGACCATGCCACTCCCTGGAACATTTCGCGGTGCGCCCGGCGGACGCTGATGGCATAGTAGCCGCCATCTTCCGTTGGACCCAGCGTGACGTCGGCCGGGGAAGCGAGAATTTCCTGCAGATACTCGATTGGCACCGTGGGCACGTCGGCTCCCACAATCAATGCCTGCTCCTGCCCGTTGGCGAAGGCTTGCTCGATGGCGTACAGCATGCGCTGCCCTAGGTCGCCCTCGCACTGTACTGCGCGGGGAACAGGGAACTCCCGCCAGGCCTCCGTCAGCACGTCGGTGTGCAGTTCCACTGAAGCAAGATTTTTCAAAACCAAGAGCTTCGCGAGAACGTCTTCTACAAAGCAGATGTGTAGTTCAGCGGCTTGTTCAGCGCTGAGCACGGGCATAAGGCGGGTTTTTACCCGGCCCGGAGCCGGTGCTTTTGCAAACAGGATAATGACGGAGGCCACATGAGCATTGTAAAATTAGAAAGTATGAAGAAGACCGCCTTGGCGACTTTAAGCGCCGCCTCGCTGCTGAGCCTTAGTTTCTTGATGGGTGCTGCCGCGCCCGCAACCGCCTACCAAAAGGCTGGCAATGCGGAAAAGGGCAAGGAAGTCTTCGAACAGTGCTCCGTTTGCCACAACCATGATTCAGACGAAAAGAAAATGGGTCCTGGCTTGAAGGGTCTCTTCAAGAAGGACAAAATGGCGAACGGCAAGGCCCCCTCGGAAGAGAACGTGCGCGCCATCATCAACGCTGGTGGCAATGGCATGCCGGGTTATGAGGAATTGTTGACTGCCGAAGAGCGCGATGACCTCATGGCCTATCTCAAAACCCTCTAAGTTTGCTATACTTGGAAGGTTGTACTTCTACTAGGGTCCCCATCGTCTAGAGGCCTAGGACACCGCCCTTTCACGGCGATAACCGGGGTTCGAATCCCCGTGGGGACGCCATCCCTCCGCAACTCCCGCGCGGAAGGTCGCATCCAAAAACAATGCGACAAGTTTTGCTCGAAGCC
>JANRIK010000035.1:0-74621 GCA_033765085.1 Bryobacter sp. | reverse complement strand
GACATGGTGATGCCGGGCGACAACGTGAACCTCGAAGTGGAACTGATCACCCCGGTGGCCATGGACAAGGGCTTGCGCTTCGCCATCCGCGAAGGCGGCCGCACGGTCGGCGCCGGCACGGTGACGGAGATTATTGAGTAGCGGCAGGGTTTTCCCGCAAGCTGTTGCTTAGGAACAAAAGGCGAACTATGAACAAAGAACGTATCCGCATCCGCTTAAAGGCTTACGATCACCGTGTGCTCGACCAATCGACCACGGAAATCGTGGACACGGCCAAGCGTACTGCCGCCCAGGTGGCCGGCCCCATTCCGCTTCCAACGGTGCGGAACCGCTACACGGTCAATCGTTCTCCGCACGTGGATAAGAAGTCGCGCGAACAGTTCGAAATCCGAACGCACAAGCGGCTGATCGACATTCTCGAGCCAACGCAGGATACCGTGGACGCGCTGATGAAGCTGGATTTGCCGGCGGGCGTGGACGTGGAAATCAAGGCCTTTGGCAAGAAGTAGTTTGGCAAGAAGCAAGTAGATAGACCCGGAGAGTTTTGGCGATGAGCCCAGGAATTTTGGGAAAAAAAATCGGAATGACCCAGATCTTCCGCGCGGACGGTCAAGTAGTGCCCGTGACGCTCGTGAAGGCTGGTCCCTGCGTGGTTACCCAACGCAAGACGCCTGCCAGCGATGGTTACGATGCCATCCAGCTGGGTTTGATGGAGTACGTCAAACCGGCGCGCATCAACAAGCCCGCGACGGGTCACCTGAAGAAGGCAGACGCCAATGGTGTCAAGTACCTTCAGGAGTTCCGTTTGGGACAAGGCAACGGCGACTTCAAGGCCGGCGACAAGATTACGGCAGACGACTTCAAGCCGAAGGAAATTGTCGATGTCATCGGCACTTCCAAAGGCCGGGGCTTTGCCGGTATCGTGAAGCGCCATGGTTTCCGCGGCGGTCCGGAATCGCACGGCTCGATGTTCCATCGCGCTCCCGGTTCGATTGGTGCCTCCAGCTTCCCTTCCCGCGTATTTCCGGGCATGAAGATGGCCGGCCGCATGGGCACTGCGCAAGTTACGGTCCGCAATCTTGAGATTGTGGATGTGGACATTGAAGACAACGTGATTATGGTGAAGGGCGCTGTGCCGGGTCCCAACGGATCTTATGTCACCATTCGCCGTTCCAAGGCACGGCGGAGCTAGAAGAGGCGAGAGTACTGCACATGCCAACAGTAGACGTAATCAATTTGGAAAATGCGAAGGTCGGTTCGCTTGAGCTCGCCGAGGAAGTTTTTGGCGTCGAGATCAACGAGCACCTGCTGTATGAAAGCGTGCGTCACCACCGTGCTTCGCAACGCGCGGGCTTAGCGGCTACCAAGACGCGGCACGAAGTAGCTGGTTCGGGCAAGAAGCTTTGGAAGCAGAAGGGTACAGGCCGCGCCCGTATGGGTAGCATCCGTTCGCCTTTGTGGCGCCACGGCGGTACGGTTCACGGGCCGCAGCCGCGGGACTATTCCTACCGCTTGAACAAAAAGATGATTGTGGGTGCGTTGCGTTCGGCCTTAAGCGCCAAACTGCGCGATGGCGAATTGAAGGTGGTAGACGCCTTCACGCTGGCTGACCACAAGACCAAGAATTTCCAAGCCAAACTCACAAAGCTGGAAGCTTCAGCCACGGTCCTGCTAGTTGATGCCGGGGAAAACCGCAACCTTTCTCTGGGAAGCCGTAACCTACCGGGCGTGAAGCTCGTTGCGCCGCGCGACGTAACCACCTACGACTTGCTGCGCCACAAGGCGGTGTTGGTGAGCAAGTCCGCCGCCGAGAAGCTTTCGGAATCCTTGAAGGGTGGGAAATAGCCATGACGATTTACGGAGTGATTGAAGCTCCCCGCGTAACCGAAAAGAGCACTATTGCCAAGGACGCCAACCGGACGCTTTGCTTTCAGGTGGCCGTCGATGCCAACAAGACGCAGATCAAGCAAGCGGTGGAGAAGATCTTCAAGGTGAAAGTGGAAGAAGTTCGCACCATGAATAATGTGGGCAAGCTGCGCCGTCGTGGTAAGTTTGCGGGCTACCGTCCGGATTGGAAAAAGGCGTACGTGAAGCTGAAGGCGGACCAAAAAGTCCCTGAATACGTAGAGGTGGTCTAATGCCGGTAAAAACTTATAGTCCGACAACCCCAACCCGGCGCTACCGCTCGGTGGTTACACGGGAAGACATCACGAAGCAAACCCCCGAGAAGAGCCTGACCATTGGTTTGCGCAAGTCTGGCGGCCGTAACTCTTCGGGTCGCACCACAATGCGCTTCATCGGTGGCGGCAATAAGCGCACCTACCGCATCATAGACTTCAAGCGGGATAAGGCGGGAGTGCCCGCAACGGTGGCGGCGATTGAATACGATCCGAACCGTTCGGCCCGCATTGCCTTGTTGCATTACGTTGACGGCGAAAAGCGCTACATTCTTGCGCCCGTTGGCTTGAAGGTTGGCGCCAAGGTGATGAGCGGAGCCGAAGCCGATATTTTGACCGGCAACTCGCTTCCCCTGCGCAACATTCCTGCCGGCACCACGGTGCATGCCATTGAGCTGAAGCCCGGCAAGGGAGCGCAAATGGCGCGCAGCGCCGGCGCAGAAGCGCAAGTTGTTTCGAAGGACGGAGAATATGCCTTACTTCGCCTGCCGAGCGGCGAAGTGCGCAAGGTTCTGATTGATTGCGCTGCGACAATTGGCCAGGTAGGTAATCTCGATCACGAAAACCAAACGCTTGGCAAGGCTGGACGCAGCCGCTGGATCGGCAAGCGCCCGCACAACCGTGGTGTTTCGATGAACCCGGTCGACCACCCGCACGGTGGTGGTGAGGGCCGCACCTCGGGTGGCCGCCACCCGGTAACTCCTTGGGGCCAGCCAACGCGTGGCTACAAGACCCGCAACAACAAGCGTACCGATAAGCTCATCGTGAGCCGGAAGCAAAAAGGCCGCTAGAGGCGCCTTTGCAGCGAACTGTAGGAATTGTGAAGCGAACTGAAGGAATTGGAATAAGATGAGCCGCTCCCTCAAAAAAGGACCCTTTGCTGACGACCATGTCCTCGAAAAAATCGAGGCCATGAATGCGAAGAACGAAAAGAAAGTGATCAAGACCTGGTCCCGGCGTTCGACGATCATGCCAAACTTTGTGGGTCACACGCTGGCCGTGCACAACGGGAAGAAGTTCATTCCGGTGTATGTCACGGAAAACATGGTAGGCCACAAGTTGGGTGAATTTTCGCCCACGCGTACCTTCAAGGGCCACGCGGCAAAGGCCAACGAAAAGGGTAAGAAGTAGAAAGGCCGGACGGAGAAACTTTATGGTAGCTAAAGCAGAAGCCCGCTTCGTTCGAACCAGCCCGCAAAAGGCGCGCCTGGTGGTGGATTTGATCCGAGGTCAAAAGGCCGGGGAAGCGATCACAATTCTGAAGATGACCAACAAGCGCATGGCTCCGGTGGTGGAAAAGGTGCTGCGCAGCGCGATTGCGAATGCCGAAAACAAGTCGGCCAATGTGGATGTTGATGAGTTGTTTGTGAGCGAGGCTTACGTGAACGAAGGGCCTCGGATGAAGCGGATCCGTCCGGCGCCGATGGGCCGGGCTTACCGCTACCAGCGTAGGATTTCCCATATTGTGGTGAAAGTATCGGACGGGGCAGCGGCGGGCGCAACGGACGGCGCGGCCGAGGCGGCGGAAAACTAAGGGCGAAGGAAGCAGGAAAGAACGAATGGGTCAGAAAGTACATCCTTTTGGGTTCCGCCTTGGCGTAACAAAGACGTGGAAGTCCCGCTGGTTCGCCAAGCAGGACTATGCCAAGCTCTTGTTTGAAGATTTGGAATTGAAGGAATCGCTCCGCGAACGCCTGAAGAGCGCCGGCGTGAGTTCGATTGAAGTGGATCGTCCCGGGAACAAGCTTCGCATCACCATCCGGACGTCCCGCCCGGGCATCATTATTGGCCGCAAGGGCGCGGAAATCGAAAAGCTGAAGCAAGACTTGGGCAAAAAGACCGGTCGGGAAGTCTTCATCGACATTCAGGAAGTGCACAAGCCGGAATTGGATGCGCAACTGGTGGCCGAATCGATCGCCCTGCAACTGGAAAAACGCATTGCCTTCCGCCGCGCCATGCGCAAGGCGGTGGATAGCGCCCAACGCTTTGGCTCCAAAGGAATCAAGGTGCGTGTTTCCGGCCGCTTGAACGGTGCGGAAATCGCACGTACGGAATGGTATCTGCATGGCCAACTACCCTTGCATACCCTGCGCGCGGACATTGACTACGGTTTTGCCGAAGCACGCACCACTTATGGCGTGATCGGCGTGAAGTGCTGGATTTACAAGGGCGATATCGGCGAAGGCCAACGCCGCGTAATGCTGCGCAACGAGAATGATTCGGCGCCGCGCCCGCGCCGTGACAACCGCGACCGTGGCGATCGTGGCCCGCGGAGCAACCGTTCGGCCGATGGCCGTCCCCGGCAGCAAGCTCCGGTGGAGCCGGTGGTTCCCCCCACGCAGGACCAGGGAATTGTTTTGGGTCCGGTGGATTTGCCGGGTGGCTTGAAGACGGGTGGACCGATTCTGCCGCCGATGGCTCCGCCAGCGCCGAGCTGGAAGCAGCAGGAAGCCGTTGAGCCACAGAGCACTCCGGTGGAGGCCAGTACACCGGTGGAAGCCAGTGCTCCGGTGGAAGCATCTGCCGTGGAAGTGCCGGCTGCAGACGCAGCAGCGGCAAACTTGCCAGAAGCCAATCCTGCAGAGAATTCCATTGAGAATCCTGCAGAGAAGAGCGAATAACGAGACCACCGCAATTGCTGAGATTTACCAAGCGCGATTGATTAGAAAGTAAGGCGAGGAACACAGACCATGTTGATGCCCAAGAGAGTCAAGTACCGCAAGACACAGCGGGGCCGTATGCGCGGCTTGGCTTATCGCGGATCGAGCGTTGATTTCGGCGAGTACGGATTGAAGGCCCTTGGCTGCGGTTACATCACGAACCGTCAGATTGAAGCGGCCCGTATCGCGATGACGCGCTACATCAAGCGCGGCGGCAAAATCTGGATTCGGATTTTCCCGGACAAACCGGTGACGAAAAAGCCGGCCGAAGTCCGCATGGGCTCCGGTAAGGGGGCTCCGGATGGATGGGTGGCCGTGATTCGCCCAGGCAAGATTTTGTTTGAGATGGAAGGCGTTTCCATGGAAACCGCAACCGAGGCGTTCCGCCTCGCGGCCATGAAGCTTCCCATCCGCACAAAGTTAGTAATGCGGGAACAGGTTTAAGCTGGTTCGCCCTCTCGGGTAAACGCCCACTCGGGTAAACACAGAAGCAATGGTTGTTAAGCAATAAAGAAGAGGAAGCAGATGAAAGCCGAACAGATTCGGGGTCTGGACACGACCGATATTCGCAAGCAGTTGGCCGATAGCGACGAGACGCTTTTCCGTCTCCGCTTCCAGATCTCCATGGGCCAGATGGAAGGCGTGAAGAAGTTGCGCGAATTGAAAAAGGACCGTGCTCGCATGTTAACCATCCTGAACGAACGGCAAGCCGAGGAAAGCAAGTAATGGCCGATCCAGTAAAAAATTCTCCCGAAGTGGCGGGCGCCGCCGCTACCCCCGCCCCCCACAAGCAAACGCAGGTGGGCGAAGTAGTTTCCACCAAGATGGAAAAGACGATCGTGGTTTCGGTTACCCGCCGCGTGCCGCACCCCTTGTACAAGCGCATTGTTTCCCAGCGGAAGCGCTTTTATGCCCACGATGAAGAAGGCAAGGCCAAGGTGGGCGACATGGTGCGTATTATCGAAAGCCGCCCCTTGTCGAAGCTGAAGCGTTGGAAGCTGGATGAGATTCTCCGCGCCGCAGTCCGCATCACGGTGGACGGCGTGGAAGTGAGCATGGCCGAAGCCCGCGCAACGGTTTCCAACCGCAAGACCGTTAAGAAGAAGCTCAAGGTTAAGGGCAAGTAGGAAGAGCGAGCGAGAGAGAGCGATTAGGAATAGTTCTAGGAACGCGAGGAGCCAGACATGATAGGAATGCGAACAATCCTGGAGGTAGCCGATAACAGCGGCGCGCGGAAACTCCAGTGTATTTTGCCCCGCGGTGGCGATAAAGGTTTGACGGCTGGCTTGGGTGACATCGTCACGGCCAGTGTGAAAGAAGCCTCTCCGGATGGAAACGTCAAGAAGGGAAAGGTTGTGCGTTGCGTCATTGTGCGCATGCGCAAAGAGACCCGCCGAAAGGACGGCACCTACATTCGCTTTGATTCGAACGCTGCCGTATTGGTGAACGAATTGGGCGAGCCTGTGGGAACGCGTGTTTTTGGACCGGTGGCGCGTGAACTGCGCGACAAGCGCTTCATGAAGATTGTTTCGCTGGCTCCGGAGGTGGTGTAAGCCATGGCGCTGAGTTTGAGCAAGATGACCACGGGCCGCAAGGAAGGCATTCCAGCCCGCATCCGCCTGAAGAAGGATGACATGGTGATGGTGATCACCGGCAAGGACAAAGGTAAGACGGGCCGCATCATTGAAGTGGACCGCACCTTAGGCCGGGTGATTGTGGAAGGCGTGAACATGGTGAAGCGCGCCACGCGGCCCAATCCGTCGCGCGGCATCAAGGGCGGCATTGCCGAACGCGAAGCCTCTATCCACGTCTCCAACGTGGCAATTTTGACCTCCGGTGGTGTACCCACCCGCATTGGCAGCAAGGTGGAGACCGTTGGCGGCAAAACCCGGCGCGTCCGCATTGCCCGCAAAACTGGCGAAGTGCTCGACAGCAAGTAGGAAGCGATTAAAGGGAAGAGCGAGTATTCACGATGGCAACGAAGATCGAAAAAACAGCCCGCCTGAAGGAGCACTACTTGAAAAACGTAGTGCCGGCCTTACAGCAGGAATTTGGCTACAAGAACGTTATGGCGATTCCCAAGATCGAAAAAGTTTCGATCAATATGGGTATGGGCGAAGCCACCGGCAACGCGAAGTTGATGGATGTCGCCATTCAGGAACTCGGCGCCATTACGGGCCAAAAGCCGGTTGTGACGCGCGCCAAGAAGTCCATTGCGGCTTTCAAGCTACGCGAAGGAATGCCCATCGGCTGCATGGTTACCCTCCGGGGCGCCACCATGTATGAATTCCTGGACCGCTTCATGAACATTGCTCTTCCGCGCGTGCGCGACTTCCGTGGCGTTAACCCGAAGAGCTTCGATGGCCGTGGGAACTACACCATGGGCCTGCGCGAGCAGTTGATTTTCCCCGAGATTGATTACAACAAAGTTGACAAAAATCGCGGGATGAATATTTGCATTACGACAACGGCCAAGTCCGATCCGGAAGCATTCGCGTTGTTGAAACACATGGGTATGCCGTTCCGGCAATAAGCATCGGAAAAATCGAGCGAGAGGATTTCAGTAGGAAACATGGCCACGACAGCAAAAATTGCCAAAGACGAAAAGAAGCCGAAGTTTGCTTGCCAGCACCGCAACCGCTGTGGACGTTGCGGACGGCCGCGGGCATTCCTCCGTAAGTTCAATCTGTGCCGGATTTGTTTCCGCCAATTGGCCTTGGCCGGTGAAATTCCCGGCGTGACGAAGTCCAGCTGGTAACGGGAAGAGCAGGAAGGGAAGAAAAATCACCATGGCAATCACCACCTCTGATCCCATCGCCGATATGCTCACCCGTGTGCGCAACGCCATTAAGGCCCGCCACGCGAAGGTAGACGTTCCGGCCTCGAAGCTGAAGCTTGAGATCGCCCGGATCATGAAGGAAGAGGGCTATATCCTCAACTTCAAGCTTGCCGAAGAAGGCACGAAGAAGACGATCAAGATTTATTTGAAGTACACGCCGGGCAACGAGAGCGTTATCTCGCGCCTGGAGCGGATTTCGCGTCCTGGCTGCCGTATTTATGTGGGCTCGAAGGATGTGCCCCGCGTGCTGGGCGGCTTGGGCATCAATATTTTGACCACCCCCAAGGGTGTTATGACCGGGGCAACGGCTCGTCGCGAAAACGTCGGCGGCGAATTGCTCTGCACGATCTACTAGGCCGATTGCGAACAAGAGCCGATTCGGGTAACAACAGCAGAAGGAAACCAAAGTAAATGTCTCGCGTAGGTAAGAAACCCATCCCGCTCCCCACTGGCGTTAAGCTCCAGTTGGGCGACCACGCTCTGGTAGAAGGACCCAAAGGGAAACTGACGGTCCCCATTCCAGCCGGGATTCAGATTGAAAACAAGAATGGCACGATTGAGCTCGTGCGCGAAAGCGACGCTCTAGCTGCGAAGCACGGGCTTACCCGCGCGTTGCTGGCCAATGCCATTACAGGTGTCTCGACGGGCTTCACCCGGGAACTGGACATCGTGGGCATTGGTTACCGCTGCGATGTGAAGGGCAACCTGGCTACTTTTACGCTGGGCTATAGCCACGCCATCGAATTCCTGCTGCCCCCGGGCGTGGAAATGACGGTAGAAAAGCAGACCCATATTGTTTTGAAGGGCTCCGATCGCCAGGTGCTCGGGCAAGTGGCCGCCAACATGCGGGCGCTACGTCCGCCAGACCCGTACAAAAACAAGGGCGTCCGGTATACGGGTGAAGTCCTGCGCAAGAAGGTTGGCAAGAGCGGTGCCGGTGGCAAGGGCAAGAAATAGGGCGAAAGCGTAAGAACAGGTTAACAACAGGGTAAGAACAGAGCCATGAAGAAACTAATTGACCGCGATGAGGTACGCCGCCGGATCCATACCAGAATCCGCCGCCGTGTGAAGGGCGACGCGGAGCGTCCGCGTCTGGCCGTGTTCCGTAGCATTAAGCATATTTACGCCCAAGTGATCGACGACCGCAGTGGCCGCACTCTTGCCGCGGCATCCAGCGCGGAAAAAGCGACGCAAGTAGCCTCTGGTGGCAACGTGGCCGGAGCCAAGCAAATTGGTAAGTTGGTGGCCGAGCGGGCGATTGCCGCCGGCATCAAGAAGGTAGTTTTTGACCGTGGCGGATTTTTGTACCACGGGCGAGTGAAGGCATTGGCAGACGCGGCGCGCGAATCGGGCCTCGAGTTTTAGTTCAGACGATCAGGAAGCGAACGGAATAGGATTTCATGGCACAAACGCAAGTGAAAAAAATGGAAGCTCAGGGCCTGAACTTAAAAGAACAGGTAGTTAGCATCAACCGCGTAACCAAGGTAGTGAAGGGCGGTAAGAACATGAGCTTTGCCGCGCTCGTCGTGGTGGGCGATACGGAAAAGCGTGTTGTCGGCTATGGCACGGGCAAGGCCAAAGAAGTTCCCGCC
The DNA here is from genome assembly GCA_033765085.1 of Bryobacter sp. Classification (GTDB taxonomy): domain Bacteria; phylum Acidobacteriota; class Terriglobia; order Bryobacterales; family Bryobacteraceae; genus Bryobacter. The sequence continues at coordinate 65,353 of JANRIK010000035.1, read as the reverse complement.
GCTATCAAAAAGGGAATTGAAGCAGCCAAGAAAAACCTTCGCCAAATCAATACCCTCCCCTCCACCATCGCTCACCCTGTCCACGGCCGTTTCGGTGCGGGCAGTGTATTGTTGAAGCCGGCGCCGGAAGGTACGGGCGTGATCGCCGGTGGTCCGGTGCGTGCGGTGATTGAAAGCGTTGGCATTCCGAACGTGGTGAGCAAGAACCTGGGTAGCCGCAACGCGCACAATGCCGTGAAGGCAACGGTGGCGGCGCTTGAGCAGCTGCGCGAGAAGACGGCCATGGCCGACCTGCGTGGTTTGCCCGTAGAAAAGCTTCGCGCTTAAGGCTGTAACGGAACTTCCGTAAGCTTGGCAATTGAGTCTGAGATAGGGAAAAGTAAGAAGTCAAGGGACGAGGAAACCTTATGAGCGACAAGATGATCAAAATCAAACTCGTCAAGAGCCCCATATGCTGCCCAGAAAAGCACAAGGTGATTGTCCGCAGCCTGGGCCTGAAGAAAATGAACCGCGTGGTGGAGCGTCCCGATACGCCTGCTTTTCGGGGCATGGTAAAGAAGATCCCGCACTTGCTGGCGATCGTTGAAGAGTAATCGTGGAAGCGTAGGCGTTGAAGGGTAACTGTTGAAGAGTAAGGCCAAAGGACCGAAGAAATGAATTTAAGCAATCTGCATCCCCCCGCTGGGCAAAAACAAAAGAAACAGCGCATCGGCCAAGGCATGGGAAGCCGTCGTGGCAAATACTCGGGCCGCGGCGCGAAGGGTCAAAAGTCGATCAGCGGTTATTCGAAAATGCGCGGCTTCGAAGGCGGCCAGATGCCGTTGCACCGCCGGATGCCGAAGCGCGGCTTCAACAATCCTTTCCGCGAAGAGTATGCGGTATTGAACCTGAGCCGGTTGGAGAAATTGGAAGGCGACACCTTTAGCCCCGAAACCCTGATGGCGGCGGGTACGGTGAAAAAGCTCGGTAAGGGTCTGAAGATTCTGGGCAACGGTGAGTTAACCCGCAAGCTTGTGGTGAAAGCGCATATCTTTAGCGCTTCGGCTAAGGCCAAGATTGAAGCTGCCGGTGGCAGCGCGGAAATTGTGCCGCAATTCGTTCCGGCGCCCATTAAGAACGCGAAGAAGGAAGCCCGCCTCGTGCGGAAGAGCGCGAAGAAAAAGTAAGCACCATCATGAGCTTTTTTGAAGCTATTGCCAACGTTTTTCGAATCCCGGATCTGCGGAACCGGGTACTGTTCACGCTAGCCATGCTGGCGGTGTACCGCTTTGGTGGCCACATCCCCACACCGGGAATTGACGCCAACAAACTCGAACAGTTCTTTCAGCAGAACTCGGGAAGTATCCTCGGCTTTTTCGATTTGTTCAGCGGCGGCATGTTCCGCCGCTTGACGATTTTTGCCCTGGGTATCATGCCTTACATCACGGCGTCGATCATTCTGCAATTGCTTACGGTCGTGGTTCCCACGCTCGAGAAGCTGCAGAAAGAAGGCGAAGTGGGACGGCGCAAAATCACCCAGTGGACGCGCTATCTGACGATCGGCTTGGCATTGTTCCAAAGCGCCGGCATCGCTACGGCCTTGCAGGCAGCGGGTGACCAGGGCGGCGGCTTCGTTTTGAATCCCGGTTTTGGCTTCATTGTGATGACCATGATCAGCTTAACCACGGGTACAGCATTCATCATGTGGCTCGGAGAACAGATTACCGAGCGCGGCATCGGAAATGGAATGTCGCTGATCATCTTCACCGGTATCGTCATCGGCTTACCCACGGCGATCCGGGAAATCTACAACAACGTTTTCGTTACCGGCCAATGGAACGTACTGCAGTTGCTACTGATTCTGGTAGTGATGGTGGCCGTCGTCGGTTTGATCGTGCTGGTGGAACGCGGTGAGCGTCGCATCCCGGTGCAATACGCCAAGCGCGTGGTGGGCCGTCGCGTGATGGGTGGGCAACAAACTCACTTGCCGTTGAAAGTGAACGCGGGCGGCGTCATCCCCGTGATCTTTGCCCAATCGCTCCTGACCTTCCCGCAAACCTTCCTCCAGTTTGATTTGGTAAAGAATAACCGCTGGATTAGCGGCGTACTGGAATCCATCGGCCATACGCAACCTTTGTACTTTTTGATGTACACGGCGCTAATCGTTTTCTTTTGCTTCTTCTACGTATCGATTATTTTTAACCCGAACGAAGCAGCCGATAACATGCGCAAGTCCGGGGGCTTTATCCCGGGCATCCGCCCCGGCAAGAATACTGCCGATTACATGAACCGCATTCTCACCCGCATTACAGTGGTGGGTGGTTTGTACCTCGCGATCCTGAGCCTGCTGCCGGAAATTATGATCTCTGGTATCAAGCTCCAACGTTTGCCCTTGGTCGGTGGCTGGATCGACGAAGCTTTCCCCCGCTTTCTGTTGGACGGGCTAGGTGTGAATTTCTACTTCGGCGGCACTTCGCTACTGATCGTGGTTGGTGTTGCCATGGATACGGTGAACCAGATTGAGGCGCAACTGATTATGCGCCATTACGAGGGCTTTACTCCCAAAGCAGGCCGCATCCGCGGTCGCCGGAGCAGTGTATAGCGCTTGAAAGATTTTCGAAGTTCGCCGGGGATTGTATTATTCGGTCCCCCTGGTTCGGGCAAAGGTACGCAAGCCAAGCTCTTAACCGAGAAGCTAGGTTTGCCGCATGTTTCCACGGGTGATATGTTGCGCGAGCATATACAGCTTGGCGACGCACTCGGATTGGAAGTGCGGGATGTCATTAAAGCGGGCCACTTGGTGCCCGACGAATTAGTGATCCGGCTGGTGGAAGACCGCCTAAGCAGGGCGGATTGTCAGCAGGGCGTTTTGTTGGATGGATTCCCGCGGACCCTGCACCAGGCAGAAATGCTGGTGGGGTTAGCAGAAACCATGCGCATCCCCCTGTTGGTAATTCACTTGCAGGTGGATTATGATGTTATTACAGCCCGGTTAGCGGGAAGACGCATCTGCCCTCAGTGTGGAACCCTTTATAACATCCGCCTGAAGCCCCCGATCGTTGCGGGACGCTGCGATATTGAAGGCGCAAGGCTGGTTGTGCGTGAAGATGACCAGGAAGTTGTGATTCGCCAACGCTTGGTGGCTTATGAGCAGTTAACCGCCCCGGTTTTGGCGTATTTGGCTGAAAGAGTTGATTTTTTGACGATTGACGGCAGCGACCGAAAGCCGGAATCCCTCTCCGGGGAGATTGTCTCCTGGATTGAGGAGCGTATGAAGGCCCGGGGCGACCGTGAAACCAGGTTGATGTAGACATGGCAATTATTCGAAAGAGCGCAACTGAGCTCGAAAAAATGCGCCAATCGGGCTTGCTAGTCTACGAGATTTTGCAGAAGTTGAAATCGATGGTCCGGGAAGGTGTTACCACGATGGACCTCGAAATTGCGGCCGAGAAGATGATTCGGGATGCTGGCGCCAAACCGGCATTCAAGGGTTATTACTCCGAAGCGGCGGGAACCAAGTTTCCCTACGTTCTTTGTACATCGATCAATGAGGCTGTTGTGCACGGCATGCCGAGCGCGAAACGCCAGTTGCGGAGCGGAGACATCGTCTCTCTCGATACCGGTGTCTGTTTGAATGGCTATTACGGCGATTCGGCAGTAACGGTTGGCGTAGGCAAGCTGCCGGAAAAAACGGAGCGCTTGCTGGCTGTGACGCAAGAAGCCCTGGAGCAGGCAATTTTTCAGGCTGTTCCCGGCAACCGGCTGTTTGACATCAGCCGTGCGGTGGAAGAACACGTAAACCGCAATGGATTCTCGATTGTCCGGGAATTTGTGGGGCACGGCATCGGCACAAGTTTGCACGAAGAGCCGCAAGTTCCGAACTATGTGGACCGGAAGCAGGAAAATCCGAAGCTGAAGGAAGGCATGGTTCTGGCGATTGAGCCGATGGTGAACGAAGGACAGCCGGAGACGAATGTTTTGAGTGATAAGTGGACTGCTGTGGCTACGGATGGCCGGCCCAGTGCCCACTTTGAGCACATGGTGGCAATTACGGCCAACGGGCCTTGGGTGCTGACCCGCCCTTAGCGGGAAAGCGCACTTGGCGGGAAGGCGTAAGGTTGTTTGCCATGGAGTTGGCGGGAAGAGAAGCAAAGGTTTTGGAACTGCTTCCGAATGGAACGGTTCGTTTGGAGTTGGAGAACCGGATTGAAGTCATTGCGCATCCGGCAAAGGCGGTAGAGGCGAATTTTGTTCGCCTTCGGCCGAATGAGCGAGTTTTGGTGGTGGTGTCGCCCCACGATCCCGGGCGCGGCAGAATTGTGAAGTTGCTTTAGAGTTTGTTGGGCCACAGCGGTTGCCAAAAAGCCCGCTGGCCGCGATGGAAGGAAAATGAAATGAAGGTTCGCCCCTCAGTTAAAAAAATGTGTGATAAGTGCAAGATCATTCATCGCGAAGGCGTGGTCCGGGTGATTTGCACCAACCCGAAGCATAAGCAGCGCCAAGGTTAATGGCAACGGACAGGAGACAAGAAATATGGCACGTATTGCTGGCGTAGACTTACCGGCCCGGAAGAGAGCCGAAATCGGGTTGACTTACATTTACGGAATTGGCCGGACGCGGGCCCAATCGATTCTCTATCGTTGCGAAATCGAGCCTGGGAAGCGGATCTCCGATCTTACGGAAGAAGAAGTAAACCGCATTCGTCTTCTGCTCGAAAACGAAGGCGCGGTGGAAGGTGACTTGCGCAAGGAAGTCTCCCTGAATATCAAACGGCTGATGGAAATGGGCAGCTACCGTGGCTTGCGCCACCGCCGGGGCCTTCCGGCCCGCGGCCAACGTACGCACACGAACGCGCGTACCCGGAAGGGTCCCCGCAAGGGTACCGTTGCCGGCAAGAAGAAGGCTGGCAAATAAGATGGCTGGTAAGCAAGAAGGACGTTAGGTAAGAAACGAAATGGCTAAGGCGCAAGCAAAGAATACGAAGAAGAAAGCCTTTAAAAAGAAGGAGAAAAAGCACGTACCCGTTGGTGTGGTACACGTGCAGGCTTCCTTCAATAACACCATCATCACGATTACCGACCCGGTCGGGAATGTGCTGAGTTGGTCTAGTTCCGGTTCGTTGGGCTTCCGCGGGTCGCGCAAAGGCACTCCTTTTGCCGCCCAGCAGGCATCCCTGACGGCGGCGACGAAAGCAAAAGACTCTGCGGGTCTGCGCCAAGTGGACGTGCGGGTTGCTGGTCCCGGCGCCGGACGAGAGTCTGCCGTGCGCGCCCTGGGCAGCGTTGGCATTGAAGTCCGCACAATCCGCGACGTAACGCCCATTCCTCACAATGGTTGCCGTCCGCCCAAGCGTCGCCGCGTCTAAGTGGCCGGTCGCGTAAGCGAATTCACGATTTTGGGGCCGTGCCACAGGTGCGGCCCATTTCTGCGTTCCCGCAGTTTGCCGAGTAGGGCGCTGGGAATGCGCGGTTTGGCCTTGCAGATTTACTGGTAGTGGCAAGCAGGAAGAAGGCCTCGAGCGGCCGTAAACTGCACCAATCCTCCAGCTACGTTGGTTGAGTCTTGATTGGTTGAGTAAGGAGAAGCGAAAGAGATGGCTCGATATAAAGGTCCCGTATGCCGGTTGTGCCGGCGCGAAGGGATGAAGTTGTTTTTGAAGGGCGAGCGCTGCCACACCGAAAAGTGCGCAATTGAGAAGCGGAACTTCCCCCCCGGCCAGCACGGTAAGGACCGGAAGCCGAAGGTGCAAGCCTACGGTTTGCAGCTCCGCGAGAAGCAGAAGGCGCGCCGCTACTATGGCGTGCTGGAAGGCCAATTCCGGAACCTGTTTGAGAAGGCCTCCCGTGTGCAGGGCGTTACGGGCGACAACTTGCTTAGCATGCTCGAAAGCCGCTTGGATAGTGTTGCGCTGCGTGCCGGTTTTGCCACCAGCCGCGCGCAAGCCCGCCAATTGGTCCGCCACGGTCATGTCAGCGTCAACGGCCGCCGCACCACCATTCCGAGTTTCTATGTACGCACTGGCGACGTGGTCGAGATTGTGGAAAAGAGCCGCAAGGTTACCAGCATTCTCGCCTCTCGCGACGCAACTGCCCACTATCCCGCTCCCAACTGGTTGGAAGTGGATCGTGAAAATTTCAAAGCCCGTGTGCTCCAGGCGCCCAAGCGCGAAGATCTGGTGCAAATTCAGCTCAACGAGCAGTTGATCGTCGAACTGTACTCCAAGTAAGGCAAGGCAAGAGAACAATAATATTCCCCAAGGAGGCCCATGTTTCGAGGTTTTCAAAAGCCCAAGCGATTGGTAGCCAATACGGAAACGCTCACTGAGCGTTATGGCATGTTCACCGCGCAGCCGTTCGAACGCGGTTTTGGTACGACGATTGGAAACGCACTCCGCCGCGCCTTGCTGAGTTCCATCGAGGGAGCTGCCATCACGGCGGTTCGCATCGAAGGTGTGGCGCACGAGTTTTCGCCCATTCCTGGTGTCGTCGAAGACGCGACCGATATCATCCTGAACCTGAAGCAGATTCCGTTCAAGATGAGTGGAGAAGGAGTAAAGACCGTCCGGCTGAAAGTAGAGCAGGGCGGAGAAGTTTTGAGCCGGATGATCGAGACCGACGCGGATGTGGAAGTGCTCGATCGTGACCTTCACGTGGCCACGGTGGCCGAAGGCGGCAAGCTGTTCATCGAAATGCGCCTAAAGGTCGGCCGCGGCTATGTGAGCGCCGATCGCAACTTCGACGAAGATCTGCCGCTCGGCTACATTCCGATCGATTCGGTGCACTCCCCGGTTCGTAAGGTGAATTACAACGTCGAAGCCGCCCGTTTGGGGCAGATGACGGATTACGACAAACTCACCCTGGAAGTTTGGACCAACAGCGCCGTGTCCCCGGCCGACTCGATTGGTCTGGCGGCCAAGCTACTCAAGGATCACATGACTATCTTTGTGAACTTTGAAGAAGCACCCGAGGCCGTGGAAGAGCCGGTTGAACGCGCAGCCGGACAGATGAACGAAGTTCTCAACCGTTCAGTGGAAGAGCTCGAACTGAGCGTTCGCTCCTACAACTGCCTGAAGAACGCGAATATCCAAACCATTGGTGATTTGGTCCAAAAGACCGAGTCCGAAATGTTGCGTACGAAGAATTTTGGCCGCAAGAGCTTGAACGAAATCAAGGAAATTCTGGGCGGCTTGGGTCTCAGCTTTGGTATGAAGATCGATGCCAGCGGCCGCTTGATTGCCCCTCCGGGCGGAGCGGCGGCCATGGAACCCGGTCTGGATGATGACGAAGATCTATAAGACCCCAACCCTAGGCCCCAACCCAAAGGAATTGAGCAGGAGAGTTTTGAAGAATGAAACACAGAATTGGCGGCTTTAAGCTCAAGCGCGACATCAGCGCCCGGCGGGCACTGCTCCGCAACCTCGTCACCAGCATGGTGATGGACGAACGCATCGAAACCACCATTCCCAAGGCCAAAGCGGCTAAGCCTTTGGTGGAGAAAATGATTACCCTGGCCAAAGAAGGCACTTTGCACTCCCGTCGCCAGGCAGCGAGTTTCTTGATGACCCCGGAAAGTGTAAAGAAGCTTTTCGATAAGCTGGGTCCGCGGTTTGGACAACGCAACGGGGGCTACACGCGTATTGTGCGCGTCGGCTTCCGCAAGGGCGATGGCGCCGAAGTTTGCAAGTTGGAACTGGTCGGCAGCGAACTGGTACGCCGCGCAGCTGAGCGGGCCAAGCGCCGGGAAGAAAAGCTGAAAGCCCTTCAGGAAGGGCGCGAAGGCGACGAGAGCGCAAGCTAAGTCCAGACCTTCCAAAAGGATAGACGTCTTGAGGCCGACCTTCGGGTCGGCCTTTTCTTTTGTCCGGAAAATATCTTCGGTTGAGAAATAAATTTACTTGACAAGTAAACACTAAGATCTTATATTGAGAATGTGATCAGGTTCTGATCAAAGATAAAATTCCGAAGAGGAGATCGTTTATGTCGCTAACCCGCTACACCCCGTTTGACTACAGTCCTTTCGCCAGCATGCGCTTCTTCGACGAGGCAGTGAGCCGTATGGCGGAGCCGCAAGGCAATCGCCCCTGGGCGCCTGCTGTTGACATTGTAGAAACCGAAAACGAGCTCATCATCAAAGCAGACTTGCCGGCTGTGAAGCTTGAAAACATTGACGTCCGCGTGGAAGACGGCACGCTTACGCTGAAGGGCGAGCGCAGCTTTGAGAAGACCGAGAACGAGAAGGGCTACCACCGCATTGAACGCAGTTTCGGATCCTTCAGCCGCAGCTTTACGCTGCCGGATAGCCTGGATCCGGAGAAGGTGAAGGCGAGTTTCCAGGATGGTGTGCTAACGATTACCCTTCCGAAAAAGGAAATCGCGAAGCCGCGGCAAATCAAGGTTGAGGTAGCCAAAAGCTAGCCTCGTGCATCCAAATAGGTAGAGATTCCCGGGGGCGGAGAGCTGTGTGTTCACGCCCCCAATTTGTGGCTCACCGCGAAGGCATAGGTTGGCCGGGCGGTAAAGGAGATAAGGAAATGAATTCGGTCAAGACCGTTCTGCTGTTGGGCGGATTGAGTGGATTTTTGTTGATGATGGGCCAAGCTTTCGGAGGCCAGCAGGGGCTGGTTCTGGCGCTAGGCATGGCGGTTGTGATGAATTTTGCGAGTTATTTCTTCAGCGAAAAGCTCGCGTTGAGTATGAGTGGGGCCATCGCCGTGAACGAGCAGGAAAATGCGCACATCTGGCGCCGCATCGCTCCCATGACGCGCGAACTTTGCCGGCGAATGGATCTGCCCATGCCCCGGCTTTGGGTATTGCCGGAGGCCTCGCCCAATGCTTTTGCCACGGGCCGAAACCCGCAGCATTCTTCCGTTGCGGTGAGCGCCGGCTTGCTCGAAACGATGAACGATCAGGAATTGGAAGCCGTCATTGCCCATGAGCTGGCGCACATTTTGAACCGGGATATCTTGATTAGCAGCATTGCGGCTACAATCGGAGCGGCCATCACGAGTCTGGCGCGCTTTGCCATGTTTTTCGGCGGCCGCAGTGACGAAGACGAGGGCGCGAATCCATTCGTGGGTTTGCTGATGATGATTCTCGCTCCCATTGCCGCGTTGCTCGTTCAAATGGCGATCTCCCGCACGCGGGAATACGCAGCCGATGCCACGGCCGCAAAGTTTACAGGGTCGCCCTCTGGCATGGTGAACGCTCTGCGCAAGCTGGAAGCTTATGCGCAGCGCATCCCCATGGAGGCAAGCCCGGCGATGAGCCACATGTACATCTTCCCGCCGTCGCTGGGAGGCCTAGCGCAATTGTTTTCTACCCATCCCACAACGGAGAAAAGAATCGCTGCCCTAATGCGGAGTTCCCACTTACAATAAGGCTTGCTCACGGTAAGAATGAAACGCTCCGCTTGGGAGCGCCTGGAAAGCGGCAGGCTATGGTTTGATACGAAGGATGTGGATTGGCCCGAGGGGCCACCTTCCCAATGCACCAGTTTGTTTCTGGAAACGAACAACCGAAAAACAGCAGCGTCTGCCTTTTTCGACCCTACATCGCGCGTCCCCTTGCGAGTCTACGCTAGGGGACGTGTTGCTTTTGATGCTTCATTCCTGGCTGCTCAGCTAAGCAGCGCTGTTGCGTACCGGAAGCGGATTCTGCCGTCGGAAGACACTGGCTACCGTTTGGTGCACGCTGAGGCAGACTCTCTTCCCGGGTTGGTGGTTGATCGTCTTGGTAGCCATTTCAGCATCCAAACCTCATTGGCCAACTGGAGGCCGTGGTTAGGGGATATCTATGCCACCTTGGCCGAGTCTATGCCGGTAGAGTCCTCGGCTTTGGAAACCAAGGAGGGCCGCGAGCGAATTCATGGCGATCCGCCGGCAGAAGTGGCTTATCGGATGAATGGTTTGAAGTTTCTGGCGCCTACGCAGAGCGGTCCTAAAACTGGCGCTTTTCTTGACCAGCGGGACAATTATTTGGCTGCTGCTGGTTGGGCGCAGCGGCTGGGTGCGCAAGAATATGCGCTTGACCTATTCACCGCCAACGGCGGCTTCGCCAGGCATCTAGTGCCCTATGTGGAAAGGGTGGAGGCCGTCGATAGCTCGGCCGCAGCTATCGAGTTATTGAAGAAGAGCCTGGAAGCAACAGAAAAAGAGAAAGTACGCGCTGTGGCGGGCGATGTGTTTGAATACCTGCAAGCGCGGGCAAAGTCCCGGCACCGATATAGCGTAATAGTTGTGGACCCGCCCGCTTACGCAAAATCCCGTTCGCAAAGGGACAATGCGGTGCGTAAGTATGCCGACTTGAATCGCAGAGCAATCGGCTTAGCCGGAAGTGGCGCGCTGTATGTCACTTGCTCCTGCTCGCACCATATACACGCAACGGACCTGGAAGACGTCGTGCGAAGTGTTGCCTGGGAAAAAGGAAAGACACTTCAATTACTCGAAAGACGGGGACAAAGCCCCGACCATCCCGTCTTGGCAAGCCACCCGGAAAGCGAGTATTTGAAGTGTCTTCTCTATCGAGTACTGTACTAAGCAGCCACTACTTGGCTTGCTTTTTGATCGCGGCCCAGCGCTTCTTTTGCGCGGCGGCAATTCTTTCCCGGGCTTCGGGGCTAAGTGTGCGGCGACGGCGGCCATTCCCCTTTTTGGCGGGAGCAGGACTTGCCGTAACATCCGCGGGAGCGGCAGGCATTGGCGCACGGCCCGACATCATGGCCTTAACAGCGGCGATCTTGCCTTCAATCTGTTTCTTCTGAAACTCCAGCCCTTCAAGGGCTGCTTCAAGAATGGATGGATCCATAGGTTTTACTTTGGGGGGACGAGGCATTGAATTTTTCCTTTGAATCTATTAGCTAGATTCACTCACACTATATCAGAATAACTTCCGCGAATCGAGAAGGATAGTTATCGGACCATCATTGGTGGAGCTAACTTCCATGTGAGTTTGGAACCTTCCTGTGGCTACCCGGATGCCCAAACTGCGCAATCTTTCCGCTACGGCCTCATACCAATGGCGCGCTAACTCCGCAGGCGCCGCACCATCAAAAGCGGGCCGGTTGCCTTTGCGAACATCCCCCAACAACGTGAATTGACTAACGAGAAGAACACTTCCGGCCGCTTGCGCGAGAGATAAGTTCATCTTGCCTTCGGCGTCGCGAAATACCCGCAAACCGGCTATTTTTCGGGCGATATAGTCCGCATCCGGCTCCGCGTCGCCCGCGGCTACGCCAAGATAAACCAGCAGCCCGGTGGCAATTTCACCCACCCATTCTCCTTCGCTGGCCACCTTTGCCGAACTTACTCGTTGCACCACGGCTCTCAAAACGTGACCCTCACCAGCAACCTATTGCCATGCCCGCTGGAAGGCTTGCATTCGTTGTCCCAACAATTCATCCGCCGCCCAATCTTCTAGTGCGATTCGCGTCTTGCGCTGCCAGTTCGGGTACTCGGCGGTGGAACCGGGCAGGTTCATTTGGTGTACCTCGCCCAAGAATTCTTCCAACGAAAACAAAACCAAACGGCAAGGCGTAGTCTTCAGAAAACTCGCGAGGGCGGCAAAAACTTCCGTCGGGCTATCGGATTGGCCGCCATTGATTCTGTGCTTTTCGAAGCCACTGAGCAAGGCCGCAATGTCACGCCGGCGCTGGTTTAGAGCCTCTTCAAGGGATTGCTCATCCAACCAGCCCACGGCTTTGCGAGTGAGAATATCCTGGGCGCTAAGGTAGCCGTCGAAGGTGGCCAAATCGTGCGTGGTGAAGGAACAAAGGGCCAAGGAAGGATATTCTTCCGCCGGCTTCAGGCCTTGGTCGTTCCATTCAAACATGGTAAGGCGATAACTCAAGATGCCAAATCTCTCCAAGGCCTCTCGGAAGTAGGAAGGCACCGTGCCCAAGTCCTCCCCCACGACAAAAACCCCGGCCCGATGGCTTTCTATCGCAATGATCCGGAGCATGGCTTCAAATTGGTCGCGTACATAAGCTCCCTCCGTTGCCGGCATCCCATCGGGGATACAGTAAAGCCGGGCGAGCCGCATGACGTGGTCCAGCCGGATAATACCTGCCGAACGGGCAACAGCCTGAAGTGAGGCGCGAAAGTACTCGAAGTTCTCCGGGCAGTGCGGCAAAGGGCGAAGCATAGGAAAGCCCCAATCCTGCCCACCCGGGTTGAAGCCATCGGGCGGTGAACCTACCCGCACTTTCTGGGCAAAAAGCTCCGGATTGCCCCAGCGATCTGGGCCAGCCTGGTCACATGCAACGGGCAGATCGCAATACAGCCCAAGGGTAAAACCCGCGGCTTTCACTTGGCTTGCCGCCCAACCCTTTTGCTGTTCCAGCCGCCACTGCAGCCAAGCGTGGAAGTCAATCTGTCTGGCTAACTTAGTGGCTAGGGTGCGGCTGGCTTCGGAGCTTGGGTCCTGGTATTCGCTTGGCCAATCCCGCCAAACCCACGCATTCTTGTTCCGTTTGTGGAAGTAGCGCCAGAAAGCTAAGTAAGTGCAGAACTGGCTAAGCCATGGGGCTCGTTGCCCCTTCCATGCGGCAAAAGCAGGATCCGGATTTCTCAGAAACTCCCGGTAAAGAATAATTCCAAAGAATAGTTTTATGCGGGAGACACCTTCGTATTGCACAAATTCTGCGTCGCGCAGGCGCTGCAGTTCCGCTTGGGTTGCGGGCATTGCTTGTAGTGCTTGGGCTAGCGGCGATGCCTTGTATTCGGGCAATTGCTCCATCGCTAAATAGAGCCAATTGAGAGTAAAGAGGCTTAGTGGAGAGTAAGGGCTGGCATTGTAGGGAATGCGGTTGGCCAGCGCGTGCAGAGGATTTAAGGCGATATAAGAAAAACCCAGTTGATGAAAATTGCCGGCAAAAGTCGCCAGGTCCTGGAAGTCTCCACAGCCCCAGTTTCGTTCGCTGCGCAAGGAGGGCAGGAAACAGCTAAGTCCTATGAAGCGGCTTGTTGGCTCCGGCACCAAAGCCCCTGCGGGACTTAGAATCCAATGATAAGTATCGCTCTTGCCGGCAAGCTCAATATGGATTTTGTGGTATCCCGGACGGCAATCTTTTTGTAGTTCGCTACTTGGTGCGAAATTGGAACCTTCGATTCCCAGCGTGTAAGTGGCGCTACCGCCTTGCTCCCATTCAACGCGAATCGTGGCCTGGGAAACATCAGAAACGGAGCGAAGGTCCAAAGTTGCCAGCGGAGCATCCGCCGCCTCGGCCAGGATTGGGTGGGGGTAGATTCTCTGCTGCTTGCGTTCTCCTAGCCAAGCTTGGAGGAACTGAGGATCTGAATAAGCGGATTCGGGAATCGTCCCGCCGGCTACGGATTCCAGGAGAGTGCGCAGAGCTGCATCGGAGGCTACATGCGCGTGTCCCCATACGGTTTGGTATTCGCTATCGATGCCATAGACTTCGGCCAGGGTGAGTAAACATTCACGATTCAAGGTTCTTCCATTGTAGAATCTGCCCCTCTGTTCGCTCCCCAGTTGAGCAATGAGATAATCGAAGTATGGAAAACCGCATTGATCTCGGCCAGGCTCCCGCGGAACTGTTTGATCGGATCGACCAGGAATCGTTCGGCGAGAATGGCGATGGCATCATCACCACAACGCTGGACAACGCCATTAACTGGGCGCGGAAAAATTCCATTTGGCCCATGACCTTCGGGCTCGCCTGCTGCGCCATCGAGATGATGGCCATGAGCGCCTCCCGCTACGACGTGTCCCGCTTTGGGGCGGAAGTATTTCGCGGTTCACCGCGGCAATCGGACTTGATGATCATTGCGGGTCGGCTTTCCAATAAGATGGCGCCGGTCGCCCGCCGGCTTTACCTGCAGATGCCCGAACCGAAATGGGTGATCTCCATGGGCGCCTGCGCCACCTCCACGGGTGTGTTCAGCAACTATGCATTGGTGCCGGTGAACCAAGTCATTCCCGTGGATGTCTATGTGCCGGGCTGTCCGCCGCGTCCAGAGCAATTGATCTATGCCTTGACCCTGCTGCAAGAAAAAATCCAGAGGGAGCAGGGAACCTTGATGAAGACGCTAAATCTCGATTAGCGCGGGAATCTCGACTAGGTCAGAAATTTTCCCTCAAAGTTTCTTATTTCTCTCCGATAACACCTATTGAAGCCAGATTGGGTGCTACTCCCCGCTGGCGGAAATCGAGGTGGATCGATGAATGTCAGTGAAATTGGCCGTTTAGAGGCAAGCGACAGCCGGATTGAAGCTCCGGCAAAAGCCAGTGCACCTGCAAACGAACGTTCCGAAGTGGTCGCGGCAATCCGGAGTGCTTTGCGCGAAGGCGGCCTATCTGCGGTGGCCAAACCGCAAGAGCTAATCAACAACGAATTGCAGATTGCTTTTGACCGGGAGTCGCGCCAATATGTGGTTCGCGTCCTGGACCGGCAGACACAGGAAGTTGTGCGGCAGATTCCGGCAGAAGATGTATTGAGCCGGGCGCGGTTTTTTGTGGAAACTTCTGAGCGCGCCGCAGAGCAACAAGTAGCAGGTCAGCAGGTGGCTGGGTAACAAGCTCTTGCGGAAGTCTAATTTTCGCTCATATTCACCGGTGCCGCGCCGATAAGTCGAATTGGAAACAAGGAGCCAAATCGATTGAGCTATTCCTCTCTGCCCACTCCCTACCAAGCCTACCGGGAGAGCGAATCCGCTTATTTGGAACAAAGAGTTTTTTCTTCCAGCCCGTTGGAACTTGTTTGTCTGCTGTACGAAGGCGCCATTGACGGGGTGGGAAGTTGTCGCCGCTTTCTCCAGCAGGGCGACATCCTGGCGCGAGGCCGTTCGGTTACCCGCGTGCAGGGCATCCTGGTGGAACTGCTGAATAGTTTGAATGGTCAAGTGGATGCAGACTTGGCGCGCCGCTTAGCGCTGCTTTACGACTATATGCTGCGCAAGCTGGAAGAAGGCCATCGCGAGCAACGCCCGGAACCATTTGAGGAAGTAGAGTCGTTGCTGAAGAATTTGCAGGAAGCTTGGCAGGACTTAGTGAAGGCGGAGAGTTCTGCTCTCTCTAAGCAAAGCGCCGAAGCGGATACAAGCCCGGCTAACTGCTTGGCATAGCTGCATCGGCCTAGGGCTGACTTGTGGTCTCAGCTAGGTGGAAGCCGCTCTTTGTGGGGTCAAAGCTAAGTTCTCCACTGCGGTTTACCTTCCCCCAACGGGCTCCAAGCTTTACTTCCGCAAAACCTTGGCTAAAATCCTTGGCTTCCTGAAAACGGGGCGTTACGGCAAATGCTCCTTCGGAATCAATGAAGCCCCAACGGCCATACCACTTGACGGCAGCCAGACCTTCAGAGAAATCCCGGCAATCTTCATACAAGGGGTTGATGCGCCAAGACCCCATACTATCGATGAAGCCCCACTTTTCGATGGATTGCACTGCGGCTAAGCCCCGGACAAAGGGGCGGGCCTTCGTGAACTCCGGGTGGATGACTGTTTTGCCTTGTTCGTCGATATAGCCCCAGGCGCCCCCGAAATCCATGGGAATCAAGTGGACGTCCACGGAAAACTCCCCGTGCGTCCGGATGTAGTCGTACGCCTCGACGATTTCCTTCAGCTTTTCTTCGGCTCTCCTGCGCAATCGCTCCGGCTCGTTCTGATAACGGTCGGGATGCCAGATCTTCACCAGATCCATGTAGGCCGCGCGCAGCTCTTCCACGGTGGAAAGAGGCGCCAGCTCGAAAACGGCGTAGGCGCGCGCTAAGTACTCAGGTGTTTTGCTTGCCACTTGTGGATTACCAAGACCCAAAAACGGACTATCGGCCTAAAACACGCGCTGCTTGAGACGATCGACGCTGAATTTTGCATTATCCGACACGGCCATCACGGTCATGACGCCGGCTTGCACGGGGTCCGAAACCACAAGGTCGGCGGCGGCGGGCACGCTTCCTGCCATGTTCAGACTCACCACGAGCAGCCCTTGCGCGCGTACCTCCCGCACGGCTACTTCAATTTCCCCGCCCATCAGCGACCCGGCAAGCACCAGAGCGCGTGCGCGAGGCAAACGGGCAACGGCGCGAACGGCGTCGGCCAGTTGCTGCTCCCCCACCAGCGGAATCGTATCGACCGAAATGTGTTCGCCGCGCAGATTGTGCCGGTCGGCTTCAGAAATTGCCCCGATAGCTACCTGCGCCACTTGCGCCCCGCCGCCCATGATGATGATGCGTTTGCCGTAGATCTTCTCCATGCTGCGCACGGCCTCGACGCTACGCACCACCGGAAGGGCGGCCAAATCCCGCAGGATTTCTTCCTGCTTCAACTCTTCGCACTCAATTTCAAAGAAGGTGCGTTCCTCCGCGGCCGAACGGCTGCCCAGAATGGCCACAGAGGTTATATTGCCCTGGTGCTGGGCAATCGCCCCGGTCAATTGGTGCAAGACGCCCGGGCCAGAATCCACTTGTGCGACAAGCGCAAGCTTTACGGTCGCCATGTTTTGCTACGCCTCAATCTCGTACTTACGCAGAATCTCGGGCCAGAATCCGCGCGCTTGCAAAATCAGTTCGCAGACCTCGCGCACGGCTCCAGCGCCGCCCGGAGCGTTGGTGGTGTAGTGCGCGGCGGCCATCACCTCGGGCCTCGCGTTGGCAACCGCAATGCTAAGTCCAACTCGGCGGAAGAGCACCACGTCGGTGAAGTCGTCGCCAATGTAGGCAATTTCTTCCGCGTTGACGCCGGCATCGGCCAGGATTTCTTCGAGAATGGGGATCTTTTCGATATGGCCCTGGTAGACATACTTCATCTTGGCTTGGCGGGCTCTTTCTTCGGTGGCGGGGGAAACTCTGCCGGAAATCACGCCGGTGGGAATTCCGTACCAATTCAGCCATTGCAGAGCGATGCCGTCCTGGGAGTCGAAGGCTTTAGTTTCCAGAATCTTACCGTCCGGGAAGGGGATGTTGTAGAGCAAGCCGTCTGTCAAAACCCCATCCACGTCCATGAGCAGGAGCTTGATTTTCGCGGCATGCTCCAAAAGTCTCGGCGAGAAGTCGTCAGCCATGGGCGCTATTGTCGCATTTGTGGCGGGTTGCGGAGGGGATTAAGGCGTTTCCAAAAGGCGCCGGTAGAGAGATTTTTGTTCTTCGAGCAAACGCGCGTAGACGCCGGCATACTGCGCTCGGGGCTGGTAGGTTTCGCCCAAGGCGGAAGAAAAATCGCGCAAGTGGTTAACGACACCCAGTCGCTCCAAGGCAAGCATGGCCGCGCCGCGCGCCGAGGTTTCCTTTTCGAGGCTCGCCACCACGGGGCGGCCCAGGGCGTCGGCCATCATTTGCGTCCAAACAGCGGAACGTCGCAAGGCTTCGCCGGTGGCCACAACGCGCTCCGGTGCCCCGACGCGAGCTGCCAAAATGTCGTAAATCAAGCGGAAGCGTAGTGCCACGGCCTCCAGCCCCGCGGCGAGAATCTCGACGGGTGTGGTATTCAAGTTCAGCCCCACAATGGCGCCGCGCGCGTCGGCGCGCCACTTCGTACTCCGCTCTCCGGCAAAGAGGGGCAGCATGGTCAAGCCATGTGCCCCGGGCTCCATCGTGGCGAGTTGCTGGGGCCAATCTGGCTCCATGCGAAAGCGCTCGGTAATCCATTCGAAGACCTTGCCGCCATTCGACAGCGCGCCCCCCACAACAAAGCGCCGCGGGTCCAGGCGATAGCGCCAAAGCCCTTCCGGAGTTTCGAGCTGAGGAGTTTCGAAGACAACTCGCATAGCTCCTGTGGTGCCCACCATGAGGGCAAATTCGCGCGGTTCATCGCAGCCGCAGCCGATGTTGTTGGCCGCGCCATCGCCGATGGCGGGAAACCAGGGAATCTCGCGAAACAAGGGCCAGCGCTTGGCATACTCTTCTCGCAGTCCCTGCACGGGTTGGTCTATGTACTCCAGGTGGGCCAGTTTTTGCACCGGAATCTCAAGGTATTGCAGCAATTCCGTGTCGTAGCTTTGCGCGCTCGAGTCCCAGATGCCTGTGGCGGAAAGCATACTAGTGGCCGCCGCTGCCTGGCCCAAAAATTCACCCAGCAGGTATTCGCCGTAGCTTAGCCAGCGATGAGTATTTTTCCACCAGTCCGGTCGGTGCTCTTTGATCCACAGCAGTTTGGCCGGCCAGTAGCTGGGGTGGAATACAACCCCGACGCGGCGGTGAAAAGAAGCTTCGTCAAGGTCCTGCTTTAAACGAAGGGCATAGGGTTCGCTGCGCGTATCCAGCAAATGCAGGATGGGTGTGGTGGGTTGCCCTCTTTCGTCAATGCCCAGAAAGGAGTGCCAAAAGGTGGTGAGCGAAACAGCCAGCGGCTGGTGCCCGGCGGCAGCCAAAGCAGCGTGGGCCGCGTCCAGGCTCTTCAACGTAGCGCCAAAAATGTTTTCGATGGGAATTTCGACGCCGCCATCGACCGAAGTATGCAGTTCATACGGAACGCTGGGCTGGGCGTCGAGGGCCCGGGCTTGCTCGTCGAAGACAAGCGTTTTCACTGACGTCGTTCCGGCGTCAAAACTAACGACTAGGGGCTTTACCATAAGGTTGTGCAAATGATCGAGGAGGGTGCCCGGCCGGACAATCGCTCTGCCGTTGCTCGCCACCTGGAAGAATTCTCCAATCGTTATCGTAGCCTCAAGGAGGCGCCAGTCTGGGGTTTGGCAGCCAGCGGCGGGGCAGATTCCACCGCCTTAGTGCTGGCAACCGCGGAACTCGGCGTTCGTGCGGTGCTGTTGCACGTGAATTACGGCCTGCGGGGCATGGAGAGCGACGCGGATGAAGGTTTCGTCCGCCAGCTGGCCGCGCAACACCAGTTCGATGTCCGGGTGCTGCGAGTAACGCCCGCGAACAAATCGGAGGCTGCCTTGCGGGAGATCCGTTACGCTTGGTTTCGCGAGTGCGGCTTTCCGGCGATTCTGACGGGCCATACACTCGACGACCAAGCCGAGACGGTTCTGCATCGCATCCTGCGTGGCACCGGGGTGGAAGGCTTGCGCGGCATCCGGCCATTTCTCGAGGATGGTTTTTACCGGCCCTTTCTGGGCCTTCGGCGTGAGGGTTTGCGGGCCTATTTGCGGGAGCGGGCACAACCTTGGCGGGAAGATAGCTCCAACGAATCCCTCGACTACCGCCGTAATTTTATCCGGCAGGACTTGCTTCCGAAAATTAGTTCCACGCTCAATCCCGAAGCGGCGTTGGCCCTTGCGCGCCTGGCACAAATCGCGGACGAGGAAGAGCAGTGGTTGGGGGCGATGGTGGCGGACCTGGCACCGCATTTTGCCCGCCGGGAAGCCGGCGCATGGATTGTCAATGCCGAAGACCTTGCGCAAACGCCCCCGGCGCTGCAGCGGCGTCTGTTGCGGCATGTTTGCAAGTTGCTGGATCCAGCAGGAGAAATTTCCTTTGATCACATCGAGCAAGCCCGCGGCCTTTGCCTGCAAATCGAGGGTTCGGGCCGCTTGCAACTGCCGGGCCTTGATTTGCTGAGGAGCTTTGGGGAGGTGCGCCTAGCTGCCCTTTCCGCAGCTGGTGCTGAAGAGAGGCGCAACTGGCGCTTTCCCCTGGAAATCGGTGAAGTCCTACACCTCCCTGACGGCGCCGGGGAACTTCGGGCCACCGTCGAAGAAATAAGTCAATATAATGAAAATGGCGAAGACTTAGACTGGAAGCGTCTTTCGAGTGGCCTCCCACCCAATCAAGGGCTAGAGGTGCGCAATTGGCGTCCTGGGGATGAGATTTGCCGGGTTGGACGGGAAAACCCCGAAAAACTCAAAGAGCTCTTTCAAAAATTTCGCATTCCCTTATGGCAGCGTCGCAACTGGCCGATAGTAGTTTTAGTGGATGTTCCCGTCTGGTCGCGACAGTTTGGGGCGTCCGCCAATTTTGCTGCTGGCCGGGAATGCTTACAAAGGCTGCGGATTCACTGGGCGCCTCGGGAAGATCCCGGTGGCCAATTGGCCTCACCGGAAGTTTAGTCCGTCCCGGAGTAGTAGGGTGAATCAAACCGAAGTGTTGGTACGTCTGTAAGATTGGATCCAGCGACAAATCGTTTTTGGTTCCGGGGCCGATAGGCTTGAGGAAGTTAGAAAAAGAATGAATTCAAATGTTAAGTCGGTAATTTTTTGGGTCGTCATCATCTGCGTGGTTTCCCTGATTTTCGTGGTGGTGCGCACGGGGAACAAGAAGGGGGACGCGCAAGTTACCTATAGCGACTTCCTCAAACAGGTGGAAGACAACCGGGTAAAGAGCGTAAAGATCACCGGTAACGAAGTGGTTGGTGTTTACCGGGAAGACGGTTCCGGGCTTAAGACCACTCTTCCTCCCTCGTACTCCGAAGCGCTGAAGATTATGCGCGAAAAGGGCGTGAACGTTGACATTAAAGATACGAGCTCGAACGGCATTCTTGGATTAATTTTCCAAACCGCGCCCTTCCTGCTGCTGCTTGGCTTTTGGATTTTCATGATGCGGCAGATGCAGAGCGGCGGCAACAAAGCTCTGAGCTTTGGCAAGAGCCGCGCCCGCCTGCATAGTTCCCAACAAAAAAAGGTGACATTCAAGGACGTCGCCGGCGTGGAAGAGGCAAAGGAAGAGCTGCAGGAAATCATCGAATTCCTGCGTGAACCCCAGAAGTTCCAGAAGCTGGGTGGCCGCATCCCAAAGGGTGTTTTGCTGATTGGCTCGCCGGGTACGGGCAAAACGCTGCTGGCGCGTGCGATTGCAGGCGAAGCAAACGTCCCGTTCTTCTCGATCTCCGGTTCGGACTTTGTGGAAATGTTTGTCGGCGTTGGCGCAAGCCGCGTGCGCGACCTTTTTGAGCAAGGCAAGAAGAACGCGCCTTGCATTATCTTCATTGACGAAATTGACGCCGTGGGCCGCCACCGCGGTGCTGGTTTGGGCGGCGGACACGATGAACGCGAACAGACGCTGAACCAATTGCTCGTCGAAATGGACGGGTTTGAATCGAACGAAGGCGTCATTCTGGTGGCGGCCACCAACCGCCCTGATGTGCTGGACCCGGCGCTGCTGCGCCCGGGCCGCTTTGACCGCCGCGTGGTGGTGGGGCGTCCGGACGTTAAGGGCCGTGAACAGATCCTCAAGGTCCACACCAAGAAAATCCCACTGGCCGATGACGTGGATTTGAGCGTGATCGCGCGCGGTTGCCCCGGCTTTGCGGGTGCCGATCTGGCCAACCTGGTGAACGAAGCGGCTTTGATTGCCGCGCGCCAGAACCGCAAGGTTGTGACGATGATCGACTTTGAACTGGCCAAGGACAAGGTGATGATGGGTGTCGAGCGCCGCTCGATGTTCATCAGCGAGGAAGACAAGCGCCACACGGCGTACCACGAAGCTGGCCACGCCTTGGTGGGCGCCCTCTTGCCGGATTCTGACCCCGTGCACAAGGTATCGATCATCCCCCGCGGTATGGCGCTGGGCGTA
Source organism: Bryobacter sp. (assembly GCA_033765085.1). GTDB lineage: Bacteria > Acidobacteriota > Terriglobia > Bryobacterales > Bryobacteraceae > Bryobacter. The sequence continues at coordinate 43,960 of JANRIK010000035.1, read as the reverse complement.
ACGATGTACCTGCCCACGCAGGACCGCAACGACATCAATAAGGCCCAATGCGAAGCGCAGATCGCTACTGCTATGGCCGGTCGCGTCGCCGACGAAACTTTCCTGGGCTTGCAGACAGCCGGCGCTTCCAACGACATTGAGCGCGCCACCGATCTGGCTCGCCGCATGGTTTGCGAATGGGGTATGAGTGAACTTGGCCCCATGAGCTTCGGCAAAAAGGATGAGCAGATCTTCCTGGGCCGCGAAATTGCGCAGCATCGTGACTATTCGGAATCCACCGCAATCGCAATTGACGGGCAAGTAAAAAAGCTGGTCGAGACCGGCTACAACGTTGCCAAGAAATTAATCGATGAGCGTCGCGATGCTGTTGTGCGCATCGCGGAAGCCTTGCTCGAACGCGAAATTCTGGATGGCAACGAAGTGCGCATGCTGATTGACGGCGAAACCTTGCCGGAAATCCGGAACCAGAACAACAAGCCCAGCGGCAACGATGGGCAAACACAACAGGTTCTGCGCCCCGATCCGGCTTCGCTGCGCCCGAGCCCGGGTCTGAATCCGGGCGAGCGGCCCAGCCCTGCTTAGCGCCAACACGGATGCGCCCCAATCGCAAGTTTCCCGTCTATCTTTTTGATTTGGACGGCACCCTTTGGGATTCCGCGCCCGACATTTGTGGGGCCTTGACGTCGCTGCTTGCTGCTCAAGGCCGGCACGACATTCCTATTGATTACCTACGAAGCTTTATTGGGCGGCATTTGGCAGACCTCTTCGCAGAGCTCGATTCCGGGGCCACCCAAGAGCAAATCCAGGAATGGATTCAGGCCTACCGCAAAATTTACATAAGCCGGGGACACTCGCAGACTACCCTCTATCCTGAGGTTGCTGCGACCATCCCGCGCCTCTTGGGCAGAAAAGCTACGGCCACAACAAAAAGCACGGAAACCGCCGAGGCAATTCTCCAACAATTCGGTCTTCACTCCCACTTCCACCATGTGCAGGGCACCGACGGTTTCCCGAGCAAGCCGAACCCGGAAGTGATTTTGCGCGCAATCCATGCCCTCGGGGCGCAGCCCGAAGAATGTCTCTTTGTGGGCGATTCTGTTCCCGACATGCTCGCCGGAAAGGCAGCGGGGGTAAATGTTTGCGCCGTGTCGTATGGCTACGGCGTAACCGAGGAATTGCTGGCTTGCGAGCCGGACTTCCTTATCCACCGCTTCGGCGAACTGGATGCGCATTGGTAGTACCATGACGGGTAAAGGCATTTCGATTTTGCTGCGATTCGAAGACAAGCTTGATTGCTATACTCAAAACGAAACTAGCTCCGCCTCCCCGGGAGTCACTTTGTGAAACGTAACACCACTGACGAAGCCCTGCGCTGTTCCTTCTGTCACAAAAGCCAGGACGTTGTCGGCAAGCTTATCTCTTCTCCCAGCGATTACCCGCGGGCTTATATTTGCGACGAGTGCATCGCTGTCTGCAACTCCATTCTGGAAGACGATAAGCAAGAGGCGGGTTACCAAAGCCCGAATAAGCTCCCCAAGCCTTTCGAGATCAAAGAATTTCTCGACCAGTACGTCATCGGCCAAGAGCCAGTGAAGAAGAAGCTGGCCGTTGCGGTCTATAACCACTACAAGCGCATCCAAATGAACAAGCATCGCGCGGGCGATGTGGAGTTGGCCAAGAGCAACATTTTGTTGATTGGCCCTACTGGTACGGGCAAGACGCTGCTTGCGCAAACCTTGGCGCGCATCCTCGATGTGCCTTTTGCCATTGTCGACGCCACTACGTTGACCGAGGCCGGCTACGTGGGCGAGGATGTCGAGAACATCATCCTGCGCCTCTTGCAGAATGCCGATTGGGACGTGCAACGCGCCCAGCAGGGAATTATCTACGTCGACGAAATCGACAAGGTGGGCCGCAAGGAAGAGAACCCTTCCATTACCCGCGATGTTAGCGGCGAGGGCGTGCAGCAGGCACTGCTCAAGATTCTCGAAGGTACGGTGGCCAACGTTCCTCCCCAGGGCGGGCGTAAGCACCCGCACCAGGAATTTACTCCCGTCGACACCACGAACATCCTCTTCATCTGCGGTGGCGCTTTTGTGGGCCTGGAAAAAATCATCTCCCGCCGCGTGGGCCGGAAGCAGATTGGCTTCTCCCAAACCGAAGAAGCTGCGGCGGAAAATGCCATTCGCTTCCCGGCTGCCAGTGGCAACCGCCGGGACGCGGAGTTGCTGCAACAAGTGCAACCCATGGATTTGATCCGCGCGGGCTTTATTCCCGAGTTTGTGGGCCGCCTGCCCGTGGTGGCTGTTCTCGAAGATCTGAACAAAGAAGCGCTGGTGCAGATCCTGTCAAAGCCGAAGAACGCCTTGACGCGCCAATACCAGAAGCTTTTTGAATACGAAAACGTTCGCTTGAAGTTTTCTGATGATGCCCTCGAGGCCATTGCCGCTCTGGCCATGGACCGTAAGGTAGGCGCCCGCGGCCTGCGCATGATCATGGAAGAACTGATGCTTGACCTTATGTACTACCTCCCTAGCCAGAAGAAGATTAGGGAGTTTTTGGTCACCAAGGAAATGGTCATGAATCAGAAAATCAACCTCGCCGTGCTGGAAAAGGCCGGTTAAGCGGCGATTCGGTCCGTTGGGGCCGTCGATCGCCGGGGACAGCCTGTCCCGCTGAGCTTCATACTGTCTCGTTGGGCTAGACAAAGGTTTAGTTTTCACCCCACTTGGCATCCCCCGTCCTCTACTTTGCGTCATTAATAGAAGAGAAACATGCTGGCATCCAAAGATAAATCCGAAACCAAAAGACTGCCGATGATGCCCATCCGCGATGTGGTCATCTTTCCGCACATGATGACCCCCTTCGTGGTGGGGCGTGAATCCAGCGTACGGGCGCTTGAGGAAGCCAACGCAACGGGCCGCCAAATCTTTTTGGCCACCCAGCACGACGCTTCCATTGACGAGCCCAAGCCGGACGAAATTTACGCCGTTGGCACGGTGGCCAATATTGTCCAAAGCCTGAAGCAACCCGACGGCAACATTAAGGTGTTGGTGGAAGGCGTGGAGCGCGGCCACGTTGTTTCGGTATCGGACGAAGACGGCTTCTTCCGCGCTACCGTGAAAACCACGCAATATCGGGTGGAAGGCGGGGCGCAGTTGGATGCCCTGACCAGCCGGGTAACCACGCAATTTGAGCAATACGTAAAGCTCAGCCAGAACCTCAACTACGAGACCATGGTGGCGGCCATTCGCCCGGACGACCCCAGCAAATTGGCCGACACGGTAGGCGCCAACCTGCAACTCACCATCGAGGAAAAGCAGGAACTGCTGGAAATCTTCGACCCCATCGACCGCTTAACCCGCGTTGCCGAAATGCTCGATATAGAAATTGAGAAGCTACAAGTGGACCGCCAGGTGCAGGGCCGTGTGAAGCGCCAAATGGAGCGTGCGCAGAAGGAATACTACCTCAACGAAAAGATCAAGGCCATTCAGAAGGAGTTGGGCCGCGGCGAGAAGAGCGAATTCGACGAGCTGAAGAAGAAGATCGAAACCGCTGGCATGCCCAAGGAAGCGCAGGAAAAGGCGATGGCCGAATTGCGCCGCTTGGAGAACATGCCGCCGATGTCGGCTGAATCTACGGTTAGCCGCAATTATCTCGATTGGCTGTTGGCGGTGCCTTGGAAGAATACCAGCAAGGAAATCCGCGATTTGAACTTTGCGCGCGAGGTGCTGGAGAGCGACCATTACGGCCTGGAGAAAATTAAGGAGCGCATTCTTGAGTTTCTGGCAGTGCGCCGCTTGGTGGAAAAGCCGAAGGGCTCGATTCTATGCTTTGTCGGCCCTCCGGGTGTGGGCAAGACCTCGCTCGGTATGTCGATCGCAAAGGCGACGGGACGCGAATTTGTCCGCCTTTCGCTGGGTGGCGTCCGCGACGAGGCAGAAGTACGCGGCCACCGCCGTACCTACATCGGGGCTCTGCCTGGTCAAGTGATTCAAATGATGAAGAAGGCCGGCACCAAAAACCCCGTTTTCATGCTGGACGAAATTGACAAGATGTCGACCGACTTCCGGGGCGATCCATCGGCCGCCCTTTTGGAAGTGCTCGATCCGGCCCAGAACACGGCATTCATGGACCACTATCTGGATGTGGAGTATGATCTTTCGAACGTGCTCTTCATTGCCACGGCCAACGTGATGCACACCATACCGGCGCCCCTGCAGGACCGTATGGAAGTGATCCGCTTGAGCGGCTATACGGATCTCGAAAAGCAGGAGATCGCCCGCCGCTTCCTGGTTCCCAAACAGACCGAGGGCAATGGCCTGACGCTGAACCACCTGGAGTTTGAAGATAGCGGTTTGCGGGCCATTGTGAACGGTTACACCCGCGAAGCGGGCGTTCGCAACCTGGAGCGCGAAATCGGCAATGTCTGCCGCAAGGTGGCGCGCCAGTTGGTGATGTCCATGCCGGCGGACGCCGCGGCGGTGGCCTCGGAAGCGACAGCGATAGCAGCGGCTGAAGTTCCCGCGGAAGAAGCGAAAACGAAAAAGGTGCGCGCTCGGAAGAAGGCGGAAGTTGTTGCCGCAACGGCGGATGCCTCAGCGCCGGATGCCGCCGGCTTTAAGAAGGTCACCGTTTCGGAAGCCAATGTTGCCGATTTACTCGGCCCCTTGAAGTTCCGCGATACGGTAGCGGAGAAGAAGAACGAAGTTGGCGCCACCACCGGTTTGGCCTGGACGGAAGTTGGTGGTTCCATCCTCACCACGGAAGTCACGATCCTCGAAGGCCGGGGCAAGCTCACCACGACGGGAAAGTTAGGCGACGTCATGCAGGAATCGGCGCAAGCCGCCCTCAGCTACGTGCGCAGCCGTTCGGACGCTCTGGGTCTGCCGCGGGACTTCTACCGCCATGTAGACATCCACGTACACGTGCCGGAAGGGGCCATCCCCAAGGACGGACCGAGTGCCGGCATTACGCTAGCCACCTCGATTTCCAGCGCCTTGGCCAAAATTCCCGTGCGCGCCGATATCGCTATGACCGGCGAAATCACGCTCCGCGGGAAAGTGTTGCCCATTGGCGGCGTGAAGGAAAAACTGATGGCCGCGCATCGGCAAGGGATCTTTGAGGCAATTTTGCCCAAGGAAAACGAAAAGGACCTGGTGGACGTTCCGGAAGTAATCCGCAAGGCCATGAAGCTCCATTTTGTGGAGCACATGGACGAAGTGCTCAAGATTGCTCTCGAAAGCCAACCGGTTCCGCTGCCGCCCTCGGCGCTGGAATACGCTTCGAAGCCGGTGGATGATATCCGCCACTAAGCGCGGCTTCCGGTGAAAAGGAACCGCAACAAAAAACGGAAGTTGAGATAGAATAGAGGACGTCGGTATCGGACGCCCTCTATTTTCATAATGGGATGTTCGAAACAAACTTTCTCTCCAGCGCAGCCACACCTCAGCAATTCCCGCCTGAAAGCCTACCTGAATTTGCATTCCTTGGACGGAGTAATGTGGGGAAGTCGAGCTTGTTGAACTGCCTGGTTGGCAAGAAGAATTTGGCTCACGTCAGTTCGACCCCGGGAAGAACGCAAACCATCAATTTCTTCCAAGTGGGTGAGCGCCTGCGGCTCGTAGACCTTCCAGGTTATGGATACGCGAGGGTTCCCCAAGCCTCCGTCCGGACCTGGCGGGCACTGGTGGAAGCCTATTTGTTAAGCCGGCAAGCACTGACATTAGCCCTGCTGCTTGTCGATTCCCGGCGGGGATGGATGGACGCCGATCGCCAACTGCGGGAATATCTCATTTACCATGGCCGCCCCTATGTAGTGGTGGCGACGAAAATCGACAAACTCAACCGTAAGGAAGAAACACAGAGCATGAATGGCCTACGCGCGGAATCACCGGACGTTGACATTCTGCCGGTCTCAGCCCTGAGTGGGCGGGGAGTGAGGGAAATTTGGCAAACGATACTGAAAGCAAAGACCTTGAACTGAAGCCCGAAGCAGAGGGCGAGGGCGCGGAAGCGGCCAAGAGCGCAGAACCCGCCAAAGGGGAAGGCGCAGAAACGGCCGGCGCTCCCACTAAAAAGAAGCGGGATGCCAAAGAGGCGGCCCCCAATCTGAACCTTGTTGAGCTGAAAGACATGAGCATACAAAAGCTCAATGTCGTGGCCAAGGATTTCGGCATTACCGGCACGGCGGGCTTGCGTAAACAGGAATTAATTTTCCGTATTTTGCAAAGCCAGGCAGAGAAGAGCGGTCTGATCTTTTCCGAAGGCGTGCTGGAATGCCTGCCCGATGGCTTTGGCTTTTTGCGCGCGCCGGAATACAACTATCTGCCGGGCCCGGACGACGTTTATGTTTCTCCCTCGCAGATCCGCCGCTTTGATCTGCGCACGGGCGATACGATTTCAGGTCAAATCCGGCCTCCCAAAGAGGGCGAGCGCTACTTTGCGTTGATCAAAGTAGACGCCATCAACTACGAGGCGCCCGAGGAAACCCGCAATAAGATTTTCTTCGACAACCTCACGCCCCTTTATCCGCAAGAGCGCTTGAAGCTCGAAACGGCCAAGGATAACTATTCCGGCCGTGTGATGGACATGCTTACGCCCATCGGGAAAGGGCAGCGCGGATTGATTGTGGCCCCACCGCGTACCGGCAAAACGATGATGTTGCAAAGCATCGCTAACTCCATCACCACAAACCATCCGGAAGTGAACCTGATTGTGCTGCTCATTGACGAGCGGCCCGAAGAAGTTACGGATATGCAGCGCAGCGTGAAGGGTGAAGTCATCAGCTCTACCTTCGACGAGCCCGCGGCCCGCCACGTGCAAGTTGCCGAAATGGTGATTGAAAAGGCCAAGCGCCTGGTGGAGCATCGCCGTGATGTTGTGATTCTGCTTGATTCCATCACCCGTCTGGCCCGCGCCTACAACACCGTGGTACCGCCCTCGGGCAAAGTACTCTCCGGTGGTGTGGATTCGAACGCACTGCAACGCCCGAAGCGCTTCTTTGGTGCGGCACGCAACATTGAAGAAGGCGGCAGCTTAACCATCATCGCCACGGCGCTGGTGGACACCGGCAGCCGCATGGACGACGTGATCTTTGAAGAATTCAAAGGCACCGGCAACATGGAAATCCACCTGGATCGCAAGCTGGTGGATAAGCGTGTCTTCCCGGCTATCGATATCAACAAGAGCGGCACCCGCAAAGACGAATTGCTGTTGCCGAAGGAAGAATTGAATCGCGTTTGGATTTTGCGCAAGGTGCTGAGTCCCCTGTCGCCCACCGAGAGCGTGGAGCTGTTGCTGGACCGTCTGTCCAAGTCCCGCAGCAATGCCGAGTTCCTTGCCAGCATGAACGGCTAAGCCGCAACGCTTTATGCCTTTTCCCATTCATCGTCTACGGCGGCTCCGCAGCACGGAGCCGCTCCGCCGTTTGGTGCGGGAAACCCGGCTGGAACCCGAGAACTTCATCTATCCCCTCTTTCTGGTTCCGGGTGAAGGCAAGCGGAAAGAGATTTCCAGCATGCCGGGCAATTACCAGCTCTCCATTGATCAGGCGCTGCGCGAATGCGAAGAAGCCGTATCGCTGGGCTTGGGCGGCATTATCCTGTTCGGCATCCCGGAGACAAAAGACGAGATCGCCAGCGGGGCCTACCACGAGCACGGCATTGTGCAGGAAGGAGTGCGGGCCATTAAGCAGGCCTTTCCTTCGCTGCTGGTGGTGACTGATGTTTGCAATTGCGAATACACCAGCCACGGACATTGCGGAAAGATCGTGGGCGAGGATGTGGATAACGACCAGACCCTGCCCTGGCTGGCGGCAACGGCGGTGTCCCATGCCCGCGCCGGGGCCGACATCGTTGCGCCCAGCGACATGATGGACGGCCGCGTGGCGGCCATTCGTAGCGCGCTGGACGAAGCGGGCTTTTCGAATTTGCCTATCATGAGCTACGCGGCCAAATACGCCAGTGGCTTCTATGGCCCTTTCCGCGAAGCCGCCGAATCCACTCCGCAATTCGGCGACCGCCGCAGTTACCAAATGGACCCCGCCAATGCGCGCGAAGCCATCCGCGAGATGGAACTCGATTTGGAAGAAGGCGCGGACATCCTGATGGTGAAGCCGGCGCTGGCTTACCTCGACATCATCGCCGAAGCTTATGCGCGCTTTCCCGTCCCCATCGCCGCCTACCAGGTATCGGGCGAGTTTGCCATGATCATGGCCGCGGCCCGCAACGGCTGGATTGACCAAGAGCGGGTGATGTTGGAGACGCTAGGTTCCATCAAGCGCGCCGGTGCTTCCATCATCCTCACTTACTTTGCCAAAGACGCAGCTCGCCTGCTTTAAGACATGCGGCTGCTTTAGGATATTAAGATGAAGTTCACGCGGCGGACATTCGCGCTGGCAAGTTCTGCCCATGTCCTCCTGCGGGCGGAGGAAGTGCCTTCGGTTCCCTGGAAAACCTTGCGCTTGCTGGATCTGGCAAGTGGACAGGCGGCGCCCTCCTTGAAAAAGCTTGATGGGACGCGGGTGCGCGTCGCGGGCTATATGGTGCCCTTGGAAGACGACGAGCAGGAAGAAGCCTTCGAATATCTCATCGTGCCCATTGCCGGAGGTTGCATCCATACGCCCCCACCGCCGCCCAACCAGATTGTGCATTGCCTGATGAACGGCAAGAAGAAGACCCGCGTGCGGATGTTTGACCCGCAGTGGTTCGAAGGAAAGCTCACCATTCAACGTACGGAGAGCCCTTATGGTCCGGTGTCGTATAAGCTGGCCGTCGAAGCGGTTTTTCCGTATCAAGCGAAGTAATGCCCCATGGATGCCATCACCATTCGCGACCTTGAGTTTCGCTACCGCAAGCAAGCCCCGCTGGTGTTGCAGGTGCCCTCTTTTTCGCTTGCGCAGGGGGAACATTGTTTTCTTTACGGGCCGAGCGGCTGCGGCAAGTCCACGCTATTGAGCTTGATTGCGGGCGTGCTGGAGCCTACCCAAGGCCGCGTGGAAGTGCTGGGGCAGGACTTGGCCGGGTTGGGCCGGAGCGGGCGCGACCGTTTTCGGGGCGAGAACATCGGCTACATCTTCCAGATGTTCAATTTGATTCCTTACTTGAGTGTGGTGGACAATATCGAACTTGCCTGCCAATTACATTCCAAGCGGCGGGCTCGCTTGGGCCAGGCCAGTCTGCGGCAGGCGGTGGAAGATCTGGCGCAGGCGCTGGGCATTCATGGCGTCTTGGGCCGGCCGGTTACCGAGTTGAGCGTGGGCCAGCAACAACGCGTTGCGGTGGCGCGCGCGCTGCTGGGGGCGCCGCCGCTCTTGATTGCCGACGAGCCCACTTCGGCCCTCGATACCGCCCACCGGGAACAATTCCTGAGCTTGCTGTTGGCCCAAGCCGACCGGGCCGACAGTACGGTCTTGTTTGTAAGTCACGATGAATCCCTGGGGCCGCTCTTTACTCGCCAAGTGCGCTTACCGGAGTTGAACCGCGTATGAGACTTATGCTTCGTCTGGCCGCTCTCAGCTTAAGGAATCGGTGGTTGGCGACCAGCCTCACCGTGGTTTCGATTGCCTTAAGCGTCACGTTGCTGCTGGGCGTGGAGGCGCTGCGCCGTAGCGCGCGCGAGAGCTTTGCCTCTACCATCAGCCAGACGGATTTGATTGTGGGGGCGCGCGGCGGCTCCCTGCAGTTGCTGCTCACCACGGTCTTCCGCATTGGCCAGCCCAACAACAACATTTCGATGAAGAGCTACGAGGCTTGGGCCAAACATCCCGCTGTGGCTTGGACCATTCCCATTTCCCTGGGCGATAGTCACCGTGGTTTTCGGGTGGTGGGCACGGACGAAAACTTTTACCGCCACTACCGCTTCCGGCGCGACCGGCAGGTTGAATTTGCCGAGGGGCGATTGCCGCAAGCTGCGCGGGAAGTGGTTTTGGGTGCCGAAGTGGCGCGGAGTTTGGGGTACACGTTAGGCAAGCAGATTGTGTTGACGCACGGCATGGGTGCGGCGGGCATTATGGACCACGACGACAAGCCCTTCACCGTTGTGGGGATCTTGGCGCGTACGGCAACGCCGATTGACCGCAGCATTTACATTACGCTCGAAGGCGTAGAAGCCATTCACGAGGGGTGGGAAGATGGTGCCGCCCCATTGGAGCCAGGCCATGCAGATGAAGACCATGATCACGCGGCCGAGGGCAAGGATCATGAGGAGCATGATCACGACCACGACCATGCCGAAGGCGGAGAGCAAATTACGGCATTCTTGCTACGCTGCAAAAATCGCCCGGACAGTCTACGCTTGCTGCGCGAAATCAATACGTTTGAGGCGGAACCCTTGACGGCCATCCTGCCCGGCGTCACCATGAGCGAGCTTTGGGGCACGGTGTCTTATGTAGAAGGTGTGCTGCGCGTCATCAGCGTCTTTGTGGTGGGCGTGGGATTGTTGGGCATGCTGGTGGCCATTTACACAACGTTGAACGAGCGGCGGCGGGAGATGGCGATCCTGCGGGCTGTGGGCGCGGGGCCGGGTATGGTGGCGGGGCTGTTTGTGCTGGAGAGTCTCTATTTGGCGGCTGCCGGAGCCGGATTGGGGTTGGCGCTGCATATCGGCAGCATCCGATTTCTGCAGGACGTAGTGGAGCAAAAGTACGGACTATTTCTTCGCTGGGAGGGCTTGGCTGCAGGCGAAATTTATTACCTGGCGGCCCTGCTGGGCGTGGGCCTCTTGCTGGGTTTGGTGCCGGCCTGGCGGGCTTACCGAAACTCCCTGGCGGACGGATTGAGCGTTAAATTATAGCTATTGATAATGCACAATCATTAGCAAGCGTTGCGTTATACTGATGGGGAAGAGCATGGGGCAAGAGCCAAAGAAACAATTTTCCTTTCCGGATTGGGACCGCATCGGCATGTGGCTCAGCTACGGGTGCGCCGTTCACTGTGCCGTGGTGCCGCTGTTGACGGGGTTGTCGAGCATTGGCCTGTTGAGTTGGATCATGGATGAGCGGACGGAAATGTTGATCATCGTTGCCAGCTTGGCAATTGGCATTACGCGTCTTTCCTACAGCTACTTGCGAGATCATCGCCGGCCCGAGCCGGTGCTCTTTTTCATCATGGGAGCGGCGCTGGTTCTAATTGCGAAGAATTTTCTGGAAGGCGGGGCCGAATCCTACGAGCCGATCGCGATGGTTGCCGGCGGATCGCTGATTGGAACCGCCCACCTGCGCAACCACTCGCAGTGCAAGGATTGCCACCCCTCATTGAGCGCGAGCGCGGATCGCTAGGATCTTGTAGCCCGTCTTGCCATAAGGGCTATCGCTTTCGGCAATCGAAAGCTGACCGTACACTTCCAATTCCTTATCCCATTCCACGCGACTGGCTCCGCCAGCGGACTCCACCATGATGATCTGATTCATGGGCGGTGGCGGCGTATGGATGCACATGCCCGCCACCGGCACCAAGAGGAACTCCGAGACCGACTCGTCTTCATCCACAAACGGAACCATGTAGCCGCGGATGCGCACGTTCGCGCCCGACAGCGCCGTGACTTCCGGCGTGGCGCGGCCTGTGGTGACGTTTAGCCCGCGCAAAGTTCGCCAATCGAGTTTTCGATAGCCCGGTAGGGAATCTTCGGGGGGCCGTAGGGGCATGGCTTCGGTTGGCTGGACCAATGCCTTAGGGGGATCTTCGGGGGGCTGTGCCGCGTCGCTTACTTCCACCGTTTTGTAGGTTGGCCCGCAAGCGCACAGCCCAAAGGCCACCAGGATAGCCGTGATAAATTGAAGTTGGCGGAGCCACGCTTTGGGCCGCTCCGGGGTGAAATTACTTTGTATAGCAGGCATCATCGCAAGGCGAGGGTACTGTTTGCCCTTTCGGATGTTCTGTTGACGGCCATTGCTTTCCAGGCCGCGTATTGGTTTCGTAGCTACCTTCCTTTAGAAAAAGAATTTGCCATCTCGCCGCCGATCAAGATTTTGCTGTTCGGGGCAGCGGCAATGTCTACCGTTTTCTTTGCGCTATGGGTTCATTTGTACGACCGCTTGGATAGCGCTCAGAAGTTCTCCGCTATTCGTGAGGCTATCAAACAAGTGGCCTTCGGCGGCATCTGCCTTATTTTGTTTGAGTTCGCGCTGCGCCTGGACTTGAGTCGCGGCTTTTTGCTGTTTTTCCTCATGGGTCAGCTGTTGCTGTTTGTGGGCTTCCGGCTGAGCGCGGGCCCGTTGCTGGGCTTGATTCGGCGCGAATTTGGGGGGCCGTACTTTGTGGTGATCTACGGCCGGACGGAAGAGGCCCGCCGGTTGGAAGCCCTGCTGGGCGGAAGCAGCAAGTTGGAAATCCGTTTGCTTGGGTTGCTGGACGAGCCCGCGCAATTGCGGGAAAAGCTGCGCGAACACGTGGTAGACGAAGTACTGTTTGCCGTGCCCCCGGCGCAGATAGCCGAGATCGAGGACCTGCTGCTGCAATGCGACGAGGAAGGCGTGCGCACGCGGTTGAGCTTAGACTTTTTCCCCCATGTGAACAGCGAACTGTATCTGGACAAGCTTGGCTCCACACCCATGCTTACCTTCAGCGCCACACCGCACGACGAGGTGAAACTCCTGGCCAAGCGGGCCTTGGATATTGTCGTCGCGGGCTTGGCCTTGGTGCTGGTCTCGCCGCTGCTGGCTCTGGTGGCGATTCTCATCCGGCTAACTTCCCCGGGGCCCATCCTTTTTCGCCAGGTGCGTTGCGGCTTGAACGGGCGCCGTTTCGTGGTCTACAAGTTCCGCTCGATGGTGCAGGATGCGGAGCTGCGGCGCGCCGAATTGGAACACTTGAACGTGAAGAAGATCAACTTCAAGATTCCCAACGATCCCCGCTTAACGGGGCTGGGCCGCTGGCTGCGCAAGTTTTCCATCGACGAACTGCCGCAGCTTTGGAATGTCGTGAAGGGGGATATGTCGCTGGTGGGGCCGCGCCCGGCCATTCCCAGCGAAGTGGAACAGTACGCCTCGTGGCAGCGCCGGCGCTTGCGCATGCGCCCTGGGCTTACCTGCATTTGGGCGATTTCCGGGCGCGACCGTTTGGACACGGAGACGGTGATGCGCCTGGATATGCAATACATCGATAATTGGAGTTTGACGCTGGATAGCCAGATCCTGCTGCGCACCATTCCCCTGGTGTTATTAGGGCGCGGCGCTTACTAAGGAATTCCTTTATGAACCTTATCCCTTCGGAAGCCGAAGTTATTGAATTGCTGCGGGCGACGGGCGCGCTGCGCTCCGGGCACTTTCTTTATCCCGATGGCACTTATACCAACGAGTACCTGCAGGTGGCCTTGGCCATGCGGGACTATCAAAACGCGAAAACTTTGAGCGTGGCGCTAAGCCGCAAAATCCGCGCCAACTCGGAATTGCGGGCGATGATTCCGCGACTGAGCATCGTTGCTCCCGCCACCGGGGGATTGCCGGTAGCCTACGGCATTGTAGAGGCTTTAGGGGCGAAGGGTGTCTATTGGGCCGAAGAAGATGTGGAGCGGCAACCCCAGCGCTTCCGCCAATTTGTGCAACCCGCCCCGGGCGACAAGATTCTGCTCGTGGATGACATTCTCCGCACGGGCCGCAAGTTAACGGCCTTGAAGGCGCTGGTGGAAAGCTACGGGGCCGAAGTGGTGGGCTTAGCGATTATGATCTATCAGCCTTGGCCGGACGCCCCGGATTTTGCCCCCTTGCCGATGTTCTATCTGGCGAAGCTGGACAGTTTCGCCTCGCGCGATTTGCCCGCGAACATGAAAGAAGACGACGAGATGCTGACGAAGGTTTGGATTTAGCCGCTGCGCGGGAAGACGCGGCAGCTATTCATGCGCCGCAAAGCGGAAGAGCCGCGAAGGCGCGTCTTCGGGCAGTAGGTAGAGGTGGCCATCGCGCAGCGTCATGCCTTCGTTGGTGAAGATGACATTCCGATCGGTCTTGCCGGTGCGAACCTGCCGAACCAAAGTGAGGTCCGGCAAACGGACCCAATCAATTGCTCCTTCGGTACGCGATAGGCCGCCGGAACCCATCAGGAGTGCACCGTCCATCTTCAAATCCTGCCAGGCGGTGGGGAGGGGATTGGGGCGCTGGTCGAGCAGCTTGCCCTCTTTGCTCCAGGTGTAGACGGTGCGGCTGGACCAGCTCCCGCCGATAATTTTGTCCTTGGTGGCGGCAACGCAGCCGATGTGGTCATTCACCGTGAAGCGTTGCTCGAGCGCAAGCGTTTGCTTGTTGCGGCGCTCAATGTTGGCCGGCCCATCCCGATCGTATTCCGCCACCGGCACCCACAAAGAATCGCCGTCGAGTTGGAGTCCGCCCGGATGGTACTTTGCGCCGTCCTGCACTTCTACGCTGGCCTGCACTTTTCCTGAAGGTAACTGGATTCGATAGAGAAAGCCCTTTGCCGTTTTGCGGTCCACCGCCGACACCCAGAGTTGGTCGCCCTCCACGTCAATTCCCTGCACGTGGTGCAGGTCCTCGGCGATGGGGAAGGTGGCTTCCAACTCCCAGTCGGAGAGCTTTTCCTCGCGGAACTGGGCAGCCAGATAAATGGCTACCGCAACGATTAGGGCAATGCGCAGAGCGGACTTCATTCTTGGAGACATTAGTACCCTAATATTAAAGCTGCGCGACAGGTGGCTGCCTATTCCAGATAGGAACGAAACTCCGCCGCGAGTTTTTCCGCTGCCTGCGCATCCGGCAAAGCCACGAAGATTGTGTCGTCGCCCGCAATGGTGCCGAGCACACCAGGCCAATCTTCGGAATCCAGGGCAATGGCCAAGCTCATGGCATGGCCGGGGGAAGTGCGCAGAACCACCAGATTTTGCGCCGCCACGGCGGAGGTCATGTAATCCCGGGCCAAAACAATGAACTTGCCGGAACCCGGGCCCATTTCCACATAGCCCGCGGCGCTCTTGGCCAGGCCCAATTCCCGAATGTCGCGGGAAAGCGTGACCTGCGTTGCCTCTACGCCTTCGGCGCGCAAAAGTTGGGAAAGTTGTTCCTGCGTATGCACCGGCTGCTGCTGGATTAACTCCAGAATGCGTTTTTGCCGTGCCAGTTTTCCCGCGCTCACGATTTCACTACTCTACAAAGTTTCTAAGCGGCGCCGGCTTTCGGCAAGCGCCAAGGCTACCGTCTGCGGAGCCGTGCCACCGGGAACCACGCGGGTGGTCATGCCGCGGCGCGGGTCGGCGAGAAGCTCCACGAAGTCCGATGTAAACCTTTCGTCGAAAGCGGCCAGCTCTTGCGCGGAGTAATCCGCGGGGCGCTTCCCCGATTTTACGCCGTCCAGCACCAAGCGCCCGGCAAGCTTGTGGGATTGGTGAAAGGGCACACCCGCGCGCGCTAGGGCTTCCGCAATATCGGTGGCCACTACCCAGCTTTCCGCGCAAGCACTCTCGGGCACTTCGGGCCGCAGGGTTACTTGCCGCGCCACCAGGGTAGCCATCTCCAGGCTGCCGAGGGTTTGGTCCGCGGCTTCAAACAACGGCTCTTTGTCTTCCTGCATGTCCCGGTTGTAGGTCATGGGCAGGCCCTTCATGGTGATGAATAAGGAACTGTAGGCGCCAAAGACGCGGCCGCACTTGCCGCGAATCAACTCAAGCGAATCCGGATTCTTCTTCTGCGGCATCAAACTGGAACCCGAGCTTACGCCATCGCTCAATTCCAACCAGCCAAACTCCTCGCTGGAATACAAAATCCAATCCTCGGCCAAGCGCGAAAGGTGCAGCATGGCGAGATTTGCGGCGTGCAAAAAGTCTAGGGCGAAGTCACGGTCGCCGCTGACGTCCATCGAGTTCCGCGTAATTCCCGCAAAACCAAGTTCTTTGGCAATGGCTGGCCGGTTAAAAGGAAAGGCGCTGCCCGCCAAAGCCCCAGAGCCCAAGGGAAGCAGGTTGATGCGTGCGTGGGCTTGCCGGAAGCGTTCCACATCGCGCGCGAACATCTCAAAGTAAGCCAGCAGATAATGCGGCCAAAGCACTGCTTGGGCACGGCGCAGGTGGGTGTAGCCGGGAATCACCGCATTCGGGTATTGTTCCGCCAAATCCAACAAGGCGGCCAAGAGCGCTTTGAGTGCCGCAAGGATTTGTTCGGTGGCGCCGCGCAGCCAAAGCCGCGTGTCGAGGGACACTTGCTCGTTCCGGCTGCGGCCGGTGTGAATTTTGTCGGCGACGGCACCCGCCTTTTCTTTCAGCTTACGGATGACGAAGGAGTGCACGTCTTCGTCGGTGGCGCCCTTGGTATAGTCCGGGTCTTTGCTTTCGGCAAGGATTTCCTCGAAGGCTTTCGCGATGGCTTCCTGCTCTGCCGCTGCGAGGATGCCCACCTGCTGAAGCGCCCGCGAAAAGGCCAGCGAGCCGAAAACGTCAGCTTCAAGCAAACGCTGATCGAAGGAAAGCGACTCGCTGAATTTTTCGAATAATTTGTCTTGCCCGCTTTCGAAGCGGCCACCGTAGAGCTTGTCTTGCATCGTTTACCGTTCTAGCTCATACCGTTCTAGCTCAAAAGCAGCAGCAAAAGAGCCTTCTGGGCATGCAGGCGGTTCTCGGCCTGGTCAAACACAGCGGACTGGCTTGATTCAATGACCGCGTCGGTAACCTCTAAGCCGCGTTTGGCGGGAAGGCAATGCAGGAAGATCGCCTCCGGGTCGGCCATGACCATGAGTTCTGCGTTCACCTGGTAATCGGCAAACGCGCGTTTCCGGAGTTCCGCTTCTTCCTCTTGGCCCATGCTGGCCCAGACGTCGGTGTACACCACGTGTGCCCCTTTGACGCCTTCGAGGCTGTGCGTGCATTGCGCGGCCCCGCCCGTTTCGCTGGCGAACTTTTGGGCTTGTTCCAGAATTCCAGGGTCCGGGGCGTAGCCTGCCGGGCACACCACGGTGACGTGCATGCCCAGACGCGCGCCGCTCAATAGCAGCGAGTGCGCCACGTTATTGCCATCGCCCACAAAGGCGAGGCGAACGTCTTTCGCTGTGCCAAAGCGCTCCTCGATGGTTTGCAGGTCCGCGAAAGCCTGGCAGGGGTGATAGAGATCGCTGAGGGCATTGATGACAGGAACGCTGGACCATTGCGCGAGTTCCTCAATGGTTTGCTGCGAGAAAACCCGGGCGACAATGCCGTTCGTCCAACGGTCGAGGTTCCGGGCAACATCCTTCAGGGGCTCGCGGTCGCCAATGGGGCCCATGGAGACTACGGCATCCCCGCCCAGTTGCTTAATGGCAAGTTCGAAGGTTAAGCGGGTGCGCAGGGAGGGCTTCTCAAACAGCAAGCTGAGGTAGCGGTAGCGCAAAGCGGTGGCATAGCGGGTGGGGTTGCGCTTCATGTCGGCGGCCAGATCGAGCAGGGCGCGCAGTTCTACTGTGGTGAGGGAAAGGTCGCTCAAAAGATCAGCGGCCGCAATCGTGGCTTCCGCCGGATTGACGTCGTTGCGAAGAATCGAAGTTGGCATCGTGGCACCTCCCGCATGATGCAGTCCGCAAAGCGCAGACCAAAAGAAACAGTCGGCTGAATGATTATTCAGCCGACATGAATAATCATACAACTTATGGGGTGCTAAATCAACTTGCCAAACTCGCCCGCGCGATACCGGCGAATGGCATCCGCAATTTGGTCGTGGGTATTCATGACGAATGGCCCCTCCACCACAATGGACTCCCGTTGCGGCAAGCCCGCCAGCAGGACAAAGCGCGTTTCCGACTGGGCGCGGAAAGTGATGGCGTCCGTCCCGGCGAAGGCAAAGGAACTCCCACCCGGGGCTATGCGCTGGTCGCCATTCTTTTCGATCGCCAGGGCTCCGTCGCCATAGACGTACGCAAGGGTTTGCCATTCGCGCGGCAAGGAAAACGAAAAGCTTTCGCCCGCCCTGCGGTGGACGTCGACCATACCGAAGGGCTGCGGGGTTTGTTGCGCGGCGAGCGGATCGGCAATCCAGCGAACGCCATCGCGCTCCTCAATCTCTTTGCTTTCCCGGTGAAAGATTTGCGGCTCGTCGAACTTACGCGCCGAAGGAAGATTCAACCAGATCTGCAGCCCGTGCACGGGGGAGCCTAGGACCTCCGGGTCCTCTTTGTGTTGCAGGCCACGTCCGGCGAGCGTCCAGTGCAGAGAGCCCGGGTGAATCAACAAGCGGTTGCCCAGGGTGTCTGCGTGCCGCATGCTGTTGGGCGAGTCCGGAAATACGTAGGTCAGGGGGCTGAAGCCTGCGTGGGGGTGCGCCGGGAATACGGCGTCCGACATCCGGAAATGGTCCACTAGCAGGAAGGGGTCTGCCAAGCCGCCGTAATCTTCGTGCCAAAGCCTGACGGCCTTGAAGCCTCGCCCCGATAGGGGGCTGTGTTGTTGCACTACCCGGGAAAATCGCATCAACTGACAAGATGCTAAGGAAGGCCGAGAAGTCGCTTCACATAGCCCGCAACGTCTCTGGTGCGCAGGCGGGCGGGGCGGCTGTGAATTTCGGGGCCAAGATGCAGGAAAATTGCCAGTAAATCTTCGCGCGTGGGCAGCGGGCCATGCTCTCCGCGCGGTTGCGCCAACGCTTTGGCAACCGGTTCTTCCATGGCCATGCTCAAAGACCAGCCGGGAGCAAGATCGAAATAAAGATCTGCGCCCCGATCGCCGCCTACGCCATATTCGGCCTGAATTTCTTCGGGCCAATAGAAGGCGCGGAAGAGGGGTTTGCCCGCGAAGCGATACCCGGCGAGTTTTGCTTTCACTTCCTCGAGGAGGGCGCGTTTTTGTTCAGGCTTCACCAAGCCGCCCAACCAATCGGAAGTATTCACAAAAAGCCCGAAATAGGTGGCAAAAACACGATCGCGGTAGCCCCACTGGCGCAAAAGAAGGTTCAACCGGAGTTCGTGGTCCATGGCCGTCATGCCGTGGTCGCTCACTACCACCAGGTGGTCTTCCGGCGCGCCCAGCTTGGCCAATTGCGCCACGCGCCAGTCAAGAATCTGATATCCCCAGGCACGGAAGGGATCAAGGAATGACTCGCCGTTGGCGGACAAGCCCCACCAAAGGTGAAGCATGTCATCGGCGGCGCTAAGATAATCTACGAACAAGCGAGGCGAGAATTCGTTAAGCAGGGCCTCGCTATAACGCTGGGTTTGCCGGGCGTGGAGCTCGAGGGTTTCTAAGAATCGACGCTCCGCCATGCCATCTTTCATGGTGGGGCCGAACGCCCCGCGCGCGTAAAGACCGCCCGCACCATTACCAACGAAGGGGCCGGCCGCATTGTAGATGCGCTGTTTCGCGGCCACGGCTTGCTCGGGACCGTTGTCGCAAAGGCTGATACGTTTGGCGGGAGTTTGGTAAAGCAGGAATTGCTTGCCGTCTTTGCTAATTTCAAAAAGGCGAAAAAAAACTCCCGCATCGCCGTCCAGCGTCAGCGCGGGGCTAAAGTAGCGCGCCAGCGCGCGGGGGCGGGTGGAGGCGTCCAAGGGTTCATCCTCAGCGCTCCAGACGGCAACATCAACCGTCGCTCCGCTGCCGACCCCCAAGCGTAGAGTGTCGTAGCTTTTCGTGCGTGCATAAACAACGCCTGTAAGGCTGGTTTGGCCGGCTTTGTAACGAAAGATGCGATGCGGACGCCGGGAGCGCGGCAGGGCGGGGAAGCCCGCTGGCGCCGCAGTCAACCACTCCACGTCCGCGCCATGGAGGATTTTCTCCGGGGCCACTTGGTCTGTCTGGTACCCGTTCAGCAAGCTGGTGCCGGGGCCAGAGTTGTTTGCCGTGCAGGGGAAGCCTTGCGTGGTGTTATGCGCCACGGTCCGCAGCCCCGCACGGCCCCAGGCGAGCCAGAAGTATTCACGGTCCAATTGTTCGGCGCGAAAACCAATAATGCGTTCGTCGAAGCGATGGGCGCTGCGGGGGCGCAAGGAAACACTGTTCGCAGTAACGCCGTTTTCGCTGCTGTCGAGCCCGGTGAAAATGCTGGCGTGGGCGGCGGCCGTGACGCTGGGAAAGGTGGTTTGCATCGGTGCCGCGACCCCTTCGCGGCGCATGCGCTGCACGAAGCGCATCCCTTCGGCAGCGGGATCTTTGGTGAGAGCCTGGTAGCCAAAACCATCCAGGCTCAGCAGAAACACCCGCTCGTTGTCGGCGGCGCTCCCCACCGCCAACGCAAGCAGAAGCAAGCTCGCAAGGCGCATGGCTTAACCTTTAATGACGAAATTCACCATGCGGCCCGGAATGGCGATGGCTTTGATCAATTCTTTGCCTTCGAGCAGCACGGCAATCTTTTCGTCACGCCGTGCGGCGTCCAGAATGTCGGCTTCCGCTGTGCCGGTGGCCACGCGAATTTTGCCGCGCAGCTTGCCGTTCACCTGGACGGGAATTTCGAGCGTGTCTTCCACCAGGTACTCGGGGTTGACTTCTGGCCAACGCTGACGGAAGACGGGGCCTTGCTCGCCGATTTCCTCCCAAAGTTCTTCGGCCAAAAACGGCGTGAAGGGCTCGAGCAACAAAATCAAGTTGCGCAAAATCTCGCGCAGCGCGCCGCTGGTTAAGCCAGCTTCGCAAGCGTAGAGTTCGTTGGTGAGCTCCATGAGGGCAGCAATCGAGGTGTTGAAATGCCAGCGCTCCTCAAAGTCCTGGGTGATTTTGCCAATGGTTTGGTGTAGCTTTTTCAGCGCTCGCTTGTCTTCGCTGGTCAATTCAGCGGGGGCTCCGTTGAGGCGATCAACGCTGCGGGTAACGAAACGGTAGACTCGGCCGAGGAAGCGGAATTGGCCTTCCACGCCCGCATCCTGCCAATCCATATCCTTGTCGGGTGGGGCGGCAAAGAGGACGTAGAGGCGGCAGGTGTCGGCGCCAAATTTCGCCACCATGGCTTCGGGGTCCACAATATTGCCCAGGCTCTTGGACATCTTGGCGCCGTCTTTCAGCACCATGCCCTGGGTGAAGAGTTTGGTGGCCGGTTCGGCGTTCGTGATTAAGCCGAGGTCCCGCATGACTTTCGTCCAAAAGCGGGAGTAAATGAGGTGGAGGATGGCGTGCTCCACGCCGCCAATGTACTGGTCGATGGGGAACCAACTGCCCGCGATGGCCTTGTCAAAGGGCGCAGTGCTGTTGTGCGCATCACAGTAGCGGTAGAAGTACCAACTGGAATCCACAAAAGTATCCATGGTGTCGGTTTCGCGCCGCGCGGCTTGGCCACACTGCGGGCAGGTGGTTTTCCAAAAGGCCTCGTGGCGGGCCAAGGGAGATTCTCCGGCGCCGGTAATTTCCACGTCCAAGGGCAACACGACCGGAAGATCCTGTTCCGGCACTGGAACCACGCCGCACTGGGAGCAATGCACCATCGGAATGGGCGTGCCCCAATAGCGCTGCCGGGAAACGCCCCAATCCTTGAGCCGGTAAGTAATCGACGGGTTACCGAAGCCTTGCTCTTGGGCATAGGCGGCCATCCGCTGCCGCGCCTCGGCGGTGGGAAGGCCGCTGAAGGCCCCGGAGTTCACGCTGATGCCGTATTCGGTAAAGGGCTTTTCGAGCGGTTCCCTTAGCTCGCTGTCGGCGGGCTTGACCACGGCGCGAATCGGAATGCCGTACTTGGTGCAGAACTCAAAGTCTCGCTCGTCATGGCCCGGAACGGCCATAATGGCGCCCGTGCCGTAACCCATCAAAACGAAGTTGCCAATCCAAATGGGCGTGCGCTCGCCGCTATAAGGGTTGCGCGCGTAAGCGCCCGTGGGGAAGCCCTCCTTTTCGAGATTGCTGGGGTCTTTGCGGCCTTGGTCGTCGACCATGGCTTTGAGCTTTGCCTGATCTTCGGCGCTTACCAAGCGGGCGGCCAGTGGGTGTTCCGGCGCAAGAATCAGGCAAGTGGCCCCGTAGATGGTGTCGACGCGCGTGGTGAAGACACGGATTTTCTCGGCGCTATTTTCCAGGGAAAAATCAACTTCTGCGCCTTCGCTGCGGCCAATCCAATTGCGCTGCATGGTCAGCACACGCTCGGGCCAGCCCTTCTCCAGGTCCTTTAGTCCGGCCAGCAGTTCCTCGCTGTAAGCAGTGGTACGGAGAAACCATTGCTCGAGCGAGCGCTGCTCGACGGCGGTGTCTTCGTGCCTCCAGCAGCACCCATCCACGACTTGCTCGTTGGCCAAAACCGTGGCGCATTTGGGGCACCAATTCACCAGCGACTCTTTGCGGTAAGCCAAGCCGCGCTCGTACATCTTCAGAAAGAACCATTGGTTCCAGCGATAGTACTCGGGCTCGCAGGTGGCAATTTCGCGCTCCCAATCCAGGGAAAAGCCCAAGCGCTTCAGGCCCTTTTTCATTTGGGCGATATTGGCGAGCGTCCATTCCCGCGGTTGGCGCTTCTGCTGGATTGCGGCGTTTTCGGCGGGAAGGCCAAAAGCGTCCCAACCCATGGGGTGCAATACGTCGAAGCCTTGCATGCGCTTGTAGCGCGCCAAAGCATCGCCAATGGAATAATTGCGCGCGTGGCCCATGTGGAGGCGTCCACTCGGATAGGGGAGCATTTCGAGGACGTAATACTTGCGTTGGGGGTGCTGGGGAGCACGGTAGAGGGCATCGTCGGCATCCCAACGGGCATGCCATTTTTCCTCAAACTCAAGGGGGTTGAACTGTTTTTCGGGCATGGTCAGCGGCTAATCTCTTAGGGTAGCGCCTAGCGGTAGTAGTTCTTCATCCAGGCGTGGCGGGAGAAAATTTCCCGCTCGGCCGGCGTCAAGGGGGGCATGTCGCTGATGGAACAATTGGCCTCGGCCGTCGCGGGGCGGCGCATACCAGGAATGGCCGTGCTTACTGCCGGATGGGCCAAGACAAAGCGCAAGCAGCGCTGTGCCAGGGTGCCTTCCACGGCTTCGGTGGTGCTGGCCAGGGCTTCCACGCGGGGCACTACATCTTCCAAGCGTCCCTCGCGGAAATACCAGGCGCGGAAGTCGCCTTCGGCGAAGCTGGTGTCGCGGCTGAGAGTTCCCGTTAAGGCGCCTTCGTCCAACGGAACTCGGGCCAGCACGCCTACCTCGTGCTCCAGGCAAGCCGGAAATAGCCATCGTTCGGGGGATTGCTCAAAAACGTTGTAGATGACCTGCACGGTATCCACGAGGCCGCTCGCCACCAAATCCAACGCGCTGTCGGGCATGTGATCGTTGATGGAAACGCCGAAAGCATGGATTTTGCCGGACTTCTTCAGGTCTTCCACCGCGCGGCGCCATTCGTCCTGGTAGAACCAGATGGGGTTCCAGACGTGGAGCTGCTGCAGGTCGACCTGCTCCAGGCCCAAATTGCGCAAGCTGGTTTCCGTGCACTCCATGGCGTAGTCGTAGGGAAAGACTTCGCTCAAAGGAACGGCGGGGGCGGCGGGCCAAATGCGATTCTTGGGCGGGATCTTCGTCGCCACATAAATTTTGCCGCCCGCAATCTTGCCGCCCGCTTCGCGAACTACCTTACCCACCAGGCTCTCGCTATGGCCTTCGTTGTAGGCAAGGGCCGTATCTATAAAGTTCAACCCCAACTCCAGCGCGCGGCGCAAGGCGCTAAGCGCTGTTTCGTCGTCTCCCCCCAGCCATTGCTTGCCGCCAATGCCCCAAGCGCCATAGCCAATCTCGCTAACTTCCATTCCCGTCTTGCCAAGCTTTCGATAGTTCACAGGAGGATTGTCCCATGAAGTATGCTTTGGGCATGGGACGTCTGCTCTTCGTTCTGCTTGTCGTATGCACCGCATGGGGGGCATACTACCGCTTGTTTTTGAAGGACGGCGGTTACCACACCGTGCGCGAACACCAAGTAATGGCCGACCGGGTGCGCTACTACTCCGTGGAGCGGGCCGATTGGGAAGAAATTCCCCTCGAACTGGTGGACCTGAAGAAGACGGAGCGTATTCTCGCCGAGCGGGCAGAGGCCGATGCGGCAGAGAAAAAAGTGATCGCGGAAGAGGCAGAGGCCGTGCGCGAAATGCGCCGCATTGTGCGTTCCATTCCACCGGAGCCGGGCGTTTACCGGGAAGCCAATGGCCAGATCACAACTCTCAAAATTGCCGAGTCCGCCTTGGTCACCGATAAGAAGCGGACCATCCTGAAGGTGATCACACCCATTCCCATTGTGGCGGGCAAGAGCACGCTCGAAATTTCCGGATTGCAGTCCGCAAATGTGTACTCGGAACGGCGCCCGGAGTTTTACTTCCGCTTGAGCGAAGTGCAGCAGTTTGCGCTTGTTTCGTTGACGCGCAACGAAAAGAAAAAATCGCGCATTGTAGAGACCATCCAGGTGATCCCCGTCTCGAAAGAGCTGCTCGAGGAACGGAAGGAAATCGAGATTTTCCGCCAACAGCTAGGCGAAGGGCTTTACAAAGTATGGCCGCAAGCAGATCTTCCCGCCGGCGAATACGCTTGGATCGAATTCACCGAGGGGAAGGCAAACCCGCAGATCTGGGATTTTCGGATCGAATAGCGAAATCGCTGCGCGATTAGGGCGCGGCGGGATCTTCGAGGTACGTGTAGCCGTGCAAGCCTTCCTCGTAGTAGCGAAGGATTTGCCCGCTCTCGTTGTAGCCGATTTTTCCTTGGCGCACCGCGGCTTCGACGTCCCGGCGGAAGCTTTCCAGCAGTTCTTTCGAACTGAATTGGACATAGTCCAGCACTTCGCGGACGGTGTCGCCGCGCACTACGTGGTCCAGCACGGATTCGTTGTTGTCCGACAAGCTGACGTGAACCGCGTGCGTGTCGCCCAGAAGGTTGTGCAGGTCGCCCAGGATCTCCTGGTAGGCACCGAGTAGAAACGCGCCAACGTAGTAGGGTTCGCCGCTGTAGTGGTGCAAGGGGAGATACTTTTTCACATCCCGGCGGTCAATGAATTGATCAATTTTGCCATCGGAATCGCAAGAGATGTCCCCGAGGATGGCGTTATTGGTGGGGCGCTCCGTCAGCCGGTGGATCGGCACAATGGGAAAGAGCTGCTTCACGGCCCAGCTATCCGGCAAAGATTGGAAGAGCGAGAAATTGCAGAAGTAGGTGTCGCTCAGGTTGACGTCCAGATTCTCAAGTTCCTCGGGCACCTCGTCCAGCTTCGCCACCATCTTTTGGATGCGGCGCGTTAGCTGCCAATACAGAGCTTCGCACTGCGCGCGCTGTTCCAGCGACATATAGCCCAGGCTAAAAAGATTGAGCGCCGAATCCAGCGCCTGCTGGGCGTCGTGGTAGCTTTCGAGGATGTTTTTCTGGGTAAGGTCTTTGAGCGCATCGTGCAGGTCCACCAGCGGCTGCTCAGAGTCTTCGCTCAACTGCACCGGAGTTTCGTCGCCCCCAAAGCCGCTCACGCCCAGCACGTTAAAGATCAACATGCTGTGGTAAGCCGCAATGGCGCGTCCGCTTTCGGTCATGATCACCGGGTGATCCACGCCTACTTCATCGCAAACGTTTTGGATGTGATAGACAACGTCTGCCGCGTACTCGGCCAGCGTGTAGTTGACGCTCGATTCAAAGTCGGTTTGGGAGCCGTCGTAATCCACGCCCAAGCCGCCGCCCACGTCCATGATTTTCAAGCCCGCGCCGGCCTTCTTCAAACCGGCATAGCAGCGCGCGGCTTCCGTGACGGCGGCCTTGATTTGGCGGATGTTCGTAATCTGGCTGCCTAGGTGGAAGTGGATGAGCGTAAGGCAATCTTCCATGCCAACCGCTTTCAGATGTTCGAAGGCCTTCAGCGCTTCGTATACGGTAAGCCCAAACTTCGAACGGTAACCGCCCGAACTCTTCCAGCGGCCGCTGCCCCGGCTGGCAAGTTTAATGCGGATGCCGATGGTGGGCTTCACGCCGTGCTTGGCGGCATACTTCAGGATGAGGTCGAGCTCCGTGTACTTCTCCACAATGGGCGTGATGTCGCGGCCAATCTTGCGCGCCATCATGGCCATTTCGATGTACTCGTCGTCCTTGAAGCCATTGCATACAATGGGCGTCGCGTTATCGGCCACCCCGAGCACCGCCAGTAACTCGGGCTTTGAACCTGCTTCCAGGCCAAAGCCGAAGGGCTTGCCAAACTGATAAACCTCTTCCACCACCTGCCTCTGTTGGTTCACCTTAATGGGGAACACGCAGGTGTATTTGTTTTTGTAGTTGTATTCAGCGATTGCCTTCTCGAAGGCTTGGTGGATTTCCGCCATCCGGTGTTTCAATACTTCGCCAAAGCGGATCAGGATCGGCGCCTGAATGCCCCGCATGACCAATTCATCGACCAGTTTTTTTAAGTCCAGCTTCCGGTGGGCTTCTTTGCTGGGGTGGACAAACAGGTTGCCATTTTCCCCGACGGAAAAATAGCCCTTGCCCCAGCTGGGGATATCGTACAGCTCATTAGCGTCGGAAACCCCCCATCGCTCCGTCGGTTCAAATCCAACAGAGGGGTCGGCGGTCTTTAAGGTCAATTCGGGTGCCTCCTAAAAAATTTCGCCGCCAAAGGGCGGCCAGATGGTTTCACTTTGAGTGTCGTAAGAAATCCCGACACTCGCAATATCGAAGATGCTTTGTAACCGAAAAATTATTCGGGAATTTTTGCAACGTAGACCTGGGTTATGCCGGTGCGGTCGCTGGCGAAGGCAACGTGGGTTTCTTCGTGGTTGAAGCTCGGGTGCGGATGGGTCCATTGGGGCCCGTAAACGGTATCCACGCCCGCTTCCATCCAGCTCAAAGTGCCGGAGGCTTGGGCCGTGCTGCGGGCAGCGGCAAAGTCCTCTCTCAAGGCGTAACGGGAGGTTTTCCATTGGCTTCCGCCGTTGCTGGCCTTGGATTGGCAAATGGCTTTGCGGCTGCCGGTCGCAACCTCAATCAGTTGTAGGCCATTGTCGGGGTGGTTGGTATCGCACAGTACTTTTGTCCCGGCGCGATTCGGCGCAATATGCCAGCAGTTGTACTCGCAAATCAGGGATTGCTCCCGGGTGTGCCAGTTCATGCGCATCAAGCGATAGGGCCAAACCGTGAAGACAATGTCGCCCGTTAAGCCTAAGAAAGTTTCATGCACGATGAACTCCTCGTTGCCGTGCAGGTACAGGCATTCCAGGCCAGAGCCATCCCGCTTCATCCGGTGCATGCGGGGAGCGGGGTCGCCAGAGAACTCGATCCAATCCGGTTCCAAGGGATGAAACTGCGGATGGATCACGGTGCGGGGAAACTCGTGGAAGCGCCAATCCGCGCCGCTCCAGCGGCCAACCAGGATGCCGCTTTGGCCGTCGATTTTCGCCGCCACGGTCACCCACTCGCCGTCGGCCGAAAGGCTGCACTCCCCCAAGCTGCCGCTGCTGGTTTGCGTCAGCGTCCGCTCGGCTAAGGTCTTGCGGTGCACAGCAACAACTCCGCCCGCGCGAACAAAGCAGATCTCTTCCTCGTCGCGGTGCAGGGCGGGGCTAAAAGGGTGAATGCCTGGCTCGCTAAAGGTGAGTTGCCTTTGCGTGTCGTCGTGGGGCCAATTGATTTCGTGAATTTGCGCCGCTCCGCTTGCGTAAGAGGTGAAGAAGAGCCCGGCGTTGTGCGGGTAAAAGCTCGATTGGAGGAAGTAGGCGGGGTGGCTAATGGCAGTGCCCTCGGTCAACTGCCAAACCGTGGCCCCCGTTTCTTCGTCGCGAAATTGGCGCATCTACTTCCGGCCGAGATACAAGTCGCGGCCCTTCACCAGAGCTTCGATCTTGCGATCGCTAATGGAGCGCTTCAACATCCAGAAGCCGCAATCGGGGTGGATCCAACCCACGCGGCCGGGGCCGAGAGCCTTTTCCGCCCGCTCAATGCGCGCCGCAATTTCGTCGGCGCTTTCGATGTGGTTGATTTTGATATCCACCACGCCGATCCCGATTTTGATGTGCGCCGCCACATCTTTCAACGCCTCAAGGTCTTCGACCGGCCGGTGCGCCAATTCGAGAACCAGGTGGTTGGTGTGCAGCGAATTCAGAAATTGAATCAGCTTGTCCCAGTGGCCCTTTTGGATGGTTTGTCCGCCGTAGTTGCCAAAGCACAAATGGACCGCGGGGGTACTGTT
This sequence comes from Bryobacter sp., assembly GCA_033765085.1. Lineage (GTDB taxonomy): Bacteria > Acidobacteriota > Terriglobia > Bryobacterales > Bryobacteraceae > Bryobacter. Next base: position 15,976 of record JANRIK010000035.1, on the reverse strand, counting down.
CACCGCATCGAGGACAACGTTCATGCTCTTGGCCGCCAGGGGCCAATCATCCGGATTGCCCGGAATGTTCGCCTCGTCCACCTGCAGGCATTCGCAAGGAAGATCCCGCACCTGCGCGGCCAGGACTTCCGCAATGGCCATGGTGAGCGCCTCAAAGCTGCCGTAGTGGTTATCGAGCAAAGTGCGCGACAGCATGTAGGGGCTGGTGACGGTGAACTTGAAAGGACCGCTCGCCACGCTTGCCGCCAGTTCGCAATCCGCCAGCAGGTTCAGCGAGCCTTCGGTTAAAGGCCCTTCCACCACACCGGCGGCTTTGCGGCGAAAGCCCATGGTTTGTTTGCGCGCAAAGGCCTCGTGGTCGCTTCGTCCAACATTGCTGCGGATGCCGCCCATGGGACGGATGAAGTATTCGATCATCCCATTGGTGTCGGGATGGTTGACGTCAAAGCGGTAGAGTTCGCCATCGGTTGGCAGGTCGATGCCGGCTTGCTTTTGGATGTCAAAAACAACGCGCGTGGCATCTAGCCGCGCCTGCTCGCTGGGCAGGGCGGCTAGCCAATCGGGAATGGGATAAGAGCCTACCGTTGTGGTGAGAATGGACGGCGGGCTAGACGACATAGGGCTTCCGGTAATCGCGCGTCAGGTGCAGATTGGCATCGGGCGCATTGGGGAATCGAAGCGCTGCCGGGTCAAATTCCAGCTTGCGGCCCACGCGGTAGGCAATGTTCGCCAAGTGGCAAAGACCGGCGGAAATGGCGCCAATTTCGATTTCCGCGTTCAGGTCCTTGTAGTTGCGGCTCTTCACGCCCTTCAGGAAGTTCGACATGTGGGCCTGCACGTCGCTGCCGCGTTGCGAAGGCACCTCGACGCTCAGGGCAAGCTCTTCGCCCTTGTAGACCTGGTAGCCCGAACCATCAACGGCCAGGATGCCGTCGGACCCAAAGAAGATGTTGCCGACGGTGTTCGCGCCACGCTTCTTCAGGGGCCAATCCGGGCCGGAAGGCATGCCTCGCACTTCGAACACGATTGATTGGCCATTGCCGTAATCAAGCGTTGTAAGTTGCGTGTTGGGCGTTTCCTGATCGTCGTCATAAACCAGCTTGCCGCCCGTGGAAACCACGCTCGTGGGCCAGCTTACGCCCATACCCCAGCGGGCAATGTCCATTTCATGAACGCCCTGGTTGCCGATGTCGCCATTGCCGGTGTCCCAGAACCAGTGCCAGTTGTAGGCAAAGCGGTTTTGCGTAAACTTGCGCATCGGCGCGGGGCCCAGGAATTGGTCCCAATCAATGCCCGAGGGCGGTTGATCCAATTCCGGCGTCCGGCCAATGGACTTGCGGCGCTTGTAGCAAAGCGCTTTCGCCTGGTAAATCTTGCCAATAACGCCTTCCTGCAGGCGCTGCATGGCTTCCATCTTGTGGGGAATGCTCCGGCTTTGGCTGCCTACTTGGACCATCCGGCCCAATTTCCGCGCCTCTTCCACCATGCGCGTGCCTTCGTAAATGTTGTGCGAGGCAGGCTTTTCCACGTAGACATCTTTGCCCGCGCGCAGGGCCCAAATCGTGCCCAGGGCGTGCCAGTGGTTCGGTGTGGCGAAACTGACGGCGTTCACGTCTTTATCTTCGAAGACCTTGCGCATATCGTCGTACTCGCGCGCCTTCACCTGGTTGGACTTGAGAACCATGGCGGCGCCACGTTCCCGTGCGGCCTGGTTTACGTCGCAAACACCAATCAGGTCCACTTCGCTCTTCAAGGCCCCGTAGTTGTTCAGGTGGTCGCGTCCCCGCCCACCGATCCCGATCACCACCAAGCTGGGCCGCTCGTTGGCGCCCATTACACGCTGCGCCGCAAGAGCGGTGGCCGCGCCCAGGAAAAATCTTCTGGATGTCTCTTTGCTCATAAGGATTTGCTCCGCCCTCATCATACAGTAATAAGAATGACCTTTTCCGGCAAAAACGCAGTGGTTACAGGAGGAGCCAGCGGTATTGGCTTGGCCACTGCCCGGTTGCTCCAGGAGCGCGGCGCCAGTGTCGTGGTTTGGGATCGAAACTCGCCCCCCGGGGAAGCCTTGCTTCCCTTCCGCCAGGTTGATTTGACGAATCCGGAGGAGGTGCAGGAGGCCAGCGGCAGCTTGAGTTCCCTGGACATGTTGGTGCATTCCGCGGGGGTGCAAACTTATGGCACAGCGCTGACGACTTCCGCGGATACCTGGCGCTTCACCATGGCGGCGAATGTGGACGCGGGCTTTTATGTATCCCGCGCCTTGCTTCCTCTGTTGCGGCTAAATCGCGGCAGCATTGTGATGGTGGGGAGCGTGCAATCCGTAGGCGCGGTGGCGAACTCGGCGGCCTACGTTACGTCGAAGCACGCCATTCTCGGGTTGACGCGCTCGCTTGCCCTGGATTTCGCGGCGGACGGCGTGCGCACGAATTGCATTTGCCCCGGTGCTATTGACACACCCATGCTGCGTCACAGTGCATCGCTCACGCCCGACCCGGAGGGTACCCTGGAGGCGTGCGCCAAAGTGCACCCCCTGGGCCGATTGGGAACACCGGAGGAAATCGCCCGCGCCATTGCTTTCCTGGCCAGCGACGATGCTTCCTTCATCACCGGAACCGCATTTATGGCTGATGGCGGCGCGCTGGTTCCCGTGGGTGGCATGGCCTTCCAGGAGAACGGGACAGCGCGGGCGCGAGGATAACGAAGTGCGACTTAGCGCACTTCGCTGAGTTCGTTGTAGGAAATGGCGGCGACCGGGACGCCTTCGGCGGAGCAATAAAAAATGGTCGGCGCCCAGAACTCCTTCACCTTGCCAAATTGTTGGTAGCGGTGCTTCATCCAGGTGCCCGTTTCGGTCCGCACATACATTAGCGCTCCCGTCTGCTTCCCAGTGCCAGCGAAGTAAATAACCCTACCATCACATGTAGTCACTGAAGCGCTATTGATCGCCACATTAACAGGCGGTCCTGGGATGCGGTCGAACTTCATCGTCGATTCATCCACGCGCAATATCTCGTTTGATTCGCGCAAGTAGAACAGATAGCTGCCTCCACCTAGGAAAGTCCGGGCTGGGTTCAAAAGGCGGCCCATGGAAGTTACGTTCAGTTCCTCTTTTGGCGCCGCGCTGCCCACCAGTTTCCCGCTCGCATCGTAAATTCGCACCACGTTGAAGGAAGCCATTTCTTTCGGCTTCCCATCCAACCCCGGTTCATGCTCGCTACCCACTGTCCAAATGAGTCCTTTGGAGCTAATCTTTGGGCTACGCAGAAAGTAGTTGCCCGTATCAACAAAACGGAACTCGCCCGTCTTGCGCTCGATCACGAAAAATCCCGTCGTCGTTTGTCCTTGGCGGGAAAGCAGCACAGTGCTCATTACGCCAAACTTACCCGGCAATACGGCATGCTCCAAGCGGCTCACGCGTTCCAGCTTGGCATCTTCGAATACATACTCCGTCCGCTCCCGCGTACGGGGATCAAAAAACACCGCACGGAGAGCATTTTTGCCAATACTCTCCGTCCAGAACCATTCGGTAGGCGACATTGCTACTGCGGTGTCGGGGTGCACATTTCCGCCGAGGTTGGGAATCTGCCACCATTCACTAATCTTTTCTGCCTTCAATGCCCCGGGGCAATACAAGCTACTGAGTAAAAGGGAAAGCTGTAACAACCTCATTGCGCCTTCACCTTGCCGCATAAGAATACTTCACTCCCAAGCATTAAGCGGCTTGTTTCCTAAAGTCAAGCAAAAATGAAGCTGCTGTTTCTAATGGTTGTAGGTTAATTGCTTCAATTGCTTGCCGGAACTACGCTTTCGGCTTCCAGCACGGTGGCAATGGCGTGGACAACGGCGGCAATGCGAACGCTGGCCAGAACGGTTTCCTCGCTCATCCCTTTTTCGCGTACCACCTTCTCGTGGGAGCTTACGCAGGTGGGGCAGTTATTGATGGCGCTGACGGCGGTGCACCACAGTTCAAAATCAAGCGGATCGGCCCCGTGGGTACGAATGATGTTCATGCGCAGGCGCGCCGGCATGGTTTCGTACTTTGGGTTGTCGGTCAGGTGAAGGAAGCGATAGAAGACATTGTTCATGCCCATGACGGTTGCGGCGGCTTTGGCGCCCCGCATCTGTTCGGGGCTCAAGTGTTGTTCCGCTTCGGTGAACACGGCCTCGGTTACTTCCACATTGCGGCTTGCCACAGCAGCAGCCACCAAAGTGCCCCAGGCTTGCGCGGGCGTCAATTCCGGCTGGTTCAACAGCGAACTCAAATTCAGCTTCATGTCCTTGGCGTATTCCGGCAAGGATTCCAATAACTTTTGCAAACTCATAGCTCTCCTATTTCCGATGAAAGAAAAAGGCGGCCCGATGCCGATCGTGGCCGCCCTTTCGCCTATGGCTGATATTCGCGTGCAGACTAAACGTGGATCGTCTCTTCGCCCTTCTTCCAATTGCAGGGGCAGAGTTCGTCGGTTTGCAGCGCGTCCAATACGCGAATCACTTCTTGGGGGTTGCGGCCCACGCTCAGGTCCGTAACCATCACGAAGCGGATGATGTTTTGCGGGTCCACGACAAAAACGGCACGTTGCGCCACGCCTTCGGCGGGGTCCAGAATGCCGAGGGCATCGCACAGTTCGCGCTTCAGGTCCGCCAGCATGGGGAAGGGCAGGTCGCGGAGGTCTTCGTGGTTGTTGCGCCAGGCGTGGTGAACGAATTCGGAGTCGGTGGACCCGCCCAATACTTGGCAGTCGCGGTCAGCAAATTCGCTATTCAGTTTGCCGAAGGCCGCAATTTCGGTGGGGCAAACGAAGGTGAAATCCTTCGGCCAGAAAAAGTAGACTTTCCACTTGCCATCGTAGGTGGAGTCCGTAATGGTCGCGAAGGCCTTCGACAGGTCTTTTTCACGGCTAACCGTGGCCTTCAGAGAAAATTTTGGGAATGCTTGTCCAACGCCCAGCATGTTTTGATTGCTCCTAGAATTTCGAGATCAGCAGATCGGGAAGGCTTTCCAGAGAAGAAAGACGGGCCTTCTGCACTCTTTCAGTTTTTTGGAGGGGCGGTCAATTGTCAACCTATACCTCGCATCGAGGAAATCTAGGCGGAATTTTGAGATTTTTTATTCTTGGGCTTTCGCCCGGCGCTCCGCCTCGTCGCGAATATGCTCGAGGACGCGCAAGTGGATCGCGTGGATGAGCGAATCGCTCCAAATCCGCCAATAAGCAGCAGGCTGCAATCCGTGTGAATACCAGGTGCTGCCGTGCAGCCGCGTTCCGCCGCCTGGAAGTGGTTCCAAGCGGAATTCCCCTTGGCGGCTGACGAGAAAATTTTCGAGGTGCGGCGGATGAATGTGGGTCCAACTCAACTCCCGCATAGGGGAAGGATTTTTGCTGACCGTGAAGGCGAGGCGGCGAGGAGCATCCCACACGGTGATGGGTTCCACAAAGGGTCCGGTCGAAAATTCGCAATAGCGAACCGCGCCAACACCGTGGCCAGCGATGCGTGCACGTAGAGGATAGGCAATGCCTGCGCGGAATAGCAGTCCGGGCGGCGTTCGAATTTCCGGAAAGGCAATCACAATGGGCCAAACGGCTTCCGGTGCGGCTTCAATCTCAACAAAGCTATCCACCCGGTAAACCAGCTCCGCACCGTGGGAGACTTTCTCCACACCCGCCAACAGCGGAGATGCGAGCAAGAGCAGCAGCGTGGATGCCGTACCCCGGAAGGATCCCATTGAGGAGGGGCGCAGCGCATAATGTCCGAGCAGCGCGCCGGCAATGCCCAGGATTGCCGCCAAAGGAAACGCCATTGCGAGGCAAACAATGCCTTCTACGGCAAAGGCGACAAGCGTAAGGCCAGCCAGCAATTGCCCGAGAAGGGCAGCGCTTACCGCATGCCCGGCTTCGAGGGGCTCCCGCGAGAGGCTTTGGGCAAGGATTCCCCCCATCATTCCCATAGCAAAAGGAACCAGGAAGAAAACGCCCCACCCGTAGCTCTGCAAACCGAGCAAACAAAGCGGCAAAGTGAGCGCTCCGCCCGCTGCCGTAATGGCGGCAGAAATCCAAACACTCACCGCAGCCGAGCGGCCGTGGGGTTTTTCCTGCAGCGCCTCGGGCGGAATTGCTTCCCGTTCTTGGGGTGGGTCCGCCTTCAAGGCTACGACAAGGAAGAAAAGTAGATTCACGATTGGCAGAAAAAACAGAAGGCAGTAGGCCAGCGGCCAGCGTAGCCGTCGCAAGCGAGCCCAGGTGAAGGCAACGCCAAGGAGTATGTAGGGTATCGCGGCAGCGGCCAATGCCAGTGCGGCCGATCGATCGACAACGGGCAATTGCCGGGAACTGGTGAAATAGGGAAACCAAAAGGTCCAGATCGAAAATTGCACGCCCATTACCTGGGCCACAATGTAATCGGTCGCCGCCTTTAGCAGACCAAGGCTTAGTCCCCACGCCAAGTACTCCAGCCGCCCGATACCGCGCATACCCGAACGCTAGCACTTAAACTGAGAGTTTGACGCCAAACTTTGCTTTTGCAGTAGAAGCCACCTGCCCCCATACTGGTGCCCGGGCGGGTATTTTGCAAACACCCCATGGTCCTGTACCCACCCCAATCTTTATGCCCGTGGGCACGCAGGCAACCGTAAAAAGCCTGACGCCGCGGCAACTCGAAGAAGACGTAAATGCTCCTATTATTCTCGCGAATACCTACCACCTCTATCTGCGGCCCGGGCATGAGACAGTAAAGAGCCTTGGTGGTCTTCACGGATTCATGCAATGGCCGCGGCCCATCCTTACCGATAGCGGTGGCTTTCAAGTTTTCAGTTTGAGCAGTTTGCGAAAAATTAGCGAAAACGGGGTGGAGTTCCAAAGCCACCTGGATGGGAGCCGCCATTTGTTCACGCCGGAAAGCACGGTGGATGTGCAATTGGCCTTGGGCTCCGACATCATGATGGTGCTGGACGAGTGTACCGAATATCCCGCCAAGTATGAACGCACCAAGCAAAGTATGGAACTCACAGTACGCTGGGCGAAGCGCGCGTTCGCGCACTATCGCCAGGAACGAGGGGACCGGCTAGCCACCAACGCTTTGTTCCCCATCGTCCAAGGCGGCACTTTTGCCGAACTTCGCCGCATTTGCCTGGAAGAACTACTGGCCTTGGACGCCCACGGTTACGCTATTGGCGGGTTAAGCGTGGGGGAGCCGCGCCCGGAAAGCCTGGCCATGGTTGAAGTTACGGCGCCGTTGTTGCCTGCGGCCAAGCCGCGCTACGTCATGGGCGTGGGCTTGCCCGAGGAGCTTCCCGAGTACGTCGCCCGAGGGGTGGACATGATGGATTGCGTGATGCCCTCGCGCAATGCGCGCAATGGCTGCTTGTTCATTCCTGGGGGGCGCTTGATCATTAAGAACGCGCGCTACAAAGAGGACCCCGCGCCGCTGGACGAGAATTGCCCCTGTTACGCTTGCCGGAATTTTTCTCGCGCCTATCTTCGCCATTTGTTCCTTGCCGAAGAAATGCTCTTTGGGACGCTGGCCACTCTGCACAACCTGACGCATTATCTTGAAATCATGCGCCGGATGCGAGAGAGTATCCTAGAAGGACGATTTCCACAATTCCTGGCAGGTTTTCGTTCCCAGTACTCCAACCGGGATTTAGCCGCCGAAAGCTTGTAGAATCTTTTTTGGACTCCAGATAACCACAACCCCATGACTGTGCCCGCACTCATTTTGCAGGCCTCCGGCAATTCCGCGTTTACGCTCATCCTGCCGGTCGCCATGTTCGCCATCATGTACTTCCTGATCATCTTGCCGCAGCAAAGGCAGCGCAAGAAGACCCAGGAAATGCTTGCCAGCTTGAAAAGCGGCGACGAGGTGGTGACCAATGGGGGAATTGTGGGGACAATTTTCGCAATGAATCCGGATGACGACACCATCGTTTTGCGGATCAAGCCGGACGGTGTGAAACTTCGCTTTGCGCGCCAGAGTGTCGCCGTCAAGGTAAATCAGGAAAGCACGGAAGCAGCAAAAACAGCTTAAGAATGGGCCTTTGGCGCCTGCGGGGGCCGGATTGTGCCTGGTACGGAAAGGTTTGTTATGGATAGAAGTCTTTGGATTAAATTCGGATCGATTGTTGGCGTCACGCTCATTTGCTTGTACAGCATTATCGGCTTGCCCACCAGCCAGAAGGAATTGGTGGACAACTTCAACAAGAATATCCGCCTAGGTTTGGACCTGAAGGGCGGCAGCCAACTGGTGCTGCAAGTGCAGGTGCAAGATGCCTTCAAAGCCGAAGCCGACCAGGCAATGGACCAGATGAAGACCCTGTTGCAGGATCGTGGTATTGAATACACGAGCTTCGAGCGCAACGACCCCACGACGATCGAAGACGCTTCGAAAATTCAGATTGACGCCAAGGGGATTCCCCTGGCCAAGACAAGCGACTTCCGTTCTGTCGTCACCGAGCGTTTTCCGGATTGGAGCCTGAGCGGCGTAAATTCCACCGACTACCGGCTGACCATGAAGCCCTCAGCGGCTCTGGAATTCCGCAAGAAGACGGTCGCGACGGCGATTCGGACGATCGAAAGCCGCATTGACGGGTTGGGCCTTGCCGAAGCCACCGTGCAACAGCGCGGTGCCGCAGAAACCGAACCGGAAATTCTCGTACAGATGCCCGGCGTGGATGACCCCGCGCGCATCAAGCAGATTCTGCAGACGGCCGCGCTCTTGGAACTGTACGAAGTGCAGGATGGGCCCTTCGCTTCGCGGGAAATGGTTCTCAATAACTACAACGGCATTTTGCCTCCGGGGACAAAAGTAGTGCGTGGCTTGGGTGCGCAGGATAGCTTTTGGGTGCTGAAGCGCTCCCCCGTTGTCACCGGACGCGATTTGAAAGACTCGCGGCCTTCGCAGGACTCAATGAACGGCCAGTGGGTGACAACCTTCGTTCTAAGCCAGGATGCCGCCCGCAAGTTTGAACGCTTTACCGAAGCAAACATCGGCAAGCGCTTGGCGATTGTGCTGGACAATGCCGTGCGTAGCGCGCCAACGATTCAAGCCAAGATTTCCGACAACGGTCAAATCACGGGCGCGGCCAGCCAACAAGAGGCCAACGACTTGTCGCTCGTACTGCGGGCCGGTTCCTTGCCGGCCAGCATTGTTTATTTGGAAGAGCGGACCGTTGGGCCCAGCTTGGGCGCGGATTCCATTCGCCAAGGACTTTGGAGCGGTGTGGCGGGCTTGCTGGCCGTGGTGCTCGTGATGCTGGTCTATTACAAGGCTAGCGGCGTGAACGCCACCATTGCTCTAATCCTGAACGCCATCATTCTGGTGGCGTTCCTGGCTTGGTTTGGCGCTACGCTTACGCTGCCTGGCATTGCCGGCATCGTACTCACCATCGGTATGGCGGTGGACTCCAACGTGCTGATCTTCGAGCGGATCCGGGAAGAACTGCGTACTGGAAAAACGGTGCGCGCCGCCGTGGATGCGGGCTTTGACCGCGCCTTCCTCACCATCATCGACACCCACGTTACGGCTGTGGTTTCGAGTGCATTCTTGTTTATCTTTGGCACCACGAATGTTCGTGGCTTTGCCGTGACCCTGATCATCGGTTTGATCGCCAACGTGTTCACTGCCGTGTACGTCTCGAAGGTCATCTTCGATTGGCACCTCAGCAGCGACCGCAAGCAGACCACCCTAAGCATTTAGGGCAACCAATTTGAATTTTAGCCGTTGAGCGGGAGATTCTACGCTCCGGCGGGAACTAGAAAGGATCACCCGGTGTCAGATCTGAGTAAGGCACTGGCTGAACAACAGCATGGAGCTTTTTCGTAACGCAAATTTCGATTTTTTGGGCAAGAAAACGCCCTTCATCATTCTTTCGATTGTGTTGCTTGCAATCGGAATTGGCAGCTTGGTTTTGAGAGGCGGGCCCCGCTACGGAATCGATTTCCAAGGCGGAACATTGCTTTATGTGCGCTTCGCCGAAATGCCCAGCCAGGAAGCTATCCGGTCGGCTTTGGGAAAGAAAGTGAGCGGGGAAGTGTCGGTAGTGGCCGTGCAAGGTAGCAACGAGTTGATGATCCAAACCGAGTTGAAGGATGATCGGGCCTTGCAATCCACGCGGCAAACCATTGAGGACACGTTGGTGGAAATGTTCGGGTCTGGAGCTGGCAAAACCGAGTTTGCTCGCAGCTCCTCTGAGGTGATCTACCAGCGTTTGCAGATCCCCCTACAGCAAGGAGGAGTGTTCATCGATGATGCAGACCTTCGCGCGTTGGCCGGTGCCTTGGCAGAGTTCCGTGACAAAACGCGTGGTGGCATTGTGAGCAACCTCGACGATTTGAAGCAAGTCACTGGCATGACGGACCCCATTCTCAAGGTGCTCAAAGAGCAATTTGTGCCCGGAAAGTTTCAAGTCCGCAACACCGAGGTGGTGGGCCCGAAGGTCGGCGCTGAGCTTCGTACAAAAGCCTTGCTCGCAACCCTTTACGCGCTAGGGGGAATGTTGATATACATAGGCCTTCGTTTTGAGTTTGTCTACGGGTTTGCGGCCGTGCTTGCCGTATTCCACGACACCATTATCACGCTAGGACTTTTTTCTCTCTTCGATAAAGAGATTTCCTTGACAGTGGTCGCGGCGATCCTTACATTGGTTGGTTATTCGATGAACGACACGATTGTGGTCTTTGACCGAATTCGTGAAAATTTGCAACGTGGCCGGAAAGGCAACATGAGAGAACTAGTAAACCGGAGCATCAATGAAACGCTTAGCCGCACGATCATGACCTCTGGCTTAACGTTCTTGACTGCTCTGGCGCTGCTGCTCTTCGGCGGGCCAGTGTTGAATGGCTTCGCGTTCGCACTCGTAGTTGGCATTATTGTTGGTACTTATTCGTCGATCTTCATCGCGAGCCCTATCTTGGTCTATTGGCAGGAACGGAGCGCCGCGCAGGGTGGACCCTCTTCCGGAGCGAAATCGGCTGAAGGAAAGTCTACAGCTCGCAAGGCTGTAGCAAAGACATAACAAACACCGCACGGAATTGTGGACGGGCTTACCGTCCCAAGGCCAAAGCGGGAAAGGACTGCAGGGATGTTTGAGCAAAGTTTGATTCAAGAAGGAAACTCCACACGCAAAGCGAGTTCGGTGCTGATCTCGTTTATTGTGCAAGCCGTGCTGGTGGTGGTGCTGGTCATAATTCCGCTGATCTTTTATCAAGATTTGAGCGTTTCTGCTTTGAGCAGCTCATTGGTGGCGCCCCCGCCTCCTCCTCCGCCTCCGCCGCCGCCCGCTCCTGTTCAACAGGTAAAAGTGCAGAAGGTGATTCCGCGTCAGTTCGACGCCAATCGCCTGGTGGCGCCTAAGACCATTCCGAAAGAAGTGGCGATGATCTCGGAAGAAGACTTGCCGCCGACAACGGGTGTCAGTGGCGGCGTTCCCGGTGGTGTGCCGGGTGGCGTTCCTAGTGGCGTGATCGGTGGCATTGTGGGAGCCATTCCCAATGCTGCGCCTCCGCCTCCGCCCCCGCCGGCTCCGAAGCCCAAACCGCCTGCAGCGCCTATTCGCGTGGGTGGTAACGTGCAGAGCGCGAAGCTCATCCGCCAACCCCGTCCTGCTTATCCTCCCTTGGCGCGCCAAGCCCGCATCTCCGGCCGCGTGGTATTCAACGCCATCATTGCCAAGAACGGCACTATTCAAGATTTGACTCTCGTCAGCGGGCACCCTCTCTTGGTTGCCTCCGCTCAAAATGCTGTGAAGCAGTGGGTTTATCAGCCCACCTTGCTGAACGGCGAACCCGTTGAAGTTATCACTACGATTGAAGTGAACTTCACATTGAGTCAATAAGGCATTGTGGTCTGGTATTGCCAGACCACAGTTTGTTTCGATCGATCAACCCCAAAAATAAACTAACTCGTAGGAGAAAATTGCATGCTTATCTCTATGCAATCCATGGGCTTCTTGTTGCTTCAAGAAGTCGGATTCGACCTCATGACGATGTGGGACCAAATGGGCTTCCTGGCTAAGGCCGTCGTCATCATCCTCTTCATTATGTCTGCATGGTCCATCGGCGTCATGATTGACCGCCTGATTGCGTACAATGCAGCCAAGACCCAAAGCCGTCAATTCGCTCCTGCTGTTGCGGGCGCTCTTCGCGAAAGCAAGCTGGACGAAGCCATCAAAATCGCTGACCGCTACAAGAAGTCGCACTTAGCCAAAGTTGTTGTAGCCGGTTTACACGAATTCAAGGCCAGTGCGGGCAGCGGCGAAGTAAGCGGCGAAAGCATCGAAGCTTCGCAGCGCGCTCTGGAACGCGCGGAAGCCATTGTGAACTCCGAATTGAAGCGCGGCGTTTCTTCTCTTGCCACCATTGGTTCCACGGCTCCCTTCGTTGGTCTGTTCGGTACGACGGTCGGTATTATCAACGCGTTTAAGGGTATCGCCAGCGAAAAATCGGCCGGTCTTGGCGCCGTTGCCGGTGGTATTTCGGAAGCTCTTGTCACCACGGCCTTCGGTCTGTTCGTGGCTATTCCTGCCGTTATGATGTTCAACTACTTCACCAACAAGTTGGAAGCGTTCGGTATTGAAATGAACAACTCCAGCTCCGAATTGGTTGACTACTTCATTAAGCGCAGTCAAGGGGCCCGCAAGGCCTAGTTCTGCCAAACCAACCATAGAATCGAATCCACGAGTTTTGTCCTCTGGGCGCCGCTACAAATAGGATTTCCATCCTGTAGCGGTTCCCAGTTGGACGGGGACAAAACCGGGGAAGCAGAAAGAAGGAAGTTATGGCAAGAAGAAAGATTCCCCCACCGCCCGTATCGGATATCAACGTCACCCCCATGGTGGACGTAATGCTTGTCCTGCTGATCATCTTCATGGTCATCACGCCAATGCTGCAAAAGGGTGTAACGGTGGACAAGGTGAAGAGTAAGTATTCCATTTCCATGAAGGATGCTGACAAAGAGGACGCGATCTTAATCAGCGTCACGCGCTCGGGAGACACCTATTTGGGCACCACCAGGATGTCGCCGGACCAAATGCCGACAAAGATCAAGGACATGCTTACCAATAAGCCGGAGAAGGTGATTTACATTGCTGCGGACCGTCGTGCTCAATACGAACGCGTTGTGACGGTAGTTGATGAAATCCGGAATGCCGGCGTGGAAGAGTTGGGTCTGCTGGTGGAAGGCATCGAAAACAAAGACCAAGCCGCCGCCCCACCGGCTGGAAACTAGTTTCCAGCAAAGACAAAAGACCAAAGATTTAAGGACTTTTTCAAGGAGATTGCACTATGTCAATGGCAGTAGGCGGCAAGTCGGGCCTGAACGCCGACATCAACATGACGCCCATGATCGACGTACTTCTTGTGCTGATCATCATTTTCATGGTTATCACCCCTTTGACGCCGAAGGGGTTGGAGGCCCGCGTTCCCCAACCGCCGCCTCCGAATCAGCCCCCGCCGCCTCCTGACCAGGACCGCACCGTGGTGATTATTGTCGAAGCCGACAAGAAGATGAAAATCAACCAAGAGGACGTATTGTTCGAAAACCTCGGCAAGCGCCTCGAAGACATTTTCAAAACCCGCGCGGAGCGTGTTTGCTTCGTCAAGGGTGATCCGGGCTTGGAGTATCAGGATGTGGCAAAGGTGATTGACGTTGCCAAAGGCGTTGGAATCGATCAGGTTGGGCTGATGACGAAGAAGGTAGAAGAGGGCAATTAGCCCGCTTTTCTTCGGGAAGGAAACTCAGACATGGCAAATTTTTTCCGACAACACGGTCGCGTTTTCGCCACCGCCCTCGTAACTATCGGCTTGCTGGCATTTGCCAGCGGCTGCGAAAAGCTCAAGGCCCGCGACGCTCTGAACAAGGGCGTGCAAGCTTACAAGGCCACGAAATATGACGAAGCTGCACAAAAGTTCCAAGAAGCTATCAGCTACGATTCGGAGTTTGAAGTTGCGCGCCTTTATCTCGCAACTTCCTACATGAGCCAGTGGATTCCAGGCGCGGACTCGCCGGAAAACAAAGCCATGGCTCAAAAGGCGGAAGACGAATTCAATAAGGTTCTCGCCAAAGATCCAAAGAATAAGCTGGCCATTGAATCTATTGCTTCCATGCGCTACAACATGGCGAATTCCTTCGTCACGCTGGAAGACAAATTGAAGATGATGGACGAGGCTAAGACCTGGTACAGCAAACTCATCGAAGTGGATCCGGAAAATTCCAAGGCTCATTACAGTCTCGGCGTTATTGCCTGGTCTAAGTGGTATCCGCAATATAAACAGGCTCGTGAAAAAGCTGGGATGAAGCAGGAAGACCCTGGCCCCATCAAAGATAAGAAGATCCGCGAAGAACTAAAGACGCAATACGCTTCTTTGGTAACCGAAGGCATCGGCCACCTGGATCGGGCCGTGACCATCGACAAAGAATACGATGATGCAATGGCTTACCTTAACCTGCTGATCCGCGAAAGAGCCGATTTGGCAGATAATCCGGATGATTACAAAAAGGACATCGCCACGGCAGATAACTGGGTGCAAAAGGCTCTTGAAGCAAAGCGCATCAAGGCTGAGCGCTTAGAAAAGAAGAACAAAGGTGTAGTTGTAGAATCCAACTAAATCTTCATCCTTTGGAAGAATCAGCGGCCCGTCACCATGACGGGCCGTTTTCTTTTACGGCTCGATAACTGCCTTGCCGGCCTCCAGCCTTGTCACGGTTTGCAGTGCTTCGTTTGCCGCATCCAAGGGGAAACGATGCGAGATCTGGGCTGCAAAATGCTTGCCCCAATCCTTGCGCTGCAACATAGACAATGCTGCATGTACGTGCCGTGGTTCAAAGGCCCAGCTCCCTTTAACGTCCAACTGCTTGCGAGTAATGACATGCGGGTTGAATGCAACATTGCCCGCATTGGCGTATTGCCCCAAAACCAAGTATCTTCCCCCATCGCGCGGCATTTCCAATCCCTCGGGCACTGCGGCAGGGTGGCCCACGCATTCCACCACTACATCCGCACCGTAGGGGCCTACCAGGCGATGAATCTCTTCTAATCGCGCTTGGGGCGTGGGGTATGCCTGTAGGTCAACGATAGCGCTTGCTCCCATTTCTAGGGCACGCTCTAGGCGATGCGCGGGGCCGCCCACAACTACGACCGGATGGGCGCCGTGTTCAAGTGCCACGGCGAGTGCCGCCAAACCAACGGGTCCTGCTCCCTGAATGACGACACTCTCACCAGGGCTTAGCCCAATGCGTTCCAATCCTTGGATTGCCGTATTCAACGCGCAACCCGCGCCCACGACGGCCTCGGTGGAAAGGTCGGGCGGCAGACGGAAGATCGAGCTTCCTTTGCGCAGCAGAATCCACTCGGCGTAACCGCCCCGAAAATGCGGGGCTTCGCTGGAATCGTAACTGATGCCGTAGGCCTTGCGCGCTAGGCACCGCGTGGGGACGCGCTTGTGCCTGCAGTAGTAACATTCGCCGCACGTTATGCTGCTGGCCCAGGTGATACGGTCGCCCGGAGCCAGTGGGCTGCCTACCCAGTCTTGTTCCAGGCCCTCGCCCATCGCCTCGATTACGCCCACCGTTTCGTGCCCAAGGATGACGGGAGTGGGAATGGGCAATTCACCTTTCCACAAATGAACATCGGTGCCGCAGATACCGGCCATCGTCACACGCACCAGGGCTTCACCGGGAGCAAGCGAATCGTTTAGGGGATATTCACGGATCTCCAGGTCACTCTGAAACGCGGGCATCACCGCAGCACGGGCAGTTCTCATCTTTCAATCCTAAACTTGCCGCGTGGAAATAGAAAAGGCCAAGCCCGTAGGCCTGGCCTTTTCGTTAATGATGCAATCCGCGTTTAGTCAAGATGAAACGACCAACCCCTGACCGGAGACGCGGGTTACGCTGACGGGTTAGGAAAACCAAAAGCGGCGCAGAGCCGCAAAGGACAAGGAGTTGGTCTATGAAAAAGATACTGTACGTAGGTCTGGATGTCCAT
>JANRIK010000030.1:0-36786 GCA_033765085.1 Bryobacter sp. | reverse complement strand
GGCGTAGGCGGCGAAGATTTCTTCTTCGGCGGGGCCGTGGGGCTTCAGTTGGGCGCGGAGGCGGGCGGCGAGGGCGAGGAATTCGGCTTGGTTGGCTTCGGCGAGGGAGTCCGGCGTGGTGGCGGTGAGGCCGTGGGAGGTGGAATTTTGGGCGGATTTTTGTTTGCCGAGGGGGGTGCGGGGTCCGGTGGAAAGTTGGGCGTTGGCCTGATTGGCTAAGACTTGTTGGGGGGTACTCATGCTTGGGTTATGGCACGGCGGGGGAAGGGATTGGGCGGGGGTGAGGGCTAAGTGGTTGAGGGGAAAATAGAAAGAAAGTTGGGCGGAGTGGGAAGGGGGGCTTCTTCGCGGCGAGGGTGGCGGTGAGGAGCAGAAGGGCGTAGCGCATGGCCCTGATCGTATCGCGTTGTTTGGCCGGGAAAACTCAGAAAAGAAAAAACGTCGCGAGAAGGGCCAAAGACGAGGCGATGAAGGTGGCAAGCCCGTAGCGGTGGAGGTAGCTGGCGGGGCCTGGATCAATGGGGTGGACGATGGCGTCGGAGGGTTTGTGGGGGTTGACGCGGAGCGTGTGGCGTTCGCCAAACGGATGAGCCGCGAGATGGGCCTCGGCAAGGGCGCGGGAGGGGAAGACTTGCTGCGCGGCGTGTAGCTTGCCGTGGCGGTAGGACTGGCCATCCCATTGGTACGTGAGATAGATCACAGCGATGTGGGAGCCGGTCGGAAAGTCGTCGGAGGCTTCCCAGCATTGGTGTTCCGCGACCGTGGCGGGGAGGGTGGGCCAGGAGTCCTGGGCGCAACGGCGGCGGAGGTTGTAGGCGCCAAGAAGAGTGGCGAGCAGAGAAAGAAAGGCAACGGCAAAGAGAATGCCTTGGATGGCTTGCATCGGATGGAGATTAGTGACGCCAGGACTTGAGGTCGGCGCCGGGAGGATGGTTGGCTTCGATGCGCTTCAGGATCTTGTCGAGATACATCGTGTTGTAGCGGAGGCGCGTGATGTGGTTGGGGAGATTGGGGTCGCCGTTCCAGCAGTGCTCAGCGCGGTCGCCATAAGTGACTTCGCCACCGTAGGCGGGATTTTGGGTTTGCTTGAGGAAGGCTTCGGTGAGGTAGACAGCGTTGTTGAGGTAGTAGTTGTCCATGTCGCCGCAGTAGATGTGGAGTTTGCCCTGGAGTTGGGGGCCGAGTTTGGACCAATCGCGCTGGAGGATGTGGCGGAGGTCGTAGTTGTCGCGCCAGTACGCGGCGACGGCGGGGTTGATGACGCCAGTGACTTTGTCGAAGATGCGCGCGGGGTAGCCGTCGGGGCCGACGGGAGAATACACGGCTTCCCAAATATCGAACTGCTGTCCGGAGCGGGACTTGGAGCCAAGGGCGAGTTCCATCTGGTTCATGGATTGGACGGTGGCGGAGACGTGGCCAAGGTAATCGCGCTTGCCGGGGCGAGGGAGGCGCTGGTGGGGGCCTTCGGTGAAGTAGGCGTTTTTGTCTTCGTAGAGGTTGATGGTGGTGTAGGCGCGAAAATCGATGGGGTCCGGGCAGGCACCGAAGGCGCCGTTGAACTCGGCGGGGTAAAAGATTTGGGCCGCGAGAGCTTCCCAGCCTCCCGTGGAGCCGCCATAGGTGAAGCGGGCCCAACCTTCGCCGACGCCGCGGAAACGGCGTTCAATTTCGGGGAGGAGTTCGTACATGATGGCGTCGCCATAAGGGCCGAGGTTGGCGGAATTCACAGCGTAGGAATCGTCGTAGTAAGGGTTGGCGTGTTGGATTTCCACGGCGAGGAAGCGGGGGAAATCTTTGCTGGTCCACTTTTGGAAGAAGGCGTGAGCTTCCTGCTGGACGATGCGGTTATAGCCGGAAAGTTTGAAACGCTCGCTGTAGTCCGGCTTTAGGTTGGGGTCAGGAGGCTCGGGGCGGAAATCGCCGAAGTCGGCGGGGAAGTGGCCGTGGAAAAGCATGAGGGGATAGCGGGCGTTGGGGTGTTGGTCGAAGCCATGTGGGAGGAGGACGTGCGCGCCGAGATACATGGGGCGGCCCCAGAATTTGGTGAGGCGTTCGGACTGGATGCGGATGTGTTTGATGTAGGGGGTGTCGGCGGGAGGCTTGATTTCGGGGATTTTTTCGGTGAGCGCAAGCTTGAGGGGCTGGTGGGGCTGGACGTTGATCTTGGCGGGTTTGGAGTAAAGATTGCCGGGCGCGCGGTTCCACTGGCGGCCTTCGCCGCGGTCCATGGGGAGCTTAACGGTGTGGCCGTCGGAGCGGCGGAAAGTTTCGTAGATATCGAGCAGGACCTGGACGTGATATTCGCCGGGGGGAAGGTTGGCAAGGCGGGTGATGGGGTAGCCGTAGGCTTCGGCGGAGACGGTGTGCGTGGAGCCGGGGCGGAAGTTTTCGACGTCGGCACCGAAAACGATTTGCGTCCGGGGGGAATCGTTGATTTGGAAGCGGGGTTCGGCGGATGGATCCGTGGAAAAAAGGATGAGCAGGCGGCCATCGAGGGGAGTAGAAGATTGGGAGGCAGGGAGGGTGACCTGGACGTCGAGAGCCGCAAGGGCGAGCAAGAGCGTAGGAAGCATGATGAAGCGAGTTTAGCGAAGGTTGGGAGGCGTTGGGAGAAGAGTAAAACCTTGTTCGGCGAAGTGGACGTCAAAGGCGAAAGCGTGGGTGAGGCGGTGTTGACGCATGGCGACGAAGCTGTGGCAGTCACCGAAGCTAAGCAGGCGCTTTTGGAGGAGAGCCATGGCCTCCACAACAACGTAGTTCGTAGTTACGAGCGGTTACCGTTGATCAGTGAGATCGTGCCAAGCCTGCTTAGCCAAGGAGTGACAGGAATCGGCCGTATCGACTAAAGCATAGAGCGCCGATGTATCAACAAAGACTGCGTTCACGCGAAGTACTCAGCCAAGTACTTGTCGTGATTGATGGCGACATCTGTAGGTTCGCAGGCGAATGCGCCAGATAGACTGCGGGCCTCCTGCCAGCGGGAGTCGGCTTCGCCGCTTGGCTTTGACGCGAACATACGATCCACCGACTGTCGGACGAGCTCCGAGGTGGATTGGCCAGTGGAGGCCGAAACGAGACGAAGGGCGCGGATTTGCTCTTCCGTGAACCGGACATTCACTCTTTTCAGCATGCATCCATTATCGCGCCCCTACCGCACAACATCCAAGCTCGCCACGGTGCGGGGGCCGAGGCGTAACTCATTGACCTGGTTGTCTTTGGGGTCTATTTCGACGATGCGGCGGCCAGTGTAGTCTGAGATTAGTAAATTGCCATTCGGAAACAGTGCGATGCCGGAAGCCCAGCCAAACTGGATGCGCATGTCTTTGCCGGCGATGGAGCGAACGATTTGACCAGCGGGATTCACCTCAACCACTTCGCCGGGGTCGTTCAGGCTGACGATGGTGTTTCCGTTGGGAAGGCGGAGGGCCTGGTAGGCGCGGCGATTGGGGCCGTTGGGGGCTTGCCACGTCCAAACAACTTTGCCGTTGGAATCCACTTCGTGGATGGCGGCAATGGCTTCCTCCGCCACCAAAGTGGTGCCGGTGGGCGTGCGGCGGGAGTTGCGCATGCGCATGTTGGCGAGGTGGGCGGCCTGGTATTGCCAAACTACTTTCTTGTCAGGCGACACCTCGAGGAGCTTGCCTAGGCGGGCATCGCCAATGAGAGTGTTGCCGTTGGCCAGGCGCTGGGCGCTTAAGGGATGTTCAAGGCCCTCGCAGAAGGTCCAGGTTTCGGCCTGCTTGGCGTCCAGTTCCACAACGCATTTGCGCGGGGCGACGGTGAAAAGCGTGTGGCCGTTGGGCAGGGCCTGCACGTCGTGGCCGCGGCCGTTGGGGTAGGTCCAATGGATCTTGCCGGAGGGCCAATCCATGGCCACGATTTCGCCTTGAGGACCGTGGTCGGAGATCAGAATCTGATGGGGAGCGGGAGCGGGCTTGAGTTGCTTGTCGAGGAAGGCAAAAGCGGCGGCTTCGGCACGCTGCGCATCATCGCCTTTGAAGCCATGGCCGGCGCCGGAAAACGTGACGAGTTCGGCGTCGACGCCGGCGTCCAGCAATCGCCCCGTGAGCGCGACGGAGTGCTCGTAAGCAACAAAGGTATCGCGGGTGCCATGCAGGCTAAGGGTGGGCGCGGCCAGCGGATTCACCCAATGGATAGGGCTGGCCTTTTGGTGGTACTTGCGCTGGGTGTCGAGGTGGCCGCCCAGCCAGAGCGGCAGGACTTCGGCCGCGTCGACGGATTTGGAGTAGGACTGAGTAAAATCTGTGGGGCCATAGTAGTTCACAACGGCTTGGACTTGGCTGGAGAACTGACGGTTGGGGCCGGTGCCTTCAAACTCGGCCACGCCGTGGGTGAGGCCCAGCATGAGCACAAGGTGTCCGCCCGCAGAACCACCCCAGGCGCCAATGCGGGCGGGGTCGATGCCATATTTTTCGGAGTTGCCACGCAGGAAACGGACGGCGGCCTTGGCGTCTTCCACGGCGGCGGGAAATTGGTGGCGGGGAGCGAGGCGATAACTGGCCGTGGCCGTGACGTAGCCGCGGGCGGCGAGTTTTGCGGCAAGAGCGCGGTAGCCTTCCCGGGTGCCGCGGCGAAAGCCTCCGCCGTGGACGAAGAGCACGGCGGGAAGGGGGCCGGTGGAGTTGGCGGGGCGAAAGAGATCGAGCTCCACCTTTTGCCCGACGTTGGAGTATTCGAGGTTTGGGAAATAAGAGACACCGGCGGGAGGGGTGAACGGCGTTTGGCCAAGGAGGGCGCCGCACAGCAGGAAGAGAAGAAAAGGCATCGCCGTGAGAATATCATTTGGCATACTGCGGAGTGAATGTCCACGATACTGCTCTTGATTGCTTCGAATGTATTCATGACGTTTGCCTGGTATGGCCACTTGAAGTACCGGACGGCACCGATCTACACCGCCATTGGTGTCAGCTGGTTGATTGCCCTGGGAGAGTACTGTTTGCAAGTGCCCGCCAACCGACTGGGCTACGGCCGGTTTTCGGCCTACCAACTCAAGTTGCTGCAGGAGGTGATTACGCTGGCGGTGTTTGTGGGATTTGCGTACTTCTACATGGGGGAGCGCTTGCGCTGGAACCACGCGGCGGCGGTTATTTGTTTGCTGGCGGCTGTGGCCTTTGCTTTTTATCCAACCGCAAACTGAGTGGGGGGCGGAGGCAAAATGGGCTTCACTGCCAAGTGCAGCGCAACAATGCCCGCATCGAAGTAAGTGAATTCGACGGAGGAGAAACCGGCCTGCCGCAGCAGCTGGGCCAGCAGGGGAGCATCGGGGAAGCGGGCCACGCTTTCGGGCAAATAGGAGTAGGCATCGCCCTGGCCGGAGATTAGGCGGCCCAAAGGAGCGGTGACCCAGCGGTTCCAGAAGCCCATAAAGGCGCGCGTGGCGGCGTAAGGCGGGGTGGTGAATTCCAAAATCGCGACGCGTCCACCGGGCTTCAAAACCCGATAGATTTCCGCGATGCCGCGCGGGTAGTTCGCAAAATTGCGGAGGCCGAAAGCTACGGTGACCAGGTCGAAGCGGCTATCGGCCAGGGGGAGTTGGAGACCGTCGGCTTCGAGCAGGGGCGCTTGGCTTTTTTCTGCTGTGCGGATGAGCATGGGGTGACAGAAATCCGCGCCAACGATGCGCGCCTGGCCGGCGGATTCGAGCGCGCGCAGGAGGTCGCCGGTGCCGCAGCAAAGGTCGAGGACTAGGGCATCCCGGTGCAGGAAGGGACGCAAACGGCGGGCCGTACGCCAGCGCCAAACGCGATCCGTTTGGAAGCTGAGCACCCCATTTAGCAGATCGTAGCGCGGGGCCACGCGGGAGAACATGTCGCGTACCCAAAGGCTGGCGGAGCGCTCGTCCAAGTCCGGGCGCGGTTTGGTGCCGGAGACGGCCACTAGGCGCGCACCGCTCCCAAGGCGAAATCGGTTGCCTCCCGAATGAGCGAAGAATCGATGCCGGATTGAATCACTACTTCCCCGATGCGGACCGGGAGCACGAAGTGCACTTTTCCGTGCAGCGTTTTCTTGTCCGCGGAGAGCCGGGCCAGCAGAGAGTCGGCGGTGATGCCCGCAAGGGGGGGGATTTCGCCGTAGGCGTCGATGGCTTGGAGAATCTCCTGGCAGGGTCCGGCAGCGAGGTGGCCGGTAAGGTGGGCCAGTTGCGTGGCGGCCTTCATGCCAAAAGCAACAGCTTCGCCGTGCAGCAAGAGTTGGTACTGGGTTTCCGCTTCCAGCGCATGGCCAATAGTGTGGCCGAAGTTGAGGATGCGACGTAGATCGCCTTCCTTCTCGTCGGCGGTGACCACTTCGCATTTGATGCGCACGCTTTCGGCGATGATTTCTTCCACCAAAGCGGGCTCTTGCGCCAAAATGGCGGCGCTTTCCTTGGCCATGCGTTCGAACAGGGGCTGGCTGCGGATGACGCCACACTTCAGCACTTCATACAGCCCGGCGCGGTATTCGCGGGCGGGAAGCGTGCGCAAGACATCGGGATCGATCAAAACGGCGAGCGGCTGGTGAAAAGAGCCGATGAGGTTCTTGCCGGAAACAAGATTTACGCCCGTTTTGCCGCCCACGGCGGCGTCTACTTGGCCAAGCAGGGTGGTGGGAATCTGCAGCACCGGCACGCCCCGCAGGAAAATGGCAGCAAGAAAGCCGGCGACGTCGGTAACAATGCCACCGCCAAAACCGATAACCAGGCTGGCGCGGTCGGCGCCGAGGGCGACCATTTGCTCGGCCAGGGCCTCTACTTCGGCGAGCCGCTTGCGGGATTCGCCGCCGGGAAAAAAGAGGACGTCGAAGGGCTGCTGCCGCATTGCATCGCGAAACGCTGTGCCGTGGTGGCGCCAAACGTCTTCCGTTGTCACGACAAAGATCTTGCCCCGGCGGGCGGGCAAAAATTCGCTGACGCGGGGCAGTAGGTTGTGCAAAAGACCCCGCTCCACTACGGCATAGTACGAGGCGTTTGCAGTTTCGACCGGAAAAGACGGCATACTTTTATTACAACCCAGTCGTTGCGACAGAGTGAAATAGATAACGTGCGAAACGGATAACCAGCGAAACGGATAATCAAACAGTGCCTTTGCCCCTAGCCGCCCGCCTGCATCATCGCGGCGATTTTTATTCCCGAATTTTGACCGGCCAGCGCGATTTGACGGTTTACTTGCCGCCCGACTACGAAACGCATCCGGATCAGCACTTTCCCGTGATGTTTTTCCACGACGGGCAAAACGTTTTCCGGCCCGAAACGGCCTATGTGCGGGGAAACTATTGGCGGCTCGGGGAAACGGCAGACCGTTTGGTGGGGGAGAAAAAGATTCACTCGCTGGTGATGGTGGGGATTAACCACGGAGGCGACCGGCGGATTGATGAGTTTACGCCTTCGCGCGACCCGGAGAATGCGTACGGCGGGCAGGCGGCTTTGTATGGGCGGATGTTGGTGGAAGAGGTTCTGCCCTTCATCCGGCAGCAGTATCGCGTGCAAGCAGCGGCGCGGCATACGGGGCTAGGGGGCAGCTCGTTGGGCGGATTGGTTTCGATTTACCTGGGCATGCAATACCCCGAAACCTTTGGCCGCTTAGCGGTGATGAGTCCGTCGGTGTGGTGGGACTACCGTGTGATTCTGCGGAAGATTGTCAGCGCAGAGCACCGGATGCGTAGCAAGATCTGGCTGGATGTGGGGCTGCGCGAGGGCAATAATCCGCGGACAACCTTACGCGATGTGCGCCTGTTGCGGGATGTGTTGGTGCATAAGGGCTGGAAGCCGGGGTCGCATCTCTTCTATTACGAAGATCCGCACGGGCAACACGAGGAAGCGGCCTGGGCCCGGCGGGCGCCACAAATGTTGCAATTCCTGTTTCCGGGCGCGAACGCGCAGGTGGAATTGCCACTGTCGCTGGATTTGGCTGGATAGCTTGCGAAATTAGATTGCGAATTTAGAGCAGGCGGAAGTTTACTTCCACGCTGGCGCGGACGGGAACGGGAACGCCGTCCTTCATGCCAGGCTTAAAGCGCCACTTGCTGACGGCTTCAATCGCTTTTTCGTCCAAGCCCAAGCCGAGGGGGCGCAGGACGCGAATGTCGCGGGCCTTGCCGGAGGGGTCAACCACAATGGAGAGCAGCACAGTGCCTTGGAACTTCGCTTTGCGGGCTTCTTCGGAGTATTCCGGTTCCACTTTGAAAAGGACGCCGGGCGCCGAGACGCCGCCGCCAACGCTGTAAACACCGCCGCCCATATTGCCGCCACTGCCGGGGCCGAAGCCGCCACCAGACCCAGAGCCCACACCGCCACCCTTGCCGGAGCCAAAACCGCTACCCGAGCCGGAGCCTTGGCTAGCGGCGCGAATCTTCGCGAAGGGGTCGCCCATTTCGGGCATGTTCAATTTGGGGAGGGGAGCGTCGGCTTGCGCAATGATGGTGGGCTCCATCACCAGCTTCGGCTCTTCCACCTTGGCGATTTGCGGAGGAACAAATTGTTTGGGGGCCGGCTTGGGCAGCTTGCCCTTGGACGGGGGAGTAATTTCGCGAGCGCCACCGCCACCGCCACCGCCCATGGTCTTGGCCTTCTTGGGCATGTCGGGCAGGTATTCGGTTAAGGGCGCGATGAGGGAAACTTCCTTTTTCACTACTTCTTGAACCGCTTTGTTGGTGCCCAGGAAAAGCAGCAGGGAAATCACAACCAAGTGGATGATGACTGAGCCCAGCGCGGATTTCGATTCGTTGCCCGCTGTTTGGCCCCAGATGTCGCGCACAGGCACAGGCTTCGACGTCACTTCCAGGGGAGGAAGCTTGGGAGGATTGATGGCCTCCTTGATGTTGCGGATGAAGGAGACGAGGAAAAACTCTTCCTTCACTCCGCCCAGCGCCGCTGCGAGTTCATCTTCCGGATTGTTCAGCTTGGTGCTTTGTTCAGTAGGTGTCACGGCGATTTCCGATTCCGTGCGTTCAATTGTCGACGTACTCACTTTTGGTTCCCCTTTTTCATCGGTCCGACAATTTGCGCTATCCATGGGACGATGGGAGGTCCCAAATGGTTGCGCGTCGGCTATGAAAAATGGAATGTATGCAAGTTTGCCTCCATCGTATCACGCGCACATTCGTTTCAACGAGGAATGCGTAGTTCCTGGATGTGCCGGTAGGGCGGTTCCAGGGCTTCCTCATACTTCGTCAACTTGAGAGTGATGGTTTCTCTATATCTAACTAGACGCAAGACAAGGCGCTGAGTTTGAGAAGTTTGCGGCCCCAGAAAGAAAGATGCCTCCCAGGTTGGGAATTCTGGACTTTCGAGTACAACCGTGGCGGAGTTGTCCTGGGTGTTGCGCAGACGGATTTCCAGGCGGAGTTCCTGCGCGGCGGAATGGAAGGTGGCCTCGGCTTGGGCGATGTGAACTTTGGGGTGGGCAGTGAGCTTTAGGGGCGCAGGTGTGCGTTCCAGACAACCTTCGAGGCGGATGCGATTGGCCCGATCGAAGGCAAAAATTTCGTCGGCATCGTCGCTGGCGAGCTTTTGATTGTTCACCAAAAGATCCCCTTTGCAGGCCGAGCGATCTACTTCGAAGTGGAAGTGGCGCGTGCGGAGGCGATCTGGCAGCGTGAGGGTGTACTGGTGGGTTCCGGGGTCGGAGCTAATTTCAACCAAGGGAACAATTTCCGACCGAATTTCAGGCAGGCTACCGCCCTGTCCATTCGTATAGGCATAAGGCAAGAAAAACAAACCAATTAGCGCGCGGCTCATCACATGAAGGGAAGTAGTAACAAGTATGACTTACGCAAGAGCAAGGCTTTGGTTAGGGATCAGCGGGGTGGGCGTCATGGTGCTGCTCTGCTTGGCGGGGCTAATTTGGTCCTGGCCTTATGCCGTATTCAACGGGTGGGGAACAGACTGGGCGGAAGAAGCCGCCGGACTGGCCTTGATTGTTTTGGCGTACAGCTTGCTGCATGTGCCGATTGATTACATCGGCGGCTACTGGTTGCCTTGCTACTTTTCCCGCCAGTGCTTGATCTTCAGCATGTGGGCGGCACAGTACATCCGGGCCATCCTGTTTCAAGGAATGGTGTTGTTGACTTCCGCGGTAGTGATTCTGGAAGCAGGCCAATGGGGCGGGAGAGCCGCTGCCTTGGCTGCGATTGCGGCCTGGATGTTGCTAATGGTGGAGTTGCAGGATCGTTTGGCCGTTTGGGTAGCGGGGCTTTATCCGGAAACCAAGAATGGAGTTTTG
Organism: Bryobacter sp.; assembly: GCA_033765085.1. Lineage (GTDB taxonomy): Bacteria > Acidobacteriota > Terriglobia > Bryobacterales > Bryobacteraceae > Bryobacter. The sequence goes on along the minus strand of JANRIK010000030.1, from coordinate 26,566 downwards.
TATTTGGGCGGCATGGATGCGGGATTCGCTGGCGGATTGGCGGGCTTACCGGGCCGCGAGCGGATTGTGATGCCCAGCTTGTGGCAGCGCTTGTTGCCCGCGCACGTGTTGGAAGTAGAGATGGCGCGGCGCCGGGCGGCACGAGGCAGCCGTATGCGGGGTTTGCTGGTTGCGGTGGTTTTCAACCTTTCCGGCTTTTGGGCTTGCTCTTACTTGCCGGGCGCGGGCGTAACGAATCTTGCTGAGCTGTTAACCACGGCCTTGGGCTTTACGCTGTGGAGCTTCGTTGGGCTATTGATTCTGCCAACCATTAGTCGCTGGGGTGTTTTTGAACTGGATCAAGCGGCGCGCAATAGCGGTTACGACCGGCAACAGTTTGAAGCCGTGGTACGGGAAATCGATCAATTGCAGGACGACGAACCGAAGCGTCCGCGCGGCGTGGAAACCATTTTCCATCCGGTACCAAGTGTTGAGAGCCGCTTGGATGCCTACGAAAAGGCCAAGGGGGCGAAAGGCGCGTGGAATGCGGCACGCTATGCCTTGTACCTGAGCTGGCCGTGCATGGGCTTCCTAAGCCGCGCGGTGCATTGCAACAGCGGGCGGCCGGAACTCTGGGTGATGCTGCCCGTCGATTAGACCTTAGGCAGAGACCTTGGGCAGATAGAACAATAAATCCAGGGCGGGTGGCTCATAGCCCGCTTGGCGCAGCAACAGGCAAATTTGCGCCGTGTGCCGGATCTCATGAATTGCCACAACCCATAGCAACTGCTGGACAGTGAGTTTGCGGGGTTCGGGGTCGGCGACCGCAACAACGCGATTCGCTTCTGAGGCAGTTAAGGCTGAGAGGAAGCTTTCGGTTGAGACTTGTACTTCCTGCCAATAGTCGAGGAGAAGGGCTAGAGGGACTTCGGCGAAACTGCCGCCCGCGGGGATGTTCCACAAGGCCGAAATTTCTTGTTGCAGCATCGGCAGCCCTTGGATGTCTCCTTGGAGGGTGCCGTCTTCGACATCGGCAATGTGGAAGAGAAGGTCCTTGATGCATTGGAAGCGTTTGCCGCGCAGCAGGGGTTCGTTTAGGGCGGCCTCGGGAACCGCCTGCAGCGCCGCCATGAGGTCCAAGCGTGCGCGGACGAGATAGGAATAAAGGTTGGAGAAATCCACGAACCTACGCTAGCAGGAAGGTGCGGGATTCTTCCCAGATTTCTTCCATAACGTCGGTGAGTTCGTGCCCGGAGGCTTTTTCGCGAAGTTCCACATGAGGATGCGCGGCAACGAAGCGGCGGGAAAAATTGATGGGGACGACATCGTCCGCTAGCCCGTGGAAGACGATGGCGGGTTGCGGGAAGGCGGGTTCGGCGGGATAGCGCAAACCGTCTTCGATCAGCCCAAAGCCAACGCGTTGCGTCGTGCCGGTGGCATAGTGAGGGACTTCCAGAAAACCGCTGTGCTTCCAGGCGGCGAAAACATCGCTGCCCAAGCGGAGCTCCCAGCGCTCGGCGAAGCCAAAGGCGGGCGCGAGTAGAAGCAGGCGGTCCACTTCCGGGTGAAGGCTGGCATAGAGCGCCGCTAGGTAGCCGCCGAGAGAGGAGCCGATCAAGCGGACGCTTTCGCCTTTGGCTAGGATTTCAACCACGTGCAATTGGGCCGTGATGGTGAGATTCTCAAACCCCTCTGTTTCGAGCGAGGGGACCTCGAGGTGCACGCCCGCCTCAGCAAATTTGCGCGCAAAAAACTGGGCTTTGCGGGAGGCGGGAGAACTGGCGAAACCGTGCAGGTAGATGAATTTCATGGGCTTTGGGTAGGAGTGATTTAGGGTTGGGTAGTTTCGGGTAGCGGATCGAACTTCAGCTCCGCGTCCGCGCCGAAGCGTCGGTAATTGGTGTATTCGTAAAGGGCCTCGGCCAAGGCTTTGCCTTCGACGCGGCGAACAAAATCGATGCGTGTGGCTACCAAGGGCCCAAAGCGGGATTGGGCGTATTCCACGGTGCCTTCGTCGAAAATCAGAATGCCGTCGTCTTCTGTTTCCGCCAGGAGTTGGATCTTGAAAGGAACGCCTGTGGCGGCGCTGGCCCAGAGGCGGCCCTTGATGCGCGAGTGGGAGGCCTTTTTGCCTTCGAAGACCGTGACAGAGGCGGCGTCATCCTGGCGCTCGAAGTGGAAGATATGGAACTTGTCGGCGCCGCTGAAGGCTTCCCTCTCGAAGGTGAAGCGGTAGCGCGGCAGATCCGCGGCAAGGAAGAGCAGAAGGCTGAGCGAGTAGTCGGTGACGGTGACGTCCAGGCCATAGTGGGTAAATTCTTCGAGAAAGCGATAGCGGTCCCGGTCGCGGTCGCTGCGCAGGCCCTTGATCAATTTGGCGCGAGCCTTGGCGCGGGTGGTCACGCGCTTGCCGTCAACCTCCAAAACTTTGCGCACTTCCCGCCAGAAGTTTGGCGCGTTGTCCTCGCCGGCATCGAGGGCGTAGCCGAAATCGGAGACGATCTTGCGCGTGGTGGTTTTCGGTGGCGGGGCGACGAGGGAATCGTCTTCCTTGCGGATTTTCAGGCGAGAGGAATAGCGCAGCTCTTTTTGGACCAGCGTTTCGGTGCAGAGCAAATTGGGGAGAAATTCAGCGAAGGTTTGGGCGCGGCTGGCCAGGACGGACAAATCCGGCGTGGGTTGGGCGCGAAGGCAGGCCACAAGACCCAGCAGCAGGAACGGACGCATTGCTACTATCATCGTCCATATGCGTTATTTGTGGTTGCTTGCCGCCTTTGCCTGGCTGGCCAGCGGACAGGGCCTGGAGTATGTCAAGGCCAACTTCACGAAGTATGAATACCGGGTGGCGATGCGGGACGGTAAGAAGCTTTTCACGAGCGTCTATGTGCCGAAAGACCAATCCAAGCGCTACGCCATCCTGCTGAACCGCACGCCGTATAGCGTTGCGCCCTACGGGGCCGATCAATACAAGAGCGCCCTCGGACCCAGCGAAGAGGTAACCAAGGACGGCTACATCATTGCGTATCAGGATGTGCGCGGGCGTAATTTGAGCGAGGGCGAGTTTATCAACATGACTCCGCACAAAGCTGTGAAGCGCGGGCCGCAAGACATTGACGAATCCACCGATACTTACGACACCATCGAGTGGTTGGTGAAAAACATTCCGAACAACAATGGGCGCGTGGCGACGTGGGGCATTAGTTATCCGGGCTTTTACACCGCCGCGGGGATGATTGACGCGCATCCGGCCCACAAATTGGCCAGCCCCCAGGCGCCAATTACCGATTGGTTTACGGGCGACGATTTTCACCACAATGGGGCTCTTTACCTGCCGCATGCGTTCAACTTCCTGGCGGTCTTCGGCCAGCCGCGCCCGGAGCCGGTCTACCAGAAGCGCGATCCCTTTGACCATAAGACGCCGGACGGCTACCAATTTTTCCTGGGCATGGGGCCGCTCTATAACGCCAACGAGCGTTACCTGAAGAACAACGTGGCCTTCTGGAACGACATGATGAAGCACCCGAACTACGACGAGTTCTGGCAGGCGCGCAATCTGCGCCCGCACCTGAAGAACATCCGGCCGGAGGTATTGACTGTGGGCGGCTGGTTCGATGCGGAGAATCTTTTCGGCGCGTTGCAGGTGTTCAAGAACGTAGAAAAACAGGGCTATGCCAAGGCGAACCGCATTGTGATGGGGCCGTGGTACCACGGCGAATGGTCGCGCGGGGAAGGGAAGCAGTTGGGCGACATTCCCTTCAACGCGAAGAATTCCGAGTGGTACCGCAAGAACGTGGAAGCGCCGTACTTCAAGCAAGTGCTCTATGACGCGGCGGACGCCAAGGTGGCGAAGGCGACAGTGTTCGAATCCGGCTCGAACGTGTGGCGCAAGTATGAGCAATGGCCGCCCGCGGGAGCGGCCGCAAAGAAACTTTATTTCCACGCGAATGGAAAGCTAAGCTTTGCCGCGCCGGCGGAAAGCGGCGAGGCTTTCGATGAATATACGAGCGACCCGGCCAAGCCCGTGCCCTACGTTCCCCAAATTTCCAACCGCATGACGCGGGAACACATGGTGATGGACCAACGCCACGCGGCGACGCGCCCGGACGTGCTGGTTTATGTGAGCGATGTGCTGGAAGAAGATGTGGTGGTGGCCGGCAAAGTGGCGCCGAGTGTTTTCTTTTCTACTACCGGCAGCGACGCCGATGTGGTGGTGAAGCTGATCGACGTTTTTCCCAACGATTTCCCCAACCCGGAACCCAACCCCACGGGCGTGCAGATGGGCGGCTACCAAATGATGGTGCGCGGCGATGTCTTCCGCGGGCGCTTCCGCGAGAGCTATTCCACGCCCAAGCCCTTCGTGCCTGGCAAGGCGGAAAAGGTGGCGTGGAATTTGCCCGACGTGAACCATTGCTTCCGGCGCGGCCACCGCATCATGGTGCAGGTGCAATCCACTTGGTTCCCGATTGTGGACCGCAACCCGCAGAAATTTGTGCCGAATATCAACGAAGCGCGGGAGGCCGATTTCCAGAAAGCTCAGATGCGGGTGTGGCGGAACCAGGCTTTGCCGAGCCACGTGGAAGTGGAGATCCTGGGACCGTGATCCTGGGACCTTCGCTAAACTGACAAGGATTGATGGGTCTTCGTCTCTTTAATACGCTCCACCTAGCCGTGGAGGAATTTCAACCGGCCGATGGTAAGACGGTTCGCATGTATTCTTGCGGCCCGACGGTTTACAACTACGCGCACATCGGCAACTTGCGGACGTTTACGTTCAACGACACCTTGCGGCGCTGGCTGGCCTACCGCGGCTACACGCTGATGCACGTCATGAACATTACGGACGTGGAGGACAAGATCATCCGCAAGAGCATGGAGCTGGGCGTGCCTATGCAGGAATACACGCGCAAGTACGAACAGTTTTTCCTCGAAGACATGCAGACAATGCGCCTCCAAAAACCCGAGCAGATCGTGCGGGCAACGGAGCACATTCCCGAGATGCTGGACCTGGTGAAGCGTCTGGACGAGAAGGGAATGACCTACCACTCCGAGGGCAGCATTTATTTCCGCATTGCCAATTTCCCAGGCTACGGTAAGTTGTCGCACAGTGATTTTTCCGGCATGCAAGCCGGGGCGCGCGTCGACGTGGATGAATACGACAAAGAGAACGCGCGGGACTTCGTGCTCTGGAAAGAGCGCAAAGGCGAGGAGCCGTATTGGGATTCGAACTATGGCAAGGGGCGGCCGGGCTGGCACTTGGAATGCTCGGCCATGGCGATGAAGTATCTGGGCGAAACGCTGGACATCCACACGGGGGGCATTGACCTGGCCTTCCCCCACCACGAAAACGAAATTGCGCAAAGCGAAGGCGCTACCGGCAAACCCTTTGCGCGCTTCTGGATCCACTGCGAGCACTTGAATGTGGATATGCAGAAGATGTCGAAATCTTTGGGCAATATCTATACGTTGCGCGAGTTGATGGAAATGGGCCATTCGCCTGAGGCCTTGCGCTACGTTCTGATGAGCGTGCCTTACCGGAAGAAACTGAACTTCACGATGGAGTCTTTGGCGGGCGCGCAAACTTCCATAGACCGCTTGCGCAATTTCAAGCTGCGGCTGGAGACAGACAAGTTGCCAGACGGCGAAAGCGAAGAGATCTCCGCGCTGGCGGGCCGGGCGTTGGATAAGTTTGAAGCCGCCATGGACGACGATCTGAATACGGCGGAGGCCCTGGCGGCGGTTTTCGAATTTGTCCGGGAGGCCAATACACTGCTGGACCAAGGCAAGTTTGGTGCGGAAAACGTCGCCGGCGCCATGGATTTGCTGGCGCGCTTTGACAGCATCTTCGACATCCTGAAGCCAGGCACCCGGCAGGACGGGCTGTCCGACGAGGCGATTGAGGCCTTGGTGGCTGAACGCAGCGCCGCCAAGAAGGCCAAGCAGTTTGCGCGGGCCGATGAAATGCGCAACCAACTGCTGGAGGCCGGTATCGTACTTGAAGACACCAAAGACGGAGTGCGCTGGAAGCGCAAGTAGGAACCCCATGAAGATTGAATCGAAAGCCGTTCACGCGGGGGATCGCATCCGCAAGCCGGGTGTTCCCGTGCCGGTAACCACGCCGATTTATGCGGCGGCGAGTTTTTTCTACGACAAGCTGGAAACGGTGGACAAGGTGTTTGGCCACGAAGTGCATGGCTACGCTTATTCGCGTTACGACAACCCCACCAATGCAGCGCTTGAAGAGGCGATGAGCGCCCTGGAAGGGGCAGCAGGCAGCCTGGCGACGGCCTCCGGCATGAGCGCGCTGCAGATTGCCCTGACGGCCGCTTTGACCGATCGGCGGAAAAAGGTAGTGGCGGCCAAGGAGCTGTATGGCGCCACCATCAAGCTGTTGCAAATGGTGTTTGAGCCGTTTGGCGTTGAGACCGTCTGGGTAAGCATCAGCGATCTGGACCAGGTGGAAAAAGCAATCCAGGAAGAGAAGCCCGGTGTGGTGTTGATGGAGTCTATTTCCAATCCGCTGCTGCGGGTGGGGGCGGTTGACCGGGTGGCGGAGATGGCGCGAGCCGTGGGCGCCTGCCTGATTGTCGACAATACTTTCGCCACGCCCATGCTGGTGCGGCCGCTTGAATTGGGGGCGAACATCAGCATCCATTCGGCCACCAAGTACCTGGCCGGCCACGGCGATGTCATTGGCGGCGTGGTGTGTTGCGACCGGGAACACCTGGACGCGGTTCGGGGTCTTTCCCGCATTTACGGCCCCATTTTGGGGCCCTTCGAATGCTATTTGACGATGCGCGGCTTGAAGACCTTCCCCCTGCGCACGGAGCGGCAAAACGCGAATGCGCGCCGGGTGGCCGAGTTTTTGGCCTCGCACCCGATGGTGGAGCAAGTGTACTTCCCCGGCCTTGAAAATCACCCGGACCAGGAAATTAGCCGCCGCTTGTTCCCGGAAGGAATGTTCGGGGCAATGGTCTCGTTTGATATCCGCGGGGCGGGGCGCGAGGAAGTGTTTGCTTTCTTTGACCGTCTGCAGATGGTGGTGCCGGCCACATCGCTGGGCGATGTACACACCATGGCGCTTTACCCCGTGATTGCTTCGCACCGGGACTTGGCGCCCAAGCAACGCGAACGCTTGGGCATTCGCGATTGCCTGGTGCGTTTAAGCGTAGGCATTGAGGCGGTGGAAGACATTACGGCGGACTTGGACCAAGCCCTCGTGGGCGGCTCTACAAGTTAGGGTTCGCCAAAAAACTCGTCCACGTTTAGTTCAAAGCCAGGGAGCAGCGAGGAAACCAACGTCTTGCCGCGGCCAAAGTGGCGCGGGCTGATACCGGGTTGATAGATAGCGATCCAGCGTTCGGTTGGCTCCACCACCCACACTTCGCGCGCCCCGTTGGCCAAATAGAAAGCGATCTTGTCCGCAAAGAGTGCGGGAGATTGGCTGGGCGAGACGATCTCGATCATGATGTCGGAGGCGCGGTCGGCGTAATCCGGAACGCTTCTTTGCAGTGCGATGGCAACATCGGGAATGAACAATCGCAAATCACCATCCGGACCAAAGCGGTGATGATATTCCGGAAGAACTAGGCCCAGCTTCGACTTCATGAGGTAGTTGCCAAGCAAAATGCAAAGCAATCCCTGTAAACGACTGTGTTTTCCTGATCCCATGGGCTTCTCCCAAAACTCGCCGTGCGCAAACTCGGCGCGCTCGCGGCCGGGTGTGCGCAGCACCTCTTCAATGCTGGGCGGTTGGGCAAGTACCGGGGCGCTCATGACTTAATTTTACGCAGGCGCGGCACGGGGGCGCTCAAGCTTGCCCGCTTGTCGATACCATGTCGAGGAATGGCTCTCTACGCCGCAACTGTCTTCTTGAGTGCTTTCCTCCTCTTTTTGGTGCAACCGCTTATTGCCAAACTGATCTTGCCCTGGTTTGGCGGGTCGGCCGTGGTTTGGAACACGGCCATGGTGTTTTTCCAGATGTTCTTGCTGGCCGGTTACGGCTACGCGCACTGGACGATTGAGAAACTGAAGCCGCTGAGCCAGTTTCGCGTTCATGCGGGGTTGTTGGTTTTGGCCATTGTGCTGGCTCCCGTGGTGCCACCAGACTTTTTGAAGCCCAGCGGCGAAGAGGCTCCGGTGGGGCCCATCCTGCTGGTGCTCTTCGCCAGCGTTGGGCTGCCCTATTTCTTGCTTGCCAGTTCCAGCCCGCTGTTGCAGGCCTGGTATACCCGCAGCCACGGCATGGCGCCGCCTTATCGATTGTTCGCCTTGTCAAACGTCGCTTCGCTGGCCGCTTTGCTGGCCTACCCGGTGGCGATTGAACCTTATTTGCCGGCGCAACTCCAGGCAAACCTTTGGCGCGGCGCCTTTGCCCTGTTCGCGCTTCTTTGCCTCGTCACGGCGCGCAAATCGTACACGGCCTCGCAGGAAGTACAGACGACAAGGGTGGAGCAGGAAAGCGTACCCGCCCCCAGCTTAAACGACTATGCCACTTGGATTTCGCTGACCGCGGTTCCTTCCATGCTCTTCCTGGCCACCACCAGCCACCTGGTGCAAAACGTAGCCTCCATTCCCTTTCTCTGGGTGGTGCCGCTGGCGATGTACCTGTTGAGCTTTGTGCTGGCTTTTGAATCCGAACGCCTCTACCAGCCCTGGGTGTTCCGCATTGCCACTCCGCTGGCCATGCTGGCTTTGATTTACGGGTTGTACCTGACAGACTCCGACACCAAAATGCATTACCAATTGGCGGCCGCGGCGGGCGGACTGCTCTTGTTCTGCACCTTTGCCCACGGGGAGCTGGCCAAGCGCAAACCGCATCCGCGCCACTTGACGGTGTTCTTCCTGATGCTTTCGATTGGCGGCGCTTTGGGGGGCGTCTTGAACTCGCTGGTGGCGCCGCTGCTTTTGCCCGCCTACTTGGAGCTTTATGTCGCCTTAACGCTATTTGGCTTTGTGGCCCTGGTGGCGCTGTACCGGGCGCATTGGACGACGGACGTTTTGTTTACCGTGGCCACGGTGTGCGCGGGCGCCCTGCTTTATCAGGAGTACCGCAACGTGGCGGAGAATTCGCGCGTAATGATCCGCAACTATTACGGCAGCTTACGGGTGCAGGATTCCACCGATGGCGACGATGCCAGCACCTATACGCGCACCTTGATCCACGGGATGATCAACCACGGGCTCCAGTTTCTGAGCGAAGACCGTTACCGGTTGCCGACCACTTACTACGGGCCGAACTCCGGCGTGGGCTTGGCCATCTCGGCTACTTGGCACATGAACCATCGCGTGGGTGTGGTGGGCTTGGGAACCGGCACGCTTACTTCTTACGCGCGCAAAGGAGACTATTACCGCGTCTACGAAATCAACCCCATGGTGGTGGACGTAGCACGCAACGAGTTTCGTTTTTTGAAGGCGTGCGCCGGGACGTGCGAAATCGCGCTCGGGGACGCGCGTTTGAGTCTCGAGCGGGAAAAGCCGCAGAATTTCGACATCCTGGCGGTGGATGCCTTTAGTGGCGACTCCATTCCCGTGCACCTGCTCACCAAAGAGGCCTTCGCGCTGTACTTCAAACACCTGGCGCCGGGGGGCGTGCTCTGCGTCCATATTTCGAACAAGCACCTGCTATTGGGGCCGGTGGTGGAACGCGTGGCCAATTCCTTAGGGCTCGTCAATTTCCGGGTGGATAACGAAGCGATTGACGAGGCGCAGGTGTTTGAGTCCGATTGGGTACTGGTGGCCAAGCCTGGTAACCCGGTTTTTGATAACCCGTTGCTCGCAACGGCCGGCGCTCCGGTGGCGCCTCAACCCGACCTACGGCCCTGGACGGATGATTACTCGAATCTCTTTCAGATCTGGAAGCGGGAATAAACGCTTAAGCGGATTTCCCGTTGCGGCGAAGGTAATCGAAGCTGTAAATGCCGCTTTGGTGGCCGTCGTTCCAATGAATCTTTAGCGCGTAGTTGCCCACCGGCTCACAATTCAACATTTTGAGAGCGGGCTTGAACATGGGGAAAGGGTTGGCGGGCGCGCTCAGATAATTTGTTTTCTGCGGTTCTGTGCCATGCGAACCCGTGCACACGGCGCAGGGACAGTTATCCCGCAACCAGGCGAGCGAAAAGCTCGAATGGTCGCCATCTTTCCAGTCAATTTCAATGCCTTTCGATTTTGAAACGGCGATGTGTTCCGGTTCGGTGCTCATAGAGTTTTTTGCGTTACTTCCGTTCGATGTCGCGCACGCCGGGAATGCGGCGTAGGGAGGCGAGAATGCGCTCCAGTTGGCGCTTGTCTTTCACTTCGATGCGCATGTCGACGACGGCACCGTCGCCGCCCACGTCGCCCTTGGCTTCCAGCGTGCGAATGTTCGAATTTTCCTGGAAGAGCGTTTGGGTGAATTGGGCCAGCATGCCGGGCCGGTCGTCCGTGGCGATGGAGATTTGCACTTCAAAGTTTTCTCCGCCGCTCTTGGCCCACTCCACATCAATCTTGCGCTCCACCTCGTACAACAGGTTCTGGACGTTCTTGCAACTGGCGCCGTGCACGCTAACGCCCTTGCCGCGGGTAATGTAGCCAACAATCGCTTCACCGGGAATGGGGTTGCAACAAGTGGCGCGGTAAGTCATAACGTCGTTCAAACCCTTTACCCGCAGAACCAGGTCCTTGTCGGCGACGTCGCGCGGGGTGCTCGGCAGCAGCGCGGCGGCCTCAGCTTCTTCCGCGGCGGCGGGCTCTTCCACCGCCCGGGCAGGATCAAAGCGCATCAAGATGGGCCGGGCCTCAATCTTGCCGTAGCCCAGCTGCGCATAAAGGTCTTCGAGCTTGCCCACTCCGTAGTCGGAGAGCGCGTTGGCCAGAATGTCCTTGTCTAATTTCGTAATGCTGACGCCCAAGTGCCGGGCTTCTTTTTCGAAATACTTTTGCCCGATTTCAATGGCCTTCTCCCGCTCGGTGGCATTGATGATCTGCTTGATTTTGTTGCGGGCCTTGGAGGTTTTAACGAAGTTGAGCCAGTCCTTGGAGGGCAGGTGCCCTTGCTGGGTCAAGACTTCGACCACGTCGCCATTCTTGAGCGGCGTCTTCAACGGCACAATGCGCCCGTTTACTTTCGCGCCCACACACTCGTTGCCCACGTCGGAGTGGATGCCGTAAGCGAAATCCACCGCCGTGGCGCCCCGGGGCAGCACCAGCACCTTGCCTTTGGGCGTAAAGACGTAAACTTCGTCGGCGTAAAGATCCACCCGCAAGGTGGACATGAATTCGCCGGGGTCCCGCATCTCCTGCTGCCATTCGATGAGCTGCCGCATCCATTGCATGTACTGCTCGTCGTTGCTGCTGCCGCGGCGGCCTTCTTTGTACTTCCAATGAGCCGCCACGCCTTCTTCGGCCAAGCGGTGCATTTCCTCCGTGCGGATTTGCACTTCAAAGGCCTGTCCGCCGCGCCCCATCACGCTGGTGTGCAAGCTTTGGTAGCCGTTTTGCCGGGGCATGGCGATAAAGTCCTTGATGCGGCCGGGAATCGGCGGCCATTCGTTGTGGATCACCCCGAGCGCGCCGTAGACGTTCTTCAAAGAGTCCGTAATGATGCGGATGGCGAGCAAATCGTAAACCTGGTCAATGGAAATCTTCTGGCGCCGCAGCTTCAACCAAACCGAATAAGGGCGCTTCACGCGGCCTTCCACGCGCGCCGGAATGCCCTCGCGCGCCAACATCTGCTCCACGCGCTTGCGAATTTCCTCGAGAAAGGCTTCGCTGGCCTTTCGCTTGTTTTCAATCTGGCTGACGATTTCCGCGTGCGCATCGGGGTCCAACGCGCGGAAGGCAAGGTCCTCCAATTCGGCGCGCACTTTCCCCATGCCCAGGCGGTGGGCGATGGGCGCATAAAGGTCCAGCGTTTCCTGCGCAATGCGTTCCTGCTTTTCCCGCGGCAAGCTGCCCAGGGTGCGCATGTTGTGCAGACGGTCGCTCAGCTTCACCAGGATGACGCGAATGTCGTTCACCATGGCCAGCAGCATTTTGCGCACGCTTTCGGCTTGGCGCTCTTCGCGCGAATATAAATGTACCTTGCCCAGTTTGGTTACCCCGTCCACACAGGCAGCCACTTCCGGGCCAAAACGCCGGGAAACTTCTTCGACGGTGGTCCCCGTATCCTCCACCACGTCGTGCAGCAGTGCCGTTATGAGACAAACGGCGTCCATCGACATCCCGGCCAGGATCTGCGCAACCGCTAAGGGATGAAGGATGTAGGGCTCGCCGCTCTTGCGTTGTTGGGCCGTGTGGCGTTCGCGAGCGAATTCGAAGGCGTCGCGCAAGGGAGCGGCGTTTTCCTTGGGGCGTGCCCCTAGAAAGCTCTTTTCCAGTTCCGTGTAGCGAGTTTCCACCATTGCATCCCAATCGGGCGCATTGACATTGGGCGCAGGGGCTGAATCCACTGGGTTATTGGCCGTGGGCTTGTCTAATTGCGGGTTTGCCGGAGCAACATCCATTTGCGGTTTGGCGGCTTGGGCTCACCAAATTGCCTTCTCTTTCTATTTTACTGCCGCCGGGGTACCGCTATAGAGAACCGTCACAAAGCGCAACCCCGACCAGAACTCCTCCAGCACGGGTTTTACGTCTTCGGCATGCTCCCGAATCGTCATGCTCACAAACTGGTAGGCCTCTTTGTTGCCACCCCGGAAGCAGCCGCGGTAAGCAAAAGGAATTTTGTTGACGGTAACGTCCGCCTCAACACACGTCATGTCCAGGCCGTTCAGCTTGCCCGGGCCAACCGTTTTCACGTTGTACTCACTGGCGGCTTCCTTCAAATTCTCAATCGCGATTTCGGCCAGGTCTTCGCTCTTGAAGGAGGTGGGCTCGTGGATGACAATTGTCAGCGCGCGTCCCGCCTTTTCGTTCCACTCCGTTCTGCCGCCTTCATTCTTGCCGATGGACCACTTCTCCGGGTCAAACTCCAACACCGCGCGGCCATTGTTGATGGGGTGAACGTTTTTTCCCGGCGAGGAGGATACCTGGTAGTTGCCCGCCTTCGCGTCATCCCGCAACTCAAGGCTTCCCAGCACGCCTTCCATCAATGGCCTAAGGTCCGCCAGACGGTCGGCCATGGTGAAAGCAACAAGCTGCACCGTTCCGCTGGAACCGGCATAATAGCGGCCCAGATAGCGGAAGTCGATGCCCTGGACCTTGCCGGCTATTTCCAGCGCCAGAACATCACGGCCGGAAAGGCGCACGGTTTCTTCCTTCACGATTTTGGCCGCCGGGTCTACGTTCTTCGCATTGCCCAGCGCGATACCGCGCAGACTTTCGAGCGGAAAACTGGCGCGCTCGCTAATCAGGATCACGAACAATTCGCCGCTCCGATGGCCGAATTGCTTGATGTTTTCGCTGCGTCCGGGCGTTTGGGTCCACTCCGCCAGATTGAGTTTCATGCTGAACTTGCCATGCGTGGCGGGAACTTCCGTCAGCTCCTCCAAGACCTTCGGCGCGATGACGCAAAAGCGTTCCGCGCTGCCACGATACAGCTCCAGCATCTGGCGGAATTGCACCAGAAACGCCGAGATTGCCGGGGCCGTGAGCGGCGGGTTCTTGAGCAGTTGGGCTTCCAAAACCAGCTTCCCAGGGCGCAACTCGTAGGCCTTCACCACGCCGCTATTGCGCAGAAATTCCTGCAGGCGGGCGGCCTCGGGCTGGCAAGCGGAAGTGTACTGAAAGCGGATGGCGTTTACGGAGCTTTGGTCCACCAGGAACGAATACTCCCTGTCGGAAACCTGATACTCGCCCGGAGCTTTGGGCTGGGCCGCGAAGCGGAGTGCGTTTTCGGTAAAAACCCTTTCGATCAGCACCGGAGAATTGCGTTGGCTCCACAACTGGATGGCAAGAATGAAGAGAGCAAAGAAAAGGCGCATTGCGACTACAAAGATACCTTGGGTCGTGCCTTTCCCACTAGGTACTTTCTACGCGGTTGGCAGGAATTACCGCCTGAAGGACGGCCTGTGTTTGCCTGTGGCGCTATTGTTTTCAATTGGTTACAGGGGGCGGTGGCTTTGGCAAGCTACTTGCAGACTATTTCTGTGTTATGACTTCGCTTTCACCCGCGTTCGGAGGCAGCAGTTGCTCAGAGATGGGCAGCGGCGTGGGTGAGTCCTATAGGGGCATGATCGTTGGATCAGGTGTCCGCCGTGGCACCGGGGCAGGCTCTGGCGGTCATGTCCCTTGGGAAATTTTTGCTGGGCGAGGTGAACCGGCTCTTTCGGGAGCTTAGACCATTGGAGGAGAATTCAGAAAGGAAAACAACATGATCAAAAATCTGCGTAACTCCGGTGCACTTGCGGCTTTGGCGATTGCCCCTTTTATAACTGGTTGTGCGACGAAGAAATTCGTACGGACCACGGTTGCTCCCATCGAGCAAAAAGTAGGCGAACTCGACGCCACCACGAAATCCCAAGCAGACTCGATTGCCACCCTCGAAAAGGGTGTTGCGCGAGCGGAAGAAAAGGCCATGGGCGCTGACCAGCGCGCGGAAAACGCGGCCAAGGAAGCGGCTCTGGCCCGCCAGGAAGCGGCAGCCAACCGCAGCTTTACGGAAACCGGGCTGCAAAAGGTAAGCACCGAAATGAACACCATGGACGGCGCCATCAAGCAGCGCCTGGCCAACTTGCGGGATTACCGCCTGGTGGCTAGCGAGTCGGTCCTGTTCGGCCTGGGCAAGAGCGAACTGACCGAAGAAGCGGAGGCCACTTTGGACGAAATGGTCGCCGGCTTGAACAAAATGCAGAACTTCGTCATGGAGCTGCAGGGCTTTACGGACAGCACGGGTTCTAAGGCCGCAAACCTGGCGCTTTCCAAGCGTCGCGCGGAAGCGGTCGTCCGCTACTTGACCACCCGCCACAACATCCCCCTGCACCGTATCTATGTTGCCGGCTTGGGCGATGAAGTGAGCGTGGCAGACAACAAGACTCGCGACGGGCGCAAGCAGAACCGGCGCGTGGATATGAAGGTGTACCTCTCGGCGGATGAAGCGAACGAAAAGAACGTTCCCGCCCTGACCACCAACGCAAAAAACGGCCAATAGAGCCGGAACTCCCATCTCTTACCCCGGGGCGCGATCTTTAACGCTTCATTCGCGCCCCCCCTCCTCTTACTCACCCACCCGATGCACCCGGTCCCCTGGATCTTCCAGGCGTCCGGGTGCTTTTTTTCGCACTTTTGCGCTTCGGCTTTTGCGCGCGACGGCCACAGGCAACCGCTCCGCCCACCCAATGCACCAGCGCCTCCGGGTCTTCGAAAACCTCCGGCGGCGTGGCGTAATACTTCATCACCATGTCCTGGTCCGGGAAGGGGCGAAAGGGCGACAAACCGCGCGCCTCAAACTCGGGGATCGTCTGATCGTCCGCCTTCAGGTAGACCGCGGCATCAGCCACCAGCGCAAAAACAATGCCGTCGCAATACAGGCAATGGCCCCCAAACATGCGCTTCGAGCTAATTTCGCCAAGGGGCGCGAAGGCCTCCTCGAGGTAATCCACAAATTTGTCACGCGGGGCGGGCATGGGAGCAGTTTACGCTTGACGGCAACCTACTTCTATTGCAAACTACTTTGTATGACAAAGTACTTACCCTGGCTGGCACACTTTCGCACCAACACCTGGAAGCCCGCCGATTTCTTTGAGCAACCGCTGGCTGCCTTGCCCCCCAAGGAGCTTGCATTGCTGGCCGCAAGTTTGCCGCAGTTCCAGTTGGGCGAAGGTTCCGATGGCCAGGGTCTGCTTGACCGGGCGCGCCAAGCTGGTTTCGCCCAGCTGCCGGAAGCGATGCAGCTGTTTATTCAAGAAGAGCAGCGGCATTCCACCGTCCTGGGGCTTTGGATGGACGCGCAAGGCATGGCCCGCCTGCGCCACCATTGGGTAGACGGTGCCTTTCGGCGCGTGCGCAAACTGGCGGGCTTCGAGTTGATGGCCATCACCTTAACCTGCGCCGAATGCCTGGCCGTGCCTTACTATACGGCGGTGGCGAAGGTAACCAGCTGTGCCGTTTTGCGCCAAATTTGCCGCCGGATGTTGGCGGACGAAGCATTTCATTTGGAGTTCCAGGCCTTAAACCTATCCCTCTGCGCGGAAAAGCGCGGCGAGGTGGGGAAATTCCTGACCGTGCTGCTGCAGCTGGGCCTGTTGGGCGGGGCAAGCGCGCTGGTCTATTGGCTGTACCGGAATCTTTTCCGCGCCGCGGGCTTCTCTCCCCTGCAATTCCTGGGAATGACGATGGAGGCCTACCGGCCCATCTTCCGCGCCTTGGGCGCAACAACGAAAGAGCACAGCACGCCCAGCTACGGTTGGCTGCGTTAGAGGCCGTTTAGAAGGGTTGCGCGTTGTTCCAGTGAATGTCGAATAGCGCGTGCATGCCTTCGGCAAAGCCTTGGTGTTCGAACACCACAGCCGTCCAGGTGGGCCGCGTCAACACCGGGTCCAGCAGCGCCACCAGGCCGAAGCTCTGGTCAAAAATGGCCAGCTTCATGGGAAGGCTGGCCGCCTGGCGTACCTCAACGCCCGCCTGCTGGTAATCCTTCAAGCGGCGAAGATGGTCGTCCTCGGTGCTGCCGGCTTCGATTAGGAGCTTAATCACCACGCCGCGCTCGCGCGCTTCTCGCACCAGTTGTTCGTCCAAGGGGTCTACGGCATAAGGCGGCCGCGAAAATTCAAGATACTCGCGTTGGGCTTCCGTCAACATGCGGCGGTATTGGGTGGCCGTCTGCGCGGGGTCGGAGACAATGCGCAGATAATCCAGCGTGCCCCGGCCGCCGGTAAGACTGGAGTAGGTGGCCGAAAGATCATCCACCAGCGCGTGCGCTTGGCGGGATTGTTCGTCCAATTCACTGCGTAACGATTGCTCACGCCGCCCCAAATAAGCAGGCAAAGCCAGCGCGGGCTCCACGGCGCTGAATAGCTTGGTGCGCTCTTGCACTACTTGGGCAAACCCTTTTTCGACCAGCGAGTCCAGCACTTCGTAGATTTTTTGCCGGGGCACTTGTGCGCGCGCGGCCAATTCGAGGGCCTTAAAACGGGGGTGGCCCAACAGGACCAAGTAGGAACGCGCTTCGTAAGCATTCAAGCCGACCTGTTGTAATCGTTTCCAAAAGCGTTGATATTCCGTCCCCGGCAGTTCTTGCGTCATCCAATTGAATCGAAGGTAACACGCTAACCTAAAGCAGGAGGACGAATGGTGCAACTTCCCAAGACATTCGGCGAATTGAAGAAGTCCCAATGGGGAAGTCCCGATCGGCAAGGCCGTACGGTCAAAGACGAACTCCGGGCAAACCTCCTGGCCCGTTTGCGGGACGCCAAGGGCAAGACGGAAGACCTCTTTCCGGGTGTGGTGGGCTATGAGGATACGGTGGTGCCGCAAGTGGTGAACGCACTCCTCAGCCGGCACAACTTTATTCTGTTGGGCCTGCGCGGCCAAGCCAAGACGCGCCTCATCCGCATGCTTACGGGGCTGCTCGATGAGCAAACCCCCTATTTGGCGGGCACCGAAATCCGTGACAATCCCTTCCGGCCACTTTCCAAGGCCGGGCGTCGCATCCTGGCCGAGCAAGGCGACGATGCGGCCATTGCCTGGCTGGGGCGGGAGCAGCGTTACGTCGAAAAGCTGGCTACGCCGGATGTCACCATCGCCGACATGATTGGCGACATCGACCCCATCAAGGCCGCCAAGCGCGGCGTGGACATCGCGGACGAAGAAAACATTCACTATGGTTTGCTGCCGCGCGCCAACCGGGGCATCTTTGCGGTGAACGAATTACCAGACTTAGCTGGCAAAATCCAAGTGGGCCTCTTCAACATCCTCCAGGAAGGGGATGTGCAGATTAAGGGCTACCCGGTTCGCCTGGAGCTGGATGTGATGCTGGTCTTCACGGCCAATCCGGAGGATTACACCGCGCGCGGCAAAATCATCACGCCGCTCAAAGACCGCATCGGCAGCGAAATCCGCACCCACTATCCGCTGACCATCGAGCGCGGCGTGGAAATTACCGCGCAGGAAGCTTGGATGAAGCGGACCGGGAACGAATTGCCTATCGAAGTTCCCGCCTTCCTGCCGGAAGTGGTGGAGCAAATCGCCTTCCTCGCGCGGCAGGATAAGCGCATCGACCAGCGCAGCGGCGTCAGCCAGCGCCTGCCGATTTCCGTGATTGAGAACGTCATCTCGAACGCCGAACGACGCGCCCTCTTGGCGGGGGACGAAGTTGCCGTGCCGCGCATCCTGGACCTTTACGCCGCCCTGCCCTCCATCACCGGCAAGCTGGAATTGGAGTACGAAGGCGAGCTGAAGGGCAGCGAACAAGTGGCGCGGGAACTCATCCGGCAAGCTGTGGCGCTCACCTATACGCGCCTCTACGAGGGCGAAAACGTACGGCAGATCATCCAGTGGTTCGACATGGGTGGCAGCCTGCAGTTGCCCGAACTGGCGCCTTCCTCGGAATTGGTGAAGGAACTTTCGCAGATCCAGGGCTTGATGGAAAAGACGCGCCGGCTGGGCCTGGGCGTGCACGAAAGCGACGCCAAGCGTGCCTCGGCCGCGGAATTTATCCTGGAAGGGCTTTATTCCCAACGGCGCATCAACCGCAATGAAGAGCAAGCTTTTATCGCTGCCGAACGGCGGCGCGAACGCGGATCCGACAACGAGGAAGAGGAAGGAGCTGGCCGGCGGCCCGATAAGCGCCGCGGCCAATACCAGTAATGCGGCGCATCCGTTATTCCAAGTACTCCGAAGAGGACCTCGGCCTCAGCGCCGAAGATTTGATGCGCGCCCTCGGCGATTTTTTCCTGGATAGCGGATTCCAAAATTGGTGGGACCCCAACCCCAACGCCCGGCAAACGATGGACGGCCTGCGCGATGCCATCCTCAATGCTCTGCTGGACGGCAAAATTTTCAACGACCCTGAGCGCGCCGAGCAGATTCGCAAAATGCTCGAGCAAATGTCGCAGGAAGAGCTCGACAAACTGCTGGAGCGCTTGGCCCAAAAGTTGATTGAAGAAGGCTACGTGCAAGCCAACCAAACGGGCGGGCCCGGGGGCGAAGGGCAAGAGGGCGGCGAGATGTCCGTCGAGGCCACCGACAAGAGCTTGGACTTCCTGGGCTTCAAAACGCTTAAGGACCTGATGGGCTCCATTGGCCGTTCCAGCTTTGGCGCCCACGATACGCGCGACTTGGCCACCGGCATTGAATCCTCCGGCAGCACAAAGCCCTATGAATTCGGCGATACGCTGAACATCGACATTACCGAAACGCTCTCGAGCGCCTTGCAACGGCAAGGCGACACCTACCGGGAAACCGGCCGCCTGGAACTGGGCTACGAAGACATCCAAGTGCACCAGAGCGAATACCAGAGCTCTTGCGCCACGGTGCTGCTGCTGGATTGCAGCCACAGCATGATTCTTTACGGCGAAGACCGCTTCACGCCGGCCAAGCGCGTGGCCTTGGCGCTGGAGCATTTGATCCGCACGCAATATCCCGGCGATACGCTGCGGCTGGTGTTGTTCCACGACACAGCCGAAGAGATCCGCCTGGGCGAGTTGGCGCGCCTGCAAGTGGGTCCTTACTACACGAACACGCGGGATGGCCTGATTCTGGCGCAGCGCATTCTGGCCCAGGAAAAGAAGGACATGAAGCAGATCATCATGATCACCGATGGCAAGCCCAGCGCGCTGACCTTGGACGACGGCCGGGTCTACAAAAATGCCTTCGGGCTGGATCCGCTGGTGATCAGCCGCACCATGGAAGAGGTGGGGCGCTGCAAGCGGCAAGGGATCCTGATCAATACCTTCATGCTGGCCACCGACCCCGCGCTCGTAAACTTCGTACGCAACGTCACGCAGCTGTGCCGCGGCAAAGCCTACTTCACCACGCCCATCACCCTCGGCCAATACCTGCTGATGGATTACATGAACCGCAAGACGCGCACGGTTCACTAGAGTGCGCACGATTAGACAAAGCAAACCCGGGCAACCCTTGGCGCGAATTGCTCCTCCAGCAGCTTATTGCACCGTAATGAGCACCGGTTTGCTTTGCACTCCGCCCACGGCCAGCACCATGGGATAAGTACCGGCTTCGAGTTGGGGAATGACAAGATTTACTTGCAGCAATCCCACGAAGCCGGGAGTGAGTCCGGCGAACAAGGGTTGCACTGGCGTACCTCCAATGATTACTCTCACTTCGGCGGTGGGCCTGGAAAGCGGGTCTCCCGAGGCGGGGGCGATATTGCCGGATGGGACGGCGTTGTCGAGCGCGCCTTGCCCGGTTCCGTAGAGCACGATGGTGCTGCCTTTGGGAGCCGGATTGTTGGAGTTGTTGATCGAGCCGTTCTGGTTCACGGCCACGGCCCGGTTCTCGCCAAACTGCAGGATGCCGGGAGCGGTTGCCGAAACCGTAAAGGGAACCGGGGGAAGTGCGGTGCCGCCCACGGTTACGGTTGCGGTCGCTGGCCCCGCCGCCGCCTCATAGGGAACCTGGAAGTTGATCTGGCCCGGACTGACAAAAAACAGCGGCGCGTTGACGCCATTGATGGCAACGCTTGTGCCGCCCAATTCCGTCGCCAGGGGGACCTGAGAATTTTGCACCAGCGCCCCGGCCAGCCTGTTGCCGAAGATGGAAGCAAAAGAGCCGGCGGCAACATCCCCGGCGATAAAGCTGGCGCCGTTCGTGATTCCACAGGCAGGAATATAAGTGGTAGAGCTATCGAGCTCACCGTTCAAGTTAACGGTGACGTAGCGCCGGGCGCTTCCCGCCGCAATGCGGAAAACATTGCTTCCCAAGGTAGTTCCCAATTTCGCTTGCACGGCATAGACACCCGGGTAATCCGGGTCGTTGTCGGCAACTGAAGTTACCTCACCGCCGCACACGGGCGTGACGGTGATCGGGACATTGAGGGCGATGCCTGACTTGTCGAGCACCCGCACACCAAAGGTCGGCTGCCCGCCCGGATCGCCGCTGTCCGGCTTGTCAAGTATGGTGATGCTTGCCGGCTCGTCAGAGGTAACGGCGTACCAGTAGGGGATGACCCCCAGAACTGGGCTATTGGATGCGCGGACGGTGATCATACCCTGGTATTCCCCTGCCGGAAGGTTGTTGCCTTGGAACTGAATCTGCACTGTGCCGGTCGTACCTGCGGCAATGGACAGCCTGGTCGCCGACAGTACCGGCTCTGCACTAGGCCCCGGAAAAGCCACCACGGCAAGCTCAAAGTCTGCCGCCGCAGTGCCGGCGTTGCCAAGTGTTAGTTCCTTCGTGAGGTTTACGCTTGGACCGCCCGTGCCAAATTGGAAAGAGGTTGGAGCAGCGGCAACGGTTGCCTGCAGTGCGGCATCCATATTTAGCCGCCCCGCCCCCGCGAAGCGAATCGGCGCGGGTTGGCCCGATTCATAGAGCAGCGGGCTTGACGAATTTACCAGCAGCGAACGGTAAACCAGAGTTGGCAGCCCGGGTCGCGCCGCCTTCAGAAGCGCCGCCGCCCCCGCAATTACCGGAGCAGCAAAACTGGTCCCTTGCGTATTCGTAATCTGCGAGGCGCCCGGCTTGAGGGAGCTGTCCGCCGTGTAAAAGTTGTCGCCTACGGCAAGCATGTCCGGCTTTAAGCCTTGACCGAGATTCGGTCCCCGGCTGGAAAAATCCGAAACGCGCTTGGGATCCAGGGGAGCATTGTCGGAAGCTTGCCGGTCGTTGGAAGAAGAACCTACCGTGATGCCGGATGGGGCGGTGCCCGGGCTGTTGATCGTGTTCTCGTCCGGCCCCGCGTTTCCCGCCGCAATCACCACGATTGCCCCAGCTTCCACTGCCGCTTCCACCGCTTTTACTTGCAGGTCGGTGTCCGGGTTTGAAGTAATGTCCGAGCCAAGGCTCAGATTGATTACGTCCATTCCGTCTTTTACCGCGTCATCGATGGCCTTGATAATGACATCGTTGCTGCCGCCGCCATCGGCCCCGAGTGCTTTGTAATTGCCCAGGTACGCGGCAGGAGCCGTGCCGGATAGCTGGCCGCCCTCGAGTTGCAGGCGGACGCCCGCGGCGGCGAAGGCCGCATTGGTTCCGTGTCCGTTGCGGTCGGCAGCATCCGGCTCATAACCCGCCCCGCCAATATCCTCATAGCTGCGTGCGACGATCACTTTGCCCTTAATCAACGCGCGATTGGCTTCGGAGCTGAATTTGGGGAAGCCCTCCGGCATGGTCACGGCCATGTCAAAGCCGATGTGGGCCTGGTCGATTCCGGTGTCTACGATGCCGATCTTCATCCCCTTGCCCGCTGAATCGCTTCCCCCAATGCGGGCCCATGCTTCTCCTACCTTGTGGATGGGCAGGGCGCGGTTCAAAAGCGCTCGCACGCGATAAACGCGGTGTACGCGCAGCACGCCGGGAAGCCGACTTAGGGGGTTGACGCTGCCGGACGGCAGTTCCACGAAGAGGGCGTTGGCCACCGTGTCCGCGCTACCTAGCACCCGACCCTCGGACTGTTCCACGGCATTGCGCAAGCGTTGCTGCTCAATCGCGATCGCCTCCCGCCGCAAGCGCGCGGCGAGCTTCTTGTCCTCTTGCCGCGCCGAATAGGTGGCGGCGGGTTCGCCGGGCAACTCCAGGATGAAACGGCCGGGAATGACCTGAGCATTTAGGGCGAAAACGGATAGAGTAAGGGACAGAGCGGAGAGCAGGGCGTGGCGAAACGTCATTTCTTCTTTCTTTCAGGCGGGTTAGGTAGAGATTGCCTTTTGGGACCAACCGGCCAAGTGTGCCTTCGATGAATATCACATTTCAATTCGGCCGCTGTGTGATTTTGTTTAGTTTCAGTATTTTGTGTAACCACGATACGGAGCGCAAGGAAGGGAGGCGGGTGCGAAGGGGGGATGGTGAGTCGGGTGGGATTCGAACCCACGACCACCGCATTAAAAGTGCGATGCTCTACCAGCTGAGCTACCGACTCAATTCCAACATGCTCACAGTCCTCAAAAACAGCCGTGAGAATCTGTGCGACCAAACAATCTGTAGGGGGTTCTGAAACAGGATTACTGCCGAACAATAGTAGTATAGCAAGACAGGCATGAAAGTAGGTTTACTCGGAACGGGAGCCATCTCCCACAAGCACGCCCAAGCGTATAAAAACATTGGCTTTGAGGTTGTCGCCGTCTACAACCGCAACGAAGAGAGAGGGCGGGCTTTTTGCGAACAGTACGGGGGCGAATACTTCCCGGAGTGGGAGCCCGTCTGCACGCACCCGGAAGTGGACTTCATCGACGTCTGCACCTTCCCCGATATCCGCTGGGAGCCTCTGAAGTTGGCAGCCGACCACGGCAAGCATGTGCAGGTGCAAAAACCCATCGCCATCTCGGTGGAAACCGCGCGGCAAATGGTGGAGTATTGCGCGGCCAAGGGAGTAAAGCTGGGCGTGGTGAGCCAGGGCCGCTTCAACGACGCGATGCTCTTTTTGAAGCGCGCCATTGCCGCCGGACGCTTGGGGCAAATCTTCCAAGCGGATGCTTATGTAAAGTGGTGGCGCAGCGAAGAATACTATTCGCGCCCCATTAAAGGCAGCTGGGCGGTGGAAGGCGGCGGCTCCGTCATCAACCAGGGCATCCACCAAGTAGATTGGTTGCTGCACTTGATGGGCGGCGTGGAGCGGGTAAACGCAGAGTGGCACTTGGGCGTGCGGCACAAAATCGAATCCGATGATATGTGCAACGCCCTCTTGCGCTACAGCAGCGGGGCCACGGGCGTCA
Organism: Bryobacter sp.; assembly: GCA_033765085.1. GTDB lineage: Bacteria > Acidobacteriota > Terriglobia > Bryobacterales > Bryobacteraceae > Bryobacter. The sequence continues at coordinate 2,846 of JANRIK010000030.1, read as the reverse complement.
TCCAAACCGCGACGGCCATCTGGCCAGGCTTCCCGGAACGGTTGGAAATCCATGGCACCAAAGGCAGCGTGATCCTCACCGCCGACCGCATTTCGCGTTGGGAAGTGGTGGACGATGCCCTCGCTGCCAGCGACCCGGCGCCCATTGCCGACAACGTCTCCTCCGGCTCCAGCGACCCCATGGCCATTGGTCTCGAGCCCTTCGAGCGCCTCTTCCAGGACTTTGCCGAAAGCATTCGCACCGGCCGCGAGCCCGTGTCAAGCGGGCAGGAAGGATTGCGCGCGTTGGAACTGGTGCAAGCAATCTACGCGAGCGCGCGCGAAAGCAAGACCATTCACTTGGGCCAAGCGCGTGACTAGTTCCTCCCCGCGTCGCTGGCGCCTCCGGGCGCCGGCTTCGAGCGCCAACCTGGGCCCGGGCTTCGATACCCTGGGCCTGGCCTTGGACCGTCATTTGGAAGTGGTCTTTGAGCCCGCCGACCGCTTTCATCTGGAACTCGCCGGCGACGTTGCGGGCTTGCCCCTCGACGAAAGCAACTTCATTTGGCAGACCGCCCTCGAAGTAGCGGCGCAACTGGGAAAAGCCCTGCCGCCCGCACACTTAAAAGTAAACAACCAGATTCCCCTGGGCAAAGGCATGGGCTCCAGCGCCGCCGCCCTCGTTTGCGGCATTGGCGTTGCGGACGCGCTGCTGGGGCTGAATTGGAGCTGCGAGCAGATTTTCACGGAAGCCGCCCGCCGCGAAGGGCACCCCGACAATGTCGCCGCCGCCACCTTCGGTGGGCTGGCGGTGGCCGGCAATTTGGCCAACGGGCAGGCTTGCCACGTTCGCATTTCCCCGCCCGAGCATCTGCGCGTGGCCGTGGTGGTGCCTCACTTTCCTTTGCCCACCCGCCAAGCCCGCTCTGTTTTGCCGGAGAGCTACAGCAAGGCGGACCTCACGTTCAATCTGCAACGCGCTGCCCTCTTGGTGGCCAGTCTTGCTTCGGGAAACTTGCGGCAGTTGCGCACCGCCCTTGAAGACCGCGTGCACCAGCCTTACCGCTCGGCTCTGGTGCCGGGCTTAGACGCCATTCTGGCCTTGGATTCGCCGCACCTGCTCGGCACTTGCCTTTCCGGCGCGGGACCTAGTGTCCTGGTTCTGGCACGCGACAACGCCTTGCCCGGCGCACAGTTGGTGAAGCAAACCTTTGCCGCTCACGATGTGCCGGCGGAAGTGCTGCCTGTCGCCATCGATACCCTTGGATTCCAAAGGGAGGAACTGCCCTGATGCGTAGCCTGCTTATTATCTTTGTCCTTGGTGCCACGCTCTTCGCCCAAGAGCCGAATAGCCAAGTGATGCTTCGCTTCGAGACCGAAGCCGGAAATTTCACCGTTGCCTTGAACGCAGCAAAAGCCCCTGCCACCACGCGGAATTTTCTCCGCTATGTCGATGCCGGGCTCTATGACAACGGGGTGTTCCACCGGACGGTAAAAACAAAAGCTGCAGGCCGCGAAGACAATCAGCCCCAAAGCCCCATCAAGATCGACGTTGTCCAAGGCGGCAAAAATCCTGCGCGCCCGGAAGGCTTTCCCGCCATCGCGCTCGAGCGCACTTCCGAAACTGGCCTGCGGCACGAAGACGGCACCCTCTCCATGGCACGTAGCGGGCCCGACACCGCCACCAGCGACTTTTTCTTCTGCCTGGGCAACCAACCTTCGCTCGACTTTGGCGGCAAGCGGAACCCCGACGGACAAGGTTTCGCCGCCTTTGGAAAGGTTGTCAGTGGGCGCGCGGTGCTTGACAAAATTCAGTTGGCGCCCGCCGAGGGCCAGCGCCTTGTGCCGCCGATTCGCATCCTGAAGGTGATGCGCATCCCGTAGCGCATAGAATAATTTCGTGCGCAACCTTTCCCCTCTCCTCACAGCATTCCTCCCGGTCATGTTACTGGCGCAAGCCCCCGCGCCTGTGCGTTCCCCGGAACTTGGCGCTAGCGGCGAGGTCACGTTCCGCCTACGCGCCCCGCACGCACAGGAAGTATTACTCAGCCGCGAAGGCGCCCAACGCGTCGCCATGCAAAAGGGAGAGAACGGCGTTTGGAGCTTAACCCTTACCGGTCTTGCGCCGGATTATTATGGCTACAGCTTCATCGTGGATGGCGTTGCCCATGTCGATCCCGCGAACCCGCTGCGCAAGCCAAATCTGCTCAACACCTCGAGCCTGGTAGAGATGCCGGCCAATCCTGCCCATCCCTGGGAGGTGCAGGACGTTCCGCGCGGCACCGTCCACCATCACTTTTACAAATCCGCCATCGTCGGGGATCATCGCGATTTCTACGTCTATACGCCCCCGGGCTACAACGGCAAGCGCAAGTTGCCGGTCCTTTATCTGCTACACGGCTTCAGCGACGCCGCTAATGGCTGGACCGCCGTTGGGCGCGCGCACGTCATCTTCGACAACCTGCTGGCGGCCAAACAAATGGAGCCGATGATTGTCGTCATGCCCTTGGGCTATGGCGCTCCGGAGATTCTGAACCCCAGCCTGAACCGGAGGGAAATTGGCCTGTTTGAGCGCAACCGAAACCGCTTCGCCGAAAGCCTGTTGAACGAAGTGCTGCCGCAAGTGGAGCGCGAGTATGCCGTGGACGCTCGCCGCGACAAGCGCGCCATTGCCGGCCTTTCCATGGGGGGCGCGCAAAGCCTGTACATTGGCCTGAACCATTTGGACCGCTTTTCCTACATCGGCGCCTTTTCCTCGGGTGGCAATAGCAGCGATTTCCGCGCAACCTTTCCGCAGCTTAACGAAGCTTCGAACAAACAGATTCGCCGCCTGTGGATCGCCTGCGGCAAAGACGACTTCCTGTTTGA
>JANRIK010000027.1:0-47414 GCA_033765085.1 Bryobacter sp. | reverse complement strand
CATGGCGGCGAGGCAGAAGGCGGGCAGGTCTTCGGGCTTGCGGCTGGTGACCAGGTTGCCGTCCACCACCACCTCAGCATCGCTCCACTCGGCGCCGGCGTTGATGACATCGTCCTTGATGGCGAAGAAGCTGGTGGCCTTGCGCCCCTGCAACATATTGGAGCTGCAAAGGACCCAAGGCCCGTGGCAAATGGCGGCCACCATTTTGCCCGCGGCGTTCATGTGGTGGACGAAGTCGGTGGCTTCTTTGTGGCGGCGGATATAGTCGGGCGCAAAGCCGCCGGGCGCGACGACGCCATCGTAATCTTCGGCGCGGATGCTGGCATAGCTACGGTTGGCGGTGGCCGGGTAGCCGGTCTTGCTGGGGTAAGTTTTGCCGGCTTCCGGGCCGACGAAATCCACTTCCGCTCCGGCTTCGACAAAGCGGTAGTAGGGGTACCAAACTTCCATCTCCTGGTAGAGCTGTTCAATTAGGATTGCGATGCGCTTGCCTTTGAGGTCCATGCCTTTACTTTACGCTTAGTGCACGCCCAGGTTGCCGTACTGGTTGGCTTTGTCGAGCTTTTGGAAGGCGTGCGCAACGAGGGCGGCCACTTCGCCGAGGGGGCTGGAGGGCTCGTCGAGGTAGGCGCTCATCACGCTCAGCACATAGGGGCGGTTTTTGAGATGAACAATGCCTGCCTCGGTGCGGACGCCATCGACGGAACCGGTTTTCGCCGCTACTTCGATGCCCGCGGGAACGCTTTTGCGGAGGGCGCCGGGCACGAGCTTCATCATGGCCAACATGCCGGCCGAGGCTTGCGGGTTGACCAGTTGGCCACGGTAGATTTTTTCGACCATGGTGGCCATTTCGTTGGGCGTGGAAATGTTTTCGTCTCCCCGGGAGGCGGCGGCCTGATCGAGCATAATGCGTTGGAGGCGCGTTTGCCGGAAGCCAAGCTCCCCGAGAGTCTGATTGACGCTGGCCATGCCGACGCGCTCGATCACCCAGTTGGTGGCGAGGTTATCACTGGAGGCAATCATTTCCCGCACGAGTTCTTCGACGGTGGTTTCCACGGGGCCGTTTTTCAGGCGGTGCTGGAATACGCCGCTCCCGCCGACCATGTCTTTCGCGGTCAGGCGCACGCGCTCGTCAAAGCGCAGTTGGCCAGCTTCTTTGCGGCGGAAGACTTCCACCAGGATTGGCACCTTGATGAGGCTGGCTTGGGTGAATTGCACGTCGCCACGATAGCTCCAGCGGCGGCCGGTTTTGAGATCGATGAGGGCTACGCCGAGAACGCCATCGAGCTTGGAGTCTACTGCGAGGATGCGCTGCTCGAGCTTTTGCCAGAACAGGTCTTCGAGCACTTGGGCGGGCAGGAGTGAGGAACTGAGGAGGAGAAGGGAGAGGAGGGGCCGCATAGCTTGAAATTGTAAACGGAACGCCTTACCCTAAGCGCGGCAAATATCTTAGTTTGAGGCACTCAAGTAATCTTCAACCGCTTTACCTCCGCGCACTTTCCGAAGACAGCTGCCAAATTTTTATTTGTCTTATTTTCATATTGTTACGTTGATTTTTTAGCACTCGCCAAAAGAGTGTGCTAATAATATCAGTGTGGCTGGGAGCGCGATTCGCGACTCCCGGCGCAACCCCAAAATTTTCGAATGGAGGCAGTTCCTCGATGAACATTCGTCCTTTGTATGACCGCATCGTGGTCAAGCGATTGGAAGACACCACTGAAATGATCGGTGGCATCTACATCCCGGATTCCGCAAAAGAAAAGCCCCAAAAAGGCGAAGTGGTCGCCGTTGGCAAGGGCAAGCGCCTGGAAGACGGCAAGGTAGTCGCCCTGGATGTGAAGCCCGGCGACAAGATCCTGTTTGGCAAGTACTCCGGCAGCGACATCAAGCTGGACAACGACGAGTACCTGATCATGCGCGAGGACGAAGTCCTCGGCATCCTTGAAGGCTAAGAAAGAAGGAGATTACTGAACCATGCCCGCCAAGCAAATTATCTATAGCGAAAATTCCCGCCAGGCGATCCTGCGCGGTGTGAACCAGTTGGCTGATGCCGTGAAGGTGACGCTCGGTCCGAAGGGCCGCAACGTCGTGCTCGAAAAGAAGTTCGGCGGCCCGACCATCACCAAGGACGGCGTGACCGTGGCCAAGGAAGTAGAACTGAAGGACCCGCTCGAAAACATGGGCGCGCAAATGGTCCGCGAAGTTGCTTCCAAAACCAGCGACATTGCCGGCGACGGTACGACGACGGCCACCATCCTGGCCCAATCGATCTTCCGCGAAGGTGTGAAGCACGTGGCTGCCGGCGCCAACCCCATGGCCCTGAAGCGCGGCATCGACAAGGCTGTCGAAGTGGTGGTGAAGGAAATCGAAAAGCAGGCCGTGAAGGTGACCTCGGATGACAAGATCGCCCAGGTCGGCACGATTTCCGCCAACGGCGACACCGAAATCGGCAACACCATTGCCGAAGCGATGAAGAAGGTTGGCAAGGACGGCGTGATCACGGTTGAAGAATCCAAGACCATGCACACCGAACTGCACACCGTGGACGGTATGCAATTCGACCGCGGCTACCTGAGCCCCTACTTCATTTCGGACCCGGACCGCATGGAAGCAGTGCTCGAAGAGCCCTACATCCTGATCCACGAAAACAAGATTTCCAACATGAAGGACCTGTTGCCCGTGCTCGAGCAGATCGCGCGCAGCGGCCGTCCGTTGTTGATCATCGCCGAAGAAGTGGAAGGCGAAGCGCTGGCCACCCTCGTGGTGAACAAGCTGCGCGGCACGTTGAACGTTTGCGCCGTGAAGGCTCCTGGCTTCGGTGACCGCCGCAAGGCGATGCTGGAAGACATTGCCATCCTGACGGGCGGCAAGTCCATCATGGAAGAAACCGGCATCAAGCTCGAAGGTGTGCGTCTGGAAGACCTCGGCCGCGCCAAGCGCGTGGTGGTGGACAAAGACAACACGACCATCGTCGACGGCAACGGCGAACAGAAGACCATTGAAGGCCGCATCAAGCAACTGCGCGCGCAGATCGAAGAAACTACTTCGGACTACGACCGCGAGAAGCTGCAAGAACGCCTGGCGAAGCTCGCCGGCGGGGTTGCGGTGATCAAGGTTGGCGCCGCCACCGAAACCGAAATGAAGGAAAAGAAGGCTCGCGTGGAAGACGCTCTGCACGCAACGCGCGCCGCTGTGGAAGAAGGCATTGTTCCCGGCGGTGGCGTGGCTCTGCTGCGCGCCTCCATCGCGCTGGGTGATCTGAAGCTCGAAGGCGACGAAGCCATCGGCGTGAACATCATCAAGCGCGCTTGCGAAGAACCCGTCCGCCAGATCTCCGGCAACGCCGGCTTTGAAGGCGCCACTATCGTGGAGAAGGTTCGCGCCAACTCCGACACCAACTTCGGCTTCAACGCCCAGTCCGGCGTCTTCGAAGACCTGGTTGCGGCCGGTGTCATCGACCCCGCCAAGGTAACCCGTTCGGCTCTGCAGAACTCTTCTTCGATCTCCGGCTTGATGCTGACGACCGAAGCCATGATCTGCGAGATCCCCGAGAAGAAGGCTCCGGCTGCCCCCGGCGGCGGCCACGGCCCCGAAATGGACTACTAAACAGTAGTTTCCCCAGAAGCGATTCCCTGGAATCGAAAGGCCCGTCAGCGAAAGCTGGCGGGCCTTTTTTGCGCTTGCAGAGTGTAGTAATAAACTAACAAGGTGGCCATTCCCGATTTTCAGAGCTTCCTCCTACCTGTACTGCGCATAGTGGAAAAGAATGGACAAATCGAAGTTTCAAAAGTGTTCCAACCTTTGGCGCTCGAATTTTCCCTGACTCCGGAGGACCTAGCAGAAAAACTAAACAGCGGCACACAAACCCGATATCAAAACCGAGTTTATTGGGCAGTTGTCCACCTTCGAAAAGCAGGGCTGATAGAAAGCCCGCAGCGTGGCTTATTAAAAATAACAAGCCGCGGCAGATCCCTCCTAGCCACGAATGGCGAAGCTAGAATAACTCTCCGGACCTTGGATCAGTATCCCGAGTATGTAGAGTTCCGAAGCTCGAGCGCAACATCCGGGTCCACCAACTCAAAAACTGCCGATGCAGCAGAAGATATTGTTACGCCCCAAGAATTACTCGAACGAAGTTTTGCACAGATCAACGAAACACTTGCGCAGGAACTACTGGACCTATTGCTTAATAGGCCACCTTCGTTTTTTGAGCAAGTGGTTGTGGATCTTCTGGTTGCCATGGGTTACGGAGGCGCGGCGGAGGACGCAAGCTCCGTTGTCGGTAGCTCGGGAGATGGAGGAATTGACGGGATTATTAAGCAAGATCGACTTGGGCTGGATAACATATACGTCCAAGCAAAGCGCTGGGGTCGTGAACATAAAGTGGGCCGGCCAGAAGTACAGGGATTCGCCGGAAGCTTGCTGCAACACCATGCCAAGAAAGGTGTGTTCTTGACAACCGCAGGAATTACGAACGAGGCAAAAAACTACGTCGCTTCGATTGAACCCAAAATCGTCTTAATTGATGGCAAGGAACTTACCAAGCTAATGATCCAATTTAATGTTGGAGTATCAGCAAGCCAAACGCTGGTGCTCAAGAAGATCGATACTGATTATTTTGAGTAGGGATGGAATAATTTATTCTCTGGCCAAGCTAACTTGCGACTTGACTGAGGAGTGTAAAGCGGATAGCAAGACGATAATTAATACGCAGCGCAACTCTCGAAATTGCGCTGCGTCCGTGAAAGGGTCTGGTAGCTCTTAGCCCCCGATGGCGTACATCGGCCGCGGTGGGGGAACGAATTGTTCTTTGCCGATTTGGTGGCCGATCCATTTGCGGCGGAGGTTTTCGCGGATGGCGGCTTCGACGGTGCGCTCGGGGTCCGGCCCGCGCAAGAGGGCGCGCACGTCCATCTCTTCGACCGCGAAAAGGCAATAGCGCAGCTTGCCGTCGGCGGTTAAGCGGATGCGGTTGCAGTTGAGGCAGAAGGGTTTGCTGACGCTGGCGATGAAGCCCACGCGGCCCCGGCCGTCCCCATAACGGAATTCGGTGGCGGGAGCGCGGGGGTCCTGGTCCGGCACGGCGACGAGTTCACCGAATTCGCGGGCAAGGTCGACGAGCATTTCGTCCATGGTCCAAACTTGGCCTTTGGCCCAAAGGCCCTGGCTGTCGAGCGGCATGTATTCAATGAACCGCACTTCCATGCCGCGCTCGCGCCCGAAGCGGGCGAGGGGAAGGAGGTCCGGCTCCGTCAGACCTTTCACGGCGACGGCATTGATCTTCATGGGCCCAAAGCCTATCGATTGCGCCTTCTCAATTGCATCCAGAACCTTGGGCAGATCGTCGCGGCGCGTGATGGCGTGGAAGCGCTCGCGGTCCAGCGTGTCGAGGTGGATGTTTAAGCGGCGCAGGCCGGCGTCGTAGAGGGCTTGTGCTTGGGCGCCCAGCAGAACAGCGTTGGTGGTGAGGGCGATGTCTTCGATGCCAGGAATGTGGGAAAGCTGCGCGATCAGGTCCGGGAGATCTTTGCGCACTAAGGGTTCGCCGCCGGTGATGCGTAGCTTCTTCACGCCCAAACCCGCGGCAATGCGGACAAAGCGCGCCATTTCCTCGTAGCTCAACACCTCGGCTTTGGGGGCGTAAGTGCCGCCTTCTTCCGGCATGCAATAGAAGCAGCGAATGTTGCAGCGATCTGTAACGCTGATGCGGAGATTATCGTGGAGCCGCCCGAAGCTATCGAATAAGGCCATCGATCAAAAGCCGCGACTACTTCAGCGCCAGCATGCGTTCAATGGGAAGGCGCGCGCGCTCCATCATTTCGGCCGGCAATTCGACCTTGGGCTCGAGCGTGTCCAGGCATTGCCGCAGTTTTTCCAGCGTGTTCATTTTCATGAAGGGGCACTCGCTGCAATTGCACTGCTCGTTGGCGACGAAGTAATACTTCTTGTGCGGGGCGAATTTTTCAAGCGAATGGCGCACGCCGCTTTCGGTCATGATGATCCATTCGTCGACGGGGGAGTTCACGCAATGCTCGATGATGGCCGAAGTGGAGCCAATGAAATCCGCCTGGGCCAGCACTTCGGCGGGGCACTCTGGATGGGCCGCGATGAGGGCTTGGGGATGTTCGAAGCGCTTTTCGGTAAGGCGGCGCGCGGCGAAGGTGGCGTGCACGACGCAGGCGCCTTGCCAAATGCGCATGTTCTGCCGGCCGGTCTGCTGCTTCACATAGTTGCCCAGGTTGATATCCGGGCAGAAGAGAATTGGCCGTTCGGCGGGGATGGAATTTACAACGTCAACCGCGTTGCGGGAAGTGCAAATGATATCGCTTTCGGCCTTCACGGCGGCCGAGGTATTGATGTAGCTCACCACCACATGGTCCGGGTAGCGTTGTTTGAAAGCGCGGACTTGGTGGGCGGGGCAGGAATCGACCAAGCTGCAGCCGGCGTTGGCATCGGGGACGACGACCGTACGCTCGGGGTTCAAGATCTTGGCGGTTTCGGCCATGAAGTAAACACCGCAGAAGGCGATGACTTCCCCTTCGAAATTTTTCGCTTTACGGGCAAGTTCCAGGCTGTCGCCGATGACGTCGGCAAGTTCCTGGATTTCGCTTTCCTGGTAATGGTGGGCCAGGATGATGGCCTTACGCTGTTTTTTCAGTTCCAGGATTTCTTCAGCCAGCGACGGCACGGCAGCAACGGCGGACATAGAGAGAGCCCTCCTGGGCTCTTAAACTCTAGTTTAACTTGCTTGGTTTAGCTTGCTGCTTCGCAGTTTAGCTTGCTGCTTCGCGTTGCACGCTGACGGCGCCCATGGGAAGCAATTTTCCGGGAGGCGTCTTTTCGGCTTGGTTCGCGACCCGGCGGGGACCACCGCTGAGCATACCCGCCCCCGCGAGACCGCCACCAAAGCCAGCCGAAGCCGTTCGACCGCCGAGCGCGGCATCCGCCAAATCGGCCGTAGCCGTACGGCTGCCGAATACGCTGCAAGCCTTCGCAAGCTTCTGAATGTCGCCACCGTCTTCCACCACCATCTCGTGCTCTACCCAGTTGCTGAGAGGGATATTGCGGAAGTAGAGGCGCTCCTGCAGCACCATGCTCTTGCGATTCATGAACAAGCTCTTCGATTCGCGCATGTAGTGCCGCTCTTCAACGCGAAAATCGGCCAGAAATTCGTCGAGGGCATGCCGCCGGGCGCTTTCCTCGGTAGCGCGGATGGTTTCTTCCATCGTCCGTTGGTGGGTGGAAATGACAGCGCGGGCCTCCGCGAGCGTTTCCCGCTCTTTGGCCACCGCCACCTCAAGCTTAGATTGCATCAAGAAATAGGCCATCAGGGCCGAGCCCGCTGCCACGAATAAAGGAAGGAGTAACCAGAGCATTGCGTCCATTTGTGCCATACCTTGTTCCGTCTATCGGAGCCGATGGCGCAAAGGTTTAGAGCTAAGTGATTTTTCTCAGAGCGGGCCTAGGGTTTTTGCGTATACAGATGTTTACTGGCCGTCAACTTTTGTACTACCGAGGAGCTTTCCGGCAAGGCCCAGGCGAAAGCTTGCGGCAGCGCCAAGCGTTTGCCTCAACCAAAAGCCCAGCCCGGCGCCAAAGCCGTAGAACTTGGCATAGTAAGCGGCAAGGCCCGTGGCGCGGTCAGCTTCTGCCGTCTCCGAATCGACCATAGGCGTGGGTTCCGGCGCGCCAGCAAGGCCAAGGCCATCCAAAACGAACAAGCGCTTGCCGGCTTCGCGCATTTTGTGGAACAACTCGAGGTCGGCATAGAACTGGCCGTACTTGTCGGGGAAGTAGTTCATGCTGGCGAGCGCGAGTTTGGGATAGAGGACGGGCAAGGCGCCGGGATACTCGGCGGTTTCCGGCGAAGGCGCGGGGCGCAAGGTGCGTTCGCCAGGTTTTGGGAGCAAAAAGCATTCCCCGGAGGGACAAACGGCGCCGGCTTTGGGCTGGCCCAGCAAAGCCTCGAGCATAGTTGCAACCGCACTGGCTGGGAGTTGCCAACCCGGGGCAAGGTGCAACACAAATTCGCCTTTTGCCGTGCGGCAACCGATATTGAAAGCGCGCGTCCAGCCGAAGTTTTTTGGCAGACGCATAACGGTGACGTGCGGGAACTCTTCATCCAGGCGACCGCTGCCATCCGGGCTGCCACAATCGACCACGATTACTTCAAAGAGCGGCGCCTCCCCTTCCCCGGCAGGCGCGGGTGCCCCCAAGGCGGCAAGAGTGGCTGCGAGAGCCGCTTTTTGGGCTTGCGAAACAACAAGGACGGATACGCGCGGCAGGACTTCCATGGCAGTAACTCAGAATAACGCGCGGGATGGAGGGCTGGAGGAATTGCGGTTAGGGACCGCGCCGCAACAAAGGGAAACGGGGATCTAGTTGTACCTTGAGCGGGCGGGCGCCGGTGACGACACGGAGCGTTTCGGGCTCGTTGCTGCTGCGGATCCAACGGACCAAGCGCTTGCCGCGCGGCAACAGGATTTCCACGGGGACATCCACTTCAAAGGCCGCGTCCACTTTGCTTTGCGCCAAGGTGAGCACAACGGCCGTACGCGCACCCACGCCTTCAATCTTGTGGGTTAGTTGCAGGCTGGGCACACCGGTGCCGTAGACCCAGGTGTCAAAAAAGCCTTTCAATTCCCGGTCGGGGTCGCCTTGGGGAAGGCGGGCAGCGGCGGCTTGGCGCAGATCTTCGGTGGTCATGGGTTGCTCTTTGTGCGCCGTCACCAATGCGCCCAGCATCTGGCGAAAGGCTTGTTCGCCCAAGCGGCCGCGAAGCATGTGCAGAATCCAACTTCCCTTTTCGTAAATGATGGTGTGCCAGGCGGCGGGGTTGGTGGCGCGGATCCGCAGGCCGAGCACCGGGGGGCCAATGGCTTCCGTGGCCTCGTCGGCCTCGCCCGTCGCCAACAAGCGCTTGCGGTAGGCTTCAAGCACCGTATCGACGGCCTTGGCGCCTTTGCGTTTTTCCAGATAAAGCAGGGCGGCGTAGTTGGTGAGCGCCTCGGCCAGCCACTCGTCGCGGTAGCTTTCAAAGGTAACCAGGTTGCCCCACCACTGGTGCGCCACCTCGTGCGCCTGCAACAAATCGCGGAAGTGGCGCTCTTGCCATTCCTGCCGTTGGGCGGCGGGCAGATCCTGATCGCGCAAGTAGGCTAGGGTCGACAAATAGAGCAAACCCGGAAAGCCCTGGCCAAAATTGCCGGGGATTGGCGTAGCCACAACGCGTGCCAATGGCGGCGGGCCGAACAACTGCTGGAAGTAAGCCAGCGAATCGGCAATTTCGCCCGCCATAGAGGGGACACGGTCCAAGGGGTTGGGCGGGGGCGGCGGGGCGGCAATGAGGGTGGGCACGGAGTTGCGTCTTCGGCTGGTAGGGCCGACGTTGGGGACCGCGAGCAGCACCACGGGCTGTTGCAGCCCCGCCTCGATTCTTTTGTTGGCATAGAGCTCAACTTCAAGCCCATCGCGCTTGACGGCGTGTTTTTCAAACTCGCCTAAGTGAATGCCGAAGAGGCGGACAGGGCGCTCGACGCGGCAAAGGGTGAGGGTGCGGCCGGCCTCCTGCTGCTCTTCGCGTTCGCCCGGGCAAGCCAGGGTGAGGCGGGAGGGATGAGCAAAGCGGGCGCTGAATTTTGCCGCCTGCCAACCCAGTTGGGGGAACCAAGCGGTGCGGGACATGTGCGCCAGAACACCATTGCCGACCTGGCCAAAGATTTCCCCCTCCTGTTCTACTTCCAGGCGCAAGCGTTCGCCCCGCTTCAGGGGCCGGGGCAAGCGCACCAGGAATTGCTCGGATTCGTTCATGCGCAGCAGGACAGCCCGCAACGCATCTTTCTGGTAAAACTCCGCCGGCTCTCCGGCAACGGTGACGCGTTGGATGCGTAGGCGCGGAGAAACATCGAGCGGCACCACGGCCAGACCCTCTTGAGCGGACTCAAGGTCAATGGCAACGCGGGCGCGGAGCGATAGATCTTCGGCAAACTCCGCGTCGATGGAGTATTGATCGACGTGCGCGGCGGGCATGGGTTTGGGCCGGTCGGCGGAGCTGCGGGGTGTGAAGTGCATCCAGATGTCGTAGCGGTTGCGGCCCCCTTCATTAACGAGCTTGCCGGCCAGGAAAGGCTCCCGGGAGCGGCCATCGAAGACAAGGTCAAACGTGCCTTGCCGCGTGGCCGCAAAGCTGCCGAAGAAGATGCCGGCTTCTTTGCCGTCCGGGTTCATCAGGTCTTCGAGCAGGCGGGTTTCGAGGCTGGCGCCCAGGTTCTGGACCGTGGAGGACCATTCTTCGCGAAGCAATTGCCCCCGCTCCGGGCGGCGCTTGGCCAGGGGATTTTCGCTAAGCTCGCGGTACCAGGCGTCACCCGTGCCATCGGTGAACGTAAAGGCAGCGAGGCGGTAATGTTCATCGAGCGTGGGCGAGCCGGTGAAGGATTTTAGGCTTTGGCGTTCCAGTTGGTTTGGAGGGATTACCAGCACTTCGCCGTCGCCCAGTTCTTCGCGAGCGATGAAGACGGCGCCGATGCGTTGGCCGAGAACCGGCTTGCGGAAAATGACGTAGCCATCGGTAAAGAAGAGGCGCATTTCTCCGCGGCGGTAGGAAAATTCGCGGACCTCAAAGCAAGCCTCGGCATCGAGGGTGCCGTAGCGGATTTCCTGGGCCAGCGCAGCGAGCGTTGTCTCCGCGGCAGGAAGCGCAGAGGGAGACAGGGCGATGACGGCAAGCAGGGCGATGACGGCTAGCAGGGAAAAGAAGCGGAGCAGGCATCGCGCTTGACGCGAAAGATACAGCACCCCACCAGTTTATTCGGAGGGCGGTTTAGTGGGGGACCACTTCCAGGCGGCCCAGCCCCTGTTCCGTGTAAGCCTCCACCAGGACTGGTTTGGGATTTACGCCACTGCCTTCGCCCAGGCGATGCAGCCCGTAGCTCAAAACGGAGTGGGAGGCCACGGCGGGAATCCAATCGGCGAAAACCTGGAGTAAACGGTCGCTCAAGTATTCCTGGACGGCAAGACCAGCGCCGGTATCGGCGGTGCGGCCGGCCTCGGCCATGGTGCGCCAAAGGTCAAATTCCGCGGTGGGGCAGCCCTTGCCCGCCAGGACATGTAGCGTCAATTGATGTGGACCACTCATGGCCAGCCAGCGGGCGACATCGGGCAGCATGGAAGAAAGCTTTTCATCGCGCAAGAAAATGATGTGGCGGTTTTTGGCTTCCGCGGGGAAGCCACGCGCGGCATCAGCCAAGGCGACTCGGGCTCCGGAACGCACTTCGGCAGCGTGCCGCCAGGCTGGTTCGGGATTGGTGACAAAAGGCAGCGCGTGCCCGTGCGCATCGCACGTAGGCTCACCCCAATCCAGGCTGTAGGGGAGAACCGCCCAACGGTCCTGCGGGCGTTTGGTTTTGCGGGCGCGTTCGAGGGCAGCTTCCTGGGCCAATGCACGGGGGTCGTCCACGCCCGGGCGGTGGGGATAAACGAGGGCGACATAGGCCGGCTCTTTCGCCTCAAAGCTAAGAAAGCGGAAAGCGTCGACGCGGATGGCACGGTCGGTACCCGCACCGTCCTGGATGAGAATTGCCGGGGGGTGTAGGGAAAGCTCGCGGGCCTGCGAATCCAGCAAGCGGAAGCGGCATTGGAAGCGGCCTCCAGCGCCCCATTGCGCGGCCAATAGCTTCATTTCGAGAGCCGGAAACTCTGCCAGCTTACGCCGGCGTTCTTCAATTATCCGCGCGGCCCGTAAGATGCCGGAACGCAGCTTGCCCGTGGCTTGGGGCAAAAGGTTTTCCAGTAAGGCTTGGAAGCGGTAATCGCCCGTTTTGGCGATCAGCCACAGGCCAGCCAAATGCCAGGGGGTTTCGGCATGGCGCAGCATGGCGGGGATTTTGCGGATGCTAACGAGGTTGCCGGCCTGGTAGAGGCCCCATAGCCCGTTGGCGACCACGCGGTGGTGCGGATCGTCAAGCGCTTCCAGGAATACGGCCTGCGCGTGTTCATCCTTTTCGCCCCAAAGCGCCTCGACGGCGTTGGCGCGAACGCGGGGATCCTGGTCCGGAATAAAGTCGACATTCTGGCGAAGTTGCCGCGCAATCTTGTGGCGGAGCAAGACAGCCTTGCTGCGGATTCTAGCATCCGGGTGCTTGGCCAAGCGTTCCACTACGGGAGCAACGGCGCCCAGATCCACCGATTGGTTTACGAGATCCATTAAGCGGGCAACTTTGGCCACACGAGCGATACCGGTGGCAGTTTCGTTGGGTTGCGAGCCCTCGGCTTCGGCTTCTACCCTCAAGCGTTCCAGCAGGGTTTGGGGGTAGGCCGGATCCATGCGGGCCACCATGCGCAGCACGCGCTGTGCCTCTGGCAATTCTAGGAAGTTGCCGGAAAGCAGCAGCTTTTCGAGGCTATGGCCGTCGTCGCGGATTTGGCATAACAAAGTGCGGCTAAAGTTGCTCTCGCCGGCCTGCCGAAGGTAGCGGCCGCTTTCGTAGAGGAATTGCTGGTAGTTTTCGCTTTTCCATTGCTCGATGTGGCGGCGAGCCTCAAGCGGCGCCGCCTCAAACTCCTGGGCAATTTCCCCAACGTTCCAGACTTTCTCCAATGACTTTTCTGATAGCGTTTCGGCCACAATCTCTCCCCGGCGCTGGACTGCGCTTTGATTGGCTTATCGGAAGGGATTGGGCGAGTATGAGCGGAAATTAGCGAAACAGAGACATAAGCCCGCGCTTGCGCTTAGCGGGAGTTCCAGCCCAACGCTCACTGGCCAGAATGGCGGCAGGATTGGCCCGGAAGAGCAGATTAGCGGTTTCCAC
The DNA here is from genome assembly GCA_033765085.1 of Bryobacter sp. GTDB lineage: Bacteria > Acidobacteriota > Terriglobia > Bryobacterales > Bryobacteraceae > Bryobacter. Next base: position 34,605 of record JANRIK010000027.1, on the reverse strand, counting down.
GCTCCACTCTTCTTCCACACAATCCCAGGCTTCGTCCAAGCGCGGGGGGCGGTTGGCAAGGTCGTGCGCGTCGCTGGCCACCACGTGCACCAAACTGGAATCGAGAAGGGTTTCGGAAAACTTACGCGCTTTGGAGCCAAAGTCCCCGAGCAGGCTTTGGGCCGTAACTTGAATGCCGCAACCCATGCCCACCCAATCGCGCAACTCGTCCAGCCGCTTTTGGAGGAGCAGATTGCGCTCCGGATGCGTGATGACGGGAATCATGCCTACGCGCAACAAACTGGCGAAGATTTCGCTCGTGGTGCGGGGGATGTTGAAGTCGCTGAACTCGACCAGCAAATAGGAGCCGCCGTCGATCGTATACTTCCGGGGATTGTTCAGAGCGTCTTCAATAAACTCGTAAGCAAGGTGGAAATCGCTACCCAAGTGGACGATGACGCCCGTGTCGTTTACCGCGTCGAGTGCCTGCCAGCGCTCGGCAACCTTAACCGGATCAAAGCCATAATCGAGGTTGGCGTGCGGGGTTGCCACAATGCGCTCGGTGCCGTGTGCGGCTGCCATGCGCAGCATCTCCAGGCTCATTTCGAGACTTGTGGAGCCATCGTCGATGCCGAAAAGGATATGACTATGAACGTCGATCACAGCTGAATAGATCGCTTTCCCAGGCTAAGCGTTTCACCCCAGCCGCAAAGGCGGGTCAGATAAACATCTCTTCGTCCTGGGTGGCATCCAGCACGGAAGATTTTTTTCGGCCAAAGAAATAGCCCAGCCCAGTGCGCAAGCCGGCTACCAGGCCATTGACTTCCTTGAGAGGCTTCAAGAGGCCGTCGTGGGTGGCCGCCACCAAGCCGTGTACCCGCTCCACCGTATCGCCGAGGGCAAGGTCGAGGCGCTCCATTTGGCTCATGGCGCGCGCGCTGGCCTCGGTAACCACACCATCGATTTTGGTGATTTGCACTTGCGTGGCGTCCAGAATGGCCGAAGTTTTGGCCGTGATCTCGTTCATCTGGCGGCGGCTATCTTCGAGCGTCAATTTCGCGGCATCGAGCGTGCCTTCCGCCTTGGCTAAGAGCGGAGCGGACTTTTCCTGAAAATCACGCAGCTTGCGGTAAACGCCCATCAAAGCGAGAAACTGGCCCAATTGCGACAAAGCGCAAAGAGCCACAAATACGATTAATACCGTTAGCAGTGTGTTGTCCGTCATGCTCCGCTCTTACCTTAAGTTGCTGTGGTTGCCTATACGCCTTCTTCTTCCGGTTCCGGGCGTACCGTTTCGCGGTAAGCCTGGCGGCCGGCTTCGATGGCAGAGGTGAATTGTTCGCGCTGGCGTTGAACGGCTTCTTTGCTGCGTTCGACAAAATCGCCTGCGGTGTGGCGCAGGTCTTCCGCGCGGCGGCGCAGGGCGTCGCGGCTTTCATCGGCCTTTTCCCGCAGCAGGGCGCGCGTTTCCTCGCCCGATTTGGGCGCCAAGAGCAGCCCGGCGGCAATGCCTACGCCTAAGCCCAAGAAGAAAAAGGGTAGTTTGTTGCTGGAATCTTCCATTTGGATAGGGTCTCCTTCCCGATATTCCTACTCCCCTTAGTCTACATGGCAGAGCACGAAGGTGTTAGCCTCAAGGTCGTGGAAAGCCCGCGACCACGCTCCCGTTCCCGCGCCGCGAAGCTCGATGCCGAGGCATTGAAGGCATACGCGCAACGCGCGATTGGCGCCCGGCCCATGAGCGAGAAAGAGCTGCGCACGAAGCTGGTGGGACGCGCGGAGAACCCGGCGGACATTGAACCCATCCTGAACCTGCTGCGCGAGTACGGCGCGTTGGGCGACGAGACCTTTGCGGAAAACTTCACCGCGGCGCGGCGGGCCTCCCGCGGGCACGGCAAGCAACGCGTGCTGGCCGATTTGCGCCGCCGCCAAGTGCCCAAGGAGCTGGCCCAAGCCACGGTGGAGGCGCAGTACGCAGGTTTGGATGAACGCCAATTGATTGAAAACTATTTGGCGCGCAAGTACCGGGGCAAAGACCTGCCAACGTTGCTGAAGGAGCCGAAGCATTTGGCCAGCGCGGTGCGCCGCTTGGCGGGCGCTGGGTTTTCGCCCGGCAAGAGCTATGAGGTTTTGAAGCGATATGCGCGGGGGCTGGAGGCGTGGGAGCCGCCGCTGGATTAGTTTCTTAGGGCCTTACCCACTCGGAGCAGTTCTGCACCTGCAGCTTGTAATCGCCCGTGCCAAAAGGAGCATAGCTGCTTACTTCCAACTTGTAAACGCCGTTGGCGGTGAGCACGCGCTTGAGCGTTGGCACGCTACTATCCTGGGCATCGTCGGCAAGCGCGAGTTGTGCGCCCGTGGGCGAGATCAAATAAAGCACGGCGTCGAAGGCGCTCTCCGGCACGCTGGCGGCCAATTCCTGGCCCACACGGCCCTCGAACAAATAAACGTCGGTGCGGTAAAGATCGCCACGGCGGCCGGCCGTGCTGCTGCCCTCGCCTAAGGTGCCGGTGATCTCCGCCGGGCAAGCTTCAATCACTTTGGGCAAAGCCGATTCAGGGCCTTCCGGATCGCCGAGCGTCACCCGCACCGCGAAGCTGCCGGTTTGGCGGGAAAGGGCGCTCGAAACGATCAGAGTGTATTCGCCATCGATCGGCAGCGTCAGGCTGCCGTCATTGGCGGGTAGGCGGCTGTCGAGGCCAACCCCACCATCATCGTCTTCGCCAATGTAAATGCCGTTGGGCCCTTCCAGCACGATGTAGGTATCGATGAGGAAGGAATTGGCCTCGGCAATGATCCGCTGGCCGCGGGTGGCTTTGAACTTGAAGTGCTTGGCGTAAAAATTCGCCAGGCCAAGGAAAGAGCAATCGGTGGTGTCGAGGCGGGCATTGACGAGTTCGCCCACGGGCAGATCCTGGGCCACGCACTTTGTATTCTGCCGGATGACGACTTCCTTACCGGCAACCTTCACCCCAACCAAGCGTTGTTGGCCGCTTTCGTTTGGCCCTAAGCGGAGCTTGGCCGTGGCGCTGGCCTTGTTGGTGGAGGGTTCGGCGTGGGTAATCCAATCGGGCAATTCTGCGACGCCCCAGGGCTCGCAGGTGCTGGACCGCGCCACTTGAATGGCGGCGGTACCGCCAGCCTCGCCGGCGAAAAGGGTAGAAGGAAAGACAGTGGTGGTGCAAGGGGGAGCAGGGTTTTCCGCCACCGTCCAGACAACGGCAAAGCGCTGCGCATTGAAGGGCAATTCGTTGGCTTTTACGCGCACTTTCCAGGTACCGCCGGCGGGGGACGCAACCACAACCTGTTCGGTGTTGTCGAGATGATTTTCCCCCGGCGCGGCGTCGGCCGCAGGGTTAAAGGGATCGAGGGTGAGGGGCAGGCGGGCTTCGCCATCGGGGCCAAGCACGCTGAGATCAAGATCGTGGAGCAGGGCGCGCGTCGCACCAAAGGCGGCCGGAGGATCGGTCCAGGCCAGCATGACGCGCACGGCGGGTGCGCCGTCGGGCACCTGGATGTCAAACTCTTTGGTCTCGCCGCTGGCCACGCTTTCGCGCCAAAGCTTGTCTTCGTCGATGACGGCCACGGCGTTTACGCCATCAGGAATGCCGTAGCCGTAGCTGTAGTCCGGCCCTGGGTTGCCGAGGTCTTTGGCGGTATTGGCGAGAATGGCTTTTAGCAATTCCGGTTCTGGCTTTGCGGCATGCTTTTGCCGGTAACGGTCTACCAGCAATGCCGCCAGACCGGAGACGGCGGGAGCGGCCATAGAAGTGCCACTGAGGCTTTCTGAGGAGCCGAAAAGAGCCGTGGACCGGACGCCCACACCCAGGGCGACGACGTCGGGCTTCAAACGGCCGTCGCGCGTGGGGCCAAAGCTGGAAAAGGTGCTGGTGGCGTTTTCGCGATCCACCGCGCCAACGGTGACGATATTTTTCGCCGCGCCGGGCGGGGGCAAGGTGTAGAACCCTGCGCGCGCGAACATATTGCAGTCGTATTGGTCGCGCGTGTTGCCAACGGCAAAGACGACGGAGTAATTGTTCTCGGCTACGATGCGATCCACTTCGCGATCGAAGCTGGAGTAGGTGCCCATCAAGCCGCAAGTGCCAAAAGCCTCGCGCGCACCGGCTCCCCAACTGTTGGTGGCCAGATCGTGCTGTTCCGTCGTGGTGCTGCTAAGAATGGAGCTGACGCCTTCGGAGAGCGTTCCCAGGCGCCACCCGTAAGAAGTGATGCGCGCGGCGGGGGCCATGCCTTTCAAATCAGGATCCAACCCGGCAGCGGCAACCGTGCCAGCGACGTGCGTACCGTGAAAATTATCCTCGGCAGAGCGGAACTGGGTAAGGCGATCGCCGAATTCCGGATGAGCTTCCACTTGGCCGTCGACCACAGCAACGCGCGCGCCCGTGCCCGTCAGGCCAAAGCCCTCGTGTAGCTCCGTTACGCGGAGCTGGCGAGCGCTTTCAACATTGGTGCGAAGTTCCATGGGCGCGAAAGTGGGCTCTACGCGCCAAACCCAATCTTGCGCGGCGAGGCGTTTGAGGTCGTCCTTCGGAATGCGCACGGTGATGCGGCCAAAGGCATCCGAGCGGTCGACAATTTGGTAGCCCCGGCTATCGAGCTCGCTTTGCGCGTGGTCGGCGGACGAATCACGATGGTAATAGACCAATAATTCCAGCCCTTCGACATCGCCGCGCAGCCGCACTTCGGCCCACTTTGGCATCTCCGTGCCCTGTAATTCTTCGCTTAATTTTTGTTTCAAGCTAATGGGTTCAAGCTTGCCTTGGAGGGGTGAATCGGGCGTTAAGCTCACTACCCAACGGCCCTCGCCCAATGGGGCTAATTTATCAATCCCACTGGCACGGAGAAACTTGTCTTCCGCCCCGGGGGCCAGCCTTAAAATGCCATGCGTTGCGGTTTGGCCCAACAAAGGCAAAATGCCCAGTAAAAGCCAGCCACTGAAAATGAAAATTTGCTTCAAGGACTGCATACGGTAATTTGCCGGAGGATATCATAAGTTTTGGCTTTGAATCACCGCCTAACCGCCCACGCCAAAGCTGCTGGTTGAGCGAGCAAATTGTCGCCAGAGTTTCTGGCGAAGGCTCTCCAATCACTGCCCCCCGTGGCGCATCCGAATCTTCTGGTTGGGTTTGGAACGTCGGACGACGCCGGCGTTTACAAGCTGACGCAGGAGTGTGCCCTGGTGCAGACTGTGGATTTTTTCACCCCCGTGGTGGACGATCCCTACACGTTTGGCGCGATTGCGGCGGCAAACTCGCTGTCGGACGTATACGCAATGGGCGGACGGCCGTTAACGGCGCTCTCCATCCTTTGTTATCCCGGCCAAGGCGAGCTCGAAACTTTGACGGAAATTCTGCGCGGCGGAGCGGAAAAAATGGCGGAGGCGGGTTGCCTGTTGGTAGGCGGACACTCGGTTGCCGACGAAGATATCAAGTTTGGATATTCCGTCACGGGCACGGTGCACCCGGAAAAAATTAAGGCAAATTCCGGGGCGCGTGTAGGGGACTTTTTAGTACTGACCAAGGCGCTGGGAACGGGTGTAATTGCTACGGCGCTGAAGCGCGGAGTGGCAAGCGAAGAATGGCTGGCGGCCTCCACGGCCAGCATGTTGACCTTGAACCGCAGCGCGGCAGAGGCACTTGCCGATTTCGATACCGGCGGCGTGACGGACATTACTGGCTTTGGACTTTTGGGGCATGCCCGGGAGATGGCGGAAGCGAGCCAGGTGACACTGGTATTCGAAGGGAATCAGCTTCCCCTTTTGCCAGGAGCGCGCGAGGCCGCCGAAGCGGGGACGGTGCCGGGAGGTTTGAAAAACAACCGGAATTTCGTCTCCCCGCACGTCAGCATTGGCCCGAACTGCAACCCCACGCTGGTGACTTTGGCCTTTGACCCGCAAACTTCCGGCGGCCTGCTGGTTTCCCTGGCGCCCGGGGATGTGGAAGAATATTGCCGAAGAAGCGGGGGCACCCTGATTGGGGAAGTTATCCCCCGCCAGGAGCATTTGCTTTGGCTGCGCTAGACCTCGCCCCCCAGACCAACCCCATCATCATTGCCCTCGACGTAGAAAGTTCCGCCGCCGCCCTGGCCTTGGAATCGCAGGTTGGCGAGGCGGTGGATTTTTACAAGATTGGCCTGGAGCTCTTTATTGCGGCGGGTCCCACGCTGGTGAAAGAGTTTAAGGCGCGCGGGAAGCGGGTGTTTCTCGACTTGAAGCTGCACGACATTGGCGAGACGGTCCGACGGGCAGTGGCGCGAGCGGCGGAACTGGAAGTGGACCTGTTGACGGTGCACGCCACGGGCCAAGTGATGCGCGCCGCCGTGGAGGGCAAAGGCCAGGCTGCGCTGCGCCTGTTGGGCGTGACGGTGTTGACGAGTTTGGGCGAAGAGGACCTGGAGGTGGACGGTTATCCGCTGGGGACGACGGTGGCCAGTTTGGTGGAAAAGCGGGTGCACACAGGCGTTGCGGCGCACATGGATGGTTTTGTTTGTTCGGCGCTTGAGGTGGCGCGCGTGCGGCAAATTGCGGGGCCACAGGCGGTGTTGGTTACTCCCGGGGTGCGCAGCGATGGTGCCGCCACCGGCGACCAAAAGCGTGTGGCCACACCTGCGGAGGCGCTAGCGAACGGTGCGACTTTCCTGGTAATTGGGCGGCAAATCACGCGCGCCAAGGATCCGGCGGCGGCGGCGCGGGCAGTACTTGCGGAAGTGGGCAGGGCTTGAATTCGGCGCGGGGGAGCGCTACAGTGGCGGGGCTATCTACATAGCAAAGGAGCCTCTCTCATGAATAAGTACACGGCCGAATTTCTCGGCACTCTTTGGCTGGTTCTGGGCGGTTGCGGCAGCGCGGTGCTGGCCGCAGCCTTTCCCGAAGTTGGCATTGGCCTGGCGGGCGTGTCCCTGGCCTTTGGCTTGACGGTGCTTACCATGGCTTACGCGATTGGCCACATCTCTGGTTGCCACCTGAACCCCGCAGTCAGTGTTGGCCTCTGGGCGGGCGGACGCTTTCCGGCCAGCCAATTGCTGCCATTTATCGTGGCGCAAACGCTAGGCGCAATTGTGGGCGCGGGCATTCTGTTCCTGATTGCGAGTGGAAAGGCGGGCTTCGACGTGACGGCGGGATTTGCCTCCAATGGTTTTGACGCGCATTCGCCTGGCGCTTATTCGATGACCGCCGCCATTGTGTGTGAGGTGGTGATGACGGCATTCTTCTTACTGATCATCTTAGGGGCCACGGACAAGCGGGCGCCGCAGGGCTTTGCGCCGCTCGCCATTGGCTTGGGGCTGACGCTGATCCACCTCATCAGCATTCCCGTAACCAACACCAGCGTGAACCCCGCGCGCAGCACGGGCGTGGCGGTTTTCGCGGGCGGTTGGGCGCTGCAGCAGCTATGGTTATTTTGGGTGGCGCCCATTGTGGGTGGCTTAGCCGGCGCCTTTGCGTATAAAGTAATAGCCGGTACCGAAAATGCAACGCCGGCAACTACTCCAGAGCTTCAGCGCACCGCTGCTAGCGCCTAGCGCGCTGTCTTCCTTTCAAAGCCAGGGCAACCAAGCCAAACCGAATATCGTTTGGATTATGGCTGACGATATGGGCTGGGGGGACCCCGGCTGCTACGGCCAGAAGGTAATCAAGACTCCGAATATCGACCGCTTAGCGTCGGAAGGCACACGCTTTACCGACGCCTACGCGGGTTGTACAGTTTGTGCGCCCTCGCGCAGTGTTCTGATGACGGGCATGCACATGGGGCACACCAGCGTACGCTCAAATCCGGGTGGCGTGCCGCTGCTGGATACGGACCAAACGGTGGCAATGTACCTGAAGCAGGCAGGCTACCAGAACGGCATGTTTGGCAAGTGGGGCCTGGGCGACGTTGCCACGGACGGCGTGCCGTGGAAGAAGGGCTTTGACGAATTCTGCGGTTTCCTGCACCAAGTGCACGCGCATTACCAATACCCGGAGCATCTCTATATCAACGATAAGTTGGTACAGGTACCCGGTAATGCGAACAAGCAACGCAGCACTTACGCCAATGACTTTATGGTAGACCACGGGCTGCGCTGGCTGGACAAGGTCGGGAAGTCAGGACCCTTCTTCGGGTACTTTCCGTTGACAATTCCCCACTGGGAGCCGGTTGTGCCGGAGGAAGAGTTAGCGCCTTATGCGAGCATTCCCGAAGCCGGGCCCTGGATTGATAAGTCGGATCGTTTGATTAGTACCCAACGTCCGCGGGCTACTTATGCGGGAATGGTGGCGCGGGTGGATCGTTACGTCGGCCAAATCCTGGCGAAGCTCAAAGATTTAGGGGTAGCGGAGAATACGCTGGTTTTCTTCACCAGCGACAATGGCGGGCATTTTAAGGGCATCGACAAGGAAGATTATTTGAAGACCAACGGGCCATTCCGCGGTTATAAGACAACGATGTACGAGGGCGGGTTGAGAGTGCCCATGATTGCGCGTATGCCGGGAAGGATTCCCGCCAATCGAGTCTCGCCCTATCCTTGGAGCTTCTGCGACTTCTTGCCGACCGCTCTAGCGACGGCTGGGATGGCAGCGCCGAAAGGCATTGACGGATTCAACATCTGGCCTACGTTGGAAGGTAAGTCGCAACCTGTTCACGATACTTTTTACTGGGAATTGCCCGGCTACGATGGCGCAAAAGGAGTATTCCGCAAAGAAGCTCCGAAGGCTGCGCTGCGGCAAGGGGATTGGAAGATTGTCCGGCCGGAACCGAATGCTGCGCTTGAGCTTTATAACTTGAAGGCGGATATCGGCGAAACGAAGAACTTAGCCGTGGCCGAGCCGCAGCGGCTATCCGCGATGGAAAAGCTACTGCTTGGTGCACGCACCGAACCGCGCCCCCAACGCCACGGGCCCCACCCCTGGCAGCGGCAAAGCTAAACGAGCAGGCTTGGGTTAAACTCCCCTTATAGTGCTACACTTCTTGGACAAAACTCGACGCCCGATACCAATCGTGCTGGGCTTGCTTGGTTTTAGCAACCTGCTCCTGAAGCCGCATTTGGTGTACTTTGAATCGACACATTTCCTTTACAAAAATCTGTTGATCCTCTTACCCTTAAGCCTTAGCTTGTGCTGCTTTTATTTACTTTCTCTAGTTTACCGCAATAGCTACAGAGGTGAAGCGCAAGACAACACAACTAATTATGCGTGCCTTGGAACTGGAATCGCCTGGATCGGCCTCTATTCATGGATGAGTTTTGGAATGTATGACCGATCACCGAACGCGTACTTTGCCCCGGAAGCAACGCCCGCCAATCGCACCTTGATTAAGCGTCTGCGGTTAGGCGTTCCTGGGCCTGGTGACGTTTTGGCAGAAGTAGATTGGGTAAATCCGGACACGCGAGGCTTTCCCGTCTTGGTGCGCGATAAGGGAAAAATGTATTGTCTCGACTCCAAGGGCAGAGCAATCGGAGATGCCTATTTTGAGATGCTATATGGCTGCTCCGAAAACGGATTGACGGTTGCAAAGCGAAACGGAAAGTTTGGAGTCGTTAATCCCTATGGCACTGAGGTGATTCCTTTTGTTTACGAGCAAATCACCCCAGGTGCCGTATCTCCAAAATATCCCTTGGGATGGCGCCATCAAAGGTGGATTGCGCGGAGAGGCAACAACCTTTTTGCAATCGAGCACGTTGACAGTCCGCGAACAGTGCTGCGCTATTTCGAGTTAACTCGCACACATTTTGAGGTTAGAAAGCTCTCCCTAAAAGCCCATAGCATTGGCTCTGACTGGTACGCTCCAAGCGACCTATTGCCCTTCGCCGACGCCAATGGCTGGGGGCTTCTTGATATTACTACCGCAGAAGTCGTACTGAAGCCAGGCGCAGAGAGGGTCGAACTCTCCCCAAGCAAGAGTACCCTTGGCAACTATCGGCATCTCCTAGGCGACCGAAACGCTCTGCAGTGCAAGGCGGGAACATGGGAACTGATTGAAGTCAGCCGGGAGCGCACACTGGCAAAGGTAGAGGATCGATTTTCTCTGCCCTGCAACCTCGAGAAACCACCCGTGTATTACCGTCTAAACTGGGCCGGAGACATGACTGTCTGTGGCAACGCGCCGGGAGAGGCAATTGCGTGCGCACCTTCCCGGCTGAACGTTCATGACGTTCCTCGCGGCTACTTAGCCCCTGGGCAAGGCGGCATGACGATAAAGCGCGTCCCCGCGCAAGTCCCGCAGCGTAACCTGTAACTCTCCTGTTTTCCCGTCGATTTCCACTTCGCCGAAGAACTGCATGCCACTTAAGGGGCTTAAATTGGCGGTGCCTTTGGGTGGGTGCTTCATGAACTTTACTTCGGGGCCGAAGGTGGGGTCCAATTGTCCGGGTCCGAAGGTGCCCGCGTTCAAAGGTCCACTCACAAACTCCCAGAAGGGGTCGAAGTCGGTAAAGACTGCTTTTGCGGGGTCGTAATAGTGGGCGGCCGTATAGTGGACGTCGGCCGTAAGCCAAACAAGGTTGCGAATCTTTTCCCGCTTCAGGTAACTCAGTAAGTCTGCAAATTCAAGTTCGCGGCCCAAGGCCGGACCCGGACCATTCGCCTGGTTCTCGAACTTCGCGCGCCCCTGTTCATCCTTGCCATCGCCGACCAACAAGCCCAAGGGCATATCGGCGGCCATCACCTTCCATACGGCGCGGGAGGCCTTCAACTCCCGCTTGAGCCAAACACGCTGTTCCGCGCCCAGAAACTCCGTCTCCGGACCTTCCTTTTCCTGGCGGTTGTGACTATTCGCGGCCCGGTAGCTGCGCATATCCAGCAGAAACACTTCGAGCAAAGGGCCATAACTGATCTTGCGATAAATGCGCTCTGTTTCGCGCGGGTGCGGACGAATGGGCGCGTACTCCAAAAAGGCTTGCGTTGCTTCGGCAGCCAACCGCAAAGCACCGGGCTTGCCGGGCGACCAATTGTTCGACACTTCATGATCGTCCCACTGCCAAACCTGCGCCACTTCGGCATGAAAGCGCCGGACATGTTCGTCCAGAAGGTTGTACTGGTAACAGCCACGAAAATCGTCAAGCGTGGCGGCGACTTTAGACTTCGCCTCGGTTACTAGGTTCTTCCAGGTGTGTCCATCGGGCGTTTTCCACTCGCCGGGGCATACAGAATCCGCATAAATGGTATCGCCAGAATGTAGAAAGAAGTCTGGCTGCCGCTGGCGCATCGTTTCAAAGATCTTAATGCCGCCTAAGTCGGGGTTAATGCCGTAGCCTTGGCCAACCATGTCGCCAGACCACAAAAACCGGACATTGCGGCGGGCGGCCGGAGAGGTACGGAAATGCCCAACAACGGGTTCGCCAAGGACCCGCGTTTCTTGCAAATCTTCCAAGCGGAGGCGGTAATAGTAATCTGCACCCGGGGCCAAGCCGCTGAGCACGTGGCGAGCCGTAAAGTCCCGACCGGGCATTAAGTGGGGTCCGCGGAACTTCTGCACGACACGGGCAAACTTTTCGTCGGTGGCAACTTCCACCCACAAGCGGCTAGCCCGGTCACCGCGCGCCCAAACCAGCGCACCGTCGCCGGACGGATCGCCGGAAGTAACTCCGTGGGTAATCTTTGGCAAAGTACTTTGGGCCCGTATGAAAGCGGGCGCTGCGAGTAGCCCCAGGGCTTTGCGGCGTTGCATTACTTCACTCTATTCCACAAGCGTTTCACCGCCGTGACAACTTCCTCTTCGGCTTTTTCGGCCAACGGAGCGGGCTGCTGGTAGTAGACAAAACTGTCTTTGCCTTCATAACCGCCTTCGCGCACTTGGCGGGCATCAGGGATGTAACTCATCACATCGTTCGAATAACCAAAGACCAGCACAGGCCCCCCGCTTAATTCTTTCTTTAGGCGCAAACAATACTGCACACTTACTTCGCCACCCAAACCCACGATACCCAGCGAGCCGAGCTTCATGACTTGCACCGGATAAGTAAGCCGGCGGGGCAAACGGCGCTGCTCGTGCAAAGCCAACATTGCCTTAGCGCGGGATACTTCATAAGGATTCTTACTTTCCAATTCCTTTTCAAAGTCGTTCGTCCCAAAGGGTTGAAAGCTCAGCTCTGCGGTGTTGTAGCCGCTGCGCAACTTTCCCGATAGCTTGGTTCCGGGAGACTGCAATGCTTCTTGCACCGCAACCGCCAAGGCTTCGCCGTGGGCCTCTGCGTATTTCTGCGCGCTACGCGGATTGGGATTCTGGTCTCCGGCGCAGGCAGTGGCAAACATGGCCACCGCTAATGGATGTTGCTTTTCCAGGCGCGCTTGCGCAAAGCCCGCATAGTCGCCGTTCAGTTGGTAGAATTCACCCGTCATGGTGGTGTTGTGGCAGGAATAGCTGAATAAGAGAGCGACTAACTCCTGATTTGCATTTCTTACCTGCAAGACGGGCACAGTGTGGTCCACGGGCCCCGCAGGATTGGGCGCCAATTTGATGCTGCCATCGGCCTGGGGCAAGCGGCGATACGTGGCGAACTTCGCTTGGCCTTGCGAATGAGTAAGTTCGGCAACAGCTAACTTGCCCAAAGCGGTACCTACTGCAGTCAGGGTTTTTTGGATTAGGTCTTCGGTAAATTGTTCGACTACTTTCTTTTGCTCGGCATTCATGGGGTACATGGCGCCCAAGTTGGGCCAGACAACCGGCCCGGAATGCGTGTGAGAAGCATTTAAGAGCAACTGCCTGCGCTCGAGGCCGTGCTGTTTGAGGGCGGCAACCGCAATGCGTTCACTCACCACTTTGGGCCAGCCGATAATGTCGCAAGTGACCAATACAACACGCTCGCCGCGCTCATCCTCAATCGCCAGCGCTTTTACAAACAGCGGCGTCAGGACGCCCTCGCTGGGATGGGACCTAGCCGCGTAGCCGCCCATCCAGATCGGCCCGGCGGGCGTAATTTCCACCGCCGCCGCGCCGGCCTTCCAATCAGCGAGCAGAGAGCCCGCCACAAACACCAAAACAAATAGCTGCTTCATGATTCCACTTGCAACGAAGTTATACCCAAAAGCCTGCCGTCCGCCACTACCCGCAATTCGCAAGGCCCCGGAGCAACTTGCGCCGGCAAGCGGAAATTCACCTCGTGCAAAGGGCTCATCGGGTCGGTGCAGAGGACGGAGTATTCCTCGGCCGGGTGTCCATTCAGAGTAGCTACTAAGCTTGCGGGCTCGGCTAACTCTTCCAGGAAGAGCTTCACGGTGCGGGAGGCAATGCGAGTTTTGGCTAAGTAGTTGTGACCGTCGGTTACTTCCAGAATCCGCGGGACCAAGGGCGGCGCGGGGATAATGCGGAAACTTGCGCTGGCCAGCGCTTCGCCGCGCCAGCGTAATGTTACCGGCAGGAGCCCCGTGGGCAGACCGGCAGGCAGGACGGCGTTCAACTGCTGTAGGCCATCGAACTCGCGCGGGCCCAAGTAAGTTAAGCGTGCGGCCTTACCCCCCACCTGGAGTTCCAGGTCCAAGAGGTCCGCCGATGGGGCCAAGCCCTCCACCCAAGCCGAAAGCGCGGCAAACCTTCCGCGGGCAGCGGCGACGGGTTCGCTGGACACGCTATTCGTCAAGCGCCGGAAACGCACCGTTGTGGCGGGGCGGCCGGGGGCCTCCTCGGGTCCGGGTTTGCGCAAGGTGGCCCACATGTACTGGGTGAAAACGCCTTCCAAGGCCAGAACGCGCAGGCCTTGGCGGCGGGCAAAGTCCAAAACATCTTCGCGGGAAATGTTGCAGCCGTGCCAGGTGGCGGCTTCGCTACGTTCGGCGGAAAGATTGGAAGCTTGCCAGCGGATAAGCCCTCCCGGCTTCAAAACGCGCGCCGCTTCGTCCCAATAGCTCATCACCACGTCGCGCTCGGGAATGTGCTGAAACACGGCGTAGCTATAAATGAAGTCAAAGCTTTCGTCGGCGAACTGGCGCAAATCCGCACCGCTGCCGACGTGGGCGTGGGCATGCGGCAGGTCCCACAGCCGCTTTTGGGCCAGCGAGATCATGGCATCGGAAACATCCACGCCGTGCACCTCGCCGAAGCGCTCGCTCATGGGCCGCAAAAGGCGCCCGGGGCCGCAGCCAATTTCCAAGGCCCGGCGGGCGCGCGGATTCTGCCCCGGCAAGCCGCGCTTCAATTCGCGGTCGAGTCCACGCAGTACATCGGCGGCGGTGGCGAGAAACTCTGCTTCGTCCTGGCCATGCCGGCCGAAAGCGACATAGTAATGGGCGTCTTCCTCGGCACGGCGATTCCAGTCTTCGCGCATCTGCGCGCGTACTTCGCTCAAGGCTTTCTCTCCCGGACTTTCCCCCGCTCCCGCACGTCGACCTCCAGGCACACGTTACGCGCAACGCGTTGGCGCGCGGGGTCGACGGCAGGGGAGAAGCCGACGCAGCGCTCTTGCATTTTGTGGCCTGTGATCAAGTTGTCTTCCACGACATTATCCTCTGCCGGGTCGGGCCGTTCGGCCCCTTTGCCCAAATAAATTCCGCTACGCAGCATGCCATCTTCGTTCGGCAAAAAGTAGCAGCCAACCGTTGGGGAATGGCTTTCGGTACAGCCGGCCAGGTTCAACCAGCGCATCCGGTTTTTGCGAACCGTATGGCCCCGCCCGATCAGGAAAATACCGCCGTACTTCATGCCTTCGATCTCGTTGTTCTCAATCAGGACGGCCTCGCTGCGCATGTCCGGGTTGGTATTGTTCAGCACTATGCCGAAGTGGCCGTGGGGATAATCCTTGCCGGCCTTGCGATTGACGCAGCGATTGCGGGTTACTTCGCCGTGGTGGAAGCCATCGAGGTCGAAACACTTGCCATTCACTTCGAGCATGAGGTTTTCCGTATAGATGCTCTTATCCACGTTCCCCGCCGTGTCGATGCCCACAGGGATGCCGCCGTTGGCCATGTCCACAATCTCGACCGGGTAGCCAATGTTAGCCATGGTGTTCAGGACAACGCGGACATTGGTGGCGTGGCCAATCTGAACCGCGTCCCGCCCGACGCCGTTGAAATCGTTCTCCTGGATCCAACCGTCGCGGTTGCGCGGGCTTTCCATGCGGGAATGGGTCCAGAGAGCGTTGCCGCGGATAGCGCGGAACTTGGAGAAGCGCACCTCAAAATTTTTCACGCCTTCTTCGAGCAAGATGCCGCCCGTGGTGTTGTTCTTGCCCGCCGTATCGCGCGATCCGCAGTGTTCAATGCGCAACTGCTGAAGGCGGACATTTTCGGTGCGTGCCACCAGCAGGGCAAAATTGACAACCTGGCGCACGGTGACGTCGCGGATGATCAAGCCCACACCCCCCTCCACGAGGATGCCGTTCAGGGGGTAGAAATCGACAAAGGCCTTGTCGTAAGGGGCGATGGGGAAGGGCCGCTCGAGGGCGGCGCGGTTGCCATCCAAGGTAAGCCGCTCGATGGACAAATCGTTTATGTTGCGCGCCACGATTAAGGCTTCGCCAACAAAGCGGGCGGAGGCTTTCAAGGTGCTACCCGCGGCCGCGCCGCGAATTTGCACCCCGTTTTCGGTGGCGTCTTCGGCGGCTTCGACGACGAGAGGACGGTCCAGTTCCGTCACCCCCGGTGGCAATTCCAACAACTTCCCTTCCCCCGCCGCGCAAAACGCCAAACACAGTGCGAGAATTCGGAAAGCCATGTCCATACGCATTGAAAACTTAAGTGCCGGAAACCTCGACCATTTTAGCGCCGAGGTCCCTGCGCGCGCCTTCATAGGCTTAATTGGCCATGGCAATGCGGGCATTCCTGATCTGTTGGACTCCCTTGGCGGGCAAGCCGTTACCTGCTCCAATCTCAGCAACCTATCTTTGCCGGCGCGATTTGCGTGGTTGGCGCAGGCCGAAGCTGCCCGCCGCCAGGGCCAAGCAGTTTTCGCGGCCAGCAACGATCCGGAATTGCTGGCGCCATTGGCGGACGAAATCTGGTGGTTGGAGGCCGGCCATCTGGTGCACCGGGGGGATCCGCGGGAAGTGATTCCGGCCTATATTCGCAGCGTAATCCAGGAAGCGCGGCTAACCCTGCCCCCGGACCGTTTGCACCCGACGCTGCGTCGCGGGGATGGGCGCGCACGCTTGTTAAGCATTGCTTGCCTGGATACGCTGCACCAGCCGACGGCGCTTTACGAATCCGGCCAGCCAGCGGCGATTGAGGTGAAGGTGGAATACTTGGCCGAGGTGGCCGATCCGGTGATTGGCATCATGATCCGGACGCGCATCGGCATGGAAGTGTACGGCACGAATACGGAACTGGAAGGAGTGCGGTTGGGCCCGGTGGCGGCGGGCCAGCAGCTTACGGTCACCTTTCGCTTCACCTGCCAGTTGTGCCCGCAGAGCTACACGGTGACGGCCGCCAGCCACGACCCCGACGGGGTTTGGCACGATTGGCTGGAAGACGCCATCAGCTTCCAGGTAGCCGGTAGCCGCTACACCGCGGGCGTGGCGAATCTTGCCGCGCAAGTGGAACTTTCCTAGCGGGCCAATCGTAGCTAGGGGCATGTACTGCACCCACTGTGGAACCGAGTTTGCCGAAAATGCAAACTTCTGCGGCCGTTGCGGCAAAGCGACGCGGCCAGAGGCGGCCAACGGCGAATACTTTCGCGCTGCCCAACCCGGCGCGGCGGCTCGCCGACTGGAACGCCCTATAGACCGGAAGTGGCTGGCGGGGGTTTGCCAGGGCTTTGCCGATTACTTCAACATAGACGCGACGTTGGTGCGCATTCTATGGCTGGGAGCGGTGTTTTTCTTTGGGACGGGGCTGGTGGCCTACGTAATTTGCTGGATGGTGATGCCGCTGGGGGCCGCGCGCGCAAGTGTTGGAAGCAGTGTGAGGGTGTAATCCAAAAGTACAAATTGTGGCGCTTCCCGAGTTTGTAAGGGGCTCTGCGAAGAGCCCCTTTTCCTTTTTTCATGGGAGGAGGTTGAGGTTCTCATCGACCCGGAAGGTGCGGGTGATGGCCTGGGAGTCGGTGTAAGAGACAGTGAGGTTTTTGGCGCCGTCGTGGGTGCCGGAAACGGAAGTAATGGGGAGGGTGGATTCGGCGAAGCAGGCGATCTCACCTACGTTGTTGATGCCGTTCGGGCCAGCGAAGCTGGATTCCCGTCCTTTATCTCGCAGGCCAATGGACAAGCAGATTGAACTGTTATTCTGCCAGCGGAGGCTAAAAATGAAACGATAGCCTTCACTAATTGGATCAAGAACTCCAAGGGTAGGATCTCCGCCAAAAAGTTCGGGCCACAAGCTCTGTCCAAAAGCCTCCAAAGTGGGCGAAACTACTTCAAAGGGTGGAGATAACCGGCCCCAATATGAAAGGACGTATGTACCTGGCTTTGAAGGAACGGTAGTTGGAACATGAACAACACCCGGAGCGAGCGAGTTGAAGTTATACGTCTCTTCCTGCAAGGGAACAAGGGTTTGTAAGGGATACGGATCAGCATAAGGCTCCGTATCCAAGAGAACGCCGGATCCACCTCCAGAAAGTATGGGCCTGTAGTTTGTAGCATCCCACTCATAGATATGCAGGCTGTCGCCATTCACAGTAAATAGCTTTGGGACAATCAAAGTTTCAGAAGTTGGGTTTTTCAGTTTGACTTGACCACTAATGGATTCGCCTATAAAATACTGTTGTTTCGAGAATGTAAAGGTAGTTTCAAGCTTTTCTCTTGCGTCCATGAGTTGCTCCAATGTTGGGCGGGGCTGGGCGCTGAGAAGTTGGGTTGAATTCAAGAATACAATCAGTATCCAGGTAAGACTTTGAATAGTTCTAACGCTCATTGTGCTACTCCTTTGCTTTCAATTGTTCAATGTTGGAGCGTTTAGGGTTCCTTGGACCCTCGGCAAACTTCCAATCCGCAGGTTGCCTTAAAATTCGGACTGCGGTCCAATCCATAAGCTTTTGCTGAATCTCCAAAACTTCGGATCAAGTTGCCAAGGTACCATTTGGAGCGTTAAATGTGCTGTTGATGCGCCGATTCAAGGTAATGCGATACACGTGTGTTCCGTCTGGAAAGCTAACTAGTTTTTCTTTCTTTAATGGAAGAACGGGTCCATTGCTAAGTAGCTGCAATCTTTCATCTGAATACTCTTTGTTTCCGTCTATTGGATCTATATATGACCTCAGGCGCACGTAAATTGTATTGCTTGGCTGATTCAATAAGGCAAACTCTCCCATAGTCAAATTTGACAGTTGACTCGTCGAAGTTATCGCTGGTTGGTAAATACAACAATTAGGCCTTACAGGATGCTCTAAGCTTAGCTTGTGACCGAACTCGTGGGCCACAACTTTAGCAATAAACGTATCTGGGTCTATTTGTCGACTTGGGGACAGACTTATGATTGCCTGCCGATCAATGAGTATCGCCTTGCCATCCATTTGCCCCGTTTGGGCATAACCAAGAACTTTTGTATTCTTGTCCACGGCTTGATCTGCCGGCGGAATATCGGGAGTTAATAAAATTGCGAAAGTACCTACCTTCTCACCGCCAGTATTGCTATTCTTGGCAAGTCGAGAAGTAGATTGCCTCTTACCTTTTTCTATCTGGCCCTGGTCGCGGTTGACTTCCCAGTATTTATGGATCGTTTGTGGTGCACCTGACTTTTTCTGGTTGGCCAGAATCACGCCCACGGAACCAACGAATGCGTTGTCCCGGTCGACGTAGAAGACGTCCTGGGTTGTCGTTGGATCGAAACGGCGGTGGCGGACCTGCGGGTTAGATCCATCCCGTTCGATGTGGTGCAGGCCACGATACTCATCATGCGCTGAGAGGCCGTCACCTTTGGGAGAGTCCGGGTCATATCCGGGTTCTTCGTCTTCCGCTATGTTTGTGAATCGCCCACCAGCGTTGAGGTGCTGCTCCTCCCAAACATCAGCGATGCCGTTGGCGTCTGAGTCAAAGGGTAGGTTAGATGAATAGGCTGGTACTCGAGGGTCTTCGGGATCACCGATACCGTCTAATGTAACCTCAGCAGTGAGTGGACCACCAAAGTCCGGGTCTTCTGGAAAGTCAATCTCCGCCTCAAGCCTAGCTGTTCCTCCAAAATCCCTTGAGGTTATAACTAGATTGGCAAAATCAGTAATACTGTTTGTTTCAATGCTTGTTTGATTGCTACTTTGCGCAACATTGGCAAATACATTGGGTGTTTGGCGGGCGGGGTCGATGAAGTAATCCAATTCGTTGCTATTTCCTTGGTTGACCGAAGTACCCCGCAAAGAGGTTATGTCGTTTAGCTTAAAACGTATTTTTCCCGCTATGTAACCATAGGAGTAAACGTCATCTGTGTAAACTTGAGCAGAGTATGCAGGAAAGCAATGCATTTCGTTTGCCGGATTGCTGCATTCGGAAACTGCGTCCCGAGCATCGCGAGGGATAAACGACCATGGTGTCGCCGAAAGCACAAAAGCTGGTCGATACCAGATGAACGCGTCAAGTGTCAAAGCATTACCTGTGACCTCAGCCCCTTCCACAGCATACTCTACAATCATTGCAGCATCAGTTTCTTCCGTAAGAAACCCGACCTTAATGTAGCGCCAACGAATGTTGCATGGGGACTGTTGAATGCAGTCCGCTGAATCTGCTATTTCAAATCCTGGCGGAGGCAAGCTGCCGATCTGTGTATAGTCAAATGGCTCCCATAGTGGGACACCATTGACCGATATTTTAAGTGTTAACCTTGCTTCACTTGCTCCGGAACGCGACTGAATTACACGCATGGCTACAAATTTCGTACCTTGAGGAACAATGAATTCTGTACAGGACAATGGAGTTGAAGTTTCATATCCGAGAGTGCCAGAAATGTATCCGACACCAAGGTCATATGGCTCGTTTGCATGTTGCGTACAATTTGGGTTGGTTTGTGCGTGTACTAAAGCTGCCGGGCAGGCAAGCGCAAAGATAGTAAGGGCTAGTTGACCGAGACAGGAGATGCTGAGTCTCATACCAATTAGGGCTTGGGGCCTGCATAAGTGTTTCCTCGATTCTTGTTAAAAAAAACTAATGCTGCGAAATCATGAATCGTTATTTCAAGTGTGAGTATCCAGTTTGCGGGTGTCAATAGTACGTTAGCTGGAGCATGGGTTGCGGGCGAGGCCGAGGATGAGGTCTTGGGCGAGGGAGAAGGGGTTGGAGCGTTTGGGTTTATTGAGGAGATGGGTGATGGGGAGAGCGGGGGAAATGGGTTCGTTTGCACCGGCGTCGCGGAGGAGGGCATTGGTTTCGTTGGCGGCGAGGCGGTCGGCTTGGAGGGTGCCAAGATCGCGGAAGGAGCGGGAGGCGGCGCGTTCGAGGCGGGCGCGGTATTTCGAAAGGGTGTCGAGGCGGCGGAGGAGTTGGTCTTGGGTGGGGGAGTCGTCGAGGAGAGCTTCTTCGTAGGCGGCGGAGGCGTGGGCTTCGAAGGCGCGGGCGCGTTCGGCTTGGAAGGTATTCCAGGCGTAGGCGGCGAAGATTTCTTGTTCGACTTGGCCATGGGGGCGGAGCTGTTGGAGGAGTTTTGAGGCGAGGGCGGCGAACTCGGCTTGGTTGGCTTCGGCGAGGGAGTCCGGCGTGGTGGCGGTGAGGCCGTGGGCGGTGGCGTTTTGGGCGGATTTTTGTTTGCCCGCAGGGGTGCGGGGTCCGGTGGAGAGCTGGGCGTTCCGTTGGTTGGCGAGGGTTTGTTTGCATGGGACTTGTTGGGGGGTGGACATGGCCGAGTTATGGCACGGCGGGGGAAGGGATTGGGCGGGGGTGAGGGCTAAGTGGTTGAGGGGAAAAGGAAAAGAAATTTGGGCGGGGTGGGAAGGGGGGAGGGGCTGGTGGCCTACGTAATTTGCTGGATTGTGATGCCGCTGTCGGCCCAGCGCGCTAGCATTGCTAGCAATGCTAGCATTTAGGCAGTGGCAACCCTCACCATCCGTAAATTGGACGACAAACTAAAGGAGCGCCTGCGTGTGCGCGCCGCCGAAAAGGGGCGTTCGATGGAGGCCGAGGCACGGAGCATCTTGGAAGGGGCGCTGGAGTCAAGCCCCGCCCAGACGGGTGGAGACTTGGTTCGAAGTCTGCGCAAGCACTTTGAAAAGTCTGGATTTCTGGATATGGAACTACCTCCCCGCAAAGAGTTGCCCCGCGATGTTTCGGATCTCTTTGAATGATCATTTTGGACACGAACGTACTGTCCGAAATCCTCCGGCCCGTCCCTTCGGTGGCCGTTCTGGACTGGTTTGAGAAACAATCGGCTAAGGACCTATGCTTCACAGCGATTACGGAAGCGGAGATGCTGCATGGCTTCGCGCTACTCCCGGTTGGCAAAAGGAGAGGCCGCCTGGAAGAGCTGTACGAATCCGCCATTCGAGCGGCATTTCCCAGGGAACCGCTTCCCTTCACCTCGAGTGCTTGCCCGCATTATGCCGAGATACTCGCCACGGCCCGCCGCTTGGGCCAGCCGATTGCGCAAGCCGACGCCATGATCGCGGCGATCGCGCGCGCCAACCAAGCGACTCTCGCCACGCGCAACACCCGGGACTTTCTACGTACGGGCGTGAAGCTGGTTGACCCTTGGAAAGGTTAGCCCAGGGCCAGGCGGGGCTTTAGCTTTCGAGCGTGTTCAACGTGCCTTGGCGCTGGGCTTCGTAGGCTTGGATGGCGGCCTCGTGCTTCAAGATGAAGCCGAGTTCGTCGACGCCTTCGAGCATGCATTCTTTGGCGAAGCTATCCACGGGGAAGGTGACTTTTTCGCCGTCGGGGAGGGTGAGGGTTTGGCTGGCGAGGTCAACGTGCAGCTCTGCCGTGGGGTTGGCCTCGAGCAGCGCGAAGAGCTTCTTGTGCACTTCGGGCCTCACCACGATTGGCAGCAGAGAATTCTTCAGCGCGTTGCTCTTGAAGATGTCGGCAAAGGACGTGCTGAGGATGGCCCGCAGCCCATACTGGGTTAGGCTCCAGGGGGCATGCTCGCGCGAACTGCCACAACCGAAATTGTCGCCCGCGAGCAGGATCTTGGTGGTTTTCGCCCAATCCTGGTTGAGGACAAATTCTGGCTTGGGGGTGCCGTCGGCCTCGTAGCGCCAATCGTAGAAAAGCAGGTCGCCCCAGCCCGTCTTGTCGGTCTTTTTCAAGAAGCGCGCGGGAATCACCTGGTCGGTATCAATGTTGTCCACCGCCATCACGACGACGCGGCTCGTAAAGGGTAAAAACTTTTCCATGGCTTAGCTCAACAAGCTCCTTACGTCGGAAACCTTCCCGGCAATGGCGCTGGCGGCGGCCGTTAACGGGCTGGCGAGGAAGGTGCGCCCACCTTTGCCCTGGCGGCCTTCAAAGTTGCGGTTCGAAGTGGAGACACCGTATTGCCCAGGCGCCAATTGGTCGCCGTTCATGGCGATGCACATGCTGCAACCGGCCTCGCGCCATTCCGCGCCCGCGGCCTTAAACACTTCGTGCAGGCCTTCGGCTTCGGCTTGCCGCTTAACTTGTTGCGAGCCGGGCACCACCATCATGCGCACGGTGTCGGCCACTTTGCGGCCCTTCAAAACGTCGGCGGCCGCGCGGAGGTCGCTGATACGCGAATTGGTGCAACTGCCAATAAAGACGACGTCAATCGGTTTGCCCAAAAGCGGCTTGCCGGGCTCGAGCGCCATATAATCAAGCGCTTTGCGCAGGCTATCGCGCTCCAGGGAATCGGCGACGCTGGCTGGGTCCGGCACGGCGCCGGTAATGGGCATGCCCATGCCGGGATTGGTACCGAAGGTGATCATGGGCTCAAGGGCGGCGCCATCGATATCCAAGCTCAAATCAAACTCCGCGCCTTCGTCGGTGGGCAATTGCTGCCAACGCTCCACGGCCGCGTCCCAGGCCTTACCCTTCGGGGCAAAGGGGCGTCCGTGCAGGTAGGCAAAGGTGGCGTCGTCCGGCGCAATCAGCCCCGCGCGCGCGCCGCCTTCAATACTCATGTTGCAAACAGTCATGCGCTCTTCCATGGTTAAGGAGCGAATGGTGGAACCGCGGTATTCGAGCACGCAACCGGTGCCGCCGCCGATGCCGATCCTGGCAATCAGGGCAAGGATGATGTCTTTCGCCCCCACGCCCGGCTTCAAAGCTCCGTTCACATTTACGGCAAAGCTCTTCGAAGGCCGCTGCAGCAGGCACTGCGTGGCCAGCACGTGTTCCACTTCGCTGGTGCCGATGCCGAAGGCAAGAGCGCCAAAGGCGCCGTGGGTGGCCGTGTGGCTATCGCCGCAAACCACCGTCATGCCGGGCTGTGTCAAGCCATTTTCGGGGCCAATGACGTGCACAATGCCTTGCTTGTCGTTCAAGAAGCCAAAGTAGGGAATGCCAAACTCTTCGGCGTTCCGCTCCAGCTTTTCCACCTGGCTCTTGGCAATGGGGTCGAGAATGGGCAGGTTGCGGGGCGTGGTGGGCGTGGAGTGGTCCGTGGTGGCAAAAGTAAGGTCGGGGCGGCGCACTTTCAGCCCGCGGGCCCGCAGGCCGTCGAAGGCTTGGGCGCTGGTTACCTCGTGCACCAGGTGCAAATCAATAAAGAGCAGCGAGGGCGCACCCTCGGGGCTGGCGACCACGTGCTGGTCCCAGAGCTTCTGGATAATGGTTTTGGGTTGCTTCATCTAGATCGCCTCGCAAACAGCCTTTCCGGCTTCTTCCGTGGTGCAGGTTCCTTGGAGGTCCCGCGTGACGTTGCGCACATTCAAAACTTCTTCAATGGCGCGGTTCACCGCCGCGGCTTCCTCCACCAGCCCGAAGCTGTATTCGAGCATGGCGGCAATGCTGCCAATGGCCCCGAGCGGGTTGGCAATGCCCTTGCCCGCAATGTCGGGCGCCGAACCGTGTACCGGCTCATAAAGGCCCGTCCAGGCGCCGCTCGGGCGCTTTTCGCCAATGGAGGCAGAGGGGAGCATGCCGATGGAACCGGTGATGATGGAGCCTTCGTCGCTGAGGATATCGCCAAACATGTTCTCCATCAAAACGATGTCAAACTGGGCCGGACGCAGAATCAATTGCATGGCGCAGTTGTCCACCAGCAGGTGGTCCAGGGCCACGTCGGGATAGTGGGCGGCCACCTCGTTCACCACCTTGCGCCACAACTGCGAGGTTTCGAGCACGTTGCTTTTGTCAACGCTGGTTACCTTTTTGCGGCGCTTCTGGGCCAACTGGAAAGCCATGTGCGAAACGCGGGCAATTTCGGCGCGCGTGTAGGTCATGGTGTTGGTGCCGCGCTCCTGGTCGCCTTCGCCCTCAATGCCGCGCGGGGTGCCGTAATAGAGCCCGCCGGTAAGCTCGCGCACGATGATCATGTCGACGCCGGCTAACAAATGGTCTTTCAAGGGAGAAGCCTCGGCCAGCGCGGCGTAGGAACGCACAGGCCGCAGGTTCGCATAAACGCCCAGCGTTTTGCGGATGCCGAGCAGGCCTTTTTCGGGACGCAGGGCGGGCGGCGCGTTGTCAAACTCCGGCAAGCCGAAAGCACCCATCACGGTAGCGTCCGCTTCCAAAGCTAGCTTTTCGGTTTCCGCGGGGTAGGGGGTGCCGGTCTTGTGTATGGCGATACCACCCAGCAGGCCCTCCGTGATTTCCAAATCATGACCGTACTTCTTCGCCACGTGCTCCAGCACGCGCATGCCCTCGCGTGTTACTTCCACGCCAATGCCGTCCCCGGGCAGGGACAATACTTTTAGCTTCATTGCTCTCTTGTTGTACTATCGCGCAACGGTTTCCAGGGCTTCTTCGACAAAGCTCCGGATCTCTTCGTTGGTGAATCCTTTCTTGTTGTCCGCGGCGCTGGTGAAGCGCTCATAAACGCGGTCCAATTGCTCTTGCGTGAGTTCGGCAAAGCCCAACTCCTTGCACCGTTCCTTGAGGGCATGCCGCCCGCTGTGCTTGCCGAGAATCAATTTTCCGGCCGGCACTCCGACGCTCTGCGGGTCAATGATTTCGTACGTGCTCTTGTTCTTAAGGTAGCCGTCCTGGTGAATGCCCGCCTCGTGGGCAAAGGCGTTGGCGCCAACAATGGCTTTGTTCGGTTGCGGTCCGAAGGTGATGATGCTCGAAAGCATCTGGCTGGCCGGATAGAGCTGCTCGCTGACAATCTTGGTTTCGTAGGGGTAGTAATCCTGGCGCGTTTTCATCACCATCACCACTTCTTCCAGAGAGCAATTGCCTGCCCGCTCGCCAATGCCATTCATGGTGCACTCGATTTGGCGCGCCCCGGCGCGGACCGCGGCCAGCGAATTGGCAACAGCAAGGCCGAGATCGTCGTGGCAATGCACACTGACAATGGCGCTATCGCCCAGCACTTCCACAATGCGGGCAATGCGGGCACCGTAGTCTTCCGGCACGCTAAAGCCGACTGTGTCGGGTAGGTTCACTGTGCGGGCGCCAGCGGCCACCACGGCCTTCGAAATTTCTTCGAGGTAGCTCATCTCGGTCCGCGTGGCATCTTCGGCGCTAAATTCCACGTCGTCCACGAAGCTGCGCGCCAGTTCCACGGCGCGCACGGCGTCTTCGAGGACCTGTTCGCGCGTCTTCTTGAGCTTGTACTGCAGGTGGATGTCGCTGGTGGCAATGAAGGTGTGAATGCGGGGACGCTTGGCTTTGCTTAAGGCAGCCGCCGCGCGCTCGACGTCCTTCTTCGTTGCCCGCGAAAGCGCCGCCACGCTTACCCAGGGAAACTCCGCACTGATCTTTTCCACAGCTTCGAAATCGCCCTCCGAAGCAATCGGAAATCCGGCTTCCATAATGTCTACGCCCAAATCGACCAACTTGGCCGCCATCCGGAGCTTTTCCGGGACGGTCATACTGCAGCCGGGGGATTGCTCTCCATCTCGCAGGGTTGTGTCGAAGATGTAGACTCGGGGGTTCTTGGGTACCTCAGTCATCGGCGCCACCTCCTTAGTTTTTCCATTATGCCGCCGCGCTCTTGATTTAGCAAATTTATATTGCTGTGGGTCAGGATAATCGATTATAATTAGATAAGCCTCGCTTATTAAAATCTTGCTCTGGAAAGCCCCGCATGCTTTTACACTCTCTCAAAGTCTTCGCCTCCGTCGCCAACGAGCGCTCGTTCTCGCGCGCCGCAGAGAAACTGCTGCGTACGCAGCCGGCGATCTCCCTGGCGGTACAACGGCTTGAAGCCGAACTTGAAGAAAAGTTAATTGACCGTTCCGCCAAGGATCTGCTGCTAACCGATGCCGGCAAAATTGTACTGGAGTACGCGCGGCGCTTTGAGAACCTGGAAGCGGAAATGAACAATGCGCTGGCCGAACTGCGGGACAATTCCGCGGGACGGCTCTCGATTGGGGCCAACGAATCCACGAGTCTCTATCTCCTCGGGCATATTGAGCAATACCGCCGGATGTACCCCAAAGTCCGTGTGCAGGTGCGGCGCAGCTTTTCCTCCAAAATACCGACGCAACTTATCGATGGCGACCTGGAACTGGGGCTGATTTCCTACGATCCGGGCGACGAACGGCTGGTCTCGAACACCATCTATACAGACCGCCTGGTGTTCGTGGTAAGCCCTGCGCACCGCTTAGCTGGGCGCGAACAGGTTTCCATTACCGACCTGGGCATGGAAACATTTATAGCCCACAATGTTTTGAGCCCCTATCGAGAAATCGTGATTCGGGAATTCCAACGCCACCGTGTGCCGCTGAACATGGACGTGGAAATGCCCACGATCGAGACCATTCGCCGCCTGGTGCAACGCAACGAAGGCGTGGCGTTCTTGCCGAAGATGTGCGTGGAGCAGGAGCTTGCTTCCGGTGTGCTGTGCGAAGTGCCGGTGAAGGAACTCACGTTCGAACGCAAAATCCGCATTGCCTACCCCGGCAAGCGTGCCTTGAGCCACGCGGCGAAGGCCTTTCTGGAATTGGTGAGCCCCCATGCCCCCAGCGCCTCGCCAACAAGCGCAGTTTAGCGTTGGGTTCATTCGGGATCTTTTTGCGTATTGCACGGCACTGGGGCATTCCAGCGCCGCCCTCTGCCAAGCCGCCGGGGTTTCGCCCGAGCTGCTCGCCCAACCGGAAGCGTTGATCTCGAACGATGTTGCCGCCGCCGCATGGCGCTCGGCACGCCAGGCAACAGGCGACCCTTATCTGGGGCTTCATCTCGCCACCGCGGTGCACCCGAGTTCGCTAGGTCTGCTTGGCTATGCCATGCTGAGCAGCGCAACCTTTGGGCAAGCGCTGGAGCGGCTGATCCGTTTTTGGCGGTTGAAGGGGGATGGTTCCGCGCTGACACTGGAACGATCCGGGCCAGAGGCGCGACTCAAAATACAGCCGCTCGCGTCGCCGGCCAATTACCTGTTTGAAGAGCGCCATCCGCTGGAGTGCTCGCTGGCCGCGGCGCGGACGTTGTGCCAGCACTTGACCGGCCAAGCGCTGCCGGCCTTGCGGGTTGCCATCGCTTACCCGCCGCCTCCCGATGTGCGCGAATACCAGCGGGCCTTCGGCTGTACCCCACAATTCCAGGCCCCGGAAAACGAAATCGTCTTTCCCTTGGCCGCGCTGGCCTGGCCCATTCTGCTGGCGGATTCGACGCTCTTGGCCAACTTTGAATCAGAGTTAGAGCGCCGCCTCCGCGCCACCCAAGGCTCGCTGCTGGACCAGGTGCGGGAGCAATTGGCGCTGCAGTTGCGCGGCGAGGTTCCCACGCTGGAATCGATCGCCCGGCAGTTAAAGCGGAGCGATCGTTCGCTGCAGCGGGAGCTGAACCAGGCCGGCACGAGCTTTCTAGCACTGCGCGATGAGCTCCGGCGCGACCTCGCACTCGAGCACCTGCGCAACCCCAGCCACACGATTGGGGACATCGCTTTCCTGCTCGGCTTTGCAGAAGCTAGCGTCTTTCACCGGAGCTTCCGCAAGTGGACCGGAACCACGCCGCAGGCTTACCGCGCCTCACTGGGACTTTGATTTCCCGGCGCGCTTTGCCGCCACAAGCGAACGCCCAAGGCCACACACCAGGCTGACCACAGAAGGAAGCCAATCAGCGGAACCTCGCCCAGGTGCGCCAGGACGGGGAAGACCGGCGAAAGGGCATCGTAGCTGCCAACGGCCAGGAAGGCGGCGGCCACCAAGCCGCTGAAGCGGAGCCGCTTACCCCCACGGCCCAAGGAAATGGCGACGCCGGCCGTCCACCCGGCCAGCAACAGTTGGCCCACGTGTTCTCCTACCAGATTGCCCAACAGCAGATGCTGCATTTCGAAAGCGAGCGTTGCGGCGTTGCCAAGCTGCCCCTCTTCCAGGCGGGCCAGCACCGGCACCGCGAACACCCAACGCCACAGCCCCACCACGGCGGCCAAGCCGGCCAAGACTCCCAAGCGGCTGGCGCCCCGCAACCAGCCGGGATTCTCCGCGTGCAGCACTTCCGGCAACGCCACCATCGCGCCCACCAGAGCCATCGCCGTCAGGCCATACAGATACCAGACCAGCGGAAGCCAAGCCATTCCTTGGGCGTAGGCAGCCAGGATCCGTGCCGGAGGCAAGCGCAGGACATCGGGGTATTGAAAGCCCGCGGCCAGCGCCGCAAAGGGTCCTTGTACCAGCAGGGGAAACGCGATGTAGGCCACCGCCAGCGCTTTGTTTGAGGAAATGTTCATGCTCATGCCCTTACTTTGCCGCGCAAGGCCAAAATTGCCGTTGGCGAAAGCCGCCACATCGCTGACCACACCCGCCAATAAGCCGCCAAAGCGAATTTGCGCCAAAGGTCACTCGCTTGGCGCTCGCGGTCAATGGTCTTTTTCCGCATCCCTCCTACGCTCAAACCATGCAACCACGCAACACCCTTTTCCTCCTCCTTCCCGCCCTCCTGCTGGGCCAGCAAGATGTGACGTTCCGCTCAGAAACCCGCGTGTTTAACCTCGATGTTCTGGTGGAAGACACGAAGACCCGCAAGCCGGTTGAAACGCTGCGCGCGGAAAACTTTCGCGTGAAGCTCGACGGACGTTCGCGCACACCGCAGTACTTCTCGCAAGGCTCGAGTGAGCGCCGCCCCTTGGCCTTGTTGATTTACTTCAACCTTGCTCCGGACGGTGCGCTCCGCCAGCTGGCCAACGAAACGGCCCAAGCTTCCTTTGCCGCGGCCATGGCACAACTGCGGCCGATGGACGAAGCCGCCGTCTATGCCAGCCGCGATTGGTTTGTGGGCAAACCGGAAGCAGTTACCCCGTTGACGCAAGACCGCGAAGCGCTCTCCCGCGCGCTTGCCACCGCCCTGCAATACGCCGCGGATACAACCGAGGCCGAGCGCCGCGCCGACCGCGCCTCCCGTACCCCCTCGATGGAGAATGTGGTTCGGGAAGCAACAGACATTGCGCGCCAGAAGCCGCAGTTCCATACCGCTGTGGTCTACATCAGCGACGGCATGAATACGCTGGACACCATTGAAGGGCGCTCCCGCCGCGAGATCGAAGACCGTTTGCTGGCCGAGGGGATCAGCTTTAGCGCCTTGAACGTGGACATGCTTGGCAGCTATGCCGCCGCGGCCGCCGTGCTGAACCCCATCGGGCTGGCCTTCGGAATGAAGGTGACGGGCGCGACAAAAAGCTTCGCGGCGGCTACCGGCGGGCTAAGCCGGCAAGTGGAATCGCCCGCGCTGCTTGGTGCGGCGCTAGCCGAAATCGTCTCTGCTTACGCTTCCCGCTACTCGCTCGGCTTCACGCTAAGCGAAGCAGAATTTACGGACGGCAAACAACACAAGTTGGAAATCAAATTGGAGGGAGGCGAAGCGAAAACTCTGCGGCTGGTGGCCCCCAAACGCTTCCGGGCGCCGGCACGGTAGGGCAGTTAAGTGTAGATTGTGAATTGGTCAGCCTAAGGAAATTGAATTAACCTTGGAAGAAAAAGAACTTCCTTAGGACTAAAGCCTTTCCTGCGCCCTCCAAACTATGACTAATCGGCAATTCCGCTCCCTCCTCGCTCGCGGACACGGACGGGCAGTTCTATTCGCAAAGCGCATCAAAATCGAACGCTTTGAAGATGTTGTGCTGCGGGCTTGCCTACACTGCGATTCGCTTGATGTGCAGATCGAAGGTACACGCGCCAGCTATTTATTTGAACTTCTGACAACCATTCGTAACCAACGTCGAATCAAGGCGGCCGTCCGGCAAGCGCTAAACACACCGAGGGACAACCGCCATACTTTACAGCATTTTCGTCTGGCTGTTCTGTGGGCGAAGAATGGAGATAAAGCGTTTCGCCAGACCCTGTTGCAGAATTTTGCTCCAGGACCGGAGTACGGCGAGAGCATCGTGACGTCTTTGGTCGAACTCGATGGATGGGAAGGTTTCTTATTAGCGGCTCGGCGAATTGGCCAAGCCGTCCTACACAATCCGCACAAAAATAGAGTAACCGGAGAACTACAGGCATGTGCCAACTGGGAATTTGGCGAAGAGCGAGTAGCCAGTGAATTAACTGCTTTAGCCAGCACCAATCGGGCACTTCAAGCTTACTCGAGAGGCCTACAAGCAACTCGCCCAATGCCAGAAGATGTTCGCTTCCCCGGGGACGCAGAAGCACTGGTGCAATCAACCAATTCACCCGACGCTTCTGTTCAACGTAGAGCCTACAGCATACTGGCGAAGAATCCTCCCAGCAACGCAAGGGACATCGCATTGCAACTCATTGCCAGCAAGTCACCTCACCGTATTTACGCTCTGCCTTTGCTTTTTCATAACAAAGAACAAGCTGACTTGGATCTAGCCCGGCAGTTGTACAGCTCGGAAAGAAATCGCGAGTATAAAAACGCTTACGGCAGAGATTTGGCGAAACACTTAGACCACTTGGCGCCTTCGACAGAAGTAAACAACCTTTTGAACCTACTCTACGAAAGCATTCCCTGCAGCCACTGCCGCTTCAAAGTTGTGCAACTACTCTTCCGGAACCATGCACTGCCAGAGGCATACCGAGAAGAATGCCGCTACGACGCCAATGAAGATATTCGCGACATAGTGAATACCATTGGCGGGCCCTTACGATAGGGCCCGCCGACTTTTGGTTTATCGGGTCCTACTTTAGAAGCGGAAGCGAACGGCGAGTTGGAAGCGGCGCGCGTTGGTGCCGTCCGGTTGCGAGCTGTTGTTGTTCGGCACGAAGAAGTTATTCGTGGCATTCAACTGGACAGGTGTCGTGACAGGCGTGGTGACCGTGGTGGAAGAGGCGTTGTAGATGGTGTTTACAAAGCCATTGAAGTTGGTGGTGTTCCACAGGTTGAAGCCTTCGGCAAGGAATTCGATGCGGGCGCGCTCGCCAATGGGGAAATCCCGAGCCAAGCGGAGGTCGAAGCGGTAGTTCCATTCGCCGTAGCGGCTGTTGAAAGGTTCAGTCGGCAGAGGATTGGGACCGCCCTGGCCAAGGATGCCGCCAAAACCGTTGTATTGCGCACCGTTAGCGGTGAACGGAATGTTGGGCAAGCCAACCAGCGCCGTAACCGGCCGGCCAGATTCGAAGGTGTAGATACCGCTCAGGCGGAAGCCGCGAATCAAGGTGCGAGCCAAGCCGCTTTGGAGATTCTCGCCAAGGTTCCAGATGAAGCTATTCACCAGGCGGTGGCGCTGGTCGGTGGGCGCGGTTTGCCGGTTGGCGTCCAGGTCGAATTGGTTGAAGAGGCGGCCGCCGTTGAAGGGCGACTCGCCACCGAAACCGCCGCCATTGGTGGTGCCGACCACATTTTCGGCCTTGGCAAAGGTATAGCTGGTGCTCAACAGGAAGCCCGACGAATAGCGCTTCTTAATTTCCACGAAGAGAGCGTTGTACCAACTCTCGCCGATGGAGCGGTTGGTGAGTACTGCACCTAAGGCCGGGTTGGGGCGCGAAGCGTTGATGCTTACGCTTTGGCCTTGCGTGTTGCGCGTTAAACCCGCTACGTAGGGCACCGTAAAGGTTTGCCCATCGGGTAAGCGGAAGGTGCGCTCGAAGCTGGGCGAGGGCAAATTGGTATCGAAGAGAATGGGCAGGGTATTGCCTTGGGTTCGCGCGTAGGAAGCCGAAAGGGTCCAATTGCGGAAGAGTTGCCGGTCGATGCCGATGCTGATGTCAAACACACGGGGGCGTTCAAAATCGCTGGCCAAGCGGGTGGTAGACACCGCACCAGAGGCCGAGGCCGGGAAGGCTGCGAGCGTGTTGGGGTAGAGCGGCGAAGCGGGGTCGCCGGGGCGAAGAGTAATGCTGATCTGGGCGCGTTGCGGGTCCCGAATACCGGTCTGCAAAAGGGCGTTGTTCAGGATACCGTTGGGGGTGCGGGCATAGTACAGGCCGCCCCCTACGCGTATCACGGTCTTTCCATCGCCCGCCAAGTCCCAAGCAATACCTGCCCGCGGTCCGAAATTATTGCGGTCAGCATTAAAGTTGCCCGTTTCGGGAACTTCCGGATTGGGATTGGTGGGGTCGGGAAGTTGTTGGTAATCCCAACGCAGACCAAGGTTGACGGTCAAGCGCGGGCTCAGGCGCCACTGATCCTGCACGAAGAAGGCATAGTCGATGGTGGCGAAATTAGTGCCAGGCAAGCCGAATGCCTGTTGGAAGGTAGTGTAGGCTTGGCCAGCGGGATTTAATAAGTCGCGGCCAAAGAACAGGGCGTTGGCATAACTAAAGCTAGCGCCGAAGTTCGCTGGATTATCAATAATGTCGTAGGCGCGGTTGAACTCGCCGCCAAACTTGATGTTGTGCTTGCCTACAAAAATGCTCATGTTATTCACGAACTGCTGGCGGCGTTCGTCCGGCAACGCAGGCCGGTCCAGGAAGGTGGCCCGTCCGAAGCTGAACCCACCCACAAATACTTGCGGCGGCGCTTCATTGCCGAATTGGAATTCATGGTCGCGACTCCATTGGAAACGGAACTCATTGATGAGGGTAGTCTTCAAAACGCTGGTCAGGCGGGTGTTGAAGCTGTTGATGCGCACATCGTCCGAACCATTGCGGCCAACGTTGCCCAGCACAAGTGGGGTTTGGATGGCGTTCTGGCCGCTGGCGTGCAGGTGGTTATAGAAAACACTGAGGGTGTGCTTCTGGTTGATGTTGTAATCCACCTTCGCCAGACCCAACCATTGGTCGGCGCTGCGAGGCAAAGCGTCGCCTGGGTTACCGTTGGGGAAGCGCCCGCGCAGGAAGTTGACACCCGCTTCGAAGGCGGCAATGTCGGCGGCCGGCGCGGTTGCCGCGGGACGGCCTACGGTAAGTACGCCCGACAAATCAGGAGTAATCAGAGGGAAGTCCCGAAGTTGCTGGTCGTAGTTGAGGAAGTAGAACAACTTATCCTTAATCACGGCGCCCGAGACCGAGCCGCCAAACTGGTCGCGGCGCTCATCGGGGCGGAAGGTTGCTAAGGGGTCGCGCGCCGTCAGTTGCTTGTTGCGGAAATACCAGAAGGCATCGCCGTGAAAGTCGTTCGTTCCCGAGCGAACAACCGCATTGATGGTGCCGCCGGAGGCGCGGCCAAACTCAGCAAGGAAGGCGCCGCGGCCAACCTGAAACTCTTGAATGGCGTTGGCGCTGATGTTGCTGGCAATGCGCGTGCGCCCGCGGGCTTCCGAGAAATAAGCCTGGTTGTCGTCGTTGCCTTCCACCATGAAGTTATTGAAGACGCCGGATTGCCCGCGGTAACTTAACAGACCAAAGCGGCCGTCTCGGGCCACCCCCGGGCTGAGTAACGCGAATTGGTCGAAGCGCCGGCCGTTGATCGGCAAATCCTGGATTTCCTGGCGGCCAACTTGGCTAACATCCGAAGTTTTCGTCGTATCAATCAGTACGGCGTTTTCGGTGATTGTAACGCTTTCATTCACCGAGCCTACCTTCAACTGCGCCAATACAGTAGTGGAGGACCCAACCACCACCACAACATTCTCCTGCTCCAGAGTAGCGAAACCATCTTTGCTTACTTTTACGGTGTAAGTGCCCGGAGGCAAAACGGGTACCGTGAAGGCACCGCCACTATTGGAAACCGTCTCGCGGGTTAAACCCGTTGCCTGCGCCACCACGACAATCTTGGCATCGGGGATCACCTGCCGGGTCGGATCTTGAACCGTGCCGCTGATGGCGCCGCTTCCTAACTGGCTCTGCGCGCACAAACTAAGTGCCGCAAGCAAACTAACCATGAGAAATCGCATGGATTAAGGATGGCAAAATTAGTTGAAAAACAAATTACAGCGAAGTTACAAGTAATTTATTTTGAGCTAAGGCACCTATTTTTAATAGCTTACGGCTACAAAAACTTTTCGCAGAAAGTGTCTATTCGGTTACAGATGCGGCAATGATGCGGGACATAGAGATAAAGATGCAAAATTGTTACAGCTATGCTTTGCGGAATACTTCCGTCGCCGTACTGCCCGTCGAATCAGCAAAGGTCTCCTGCTCAATACCCATGGAACGCAGGATGCTGACATAAAGGTTGGACATGCGCGCGTCCTGCTGCTTCCAGTACTGCCCGTGTTGGAGGCCCATCTTTGTTCCGCCAGCCACCATGGTGGGTAGGTTACGGGGATTGTGCGTGGTGCTGGCGCCGCTGCCGAAAAGCACGAGCGTATTGTCGAGCACCGTGCCTTCGCGGTCTTTGTACTCCGTAAGGCGATCCAGGAAGCCAGCCACTTGCTGCGCCAGGAAGAGGTCGTACTTGGCAAAGTGCAACTGCCCTTCTTTGTCGGTGGCGTGGGACAGGTTGTGGTGG
>JANRIK010000022.1:0-285745 GCA_033765085.1 Bryobacter sp. | reverse complement strand
TAGAACGCGTCAAATACTTCGCGCGTAAAGTAGCGGAAGCCGTATTGGTCAAACCACTTCGCGTTGTTCTTCCCAAACCAATACAGCGCCTCGCGTTGGTGCTTCACAATGTGCGGGTTATAAGGCACCGCTTCCGGCGCGAAGTAATAAGTCGATTCGCCGCCCATCTCGTGCAGGTCCACAAACACCAGCGGGAACCAATCGTTCAGCGTCTTAATGCGTCCGCGCGTCTCCGGCTGCGTCATCGCAAACCAATCGCGGTTCATGTCAAACATATAGTGGTTCGTGCGCCCGCCCGGCCAGGGTTCGTTGTGTTCGGCCGCCACCGGGTTCGCAATCGGCTCCAGCCCTTCGGCAATCTGAAAATTGTGCACAAAGCGGTCGCGCCCATCGGGGTTTTGCGTCGGGTCAATCATGATCAGTGTGCCGCCCAGAATCGCCTCCACCACTTTGTCGTTGCGCGCGGCCAGCACATGGTAGGCCGTCATCATCGCCGCATCGGGCCCGGAAATTTCGTTGCCGTGCACGTTGTAGGCCAGCATCACGCTCGCCGGCAGGTTCGCCGCAATCCGTGCCGCCTCGGCGTCCGTCGTCTTGCGCGGGTCCGCCAGTTTCTTGATGTTGGTCTGGTATTCGCTCAGCTTGCCGATAGTTGCTTCGCTGCCAATCATGGCCACCATCAACTTGCGGCCTTCCCAGGTCTTGCCATATTCCAGTAGCTTCACGCGCTTCGGCTGCGCCGCCGCCAGCGCCTCAAAATACTTCATGATTTCGGCGTGGCTCGCAATGCGGTCCCCCACCGTGTAACCCAATACTTTTTCCACCGTCGGTACGGCCGGATCATACGTGGCCCCCGGCCACATCGCAAACGGCTTCGTCTGCGCAAACATGGTGCACAGCGCTGCCCCAAATACCAGAAAGAGACGCATGAACAATAGGTTAATCGCTATCCCGTTTTCATGCTGCGCCTCGCCGACACCTCTCCCGAAGCCTGGGAAGTTTACCTCGCGCGTCTTCGCTCCGCCTCCGCCACCGAAAAGCTCCAACTACTTTCCGATTGGTACGAATTTCTTCGCGCACTCCGTTTCGCTGGCCTCCGCGCGCAATATCCCGACGCCACGCCGGAAAAAATCCAACAACTTTTCCTCCACGAAATTCTCCACCGTTCCCCCACTACATGAGCTTTCAACAAGCCCAGCGCCGTGGCCTTTCAGCTCTCTTGCGGCAACCGCGCTCCGCATAATTCGCGCACCGCTTCCACCACCGCCTCCGGCGCATCCAGCATCAACCAGTGCGTCGCGCCCTCAATCTGCCGGTAATCGCCGCGCGAAGAAATTCTCGCTAGCCGCGCCTGCCTCCCCTGGTGCCCCGGCGCCATGTTTGCGGCCCCCGCCAAGACGATCACGGGAAGATCGCCTAAATTTTCAATCAAGCGCGCCTGCGCGCACGACGCCGGCAAATCCGCAAAGTATTCCGCAATCGTCCGAAAGCTCGCCGCCCTCGACCAGTGCGCCCGAATCGGTCCCCAAGTGCTGGGCGGCAACTTTTGAATCTGGTCCAAGATTGTCCGCCGCCCCCCCAGCAGTTTTTCTGTCGCCCGCCCTCCGCGCCGCATGCGCTTCAAAACAAATCCCAGTACTCCCTTGGCCGCCAGCCACTCCGCCCGTTTCGCCATCTTTACGGCGTGGCGCAACGCCGCAGTGCGTCGCAAATCCAAAGGAAACCACTCCTCCGGCGTTAGCGCATCCACCAAAACCAATCCCGCAACCTCCTCCGGGTAGAGCCCTGCGTAGAGGCGCATCATCATGCCCCCAAAGCTATGCCCTACCAGGATCCGCGGTACGGGCACTTGTTCGGCCGCCAGCAAGGCGCGCAACTGTTCCACCAATTCCCGCGCGGTTTTCGCGCCGGCCTGCGGCGGGCTCCAGCCGTAGCCCAATCGGTCATAGGCAAAAACATCGGCAAATTCCGCCAGTTGGTCTTCCACCAGCGCCCAACCCAAGTGGCTGCCCCCAATTCCCGCTTCCAGCACTACGGGCATGCCGTCCCCGTGGCGCTTCACGTGCCAGGTTCCCTGCGGCGTATTCACAAATCTCCCCGGCGGCGGGAATTCCCACACGGGCTTGCGCCTCTCCTGGCCCACCACAAGCTTCTTCACAGCGGAAAACATCTTCTCTTTTCGATTGTCCGCCGGGCTGCTTGGTTACGATAGCTTTTGTGTCCTCCCATCAGCGCTACTGGTTTTTTCGCCGGCTGTACCGGAACCCCCTGGTAGCGGCTTGCCAAATTGCCGTTCTCACCGTGCTCGCAGCGCTCTGGCGCCGGCTCTTGTTTCGCACCGTTTTTGTGGGCATTACGGGAAGCGTAGGCAAAACAACGGCGAAAGACTGCCTGGCGGCTGTGCTCAGCACCGCGGGGCCAACCATTGCCACCGCGGGTAGCCGCAACGAAACCCGCGAAGTGGCGCGGCAAATTCTTCGTGTACGCCCCTTCCATCGCTTTGCCGTTCTGGAGGTGGGAGCTTTCCAACCCGGGCGCATGCGGCTTTCGGCGCGTACCCTCCGGCCGGATATCGGCATTGTCTTGAGCATAACCGCCTCCCATCGCCTCGCCTTTCCCACCGACGATGCCATTGCCCAGGAGAAAGTGGAGCTCGTAAAGGCTGTGCCTCCGAAAGGGAAAGTATTGCTGAACCACGATGATCCGCTGGTGTGCCAGATGGCTGATTCGGTTGTTGCTCCGGTAGTGTTCTTCGGTACGCAACCCGCCGCCCCGGCGGCGATTGCTTTCCCTTACACCGCGGAAGATCCCGGCTGGCCCGGCACCTTCCGATTTTGCAGTTTGGAAAGCAACCCGGAAACGCAATCGCCCTCCCTTCCGCTTACGGACCGCATCTCCAGAGCCTGCATTTCCACACAGTTTCTGGGCGACCATTGGGGGCCTTCCTTCGCCGCGGCCTACGCCGCTGGCCGCCTGCTGGGCGTGCCTTCCGCCCAAGCGCTGGCGGCTCTCGAAAAAGTGAAGCCGCACACTGCCCGCCTCGAACCCTGCCCTCTGCCCAACGGCGCCGTTTTGATCCGCGATGAATTGAAAAATGATCCGGGCCCGCTTCGAGCAGCAGCCCGTTTTCTGAAACACGCCAAGGCCAGGCGCCGCGTGGCGGTGCTGGGCCCGGCCTCGGATACCGGCATGGGTAGCCGCGATAGTTTTCGCAACATGGCCCGGCAATTGTTGGGAGCCGCGGAACTCTATGTCTTAGTCGGCCAAGATGGCGATTGCGCCGTCAAGGCCTTGCTCGGCGAAGGCGTTCCGCGCGAGAGGCTACATCACTTCAAAACCTTCCGCCAGGTTCACGACGCGCTGCCCGGCTTGCTTCGCCCCGAAGATCTCGTGCTCTTGAAAGCACGCAATTCCGCCCATCTTTCGCGCCTCTATTTTGCCCAGTTTGGCCCCATCCGCTGCTTCCGCGAAAAATGCGAAGTACTAGGATTGTGTGATCACTGCCCGGAACTTAAGTGATAGATAGTGAGAAGCGATTCTCGCGAACGGGAGCTGTTTGCGTACCGAAAATATTCTCTTCTTCGCCACCGTGGCCGCCGCCTTACCGCTACTGTTCCGCATCGGGCGCGAACTCTTGCGAGGCAACTGGTCCACGGATCTGATTGCCGCCGTCAGCATCTGCTCGGCCATTTACATGCAGCAATACCCGGTGGCCTGGATCGTGATGCTGATGCTGACAGGCGGCGCTTGGCTCGAAAGCTACGCCGTAAAGCGCTCCAGCCGCGCGTTGACGGCTCTTGCCAAACGCGTGCCAACCATTGCGCATCGCTTAACGGACGGGCAAAGCGAAGAGGTCGCGCTCGATGCTGTGGCCATCGGGGACACGCTGCTGGTTCATCCGCACGAAATCTGTCCCGCCGATGGCGTCGTGCAAAAAGGGCGGGGAACCATGGACGAATCCTTCCTCACTGGCGAGCCCTACCAGGTGGAGAAGGCGCCCGGCGTGGAAGTCATCAGTGGCGCCCGCAACGGCAACTCCCTGCTGGAAATCTCCGTTTCCCGCAAACCGGAAGATTCCCGCTATGCCCGCATCATGCAGGTGTTGGCCGATACAGAGCTTCGCCGTCCTCGCGTGCGCCGTCTGGGCGATCAAATCGGCGCCTGGTACTCCCCGCTGGCCTTGCTGGCTGCTCTCGCCGCCTGGGGCCTTTCCGGCGATGCCAACCGCTTCCTCGCCGTCATTGTTGTGGCCACCCCGTGTCCGTTGCTCATTGCCATTCCGGTGGCCCTCATTGGGTCCATCGCCAAAGCGGCGCGCCAGGGCATCATCATTCGCGATCCCGCCGTCCTCGAGCTCACTCCGCAGGTCCGGAATTTTCTCTTCGACAAAACGGGCACCCTCACCCACGGCGAACCCAAACTTACCCAAGTGCTGACGGTTCCGGAACTCAACGCTGACCAAGCGCTGATCCTAATTGCCAGCCTAGAGCGATATTCCAAACATCCTTTGGCCGCTCCGCTTCTTGCCGCCGCGGCGGAACGCAACCTGCCTTTGGAAGAAGTGGAGCATTTGGAAGAGTTGCCCGGCCAAGGCCTGCGCGCTGTGGTGCAGGGCAGGCGCTACGCCATTACCAGCCGCAAGCACGCCGCGCTTCCCGCTAGCTTTGCGCCGCTTCCCCCAGGGCATCTCGAAGCTATACTGACGCGCGATAGCCAAGCCATTGCCAGCTTCCAATTCCGCGATGTTCCTCGCCCCGGCACCCGTTCCTTCCTCGCTCATCTCGCCCAACACCACGGCAGCACGCGCGTCGTACTGGTTACGGGGGACCAACTCGCTGCTGCCCAGGAACTGGCTCAGCAAGTGGGCATCGCCGAAGTCCGCGCCGCGCAATCACCCGAAGAGAAGGTCGCCTTCGTCCGGGAATTAACGGCCACGGCCCCCACGCTCTATTTGGGCGACGGCATCAACGATGCCCCGGCCCTTGCCGCTGCCACCGTTGGCGTCGCTTTTGGCAAGTCCAACGTCGCGCCCGCCGAAGCCGCCGGCGCGGTCATCCTGGAACCCTCGCTCCGCAAAGTGGACGAATTGCTGCATCTCGCCATTCGCCTTCGCCGCATCCTGCTCGAGAGCGTCCTCGGTGGCTTGGCGCTCAGTGTGGCGGGTATGGTCTTGGCCGCCTTCGGCTATCTGCCCGCCCTCTACGGCGCCCTGCTGCAGGAAGCCATTGATGTGTTGAGCGTCGTAAACGCCCTACGC
The DNA here is from genome assembly GCA_033765085.1 of Bryobacter sp. GTDB lineage: Bacteria > Acidobacteriota > Terriglobia > Bryobacterales > Bryobacteraceae > Bryobacter. Next base: position 280,488 of record JANRIK010000022.1, on the reverse strand, counting down.
ACCAGCCTGGGTTCTGACCCCAACGACTACACCGGCGACTAAGCTAGAAAGAGTATGGCTCACCCACTTCGCAACTCAGCCTTGGTCCTTCCCCTATTGCTCTTGTGCGTGCTTGCTCAATCCTGAGGCGGGCAGAGACCATTTACCACGCCCGATCTGATTGGCACCTACAAATACAAACTACCGGGCTTTCATGCAGATGACGAGATTCCCGAGATTACTTTGGTTTTAGGGCTAGACGATAGGTATGTAATTACCATACATTGCGCAACCAGTAACAAGAAGTTTTTCTTCTCGGGTGATTGGAAAGTCGAGGGAACCACTCGCATCCTATTTGCAGACTTCCCGCTCCATCAAGGATCTTATGAGTACTTTTGGGCTGACTACTCTGTCCAGACCTCCCTTAGAAACTATTGGTTGGAAAGAGACACGCAAGCCGCTTATTCGGAAATAGACTTTGACAAAGGTGAGTATTTTCAAAAAGTCAAATGACGGAGACGCCCGTCGACATTAGCCACCCCAACTTCTCCAACGGCTTACTTCCCTTGCCGGCTCTGAATGTACTCCACAACGCGCCGCACGCGCACCAGCCCCAGGTCCTGGTCGTTTTCGACGCGGCGGAAGACCGGGCCCCAGACCGGCATTTCCCGCGAACCATGCGCGGCCAGGCTTTGCCCCTCGCCCAAAATGCTCTTTTCGAGGTCGGCAACCGGGAACTTGCCCCCCTTGCGCTTGGCCAGCGTCGTCAGGTCTGGAACGGCTTTGTTCAACGCAGGGGCCACCGGACCTTTGCCCTTCAAATCCATGCCGTGGCAACTGGCGCAATAGGCCACGAACAACTCTTTGCCGTCCAAGGTGGCGGGCAATTTGCGGGGGGATTTCTCCTGCGCAGAAACCAGATTGGCCGAAACCATGCCGGCCAAGGCCAGCAGAAACACTAGACGCATAATTCCAATCTCCCTCAACAGTATATGCGGGCAATGCCCCTACAATCAGGAGAGCCGATGCTCAAAGCCACCGTTCCCGTTTTGCCTTCGTTGGACCTAAGCGCCACCCAGCAATTTTATGAAAGGTTGGGCTTTGGCCTGGTTTCGAAGTACGAGAACGACTACCTCATCCTCAAGCGGGACGGGCAGGAAATGCACTTCTTCTTCCACGGCGGGCTGGAACCGGAGGCTAGTTTTTTCGGCTGTTATTGGCGGGTGGAGGATGCGGCGGGCTTGTATGAACACTACCAGGGCTTAGCGCTGCCCAACCTGCACGAGCCCGAAATTAAGCCCTGGGGCGTGCTGGAATTTGCGTTTCTCGATCCGGACGGCAATTTAATCCGCATTGGCGAAGAGATCGGCGAAGAGATTGAGTAGCCCGCGAATGTGGGCGCCGTGGCGCTCCGTGTGCGCGGCCAGAAACAACAGCCACTGTTCGCCGTTCAGCGTGCCCAGGGCGGCGTGCGGATGCACAAACGAACGCAGTTGCGCCGCAGGAGTTTGCGCCGCGAAAGCAAGGGTGGCCTGACGGGCTTCCGCAAAGGCTTGCCAGGCTCCCGGCCAAGGCCCAAAACGGCCCTGGGGCACGACATTTTCCGGAGCTTGGACGCGGGTGGCGGGCTGCGGCACGCGCGCCAAAATCAGTTCCTCTTTGCCCGCGCATTGGGCGAGTTCCTCCTGGGTAGCCTCCGCGCCAAGCTTGCGCCGCAAAAGCACGAGAATGCCGCGCTCCACTTGCGCCAGGTGCTCCACATGGCCGTTGATGCTCCAGCGCTCCTCCCCGGGCGTTCTTTCCGCCTGCTCGGCAGACAGCGGCGTGCAAAGCGAAGCTAATTGATCCTGGCTTCTCGATAGGTATTCCAAGGGGTTCACTTCTTCAGATTACGCCGCCGCAGCGGGTGCTTCGGGGAGTGTCCGATTTTGGGAACAAGCGATTCTTGATTCCGTTATACTCACTGAAGCCTGATTCCGATTGGGCCCACGAGGAGGACATCTTGGGATTTCTTGGGAATTTGAAGAACTTTGCCGCCAAGCAGTTCATTGACGTAATTCAGTATACGGAGCCGGAAGACGGCATCCTGGCCAACCGCTACGCCATGCAGGACATGGAAATTCAAAACGGGGCCAAGCTTACCGTGCGCGAAAGCCAAATGGCCATGTTTGTCAACGAGGGCCGCTGCGCGGATGTCTTCGGGCCGGGCTTGTACACGCTGAACACGCAGAACCTGCCCATTCTGACCAACCTCATGAACTGGGACAAGATGTTCGAAAGCCCGTTCAAGAGCGACGTCTATTATTTTTCCACGCGCACGCACACCAACCAGCGCTGGGGTACGGCGCAGCCGGTGACCATTCGCGACAAGGACTTTGGCATTATCCGCCTGCGGGCCTTTGGCATTTACACGTGGCGCGTCGCGGACCCCAAAACTTTCCACCAAAAGATCTCTGGCACGCGCGACATTTATCGCGTGGCCGATATTGAAGGCCAATTGCGCAACACTATCGTGGCGCACATTTCCGATGCATTTGCTGAATCCGGCATTCCTTTCCTGGATATGGCGGCCAATCAGATTGAAGTGGGGCAGCGGATGCTGGCCGTGTTGCAGCCGGATTTTGCCGCCTTGGGCTTAGCCTTGGAATCGCTAATTGTCGAGAACCTCAGCCTGCCCGAGGAAGTGCAGAAGGCTATCGATACCCGCGGTGCCATGGGCGCCATTGGCGACATGAGCAAGTTCATGCAGTACCAAACGGCGAACTCCATTCCGATTGCCGCGGCCAACGAAGGCGGCGGTGGTTTTGCCGGCTTGGGCGCGGGTTTGGCGGTTGGCGCAGGCATGGGCCAACAAATGCTGGGCGCATTCCAACAGGGTATGAATCCCCAGAATCCACAGCAGCCCCCGCCGCAAGCACCGCCTCCCGTAGCTCCGGTTGCACCGGTGGGCGCCGCACCGGTGGGCGCCGCACCAGTGGCCCCCGCGGATCCTGCCACACCGGCTACGGAAACCAAGTTCTGCTTCAACTGCGGCGCCAAGATGCCGCGTTCAGCCAAATTCTGCGGCGAATGCGGAACCAAGCAACCGGAAGTTTAACGTCCGCGCCATGAACGGATGTGAATGGGTAATTGAGGCGCACGGCTGCGATGCCGCTCGCCTGGCTGACCCGCAACAAATGTCTCTGCTCTTCGAGCGCTTGGTGGACGGGATGCACTTGCATCCCGTCTCCGCGCCGTTGTGGCATAAATTTCCCGAGCCCGGCGGCATGACCGGCTTACTGCTCTTGAGCGAAAGCCATTTGGCCGTGCACACCTTTCCGGAATTTCAATCTTTGTGTCTGAATGTCTTTTGTTGCCGGCCCCGGCCAGAGTATGATTTCAAGACAGTGTTGACGAACTTGTTGGGTGCCGCCTCGGTAAGCGTGCGCAAATTGGAGAGGAACTACTCGCAATGAACCCATTGCCCGCCGGGAAGCGCGAAGCTTCCTGCCCGCAGTGTGGGGCGCCCGTCATCTTCCGCTGGAGCCAAGCGGTGCAAACCACGTGCCCTTATTGCAACTCCATTCTCGTTCGCACCGACATTGATTTGAAAAAAGTGGGCGAGGTCAGCGACTATCCTCTTGACCCCAGCCCGATCCAAATCGGCACCGAAGGCGTTTTTGAACACAAGCCCTTCGTGGTGGTTGGGCGCATTGCCTACGAATGGGAAAACGGGGGATGGAACGAGTGGCACATCGTTTATAACAACGGCCAAAGCGGTTGGTTGAGCGATGCGCAACTGGAATACGCTGTGACGAAACTGGTGCCTTGGGAAGCGGCATTGAACCAACAACTGGCGGCGGGGACCATGGTGGAGATCAAGGGCGTTTGGTACACCGTTTCAACCGTGACTGAGGCAAGATACCGTGCCGTGGAAGGCGAATTGCCCTTTGAGTATTGGGACAAGACCGCCTGCTTCTTTTTTGATTTGCGCAGCTTTACCGGCGAATTCATGACGGTGGACTTCACCGAGAAGCCAGCCTTGCTGTTTGCGGGGCGCATGGTGAGCTTTGAAGAACTCAAGCTGAACAATGTGCGGATTTTTGAGGGGTGGCGGCCATGATGCCCCCCAACCCGCGCCCCGTACCCAAGGTGCGGGCCATTACTTGTCCCAATTGCGGGGGTAGCGTGGAGCTGCGTGGCTTGGGCGCCAGTGCACACGCGGCCTGCATCAATTGTTTGAGTGTGCTGGATGTCCGGCACCCGGAAATTGAAGTGGTGCAGCGCTTCCAAAAGGCCGAGCGGTTTACGCCGCTCATTCCCTTGGGGCAGCGCGGTAAGTTAAAAGGCAAAGAATACGAAGTTATCGGCTACCAGGTGCGAGCCATCTTTGTCGATGGGGAAAGATATGCCTGGAACGAGTATGTCCTTTATAACCCTTACCATGGCTTCCGCTATTTGAGTGAATACCAGGGGCACTGGACATACATTGAACCTATGCCCTATTTGGCACGAGTGGAAATGGGTGGGGGGCTTGGGCCCGAGGCAAAGTCGCAGGGCCTAACCTATAAGTTGTTTCAAACAGCGCAGGTAAAGACTATTTACGTGATGGGCGAGTTTCCCTGGCGCGTGCGGGTGGGCGAAACGGTGACGGGCAAAGACTATACTGCCGCGCCGCTCTCCCTGAGCGAAGAAATATCCGGCACCGAGGTGAACTGGTCCCGCGGAGAATACATATCGGGCCAAGAAATCTGGGCCGCCTTCCAGCCGCCGGGCCGTCCGCCAGAGCCCAAGGGCATTTACTTCAACCAACCAAACCCGTACCCCGGGGCAGGGAAGATGTGGCTGACGAGCGGGTTTTTTACCTTGGCTCTGCTTGTGCTGATGGTTGCCACGCTCATCTTCAGCCGGAACGAGAAGGTTTACCAGAACACCTATACCTTTACTCCGGATGCGAAAGAGGCTAGCTTTGTTACTCCATCGTTCGAATTGAAGGGCGGGGAAGACAATGTGGAAATTGAGTTGGCCACGAATTTATCCAATAGCTGGGCTTACTTTGACTTTGCTTTGATCAACGAGCAAACCGGCACAGCTTATAACATTGGCAAAGAAGTAAGCTTTTACGAAGGACGTGATAGCGACGGCTACTGGTCCGAAGGCGGACGCGACGACAAGATAAGGCTTGGCAGCGTTCCCGCAGGGCGCTATTATTTGCGCGTGGAACCGGAATCGGCGAAGGCGCCGACCGGGGTGTTCACGGTTAGCCGCAGCGTGCAGTACACCTTGAGCGTCATTCGGGGCAAGCCAGTAATTTGGCCGTATTTATTGGCTATACCCTTCCTGTGGATTCTGCCAATGCTGTCTAGCATTAGCCGTGCTTCTTTCGAAGGCTCACGCTGGGCGGAAGCAGACCCGCAAGGTACCGGCGCCTACGCAGGCAATGACGATGACGAAGAATAGAGTCAGGAGACAAACATGGCAAGAGCACATTTTCTGTTGAGCATGTTGTTGACCGGCGGGGCGTCTTACTTGGGTTTCACCGGATTCTCCTTCAATAAAGGAGATGTGATCCGGAATGTGCCCAGAAGCATTCGCGATAACCCGGGGTCTTACCGCTCCATCTATAGCAACTATTTCCGTTACACGGGAGGCAAATAAACAATGACCGGTTTCAACATCATGGCCTTTGTAAACGCAATCATTTATGCGTTTCTGGGCATCATCATCTTTTCCATTACCTTCGCGGTGGCGGACCGTTTGACGCCGCACCACTTGCTGAACGAAATCTTAGACGGCAAGAATATGCCACTGGCAATTGTGACGGGCCTGGTGGGGCTGGGCATTTGCATTATTATTGCCGCGGCTATCCACTAAATGGCAGTTGCCCTATTTATTAGCGTTTTCCTGGTAGCGGCCTGCGGGCTCATCTATGAGCTGATTGCGGGCACGTTGGCTAGTTATTTATTGGGTGACAGTGTCTTTCAGTTTTCTACCGTAATTGGTACTTACCTCTTCGCCATGGGTGCGGGTAGTTACTTGAGTAAGTACCTTCAGAAGGGATTAGTTGCTCGCTTCATTACTATTGAACTACTGGTGGGTCTGGTGGGCGGGTTTTCGAGCGCGGCGCTCTTTCTGGCCTTTGCCTATACTTCGGCATTCCGTTTCTTGCTTTACTTGGTGGTGATTCTGGTGGGAATGCTAGTGGGGCTTGAAATCCCGTTGCTCATGCGCATTCTGAAAGACCGTTTCCCTTTCCGGGACCTTGTTGCGCACGTGCTTACCTTCGACTATGTCGGCGCTTTGGTTGCTTCGCTTTTGTTTCCCCTGATCTTGGTGCCTAAATTGGGTTTAGTGCGCGGGGCTTTGTTGTTTGGATTGTTGAACGCGGCCGTGGCCTTGTGGGGTACTTTTCTTTTCCGGGAACAGATCGGCCGGCCCATTTTCCTGCGCGTACAAGGCCTACTGGTCATTGCCGCACTGCTGCTGGGATTCGTCGGAGCCGACCAAGTGGTGAATGCGGCGGACGAACAACTCTATGCCGACGAGGTGATTCTTTCCCAGCAAACGCGTTACCAGCGGATTGTTTTGACGCGCTGGAAGGACGATGTGCGCCTGTTTCTGTCGAGCCATTTACAATTTAGTTCGCGGGATGAATACCGCTACCACGAGGGTTTGGTGCATCCGGTATTAAGTGCGCTTCCCGGTGCCCGGCGGGTATTGATTCTGGGCGGGGGAGATGGACTAGCGGCGCGGGAAGTGCTGAAGTATCCCGGCATTGCGGAAGTTACGCTGGTGGATTTAGATCCCGAAATGACGAAGTTATTCACTGTGCACCCTTATCTAAAGGATCTGAACAAAGGCGCTTTCTCCGACCCACGGGTGAAAGTAGTAAATGCCGATGCCTTTGTTTGGCTGGAACAGAACCCAGAAGTTTACGATGCGGCCATTATTGATTTCCCTGACCCCACGAATTTTTCGCTCGGCAAGCTTTACACTACGGCTTTTTACCGTTTGCTCAAGCGCCATGTGGCGCCACATGGCTTCTTTGTTGTCCAAAGCACTTCGCCATTGTTTGCCCGCCAAAGCTTTTGGTGCATTGTGGAAACGCTACGATCCGCGGGCTTGCGTACTTCGCCCTACCATGTCTATGTGCCCAGTTTTGGCGAATGGGGATTCATCATTGCCGGGCAACAGCCCTATGCCCTGCCGACGCAATTACCGGCGGGTTTGCGCTACTTATCGCTGCAGAACTTAGCTAGTCTTTTTGAGTTTCCGCTGGACATGCAGGCGCTTCCTGCCGAGCCCAACCGCTTGAACGACCAAACGCTAGTTCGCTACTACGAGGACGATTGGAAACAGCTTACTCATTAGCGCTCTTGTTACCCTACTAGGATGACGAAGGAAAAGCGCTCGAGCGTGTGCGCTTTAGATTGCCCGGACGCTTGCGGGCTGACGGTAACGGTAGATGCCGCCAGCGGGCGCGCGCTGCGCTTGCAAGGGCGGCAAGACCATCCCATTACGCAGGGATTTCTGTGCGCCAAAGTGGCAAAGTATTTGGACCGGGAATATTCGCCGGACCGTTTGCTGCACCCCTTGAAGCGCACGGGGCGGAAAGGCAGTGGCGAGTTTACGCGCGCCAGTTGGGACGAAGCCATCGGAGATATTGCTGAGCGGCTCGCCGCGATTGTGGAGCGATACGGCGGCGAAGCAGTGTTGCCCTACAGCTACGCCGGCACTATGGGTCTTTTGAACGGCGCAGGCATGGACCGCCGTTTCTTCCATCGCCTGGGGGCTTCGCGGCTGGACCGGACGATTTGCTCTTCTGCTGGTTCGGCTGCGTTGATGCAGGCCATGAACGCGCGCCTCGGCACGGAACCAGAACAGTTTGCCGAAGCAAAATTGATTGTGGCCTGGGGCGCGAATATCCTGACCACCAACGTCCATCTCTGGCCCTTTGTGGTGGAGGCGCGGCGGCGGGGCGCGCGGTTGATCGTGATCGACCCCATTCGCACCAAGACGGCGGCGCTGGCGGACCAGCACATCCCCGTCCATCCGGGTTCAGACTTGGCGCTCGCCCTGGCCGTGGGGCACGTCATTCTTCGCGAAGGCTGGGAAGACCGCGCCTACGCGCACAACATACAGGATTTTGAAGACTACCGAAGCATCGTGGCGGGCATGCCGCCGGAAAGGGCTGCGGAGCTTACGGGCGTGCCCGCAGACGTGATTGAGGCTCTCGCCCGCGACTTAGCACAAACGCATCCGGCGGTGATCCGCGTGAACTACGGCATTCAACGTTCCGAACGCGGCGGGCGCGCCGTGATGGCCGTGGCCACCTTAGCCGCGTTGACGGGGCAGTTTCAATACCGCGGTGGCGGCTTGCAGCTTTCTACTTCGGGCGGCTTTGCGGGCTTGAACCGAGCGGCGCTGGAGCGCCAGGATCTGGAGCCACACCCCACCCGGCTTTGCAACATGACGGAGCTCGGCAAGCTGCTTACCGAACCGCAAACGCCCCCCGTCATGGCGCTGGTGAACTACAATTCCAACCCGGCCGCCATCGCGCCCGACCAAGCGAAGGTGCACGCGGGGCTGGAACGCGAAGACCTGTTCACGGTGGTGCTGGAACAGTTCATGACCGATACCGCGCGCCGGGCGGATTATGTGCTGCCCGTCACTACTTTCCTTGAGCACACCGACCTCTACATCGCCTACGGGCATTACTATCTGCAGATGGCGCGGCCCGCATTGGCGCCGCCCGGGGAATGCAAATCGAACGTGGAAATCTTCCGCGCGCTTGCTCTCGCTATGGGCTTCGCGGACGCGTGCTTTCGCGATACAGAAGACGATATGATCCGGCAAGCGCTTGCGAGCGAGCACCCCTGGTTGCGCGGCATCACGCTCGAAAAACTGGAAGCCGCCGGGCATTTGCGCTTGAATTTGGGCGCTGAACCTGGCGCCTTCTTGCCTTTTGCCGAAGGCAAGTTTCCCACAGCGCACGGAAAGTTTGTGAGTGGGGGCAAGGCTCTGGCTTACACGCCGCCCACGGAATCGCGCTTGGGCGAAGCCTCGCCCTATCCCTTGGAATTGATCAGTTGGAAGAGCCCCAACGCGATGAATTCTACGTTTGGCTTCCGCGAGGATACCGACCAGGAAACGGCCGTGGTGTACCTGCACCCGGAAGACGCTGAGCACCGGGGCATTGCTGCAGGCGCGCGTGTGCGCCTCTTCAATGCGCGGGGGGCCGTTGAGTTGGTGGCCGCGCTGGAGCCGGGCTTTGTGCAGCCGGGTGTGGTGTGCGCGCCCAGCGTAAGGTGGCCGGCGAAGTCCCCGGGGGGCAAAGGCATTAACGTATTAACCAGCCAGCGGCTGACGGATATCGGCGAAGGCGCTACTTTTTACAATTGCCGCATTGAGGTGGAAGCTTGTTGAGAAGGCGCTTCGTTCTACTGGCACCGGTGGTGGCGGCGAGTTGCCGCCCGCGGCGCGACCTGAGCCAATACACCATTGAAGACTACAAAGCGAACCTACTGAGCGCGTTGGACTTGGGCAACCCGGACCACGGTGCGCAACTGAAGGCGGGCTTTCACCAGATTGAGGAAAAGGCCTGGCGTTGGACCGAGCCGCAATTCAAGGTGGAATTGAAGGCGCCGTTCGCGGGGCAAAAGGCCGGAGCGACGCTGATTCTGAAGGGCGTGATTCCAGAGATCGTTGTCTTGCGCACGGGGCCCGTTACGATTGGAGCGAAGCTGAATAGCAAGGAACTGGGGCAAGCAACGTATGCAAAAGCCGGGGAAATCGAATTTCGCCAGGACGTGGCAGCCGCTCTTTTGCGGGCGGATGAATTGATGGTGGAGTTTATCGTGTCGCCGGGATTGCCGCCAAATACATTTCCCGGTGACGGGCGGGCGCTGGGCCTGATTGTGTCGCACATTGAATTGGAGAAAAAAACAATATGAGATGGTTTTGTTTTCTGTGGCTGGCCGCCGCCATGGGGGCGCAGCCCTTGGCGAAGAATGCCAGCGTATGGGTGACGCCCGAAATGCAGGCGGCAAAAAGCCTCGCCGAGTCCACGGCGCGCGCGCCGAAGGACCTGCTCACGGTGGCGGAAAAAACCAACTGGCAGGAAACCGGAACCTATGAGGAGTGCGTTGCCTTTTACCGGGAACTGGCGCGGCGCAGCCCCTACGCGCGGTTGATTGATATTGGCGCCTCGCCGCAAGGGCGGCGGATGTACGCGCTGGTAGCCTCCAAGGACCGCGCGTTTGCCCAAGCCGAAGTTAAGGCCACGGGCAAGCCGGTGATCCTGCTCCAAAACGGCATTCACTCGGGTGAAAACGGCGGCAAAGATGCGGCCATGATGCTGTTGCGGGACATCCTGGTGACGAAGCACTGGGAGAAACTGCTGGACCAGACGGTGATTCTCTCCATCCCCGTCTTTAGCCTGGATGCGCACGAGAACACTTCACCCTACCACCGTGTCAACGAACAAGGCCCCGCCCGTATGGGCTTTCGCAGTACGGCGACGCGCTTGAACTTGAACCGCGATTACATGAAGGCCGACGGCCTCGAGATGCAGAACTGGCTCAAGTTCTTCCACAAGTACCAACCGGACTTTCTGCTGGACAACCACGTCACCGACGGGCAGGACATGCAGCACGATGTCACCATTGATCTGAACGACGGGCCGGACGTTGACCCCGCTGTAGGCGCCTGGTTATCGCAATACCGCGCGGACCTTTGGAAGGCCATGGAAGGCGAAGGGCACGTGATGGGTTGGTATTTGGGGGCGCCCGTGCGGCCCGGCGGAACGTTGAACATGCTGCCTTCGGGTCCGCGTTTTTCCACGGGCTACGCTGCAGTGCGGAACCGCGGGTCGCTGCTGGTGGAAACGCACTCGCTTAAGCCCTTCCGCGTGCGGGCTTGGGCGCATTTGAACATCATGCGTCATACTCTGGAAATTTTTGGCCAGCGGGGCGGGGGATTGCGCTCAGCCACGCAGGCGGCGGACCGCAAGCTCATGCAAGCAGGCCAGCGCTTACCGCTGACCTTTGTGCCCGAGGGCGAAGGCGAGGCCTACACCGTAAAGGCCCTGGCGACGGAAAGTTTTGCCAGTGAAATTACGGGCGCCAATGTGCTGCGCTATCTCCCCCAAGCACGCGACGTGTCGGTAAAGCTGAACCGCAAGGCCAAGGCGCAGACGGAAGCGGTGGCCCCTGAAGGCTATTACATCCCCGTGGAGTGGAGCGAGGTGATCGACCGTCTCAAGCTCCATGGCGTGCAGGTGCATCCAGTGGCGAAGGCTGTGGATGGCAAGTTGGGCCTGACACGCTTTACGCAGGTAAAGTTTGCGGGCATGCCTTTTGAATCGCGCTTCGCCCCCAGCTTTGCCGCGCGGGAGGAAGTGGTGGCGAAAAGCCTTCCCGCCAACCGCTACGTTTTTGTGCCGGTCGCGCAGCCTCTGGGCAAGTTAGCAATGAATCTATTGGAGGCCCAGGGGCCCGATAGCTTCCTGAAGTGGGGCTTCTTCAACTCGATCTTTGAACAAAAAGAGTACGGCGCCGAGTACATTCTGGAGCCCCTGGCGCGCGACATGATCGCGGCGGATCCGAAGCTCAAAGAGCAATTTGAGGAAGCGCTCAAGAACAATCCCGAGATGGCCAAAAATCCGCGGGCGCGCTTATTCTGGTTCTACCAGCGGAGCGCCTACTATGAGCAGGACAAGGATGTGTATCCGGTGCTGCGGGCACTGAGTAAATAATCGGGCAGTTGTCTAGCGAGGTCCGCCACCGGCAGAACCGCCGCGCGCACCACCACCCACGGCGCCACCGCCGCCCATGGAACCACCTCCAACGGAGCCACCGCCACCGCGCTGGCCGCCGCCGCCAATAGAACCTCCGCCAATGGAGCCGCCGCCCCCAAAGCTGGGGCCGCTCATGCCGCCCGAACCGCGTTGGTAGCCGCCGGGCGTCGACATGCCGCGCGAACCGGACCAACCACTCGTAATGCCACCGCCGCCTGCGCCGCCGCCCGTAAACACCGGGGGAGCCGGACGCAGGGCATACAGCACGTTGCTGGGCGAGTAATAAGCGTAGCCAAAGGGCGAATAAAACATGCGTCCGTAGGGGACAAAAGTGTACATGCCGAAATAGGGGTTAAACACCCAACCGGCACTCGCAAAGCTCAAGCCACCAAACCCGCTGCGGAGCGTGTTTGCTGCCGAAATGTTCGCCATGGCAATGGTGCCGGAGCGGCGCTCGGTCCAGCGGAGAAATTCGTCGCTCTGTTTCTTATCGAACTTGGCAATTTGGTAGGCGCCGCTTAGTTGCAATTCGCGTCCTTCGCCCACCTTTTGCAAATTATCGTTCGCCACTACAGCCAGTTCGCCGTCATAAACCCGGACGCGATCCAGGTTCAGGCGGTAAAGGCCCACCTTTTGCACGGCCACGCGGTCCCGGCCCAGCAGGAACTCAATGGAGTTTTCCTTCTCGAATTCCATTACTTCCAGCACAATGTCGCCGGCCAGCAGCTCGAGGCGCGTGTGGAGAATGTTATTGGATTCCATGCGAATCGCGGAGTTTTCGTTCACGCGAATCATCGCGCCGGGGCCTAGCAGGACCTCCGCGCGGCCCTCACGCGTGCGCAGAACGTCGCCATTGCCCATCTCGGCAAACTTCGACTTTCGGGTCTCGATCTCGGCGTCGTTCAGGGTGACTTCGCCCTGTTGCAGGTTGATCAGCCCTGCTTTGGTGCTGATGACTTGTTGCGCGAAACTGGCCACGGGCCACACGAAAAGCGTAGCAGCGGCAAAAACGTAGGCAGTGCACAGATACGGCGAGCGCAGGGCTTTCATGGCATTAATCCTAACAGTTGTGACGCACGGTCACACAGGGGGGTTGCGCGGAGCTGATTGGTCGAACGGCAAAAAAAAGGCCCGGAGCTGGGAAGCGCCGGGCCAAAGACTTACTGAACAATCAAATGAACAGTGTTTATGAACAAGGGAGGTAAACAAATATCGGGTTGGGCTCGTTTAGGCGAGCGTGGCGGCGTTTGTAACACCAGCCTTGCGGCGGCGCGCCATCCACACCACGAAGCCGAGGGCCAAAGCAAGCGCTACATAGGTGCTCGGCTCGGGCGTAACCACGGTAATGAATTCCTGGTAGCGCGTGGTGCGGCCATCGCCCAGCCAGGAAACGTTCACTTGCGTCAGCACGCGGTAGTTGGCGAAGAACGAGGCGCTTTGCGCTAGGCCTACGTTTACGGCCTGGTTCAGCCAGTTCATGCGGTTGGCGGCAAAGCCCGTGGTGCCGCTAATAGGGGCATTCGGCGTGCCCGTGGGGTCCAGCAAGTACCAGATGGCGCCTTGGATGCCCTTGGCGTTCAAGCTGCCGCTGGTGTAGTTCGGCAATTGGCTGGTGAGCCAGGCGGCCATACGGTAGCGGTCCAGCGCGTTATAGGTGCCCTGGTAATTATCGAAATTGTTGGCGTTGCCATTGTTTGTCAGCGCGCCGCCGTAGCGGGTGTTGGCCAGTGTGTCGGTGCCGTCAAGCTTGGTCATATTTACTTCCCAACGGTTGCCATAGCTGAAAACGTTCAGGAAGTCGACACAGGTAACCAAAAGCTGGCCCAGGGATTGGGTGCTGTTTTGGCTGGAGTACACGGTGGCATCAAAGCGGCCACCGCCATTGTAGGTGTTAATGCGTCCTGGACCGTTCGTGACCTCGATCCAAGTCCCCGCGAAAGCCTGGCTGGCGAAGAAAAACGCCGCAGCCAGAGGAAGGAATGTTTGTTTCATCTCGTTTAACCTTAAGTCTAGACTAGGGGATTCCCTTAGAAATCCGCTAGCTACTTGGTACTAGCGAGTAATGTGACCTTAACGGGCCAAAACTTTTTCCGCGTGGGCGCGGATGTTGGCGGGAAGTTCTTTTTCCTTGCTAAGTTGTTGATAAATTTGGCGGGACTGGGCAAGGTTACCCTTCCGGTAATAGGCCCAGGCGAGGGTGTCTTGGTACTGCAGGGCAGTGGGAGCAGCCTGACTGGCGCTTTGGGCTAAGGCGATTGCCTCATCCAATTGTTCTCCGGCATCGGCCAATGCGGAGGCGAGATTATTGCGGAAAGCAGGGTTATCGGGCTGGAATTGGACGGCCTTCCGGTGGGCGGCAATGGCTTCGGGTTTCGCTTGTTCGCCTTTTGTTTGCATTTCCAGGCAAATGCCCCGCAGGGCCCACCAGGTGGCGCGTTGGCCCAGGGGAAGTTTTGGCTCCTGGGTGGCAAGGGAATCAAGCGCCGCGCAGCCGGAATCCGTCTGGCCGTTGGCCAAGCGAAGTTCCGCCAGCCTTAAAGCCGCACGGGGGTTTAGCGCCGCGCGCGAGAGTGTCTCCAGTTGTTGCATCGCTGCAGCCGCGTCGCCTCTCTGGGCGCTGATTTCAGCCAATACAAAACGGGTGGCTTGGCTTAGGCGAGCTTTCGCCAGGAGGGCCGTGCGAACCCGTTGGAACTCCTCCTGGTCGGCCCTGGAGGGGGAAGGCGCCAGCGCGGCGGCGTATTGCACCGCGACCGCCTCGTCCCGCGGGTTGGCCGCATGCAAGCGCCGTAGGGCGGCAATGGCTTCCGCCCGTTGGCCCAGCGCCAATTGCGCCAGTGCGGCGAGCAGAGTGGCCTCCCGCAGGTCCGGCACCTCGGTCAGGAGTTGTTTCGTGAGTGCGGCGGTGGTTTGGGGGCGGCCTTGGCGCAAGGCCAGTTCCGCAGCCAGCAGGCGCACGCCGAGGGCGGCGGGTGCCTCCCGCTCCAGCGCTTGCACTTCCTTTTGTGCTTCGGCGAGCAAGCCCAGGCGCAACAGTCCGGAGACAAATTGCAGGCGCAGGGCGGGGGCGGCCTCCATGGTGGTGCGGCGTTGTTCAGCGCGGGCCATGGCACGCCGCAGGTCGTCAAGGCCGCTGGCAGGGTCTGCCTGGGCAAGGTCGCCGTTCAGGCGCAGCAAACCGCGTTGCCCCAAAGCGTGAGCGTCGTCCGGATGTTGGGCCAGGTAGGCATCGAGGATTTTCGCCGCCGCCTCGTTCTCCCCCAACGCAAGCAGCGCGGAGCTTTGGCGAAGCTCGAGCGATCCGCTGAGCCGGGAAGCATCCTTCATGGGCAACTGCGCGGCCCGCTCAAACATTTCCCGCGCTTCGGGCCAGCGGGCTTGTTCGCTGAAGTAATCGCCCACCAACGCTGCATCTTCCCGGCTCAAGGTGGGCGATTCGCGCAAGGGGGTCAAAATTGCCGCTTCCGCTGCCGCACCCGCACAGCGGCGCGCGTGGACCGCCTGGCGCAGCGCTTTTTCGAGTGTCGTTTCGGGCAGTTTGTCCGCGTAACGGGCCAGAAGGTCCGTGGCGGGGCCACAACCGGCAGCGGCCAATTCCGCCAGATAGTAAGTATCAAAAAGCAGCGCCCGCGGTGCGGCGGCAACCATGGCTTCCGCCCCGGCCTTGTCGCCCGTGGCTAGGCGCTGTTGCAGCAACGCCAATTCGACATCGCTCTGCTTGGCGTTCTTGCTCAACGAGGCGGAGAAATGGCGAATCGCATCCTCGGGCCGCTGGTCCATAACGGCGAGGTAGCCCTCCATGCGGGAGGCCTCCGCCGGGTTCGTTCCAGCAATTTGGCGCGCCTGGTCTTCCACTTGTTGCCGCAAGCTG
The DNA here is from genome assembly GCA_033765085.1 of Bryobacter sp. Lineage (GTDB taxonomy): Bacteria > Acidobacteriota > Terriglobia > Bryobacterales > Bryobacteraceae > Bryobacter. The sequence goes on along the minus strand of JANRIK010000022.1, from coordinate 264,862 downwards.
GCCGAAGCCGGCATGGCGAGATACATTTCGAGCAGCGTGCGGGCGAGTGCCGTCTGGTACTCGCTTTGGCGTTCTGCTTTGGCGGTTTTTGCCGCATTGCGAAAGTGTTCGCTCGCCTCGTAAAGGCGGTCCTCCTGGCGCCGCAAGCGGCCAAGCTGATAATGGGCCTCCGCATTCTCGGGCTCCTCCTGCAGTGCCTTTTGCAGCAGCAGCGCGGCTTCCTCGGTCTTACCCGCCGCGGCCAACTGCTCCCCTTCGCGCACCAGCTCCGCCGGACCCTTGCCACAACCCACCACCAGCAAGGTGGCCAGGAGGGCGAGCGGGAGGTTTTTCAGGAGGCGCGAGCCGGCGGCCGTATTACTGAACATCACTCCCTGTATTATCGGCAAAAGCCGCGGGATTCCCTAGGCGGGAATGTGGGAAGGGGCCTACCGCGGCCGCGCCAAGTCCCCGTACAGCTCCGGCCGCCGGTACTGCAACAGACTCCCCTTTCGCCGCGAAGGCACCGTCAATCGCCCCATCACAATTTGATCGTGCTCGCCTTCGTTCTGCGCAATGATCTTGCCGCCGGCATCAATCAGCAGCGCCCGCTTCGGATGCACAAAAGCCAGATTCACCCCGTTCTCGTAGGCCCGCACACGCATCATCTGATCGTTGATCTCCCCGTACCCGCCCCACGCTGGCACAAACAGAATGTCTGCCCCCTTCAGCGCCAAAATCCGCGCCGTCTCCGGCACCTGCCGGTCGAAGCAGATCAGCGCCCCCCACTGGCCATACTCCGTCTTCGCCACCGGAAAGTCGTTCCCCTTCGTATTGAACGGCTCGTCGTTCATCGTATGGCTTTTGGAATAGTGCAGCGCCACCCCGCCCTCCGGCGTGAACATCACCGCCGAATTCAAGACCCGCGCCCCCTGCCGCTCCGCGAAGCCCACCATCAGATACACCTTCAACTCTTTCGCCAAAGCGCGGATCCGCCCCAACAGCGGCCCGTCCAGCGCCTCTGCTGCTTCGGCCGCGTACCGCTCCTGGGTCAATCCGGGCGTCCGGTTTTGGTTGCCCACATAGCCTTCCAAGAACCCTTCGGGCGCCACAATCACCTGCGCCCCCCGCTCCACCGCCTGCCGCGCATACTTTTCGAGCTTTGCGTAATTCGCTTGCTTGTTCCACGCCTCCGGGGTCAGGCTCAGCGCCGCCACCACGAGCGATTTTTCTTCCACCTTCTGCCCCCCCACGCCCATCACGCCCACCAGCACCAACAGTCCCAGTCTTGCCAACATCTCCGCCCTCCCGTCGCTTCGTTTCCAGGTTTTGCTCAATGTATCAAACGCAAGCCGCACGTGCCTGATATCTCAAGAGGAATCCTGGGGTAGGGCGGGGGAACCGATAACCTTGTTCTCTCGGCAACTGATTTGTCGTCAATTCTTCGGTGGGCTACGGTTGGGGTGGAGTGGAGGGAAATGGAGGCACCGCGATAACCCAGATGTTCAACCCTGGAATCGCCCTTGTTGTTGTCTGTTTCCGTATCGGCTAGTGTGAAAGGAGAAACGGAACTTGTTGTGACGATAGAAATAACGAATCCCGAAGTAGTGGCCCTGATCCGCGAACCCATGCAAGCGGGGTCCTTCAACAGTCCAGAAGAACTGCTGCGAGAGTTGCTACGTTATCCCACCACTTTCCAGCCCCGAACTGGGGCTGATTTGATTGCGGCCATGCGTGCCTGCCCCTATCCAGAGGTTGATATCGAGCCCGATCGTGTCTTGTCTCCCCGCGTCAGGAATGTCGCACTCTAAATGGCATGGATTCTGGATACGAATATTCTTTCCGAGCTTCGTCGGCCAAAACCTGAGCAACGAGTTCTGGATTTTGTGGCTTCCGTGCCGCTTGCGGATATGTACGTGAGCATCGTCACTTTAGCGGAAATTCGCTATGGAATTGGCTTAAGCCTAGACCGAGTGAAGCGGGAAGCACTGGAGGATTGGCTGCTTCACACCGTGCGCCCTTTGTTCGCTGCTGAGCGGACCTTAGCGGTCACGGAGGACATAATTCTGCGTTGGAGAGTGCTGATGGAAGAAGGGCGTAAGATGGGTCACACCTTTTCCCAACCGGACCTCGTTATCGCAGCTACTGCGCTTCACCATGGATTGACCGTCCTTAGTCGCGATCGAAGCCAATTCGAGAAAGCGAACGTGCCCGTGTTGAGGCCTTGGGAGACTTAAGCACTTGCCGCAAGACTTTGTCTCAATCGCCCTGTGACACAGCCTCCCGCCCCCCCTTACCCCACCTGCCGCGCACCCGCCCCGGTGTACACCTGACGCGGGCGCGAAATCTTCGTATCCCCATCGGCGGATTGTTCCAGCCAGTGGGCCAGCCAGCCCGCGGTACGCGGAATCGCAAAAAGAACCGTGAACATTTCCGGGCGGAAGCCCATGGCTTCGTATATAATGCCCGAGTAGAAATCCACGTTCGGGTAAAGGCGGCGCTTCACGAAGTACTCGTCGCCGAGGGCGATCTTTTCAATTTCGCGCGCAATATCCACCTTCGGGTTGCGCCCCGTCACGGCGAAAACGCTTTCGGCCGTCTCGCGAACCACTTTGGCGCGCGGGTCGTAATTCTTATACACGCGGTGGCCAAAGCCCATCAGCCGGCGCTCGCCGCGCTTCACGCTGGCAATGAATTCGGGGATATTGTCGACGGAGCCGATTTCGTCGATCATCCGCAACACTTCTTCATTGGCACCGCCGTGCAAGGGTCCGCTCAGGGCTGCCGCCGCTGCCGCCATGCTTAGGAAGGGGTCGGCCTGCGAACTGCCCACAATGCGCATCGTGGAGGTGGAGCAATTCTGCTCGTGGTCGGCGTGCAGGATGAAAAGAATATCCAGCGCGCGGGCGAGCACGGGGTTCGGCTCGTACTTCGGCTCGGACATCTTCCAAAGCATGCTCATGAAGTTGGAGGTGTACGTGAGGTCGTTGTCCGGGTAAACAAAGGGCAGGCCGTTGGAATGGCGGAAGGCGTAGGCGGCCAGCGTAGGCGCCTTCGCCAGCAGACGGATGGCCATCAACTCGCGCGTGGCGGGGTCGCTGACGTTGCGCGCGTCGGGGTAAAAGGTGCTGAGGGCGGCAAGGGAGCTAACCAGCATGCCCATGGGGTGGGCATCGTAGCGGAAGCCCTCCATGAACTTCTTCGTGTTTTCGTGGATAAACGTGTGGCGCTCGATGCGCTCTTCAAAGGCTGCCACCTCGTCGGCCGTGGGCAGTTCGCCGTAGAAAAGCAGATAGGCCACGTCGAGAAAGGTCTTCTTCTCGGCCAACTGCTCAATGGGGTAGCCGCGGTACTGCAAAATGCCGGCATCGCCGTCAATATACGTGATGGCGCTGTTGCAGGCCACGGTGTTCAGGAAGGCGGGGTCGTAACTCATCACCCCAAAATCCTTCTCGTCGGTCTTGATCTGCCGCAGGTCGGTGGCCTTGAGGTTGCCATCCTTCAGGGCTACTTCGTAGGTCTTACCCGTGCGGTTATCGGTAATGGAAAGGCTGTCGTTCCCCATGCGCTCGCTTTGCTCCAAACCTCGATTATGAAACGGAAATTGGTCCGGTGGAGGAAAAAGCGAGTGGAATCGCGAAGAGATTTTCCAGATTCTTTACACAGATGGCGTAACGGGAAGTGCTATGTTTCGTCCGTGTTAGAGTAGGCACAATACGAAAGGCCTTCTTGGGTGATGTTCCGAAACCAGCGCCTCCGCAGCATCGTTATTTTTTTAGTGTTGGCGGGGTTTGCCTACGCGTTTCAACGGGGCCGCTTCCGCTACATGATGGAAGAAGAAGTGCCGTTCCCCGAGGACGGTAACGAAAAAACGGAATACGTTTTTGCGCGTCTGCGCTACCCGAGCTTCCGCGGCGGGGCAGGTTATTGGGGCGTCCGGGGAAGCTGGTCTACCGATTATCCGGCAGCCGAGCGGCACTTTGCCCAAGGCATCCGGCGCCTCAGCCGCGTGCATGTGCGCAGCGCCGAGGAAGTGGTTTCCCTCGACGACGACCGCCTTTTCGATTACCCCTGGATGTACGGCGTGGAAGTGGGCCACTGGGACCTGAACGATGCCCAAGCGGCCAAGCTGCGCGAATACCTGCTGCGCGGCGGCTTCCTCATGGTGGATGATTTCCACGGCACCATTGAATACGAAATCTTCATGCGCTCCATGCAGCGCGTATTTCCGGACCGTCCCGTGGTGGACATTCCGGACAAAGACCCAATTTTCCACATCCTGTTCGATTTAGACGAGCGCACGCAAATTCCCGGCATCGTACATATGCGGAGCGGCTTTGCCCAAACCTACGAACAAGACGGCTATGACGACAAATGGGGGGGAATCTACGACGACAAAGGACGCATCATGGTAGCGATTTGCCACAACATGGACATCGGCGATGCCTGGGAGCATGCTGACTGGCCCGAATATCCGGAGCGGTACACTTCCATGGCCTACCGGATTGGCCTGAATTACATCATCTACTCCATGACGCACTGAGGAACAAGCCAAATGATGTTTGAGTTCTTGTTCCTCCATCCCTATCGTCTTTTTGCCCGTGGGGAATTTCTATGGGCCTCCGGCTGGCCGGGCTGGCTGCTCGCGGCCATGTGTGCGCTGGTGGCAGTGGGGCTCGGTTGGTACCTCTTCCAAAAAAAATCCGGAAACCTCGGTGGGCAGCGCTGGCTCTGGCTGGCGGCCCTGCAGGCTCTGTCGCTGGCGGTGCTCCTGGTCATCCTTTGGCGGCCCGCGCTACGCGTTACGGCCCTCAAGCCGCAGCAGAATGTCGTGGCTGTCGTTGTCGACGATTCCACCAGCATGCGCATTGCCGATTCCGAAGGCGCCGAAAGAATTGCGCACGCCAAAGCAGTGCTGAACGATGGCCTTCTCGAAAAATTGCGCAGCCGCTTCCAAGTGCGCCTGTACCGCGCCGGCGCAGGTCTGGAGCGCGTACAAAGCCTGGAAGGCATGAACGGGGCCCAACCCGTTTCGCAATTGGGCGAGGCTATGCGGCAGATGATGGACGAATCCGCCAGCTTGCCCATCGGGGCAGTGCTCTTGTTGAGCGATGGCAGCGATAACGCCGGCGGCTTGGCTGCCGATACCTTGAACGAAATCCGGCGCCGCCGCATCCCCATCCACACCGTGGGTTTCGGCAGCGAAAAATTGTCGCAGGACCTGGAACTGGTCGAAGTGGATGTTCCCCAGCGAGCGCTCAGCGATAGTAAGGTTACCGCCGCGGTCACTTTCCGCCAGAATGGCTTTTCCGGCAAATCTGCCAAGTTGACCATCGAGGCTGACGGCAAAGTCGTCTCCACCCGCGACGTAAAATTTGCGGCCGACGATGCGCCGCAAACCGAAACGCTGAATTTCCCCGCCGGCCTTGCGGGAGCACGCAACGTGCGCGCCAAGGTGGCCTTGCTGGAGGGCGAAGCCAACTCGAAGAACAACCAATTAACCCGTCTGATCAACGTAGAAAGCCGCAAGCCGCGCATCCTTTATGTAGAAGGCGAGCCGAAGTGGGACTTTAAATTCCTGCGCCGCGCCCTCGAAGGCGACCGGAACCTCCAATTAACCACCTTGCTGCGCACCACGCAAAACAAGATTTACCGCCAGGGCGTGGAAAACGGCGACGAATTGAAAGATGGCTTCCCCGCCAAAGAGGAAGAGCTCTTTACCTTTAGCGGCCTGATTGTCGGGGGCGTCGAAGCCAGTTGGTTCACCGCGCGGCAGCAACAAATGATCCGCGACTTTGCTGACCGGCGCGGCGGCGGGGTCCTCTTCCTGGGCGGCCGCAATGGTTTAAGCGACGGCGGCTACCAGGCAACGCTGTTGAACGAGATTCTGCCCGTCACCTTAAGTGCTCGCCAAAACACCTTCCACCGCGAACCGGCCACCGTGGAGCTGACCCAAGCCGGCCGCGACAGCGCCTTAACGCGCCTCGAGGAAAACGAAGACAAAAACTCCGAGCGCTTCAAAAAGCTCCCCTTCCTGGCCAACTACCAGGAGACCGGCCCCGCCAAACCCGGCGCCACCGTATTGATGGATGCCCTGCCCACCAGCCGCGGGCGGCACCCCTTGTTGGTCACGCAGCGCTACGGCCGCGGGCGCACGGCGCTCTTTGCCTCCGCGGGCACTTGGCGCTGGCAGATGTTGCAGGACGTGAAAGACCAATCGCACGAATTGTTTTGGCAGCAAATGCTGCGCTGGCTCGTCACGGAATCCCCGGCACAAGTCAGCGCGGCTCCCTCGCAACAGGTCCTGCTCGACAACGGCCGCCTGGAACTGCGTGCCGATGTGCGCGACAAAGCCTTCCAACCGCTTGGCGCGGCCACGGTGGAAGCAAGAATTCTCGGACCCACCGGCTCCACCTCCATGGTCACTCTCGCGCCGGACCCGAACCAGCCCGGCATCTTCAAGGCCAACTGGAATGCGGAGAAGCCCGGTAGCTATGTTGTCGAAGTTCTCGCGAAAAAAGGCAGCGCCAATCAAACCAGTGAAGAGACCGGCCGCGACGTCTTTACCTTTATGCGCGAAGATGGCGTGGCGGAAGCCTTCCACGCCGAACAAAACCGGCAATTGCTCGAAGGCTTAAGCCGGCAGACGGGCGGCAATTACTACACTCCCGCGGCCGTCAAAGCGCTGGCTGACGATATCTCTTATTCGGAAGCCGGCGTCACCACGCGCGAAACGCGCGAACTCTGGAATATGCCCGTTCTCTTCCTCTTGTTTGCCCTGGCCAAGGGCGGCGAATGGTTATTGCGGCGCAAGTGGGGGGCCGTGTGAGACGCAGTATGAAGAATCTATTGGCCTTGCTTTTTCTTGCCGCCACCGCCTTTCCGTCAACCTACTACGTAAATATCGGCGGCCTCGGCGGGCAGGAAGATTATGCCCAACGCTTCCAAAGCGCCATCGAGGAACTCGACAAACTCACCAAGGCCACGCCCGATGCGAAAGTCCTGAGCGCTGCTGGCGCCAATGCCACGCACGCGCGCATCAAAGCCATCTTGGAAGAAGTCGCCAAAACCGCCACCGAAAAGGACGTCGTCGTCGTGACGCTCATCGGCCATGGCACCTTTGACGGCGAAACCTACAAATTCAACCTGCCCGGGCCGGACTTCACCGCGCGCGAGCTGGCCCAGTGGCTCTTGCCGGTGAAAGCCAAGCGCCAGGTGGTGGTCAACACTACCAGCTCCAGCGGGGGCAGCGTCAAGGAATTGCAGCGCGACGGGCGCGTAGTAATTTCCGCCACCAAGACCGGCACGGAGCGCCTCGCGCCCGTCTTTGGCCGCTATTGGCTGGAGGCGCTGCGGGACCCGCAGGCCGATGCCGACAAAAACGAAGTCGTCACCGCGCTCGAAGCCTACCGCTACGCCGAAGCCAAAGTAACCAAGTACTTTGAGAGCAACAAGCGCCTCGCCACGGAACATCCGCTCTTGGCCGATACCGCGGGCGGCGAAGGCGTACGCGTGCCGGACCCCTCCAAAGGGCAGGCTCAGGTTGCCCTACGTACCCCCGTCCTGCTCCTCGGTTCGCTCCAAAAGGCCGCGGCCACGCCCGAAAAACAACAGTTGCTCGCGCAGCGCGAAGCTATCGAGACGCAGATTGACCGTCTGAAATTACGCAAAGCCGCCATGCCCAGCGACCAGTACCGCGTCGAATTGCGCGGCCTGTTGCTGCAATTGGCGCGTGTGCAGAAGGAGCTTGACCAATGATGCGCCTGAGCCTCGGTTTGTTCCTTTTGTTGGCCGCATTGCTGGCCCAAGCGCCGGTGCCGAAGAAAGTACTGCGCGGTCCCGGGCCGGATGTCGCCGCCATCAAAAAGTGCTGGAATCTGAAAGCCTCGCGCAACCCGGAAGCCACGGCCTGCTTCCTGGAGCTCACCAACACGAAAGACCCCGCCCTGCGCGCCGAAGGGCACTACGGCCTGCGGGAACTCGAAGCCGCCAAGACCAATTTCGAGCAGGCTCTCGAGCGCTACCCCGGCGACCCTTACGTCCGCATCCGCTACGGCCAACTGTTCTTCGATGGTTTTAACCGCAACGAGGCCGTGAAGCTCTTGACCGAGGCCCTGGAGCTCGACCCCACCAACGCCGAAGGCATGCTCGCGCTCGCCAAAATCCTTAGCCGCGGCTTCGACGCCAAGGCCATGGAACTGGCCGAGAAAGCCGCCGAAGCCGACCCCGCGCTCTACGAAGCCCACGAGCTTCTGGCCCGCCTGCACCTCGAAAACTCCGACTTCGAAAAGGCCACCGCCGCGGCTAACAAGGCGCTCACCATTCAGCCCAATAGCCTGAATGCCCTTGCCACCCTGGGCACCATGGAACTCTTGAAGAACAAGCCCGCGCCGCAAATGGAAAAGATCGAAGCCCTCGACCCCAGCTATGGCGAAGCTTGGTATTGGGCCGGGCACCACTTTGTGCAAAACCGGCGCTATGAAGAGGCCATTCGTTTTTACCGTAAAGCGCTCGACAAGACGCCCGACCTTCACATCGCCCGCGAGCAGTTGGGCGTAAACCTCATGCGCCTTGGCCAGCCCGAGGAAGCGCGGCGGCAACTGGAGCAAGCCTACAATGCCGGCCACCATTCCAACGAAGTCGTCAACAGCTTGCGCCTTATGGATAGCTATAAAAACTTCCTCAGCCATAGCTTCGAGGGCGGGGAAGTGCGCCTCCACAAAAAAGAAGCCGATGTCCTTCAACCTTACTTCGAGGAAGAAGTCCGGCGCGCGCGGGCCGTTTACGAGGGCAAGTACAAAATGAAGCTTGCCGCCAAGCTCGAAGTGGAGGTCTATCCCGACCACGAGGACTTCGCCGTGCGCACCCTCGGCATGCCGGGCCTTGGCGCCACGGGCGTCAGCTTCGGGCCCGTAGTCGCCATGGATTCGCCCAGCGCCCGCAAGCCCGGCGAATACCACTGGGCTTCCACGCTTTGGCACGAATTAAGCCACAGCTACATCCTGGTGAAGAGCAAGTTCCTCGTTCCCCGCTGGTTCACCGAAGGCATCAGTGTGCACGAAGAAACACAGGCCGACCCCGAATGGGGCGACAATATCGAGCCGCCCATGCTGGACGCGCTGGCGAAGAAAAAATTCCTGCCCGTCATGGAGCTCGATAGCGGTTTCGTGCGGCCAAAGAATCCGCTGCAGGTGGGCCTCAGTTATTTCCAGGCTGGCCAAGCTCTCGATTGGATTGTGCGCGATTACGGCCAGGATACGGTGAACGCCATGGTGGATAGCTTTGCTGAACAGATGCCCCTCGAAAAGGTCCTCGAGAAGCACCTCCAGCTAACGCCCAATCAATTCGACGAAAAGTTGCAGGCCTTCCTCGAAGCCCGCTGGGGCGAAAGCTCGCGCCGCCTGCCGGACTTTTCAAAAGCCATGCGCGCCGCCGACCAAGCCATGAAAGCGAAAAACTGGGATGGTGTCATCGCGGAGGCCGAAAAAGCCCGCGCTGCCTTCCCGCAGCACGTAGGCCCCTACGAACTCCTGGGCCGTGCCTACACCGAAAAAGGCGAAACCCTGAAGGCCCGCGACGCCCTGCGCCTTTACGCCGAAAAGGGTGGCCGCGAAGTCTGGGCCCTGAAGGGCTTGGCCAAAGTGGAAGAAGCCACCGATAATCCCGACAAAGCCGCCGCCGCCCTGCAGCGCTTAATCTACATTGCGCCCCTGGGCGACGAAGACTTGCACAAGCAGTTGGGCAATCTGTTTTTGACGCTCGGCAAAGCCGACCGCGCCCTGCCGGCCTTCCGCGCCCAATTGGCATCTAAACCGGTTGACCCCGCCGGAGTCTATTTCAACCTCGCGCGCACCTACGTCGCGCTGTCGCGCCAGGACGAGGCCCAGGAAGCCCTCTTTAATGCCCTGGAATTGGCGCCGGGCTTCAAGCCCGCGCAGAAGTTGTTGCTGGAATTAGAATCGAAGAACCCGCAAAGAGGAAACCGCAACCCATGAGTTTTGTGACGAGTGAAGCCAACGTCGATACGGCGGAAATCCGCCAGCGCCTGGACCGTTTCCAGGCCGTGCAGCGCGCGCTGGTGGAGGAAACCCGCAAGGTGATTGTGGGTCAGGAAGAAGTAATTGAGCAGGTGCAGATTGCCCTCTTCGTAGGCGGGCACTGCTTGATCACCGGTCTGCCCGGCACCGCGAAAACCCTCCTGGTCAAGACGCTGGCGCAGGCGCTGGGCTTGAAGTTTACGCGCATCCAGTTCACGCCGGATCTCATGCCCTCCGACATTACCGGCACCGACATTATTGAAGAAGACCCCACCACCGGCCGCCGCACCTGGACCTTCGTCGAAGGCCCCATCTTCGGCAACGTTGTCCTGGCCGACGAAGTGAACCGCACTCCTCCCAAAACCCAATCGGCCCTCCTTGAAGCCATGCAGGAGCGCACCGTCACCGTCCGCGGCAACCATTACAAACTGCCCAGCCCTTTCTTTGTGCTGGCCACCCAGAACCCCATTGAACTCGAAGGCACCTACCCGCTGCCCGAAGCCCAACTCGACCGCTTTCTCTTCAATACCGTGCTCGATTACCTCGGTGCCGAAGAAGAATTACGGGTCATCAGCCTCACCACCACCACCGCCCAAGCCAAGGTAGACGCCATCACCACGGGCGAGGAAATGCTCGATTTCCAAAGCCTCGTGCGCATGGTGCCCATCGCCGAAAGCGTGGCTCGCTATGCCGTCAGCGTCGTCCGGGCCACCCGCGCCACCGACGCCTCCGCGCCCGACTTTGTAAAGAAATACGTCAACTTCGGCGCCAGCGTCCGCGGCATCCAGAACCTTGTCCTCGCCGCCAAAGCCCGCGCCTTGATGCACGGCCGCTACCACGTAACCTTTGAAGATGTTCAGAAGCTGACGGCTCCTATTCTCCGGCACCGCATCCTGCTGAACTTCCAGGCCGAATCGGACCGCATGACCACCGACACCGTGCTGGCCCGCCTGCTCGAAACCGTCCCCCTTCCGAAGGAATAAGCAGCTCACGCCTTCCATGCAACAAAATTTCCTTGATCCGCGCGTACTGTCGGCCATCAGTGGTTTGGACCTGGTGGCGAAGACGGTGGTGCACGGCTTCATCAACGGGCTGCACCGCTCGCCGGATTTTGGCTTCAGCCAGGAGTTCGCCGAATACCGCATGTATACGCCCGGCGACGACCTCCGGCACGTCGATTGGAACGTTTTCGCCCGCACGGAACGCGCCTACCTGAAGCGCTACCGCGGCGAAACAAATACCCGCGTCACGGTCATGCTCGACCTTTCGAAGTCCATGGACTTCGGCAAAAACCCCTCGAAGCTCGAATACTGCCGCTACCTGGTTTCGAGCATGCTCTACCTGGCCGTGCAACAACGCGACGCCGCGGGCCTCATCTTGTTCGACGACGAGGTGCGGCAATTCATTCCGCCCAGTTCCCGCGTCGGCCAATTGCAAAAGCTGCTCCACGCCGTCGGCCACGCCGAGCCCGGCGTCCATACAGATTTCGCCAAGCCCTTCGCGCAGTTCCTCGAATTTGTGCGCCGCCGTGGCGTGGTCATTGTTGTCAGCGATTTTTACGCCGACCCGCAAACCATTGTCGATACCATCGTTCCCCTGCGCTACAAGGGCAACGAAGTGGTGCTCTTCCATGTCTTGGACCACACCGAGCTCGAGCCGCCCGTAAACGCCCCCGCCACCATCATCGACCTCGAAACCGGCGCCTCCATTGAGGTAACGCCCGAGTACGTGCGCACGGAATACCGCGAAAAGATTCAGGGTCACATCAACACTTTGCGCGACAAGGCCCAAGGCGCCGGGTTGGACTATATGCTGCTCGAAACGCACCGCCCCCTCGACGGCGCGTTGCGTGAATACCTGGCCGCGCGGCAGGGGAGGATGTAAATGGGATTGCTATCCCCATGGTGGTTGCTGGTGGGCGCGGCTGCGGCGGCGCTGCCCGTTTGGTTGCACCTGCTGCAACAGCACAAACACGAGCCCATGCCTTTCGCCAGCAGCATGTTTTTCGAAAAGCGCACAGAAACAACAACTTACCAGAAAAAGTTAAAGTATAAGTTTCTCATGGCGCTGCGCCTCGCCTTGCTGCTATTGCTCGCCTTCGCCTTTTCCCAGCCCTTCTTCCGCAAACCGCCGGAGGTCCTGAACGCCGCCAACGCCCTCCACCTGGTCGTGATCGACAATTCCTTCTCCATGCGCGAAGGCAACCGCCTGGCCGAAGCCAAGGCCAAAGCCCGCGCCGCGCTGCCCGCCACCGGCGAAGCGCAAATTTGGGGCATGGGCAGCCGTTTAAGTATTTTGAGCCCGGTCACCAAAGACCGCGGCGAACTGCTGGCCGCCATTGACGCCGCCGCGCCCACCGATGGCAAATCTAACTTTGCCGAACTAGCCCGTAGCCTGCGCGACACGCGCCGTTCCACCGGTCGTCTTGTTCGCGCCACGTTTGTGACTGATGCCCAACGCACCGCCCTGCCGCCCGCTTACGCCGATCTCGCCCTCGAACCGGGCACAGAGCTGAAAGTGGAAACCGTCGGCGCCCTCGCCCCGAACTATACGATAGAAGCAGTGAACGCGCCGCGCACCAGTTCGGACCCCACCAAGACCAAAGTCAGCGCCGTCGTTTCCGCCTATCATGCCCCCACGGCGAAGCGGACCCTGCAGCTAAAAATCAACAACCGCCCGGTAGCCACCCAGACCGTGGAAGTGCCGGAAAATGGCCGCGCGACCGTCGAATTTGCCGGCTTTGACGGCCCCTACGGCTGGCTGCGGGGCGAAGTTGCGCTGGTGGAAGACGATGCCCTCGCGGCCGACAATCGCTTCTACTTTGCCACCGAAAAGGCCGACCCTCGCCGCATCCTCTTCCTTTCCAACGAGCGCAATAGCCGAGCGCTCTTCTACTTCCGGGCGGCCATCGCGGCCGGCGCCGAAGCCCTCTTCCTCGTCGAGGAAACCAGCCCCGCGGGGGCCGCGAGCTTGAATTTTTCGAACTACGCCTTTGTCGTCGTCAACGACCCCGGCGATGGCCTCAGCGGCATCCAAACCAAGTTGAAGAGCTATGTCGAAAGCGGTGGCGCCCTGTTTTTGGCCGTTGGTCCGCGGACTGCCGTACTCGGGAAACTCCCCGTTGCCGATTTGCCCGTCGCGGGTTCGGAACTGGCCGACCGGCAAGGGCAGCGCTACTTCACTGCCGCGCAAGTAGACCCCACTTACCCTTCGCTGCGGCGCGTCGAGCGCCTGAGCGGCGTGCGCTTTTTTGAAGACGTGAAACTCACCGCCGAGCCCGGCGAGGGCTTGCAGGTGGCCGCACGGCTCGAGAACGGCTCCCCCCTGCTTGTCGAAAAGCGAGTGGGCGAGGGCCGCGTCGTGGTCTTTGCTTCTTCTCTCGATAACATTGCCAACGATCTGCCCGTGAAGCCCGCCTACGTTCCCTTTTTGGAACAAACGGCGGCTTATCTGGGACGCGTCGAAGACAAAAACGCCGCCTACCAGGTGGATTCCTACCTCGATCTGCGTGCGGCGGAAAGTAAAGGCGCCGTCGAAGTCTTGGGGCCGGACGGACAGCGGGCCTTGACGCTCAAGGAAGCTGCTTCGGCTTCTTCGCTATTGTTAGGGGAGTCGGGCTTTTATGAATTGCGGCGTCCCGGCGGACGCGAGGAATTGATTGCGGTCAACGTCGACCGGCGGGAAAGTGATTTGGATGTGATTGCCCGCGAAAACCTGGCGCTGTGGGAGGCGTCCGGCAAAGCGGAAAACACATCCCAAGCTGGCTCTGGTCCGGAAAGTGCTGCCACACCGGACCCCGTGCAGCAGAGCTTCTGGTGGTGGATTGCCCTTCTTGCCGCGCTTGTTTTAGGCGCGGAACAGTTGTATTCGGCACGATACGTGCAAGCCAGAACTTAAGAGGAGATTGCGCCATGGCCCTCGACTATTTGCATCGCTATTTGGAACGCATCCAGCGCCGCTTGGCGGCCAATGCTTTATTGACGGGCTTGGCGCTGGCCGCCTCGTTGGCCCTCGGGTTGACGCTACTGCTAGTGACAATTCATTATCGTTTGGACGTGACCGAGCCGAATTGGAACTATTCGCGCGCCCTGCTGTTTTTGAGCCTGGCCGGGGCGGTCGTGTTTGGCATTGTGCTGCCCCTTTTGGTGCTCAACAAGCGCCGGGCCGCGCAACGCGTGGAAGCCGTGGCGCCGGGGCTTGACCAACGCCTGCTCACCGTCCTCGAAGATCGCGACAAAGCGAACCCCATGCTCGCCCTCGTGGCCGAACAGGCCTGGGAACAGGCGCGCAGCGTGGAGCCGGAGCAGGTCGTTTCCACCAAACGCCTGGCGGGCTTTGCCGGCGCAGCAGCCGTGAGCGCGGGCGTTTTGTTGTGGTTGATTGTGGCCGCTCCAGGCTGGCTGGGGCAAGGCAGTTCCCTGTTGTGGGGTGGCGTGCCCAAGGGCGTCACCGCGTTCAACCGCTCTCTGAAAGTGGAGCCTGGCTCAACGAAAGTGCGCCGCAAGGCCGCGCAGAAAATTGTGGCCGAAGTGGTGGGCTTTGCCCCGCCGAGCGTGAAAATCTTCGCGCGCTTCGTGCCCACCGCCCCGTTTGAAGAAGTGCCCATGTTGGCCATGCCGGACGCCCCGGGCCGCTTTGAGTTCCTCTTTGCGGGCCTGGAAGCCGATGTCGATTATTACGTCACGGCCGGCAGCCTGCGTTCGGCCGAATACAAGCTCAGCGTGGTGGACCTGCCGAAAATCACCAAGTACAAGGCCACCTTCCGCTATCCCGCCTGGAGCGGCATGCCGGACCAGTTGGAAGACCCCGCCGGTGATCTGCGCGCCGTCACGGGCACGCAAGCCTTCTTGGAGTTTGCCACCGATAAGCCGGTAGAAAAGGCCGTACTCGTGTTGGAAGGCGGCACCGAAGTGCCGGTGCAGACTGAGGGAGCGAATCGGCACTTAGTCACCCTGCCCATCACCAAAGACAGCAGCTTTCACTTCGCCATGGTCGAGGACGGTAAGCCCGTGCGCCTCACCGACGACTACTTCATTGAGCCCCTGAAGGAAGGCCCCCCGGAAGTCAGCTTCGACAAGCCCGGGCGGAGCTTGAAGGTCAGCCCGATTGAAGAAGTGGCCTTTGCCGTCAAGGCAACCGACGATTTCGGGCTAACCAGCCTGTCCTTGCACTACAGCGTGAACGGCGGGGAAGAAAAGACCGTGAATCTGCCCGTGAAGCGCGGCGCGAAAGAGGGCGAGGGGCGCTACCTGATGATGCTGGAGGATTTCAAGCTCCAGCCCGGCGACAACGTGTTGTTCTACGCTAAGGCCAAGGATGCGAAGGCGGAAGCCACGACGCAACCGTTTTTCCTAGAAGCACAACCTTACGAGCGGGAATTCAGCCAGTCCCAGCAAGCCGGCGGCGGGATGGGCGCCGAGGGCGAGCAGGAAGGCGACATCGTCGAGCGGCAGAAACAGATCATCAGCGCCACGTTCTTTGAGCAGCGCTCGCAGAAGCCCGCGGCGGAAGTGAAGGAAATTGGGAAGTTTTTGGCCGAAACGCAAGAAAAACTGCGCACCCAGACGCAGACCTTCGTCCAGCGCATCCGGGCGCGCCAATTAACCGGTCAAAACGAAACCATCAACAACATTGCCAAAGAGCTCGAACGGGCGGCCACCTTTATGGCTCCGGCCGCGGGCGATTTGCGCGGCCTGAAGTTCAAAGATGCCTTGCCCAACGAGCAAAAGGCGCTGCAACATTTGCAACGCGCCGAGGCCCTGCGCAAGGAAGTAGAAGTGGCCATGCAACAAGGCGGCGGCGGGGGTGGCGGCGGTGGGGCCCAGCGGGACCTTGAAAGCCTGCTCGACCTCGAACTGGATACGGAAAAGAATCAGTACGAAACCGGCCAGCAGATGACCGCCGAACAGCGCCAGAAGGAAGTCGACGAGGCCATGCGCAAGCTCGAAGAGTTGGCGCGCCGTCAGCAGGAATTGGCCAACCAGGCACAGCGCAACAACCAGCAGACCAGCGAGCAGCGCTGGCAACAGGAGATGTTGCGCCGTGAAGCAGAACGCTTACAACAGGAATTGGAACGCATGCAGCGCAACCAGCAGCAACAGGCGCAACAGCAGGGCCAGCAAGGCCAGCAGGGCCAGCAGGGTCAAAGTGGGCAAAGCGGCCAATCCGGGCAACAAGGCCGGCAATCCGCCATGAACCGCCAGCAGAACCGCCTCAGCCGCGATCCGCGCGTCGATCGCGCCCTCGACAACATTCGCAAAGCCACGGAGGATATGCGCAGCGCCGCCGGCCAGCAACAAAAGGGCCAGGGCGATCAGGCCCAAGGCGACCAGGGCCAGGCCCAGCGGGCGGCGGAGCGTTTGAACGAAGCCCGCAAGCTGCTCGGCCAAATGGAGCAACAGGGTAAACAGCAACAACTGTCCGACCTGGCGCGGCGGGCCGAACAGTTGGCTGGCCAGCAACGGCAGTTTGAGCAAAAAATGCGCGAAGCCTACGGTGGGCAGCCACAAGCTGGTCAGCAGGGCGGGGATGAAAAAGGCACCTCCCGCGCCAACCGCGACCCGCGCGTCGCCCGCGAACTTGGCAACGAAAAGCAACAGATGTTCGAGGATTACCAGCGCCTCGAAAAGGACCTCCAGGACGCCAGCCGCCAGATGCGCTCCTCCCAACGCAGTGCTTCCTCTAAGCTCCAAGAAGGCTTGGGCGACGCACAAAAGGAAGACCTGAACCTGAAGCTCAAGATGTTGAGCGATTACATCCGCAACGGCTACGGGCAGTACATGGTAGGAAGAGAACGCGAAGTGACCCGGGCCCTCGAAGGTCTGCGCGATAAGGTGCAGGAAGCCGAAAAAATTGCCGCTGGAGCAGGCTCGAAGTCTGACCCGACGGAAAAGGCTTTGGCGCAAGTGGAGCAGCTTCGGCAGCAAATTGCGGCCTTGGCCGAACAACAACGGCAAGGCCAGCAGGGTCAGCAAGGCCAGCAGGGCCAGCAAGGCCAGCAGGGCCAGCAAGGCCAGCAGGGTCAACAAGGCCAGCAGGGTCAACAGGGCCAGCAGGGTCAACAAGGCCAGCAGGGTCAACAAGGCCAGCAGGGTCAACAAGGCCAGCAGGGTCAGCAAGGCCAGCAGGGTCAGCAAGGCCAACAAGGCCAACAGCGCGGCCAAGGCCAACAACAAGGCCCCGGCTCCCCCGGCGGCATGCAACAAGCGCAAGACCAGCAAAATGGCCAGGGTCGCGATGGCAGCCCCAACGAATTCCGCGGCCGCGGTGGCGATTCCAGCCCCTTCCGTGAGGGCGGCGCCATGAACAAAGGAAATGCCAATCCGCGTGATCTGAGTGGGACGGAAGTTTCTGGCGAGACCATGCGCACGATTGAGCGCAACTACCAGCAAGCCATGCGCGACATCGAAGCCTTGCGCAAGCAGCGCCGCAATGATGGGCGCAGCGATGGTCAGGAGGATGGCGGCTTGAACGCCGCCGACCAAGCGGAGCTGCAAAAGTTGCTGGCCGAAATGGGTTCCCTGGACCCCGGCCGTTTCCGCAATAACCCTGCGCTGCTGGAGCAAATGCGGACGCGGATGTTGCCCTTGCTCGAGCAGTTGGAACTCAAGCTGCGGCGGGATCTCGAGGGCACAGCAGGACAATCGGACGCACGCAGTGCCACCTTGGACCGCGTGCCCACTGGCTACGCTGACCAAGTCGCCGAGTACTTCCGCCGCTTAAGCCAGGGTGGCAGCGCCTCGAGCCAAAAGAAAAAGAACTAGAAGAAACTGCGGATGGCTTCGAACTCGGTTTCGAAGTCTTCCACAATCTTGGCAGCGTTTTCCCGCAAGCCGAGCATTTCCAGTGTGGCTTGCGCATTAGCCTTGCCCGCATCAGGGATAGCTTCGTCTGCAGATTCTGAGGAGGGGGCCGTCCCTTCATGCGCGAAAGTATGGATGCCTAATTGGTGCACCACTTGGTCCGCCATAAATACTACGCGGCTAAGCAAAAAGCCCGGTTTTACTTCGAGTACCGAAGATTCCTCAAGGTCGGGGTCGTGGTGGTATTCCACGGCCCGCACAATTTCGTCCGGCAGATTCCAAGTCTTCAGCGTTAACGCGGAAAGCTCGGGGTGGGTCAAACCAATCACTTGGCGCTCTGCCTCCAGCAGCGGCACGCCATTCTGGCTCACTTCCTTCATGATGGCGGTAAACTCTTGCGGCAGAGCCGAGGCAATGAGCAGCTTGCCGTAATCGTGTAGTAGACCCGCCAGAAAGGCCCCTTCGGGATACTGACAGTGGGCATGCTGCGCAACAAGGTCGGAAACCTGCGCCACGGCCGCGCCGTGCAAGTTAAACGCAGCCATATTCCACGGCGGCACCGTGCGGGTGTTTTGCCACAGGCGGGCAATACTGATACTCAGCAGAAAGTTGCGCAATCGAACGATGCCCAGCACACTCACTGCATGCGCAATCGAATTGATGCGGCTGCGGCGGGCCATCGCCGCGCTATTCACCAGCCGCAGCACGTGTCCGCTCAATACAGTGTCCTTTTCAATAAGCGTAGAAAGGTCGCTGAAACGCAC
Source organism: Bryobacter sp. (assembly GCA_033765085.1). Taxonomy (GTDB): domain Bacteria; phylum Acidobacteriota; class Terriglobia; order Bryobacterales; family Bryobacteraceae; genus Bryobacter. The sequence continues at coordinate 246,280 of JANRIK010000022.1, read as the reverse complement.
GTCGTCGCTGGCCAAACTGGCGATTAAGCGGTTCAAGATGGGCGAGAAGGGCGGCAGCGAGTTCAACATCCGTTGAACCTTCTGCTTGTACAGCAACATGCGGTTCTCGGGTGATAGGTCTTCCACGGCTAAGCTAGCCCCCTGAGGCGGCACGGCGGCGGTTCCCAAGGCTGATCTTAGCGGGGCGGTTTCAGTAAGCGGGTGCGGCATAACGCTCTCGTTTGCCATATCGGTCCAGTCTGCTCAAAGTTTGAAGGGGATAATACAAAAAGTGTCAGACTTCATACCTACTCCTGTTGAACCACAGGGAAATACTCCCCCAGCTTGGGCGCTGGAAACGCGGAATTTGCGGAAGGTTTACGGAACGAAGGTTGCCGTGGATAACTTGAATCTGCGGGTGCCCATGGGCTGCTTTTACGGCTTCCTGGGGCCGAACGGGGCGGGCAAGACAACCACCATCAAAATGCTGATGGGCGTGGCGCAGCCCAGTTCCGGGGAAATGTTTCTCTTGGGCGAGCCGATTGGGCCCGACCAGCCGGCCGCCACTCTTGACGCTAAGCAGCAAATTGGTCTGGTGCCCGACGAAACCCTATTGTTTGACCATTTGACGGGCGTCGAATACCTGGAGTTTGTCGGGCGGCTTTATGGCTTGGAGCGCGATCTCGCCCGCCAGCGGGCCACGGAATTGATCCGCTTTTTTGAACTTGAATCCGCTGGCAAAAAGTTGATCGGCGAGTATTCCAAGGGCATGCGCAAGCGCGCGGCGATGGGTGCGGCCTTGATCCACCGGCCGCGCTTGTTCTTGATGGACGAACCTTTTGAGGGCGTGGACGCCGTGGGTGCACGCTTGATGAAGGACCTTTTGCTGGACCTGGTGCGGCAAGGGGCCACCATCTTTTTAACCTCACACGTGTTGGAAGTCGTGGAGCGGCTCTGCGACCGCATTGCGATCATCCACGAAGGGCGCCTGGTGGCCGAGGGAACTTTGGACGAGTTGCGGCAAGCCACCGCGGCGGAAGAACCGGGTGCGCCAGCCAGCCTCGAAGAGCTTTTTGTGAGAACGGTCGGCGAACACCAGCGGACCAGCGGAGACCTATCGTGGCTCTAGGCGGCATCGGTTTGCTGGACCAGCGCGCGCAGGCAATTTTGTGGGCGCAATTGCGGACGATTTGGAATTTCTACCGCCGGCCGCAAATGGGCGGGGCGCTGGTGGGGACAATCGTGCTGGTGGTGTGGTATTTGATGGTGGCGGGCGGGGCCGTGGGGCTGGCCGCGTTGATGCAGATCATCCCGCTGCGGCGCTTTGCCATGGCGGAGACGTTTTTGGCTTTCGGATTGCTCGTGGGCTTCCTGTACTGGCAAGTGGTGCCCGTATTCCTGGCTTCCACGGGAATGAGCATCGATTTGAAGCGCCTGCTCGTCTATCCTGTCCGCCCGGGCCAGTTGTTCCAAATTGAAGTGCTGCTGCGGCTGACGACGGGCGTTGAGGTAATCCTGCTGCTCTTGGGCACGGCGATCGGTGCCTTGTTGCACCCGGACCTGCCAAAGTGGGGTGTGGTGGCCTTTCCGATTTTTCTGGTGATGAATTTGTACCTTTCCGCCGGGGTGCGGGATTTGTTGGGCCGCTTACTCGAGCGCAGAGGCGCACGCGAATTGGTGGTGTTGGGGCTGGTGCTGCTCATGGTCAGCCCGCAGATGTTTTCGCTGTTGGGCGTACCGCCGCAGGTGCGGCAGGCCGTAACCTCGTTGAACCAGTTCTGGCTGCCCTGGGGCGCGGCGGCGAGCCTGGTGTTTGGCAATCAGGCGGCGCTGAGCCTGGGCGTTTTGCTCGCGTGGACCGCGGCGGCGATCGCCTTTGGCCGCTGGCAATTCGAAAAGAGCCTACGGCACGATTCCGAAGGCCTGCGGGCGGCAGAGAGCGAACGGCAGCAGGCCTCGCGCTGGTTGGATGGTTTGTTCCGTTTGCCGGCGGCCTTGTTGCCGGATCCGCTGGCCGTCCTGCTCGAAAAGGACTTGAAGCAATTGGCGCGTTCGGCCCGCTTCCGCCTGGTCTTCTTCATGGGCTTCACGTTTGGCCTGGTGGTGTGGCTGCCGGTGATTTTTGGTAAGGCCCTGACGACCGGTTCGGTCGTGGCGCGCGGGCCTATATCACAGAATTATTTGACGCTCGTGAGTCTCTACTCCGTCATGATGCTTAGCGAAGTGGCGGTGTTCAATAGCCTGGGCTTCGATCGCGCCGCCGCGCAGCTGTATTGGATTGCTCCGGTGGGCCTGCGGCGCGTGCTGGTTTCCAAAAATCTGGCCGCCGCGTTTTTCGTGCTGTTGGAACTGGCCCTCATTGCCGGTGTTTGCACCGTCCTGCGCCTGCCTGTGACGCCGCTGAAGGTGGCGGAAGCCTTCGCCGTGACGGTGGTGTTTTTGATCTTCTTGGCGGCCATTGGCAACCTGGCGACCGTACACGGGGCTCGGGGCATCAATCCTCAAAGCGCCTGGCGGCAATCGAGAGGGTCGAAATTCCAAATCTGGATGCTGGTGATTTACCCGGTGCTGGGCATCCCCTTGGGGCTGGCCTATTTGGCTCGCTATGCCTTCGATACGAACGCAGCGTTCTTCGTGGTGCTGGCGGTAGCCGGCGCGCTGGGCCTGGCTTTTTATAAGGTGGCGCTTGATTCGGCGCTCGAACACGCCGCCCGCAACCGAGAACCTATCCTGAGCGCTCTCAGCGAAGGCGACGGGCCCATCCGCTAGCGGATTCGCCTAGGGGCCAATGGTGAGATAGACCGGTGCCTGGGTCCTTTCACCTTCCATCCAGACGCGAATCGATTGATCTCCGGCTGCAACCATCGGCACTCGCAAATTCACCTGATAAAGTCCATTCGCTACCTTTCCGGCAAACAACACCTCGGCTGGCTGGCCCCCGATATCCACGCTTAGATTGCCGCTTATGCGCGCCGGAGCTCGCACAAGGGATCCCGCTGGCGTGTCGGGCAGCGTTGCACCGAGCCCCGTTAGATACAGCAACACGATGTCTCCTGGCTTCGCGGCCCGGGTTGTCAGCCCAGGATACAAGCCCGGTCGCGCGGCAAGCACGCCATCGGCATGCACGGCTGCCACGTAGCGCCGCTGCTCCGGGTCCAATTGGAATAGCGCTGGCGAGCGTTCTTGAAGTGGTGCTTCGAAGGGTTCGCTCAAGTTGCCTTCCCGCCGCACCTGGACCGTTGTAAACGGGGCTCCGGGAAGCACCGGATTGGGGTCATCCGGCATCAGTACGTTGATTTGCGTGGGACTGATGAAGTAGACAAAGGCCGCCTTGCCGCCAATCGTTGCGCTCGTGCCGTCGAGTTGCTCGGGCAATCGGCCTCCGGAGAAGTCACTTTCGCTCCAAACGCGCGTCGTGCCCGCTAAGTTAACCCCCGTGATCGTTACCCAAGACCCGCCGCCAAGGAGCCGATCGAAGGATGCTCCGTTGAATACCCCGCTAATTTGCGGTCGCCTGGCTGGCACACCCGCTTGGTTTACCGTCACAGCGCGGCCTCCCAGGGTAAAGGTCGCGCTGCGGCCTGCGGCATTGAAATTCGGGCTTACACGGAAGCCAAACTGAATGGCGCCAGTGCCTTGGAGAGCCGAAAGTTCCACAAAATCCGAGCTTGCCGCAGCCGTCCAGGCGCAGCCATCCCCCGTTTGCAGTTCCGCCGTGAATGCGCCGCCGGTGGACGGAATCGCGATACTTGGGTTCGCAATGGTATAGGTACAGGTTGTCGTGGCGTTCGTCCGCCCGGTTCCGCGAAAGGTTGCCGCTTGCCCTCCGGGCAGCCTCCCGTCTGTACCCACAGCGTAATTGAAGCGGATCGCGTCAAACGCTACTGCGCGATCTGCTCCTTGAAGTCCTGGGCTTTCGTCGAACCATCGCAATTGGTTGCCGATCGTGCTGTTGGGGCCAATCGTTCCCTCCAGCCGCGCCTGCGTAGCGATGCCAGCTATTGTGAGGCCACCCGTCACAAGGAGGGTGCAGTCTGGCCCGGTTGTGCCCGTCATAGTATTGGGAAAGCCTCCCCCGCTGGAACTTACCGTCACTCTGCCATCAGCCGCGATGTCCACGCGCATCGGCCAATTGCTGGTGGTCTGGGTGCAGCAAATATGTTGCTCGTTGGTCCTTTCCGTGCTGACGAAATAGTTCCATTGGCCAATACAACTCTCCGGCACCACGCTCGTCCGCCGTGGCGGATCCTCAACGATCACGGGCACTTCCATGCTCGTTCTGGCCCTGTTATCCCACACCCAAAGCTTCGTGCTGCCCTTCTTGAGCCCCCGAATCGTAAAGCGCAAGGTTGTTTGCGTTTCACTGGCTTTGAGCGTCGCAGGCTCCACCGAGGCAATCGTCTTGTCGTAAAGAAATAGGTCAAACGTGGTTTCCTTATCTACATCAGGAATGGGAATGATCCTCTCGATCGTCATCGCGCAAGAGCCGCCGGGCTCGGTGTAGCAGGGGTTCGGGTGCACTCGGAAACTCCCAACTTGAATGGCCCCTTCTCCACGATAGGCTTGCGCATTACCCCCTGCGTCATTTTCCGATGCCGTCCCCGCGACCGATGTCAACCCTTCACGCAAGCCAGAGGCGAGCAATCCAACCGCGGGCGTGGGAGGAAGGACAATCTGATTGGGGCTGAGCCGGCCAATCGTGGGATTGGTTGGAATGAGTGTCAGATTGAAAGCCGAGTTTGTGAGAGCGGCTGCTGGTCGCGAAAATACCACCCCCGCCTCCGCAGGACTCTTGAAATACACGTAGGGGACCGCCATGCGTCGCGTGCCGGTCGGCATGATCTGGCCGTACTGCGGATTCGGGCCGCTAACAAACATGGAAGGGTTGTTGACCAAGTCCCGGTGCGCCTGTTGGAAATTCCCTTTGGAGGCTTCCAGGCTTGGCGCAATGTGCTTCCAAAGAGTAAGGCTGTAGCCGATCTGGGACCGGCTCGCCGTTGTCAGCCCTTCCCCTTGGATCCCCAGCCCCTGCAGCCAATCCAGCAATTGCCCGCTAAAGCAGGCGCTCACCGCGAAGCACACGCGGATTCCAGGACCAAGGCTGGCAATGCGGTTGGCGAGGGTTTCGTAAGAGTAGAAATCCAACGGGTAGCCGCTGCTCGTTCCATCGTCGTCGGGGGTTTGCAAACACAGGCCTGGTCCCCACTCCGCGGGGCTCCCGTGGCCATCGTAAAACAGAAAGAGCTTCTTGCAATTCCGGCGCTTCAACTCAGCAAAAGTCTCGTCGAGGAGCTGGCGGGTCATGGGGCGGATGATGCGCTTCTCCCCGTCGACAATTTCGCGGGTAAGGATATTGGCCGGGTTGACGAGATCGTTATTTAGAAGGAAATTGCGTGCTCCGGTCAGGCCTTCCTGGGTTCCGTCGAGATCCGGACCGCGAATCAAAATGGCGCAAGCGTCGGAAGGCGCCGCGGGTGGTGCGGTTGTTCCGCCAAGGGCTAGAGCTTCGACAGAGATGGACAAGGATGTTGCCGCGACAGCAGTGTCGTTCAGGGCGATAGCAGGCAAAAGTTTAAAATTTCTACCTTCGATTCGAACTACCGGATACCAGGAAAGGTTAGAAATTTGCCGGGCGTTGGGATTGTTGATCGGCGCACGGCCATACCGAACCGGGTGCGCAAACTGAGCAGGCGCCTTGTCATCGATCCAAAAGAACCATTCCGCCTCTTGGGCGCTGTGCGGATAGCCGGGAAAGGGCACGTCCTCGGGCAAAGCAGAGGAAACAGTTGTTCCGGGCCCGAGTACAAAAGGCCCGTGCAGCCGCACCAGTTCGGTCTCCCCTCCTGGCAGGTACTGCCGTAGCAAATCGGCCCGCATGGATTGGGCGGTACTCGAGGAACTCGTTATAGAGGCCAGGGCGCTAATCGCAAAGGTGGCGTAAGCGCCCGCTTGGCGGTTCATTGGCAATTGCGCGCTTACCAGGGCATAGCTGGCGGTGGCAGGAGGCGTTTGGTAGCGGGTACGGGCAATGCCATCCGCGGCAGAGTGGACGCGCACCCAGGTTTTGTCGCTTTCTGTCGACTCCGGAAAAAATCCGCTCGCCGCGCCTCCTGGCGCAACAAACAGGACTTCGCTATTCACGGCCAAGCCCCCATTGGCGGCGCGAACTTCAACTTGAAGTTCGACGCTACCGCCAGCAACTATGGCAAAAGCGGCATTGCCGCGCGTTGTCACCGTTTGGGCAAATGCGATAAGCGCCGAAAAATAACCAAAAAGTACGATTTTGCCGACAAAAGTCCCCATAGCGCCCCAGACTATGCCACATACCGTCTGCGAAAACAAGCGGGTAGGGAGGGCGAATCAGAAGCTCAGCTTCAGGCCCAGTTGCAGAATGCGGGGCTGGGCGGCGGCCACCCAGCGGCCGGGAGTGGTGTTGAGGTTTACCACCGGGCCTTGGAAGTTGACGGTGTTGAAAGCGTTTACGGCTTCGGCGCGGAACTGCAAGCGCAGGCTTTCGGTGAGGGCGAAGTTTTTGAACGCAGACAGGTCGAAGCTTTGGAAGCCGTCGCCGCGCACAATGTTGCGGCCTGCATTGCCAAAGGTGCCGGGCGCGGGGTTGCGGAAAGCGGCGGGGTTGAAGGCGAGGCCGGCGGGTATGTTGGCCTGCGGGTCGCCCACGACATCGGGGCGGTTGAAGGCTTCGTTGCGGAAGGGGTCGAAGTTGCTGTTGAAGGGCGTGAAGGGCTGGCCGGTTTGGAGCGTGACAACGCCGTTCACTTGCCAACCGTCCAGCAGCCATCCGCGGCTGCAGGGCAATTCCCAAGTGAAGGCCGAGGTGAAGCGGTGTTGGACATCGAAGCTGGAAGGGCCGCGCTGGAGCGCGAGGTTGCTGGAATTGAGGATGCGCTCGGAGGGATCGCCGGAACCGAAGTCGCTGGCGTTGTCGATGGACTTGGCCCAGGTGTGGGAAGCGAGAACGCTGAGGCCGCGGCTGAAGCGGCGCTCGAGCTTGATCTGGCCGCTGTGATAGGTGGATTGGGCCGCGTTGCGGGAAAGAGTGACAGTGTCGAAGGCTGGATAAGGACGCAAGGGGGCGAGCAAAGGAGTGGTGTCCTGGCCGGCAGCAATTGCGGAAGCGATGGTGTTGCGCTGGGCGATGCTGAGCGAAGCCAGGGGCACCTGGTTGGCGTTGAAGAAATAGGGCAGGGCCTGGCCGCGCGTGCCCACATAAGCCAGCTCTAGTAGCCACACGTTGGCCAGCCGTTGTTGGAGGCTGAAATTCCACTGGGCGGCGTAAGGATTGCGGAAGGCTTGGGAATCGACGGCGGCGATGCTGCGCGAGGGCTGGGCTTGGTTGCGCAGGTCGAGCAGTGTAGTGGCATTTCCGGTGGCGGGAAAGGGGCTGGGGCTGCGCGTCACGGCGAAAGCAGAAAAAGGTGGATTATTTTCAACTTGCTGTACGGAGTTGGCCTGCAGCAGTGTTTCGTACGTATAGGCAAGTCCCGCGCGGAGCACGGTTTCCCCGTTGCCGCGCAGGTCGTAGGCCAAGCCAAGGCGGGGAGCGAAATTGTTGCGATCGGGCTGGTAAAGACGGTCAAGCGCGCTGGTGCCCACGAGGGCCAAGGTGCCATCCGGAGCAAGGTTGGAGAGTTTGCCGTTGACCTCGGTCCAGGGGGCGCTGTAATCGCAGCGAAGGCCCAGGTTTACCGTTAGGCGAGGCGTGGCGCGCCAGCTATCCTGCACGAAAAAGGCGGTGGCCGTTTGCCGGTAGCCGCGGCCAAAGGCGCCCACGACGATGGAGGCTTCAAAGGGCTGGCCCAGAAGAAAATCGGCCAGTGCGCCGGAGCGTTCGTTGCCGGGCAGGCGGGGGATGAGGCCGTTGCGGGAGCCATCAAAGGAGATGGTGCCGCGCTGGTTGGAGGCGCCCCGCGTGTTGAATTGGCGGCGGGAAAAGCTGCCGCCGAACTTCAAATGGTGGCGGCCACGCAGGAGGCTGAGCGTATCGGCAAAGCTGGTGGTGGTTTCGTTCTGGATGCGGTTGAACCAGGTTAAGCCGCCGAGGGGTTCCACGGCGTTGCCGGCGAAGGTGAGCGAGGGGATGCCGTTGGCGCTGCCATTGCCATTGGGCAGGCCGAAGGCTTCGGCATTGGAGGGGTCGCCGTTGCCGAGGTCATTGGCGTAGCGGTTGAGGGCGGCGCGGAATTCGTTGAACATGGCCGAGGAAAAGGTGTGCAAGTGGCTGGCCACGGCATGGATGGTTTTCTCGGGGTTGGGCAAGCTGAAGCCCGGAATGTAGGGTCCGCCAAAACGGTTGATGATGTACTCCTGGTCGTTGTTGTTGCGAGAGAAGCGGACCATCACTTGATCGCGGCCGGTTAGGTAATGATCGGTGCGGATGTGGTATTGGGTGTCGGTTAGGCCGATGGTGAGAGCGGAGGCGTAGTTGAGGGCGTTGTCGCCGCCGGTGTTGGGCGCGGGATAGAAATCGAGCAAGCGGCGGCTTATCGGATTGAGCCGATTGGCGAGGTTGAGCGTCTGGGTGGCGCCGGCGGCATCGCGATAGCGGAGCAGACCTTGGCGCTCTTGGGCCGTGGGTACGCTGACGAGGCGGGTTTCGACGCCTTCGAGAATGCGGAGCTGTTCAAAGTTGCCGAAGAAAAAGTGCCGCTTTGAAAACAAGGGTCCGCCTAGGTTGCCGCCGTATTGGTTCTGGCGCAGCTTGCCGCGCTCCAGGCCGGCGGCCTTGGCGAAGGTGCTGTTGGCGTCGAGCACGTCGTTGCGGAAAAACTCATAGAGCGCGCCGTGGAACTGGCTGGTGCCGGAGCGGGTGACGATGTTGACGGTGGCGCCCAGGGTGCCGCCGTATTCTGCTTCGGGCGTGCTGGAGACGAGCGAGAACTCGCGCACGGTTTCGTTGGAGGGCTCGAAGTTGATGACGCCGTATTGCTGGACGTTCATGGGCGCGCCATCGAAGACGAAGTTGTTGGAGCGGCCGCGCAGGCCGTTGACATTGAAAGCGCCTTCGGTGTTTTCGCGGGCCTTGCCGTAGCGGTTGGCGGCGGTGGACCAATTCCAACCGGCGGCGATGCCGGGGGAAAGCAGAGCGAGGTTCTGCAACTGGCGGCCGTTGAGGGGAAGCTCCTGGATGTTGCGGGTATCGACGACGGTGGCCAGCGTGGCGGTTTCGGTAGCCAGGGGCACGGGGCTGGCGGAGATGGCGAGGTTGGTTTCCTGGTTGCCTGGGCTGAGGGTGGCATCGAGGCGGAGTTCCTCGCCGACGCGCAGGACAAGGCTATCGACGGTTTGGGGGCGGAAGCCATCCTTCGCGATGGTGAGCTGGTAGCGGCCTTCGGTTAGGGCAGCGAAGCGGTAAGCCCCGGCGCCGTTGGTAAGCACGGTTTCCTCGCGTTGTGTATCGAGGTTGCGGGCTTTGACGGTGGCGCCTACGATGAGGGCACCGCTGGCGTCGGTGACGTTGCCAACAAAGCCGGCAGCAAGCAAGAAAGTGGGCAGGCACAAGCCGGCGAGAAAAAGGGCAGCTAGAGACACGAGTCCTCTCATAAAAAACACTCCTGGATGAAATTGTTTTGGTCTTTTGATTGGTGGAGTTTAGGAGAGGCGGGGCGGAGCGCGGACGGGAAGCAAGCGGCGGCGGTTGGAGCGCGGGGAGCGGGAGGAGGGGTTGAGTTGCGCGAGTTCCTGGCAATAGGCGGCGAGGTCGGCACGGCAATCGACATCGGGGCGGGGGAGCAGGGAGAGCACGTGCAGGCCCAGGACCGCGGCGTTGCGGCGGAGGGCGATACCGACTTCCGGCGTGTGCCAGGGAATGTTGGCGAGCAGCGCGGAGGGAAGGTGGTTGGCGCCGATGAGGAAGACGCCGCCATCGAGCGAGGGGCCGAGGACGCTGGCCGGGGCTTCCTGTTCCAGGTGGGCGAAGGCTTCGGCCAAGGCTGCGGCGTTGGGGGGAGCGGTATCGCCACCTACCAGCAAGACCGTGCCGGCGCCTTCGGCAAAACTTTGGGCAAAGGCATGTTGGAGGCGCTGAGCAAAGCTGTCGCCTTGTTGCGCGCGCAACGAAACACCGGGCAGCAAATGCCCCAAGGCCGCCAGGCTGTCTTCCGGGCAGAGGACGCGGACCGTGGCGCCGACGGCTTCGGCGCGCCGCACCCAGGCTTGGAGAAATTGTTGGAAAAGAGCACAGCTCTCCGCGAACGGAAGGCGCTTGGCGAGCGCTTCCGCTTGCGGAGATTTTGTGAAAAGGAGGAGACTGCGGTGAGTCAAGGGTTATGGACTAATTCGCGGTGGCCGGGAGAAAGTAACGGCCGGAAATTAGGCCAGATCAAGATTCTGGTACGTTTCGACGATTTTGGCGAGTTCGGCTTTGTGCTCCGGCGTGACGGGGGCCAGCGGCGGGCGGACGGGGCCGGCGGGGATGCCCATCATTTCCATCATTTCTTTCATGACGGAGACTTCGTAGCCCTTCATCTTTTCGCGAAGGGCGTAGAGCGGGTGGACGTACTTGAGCAGGATGCGATTGAGGCGGGAGAAATCCTGGGCCTGGCCCGCTTCGGCGATGGCGAGAGCAATGGGGGCGCTGACGTTGGAGATGCTGCTGGTGAAGGCCTGGACGCCGATGGACCAATAGGTGCCGGCGCAATCGTCGCCAAGGCCGCCGATCCAGGCCAGACGGTCGCCCAGTTTTTGCATGATGCGCTGGTAGGCACGGCCATTGCCTTGGCCATCCTTCCAGATTTGGAGTGTGGGGACGGCATCGGCAAGGCGGGCTACCTGGTCGGGAGTGAAGTTGGCCCAATCGCGGGAGTAGAGGGCGAGGGGCAGGTCGGTGGCTTCGCCAATGGCTTTGTAATAGGCGATCCAGCCGGCCTCGGGGGCGTGGGAATAATAAGGCGGGAGGACGAGCAAAGCTTCCGCGCCGGCCTTGGCCATACCCTTGGCCATGGTGGTGCCGATGGCGGTGCCGTAACCTACGCCAGCAACCACGGGCATGCGGCCAGCGGTGGCTCTTACGGCGATGCGCACGACTTCAATGGCTTCCTCGGTGGTGAGGGAGTAGATCTCGCCGGTGCCTCCGGAGGCGACGATGGCGCAGTAGGGGTGGCGAGTCATTTCATCGACATTGCGCTCTAGGGCGGCGAGATCGAGCGAGAGGTCGGGTTGGAAGGGAGTTACGGGAAACCCGAAAACGCCACGAAGGCGGTTACGCAGGTTGGACATCCCTACAGTATGTAACAGATGAGGGGGTGCGGAGGGCGGCGGTGGGTTTGGTTTGGAAGAGGCTGGTTGAGGAGTGGCCATGGCTGATTTGTGGCATGGCGGAGGACGCTGTTGGGGATTGTGGGCGCTAAGTGCTTGTTGCGTATTGGAAACTAGGTCCGATCGAAGCGTGAATCCGTGACGGGGTCTTGCCCGGATTGTTCAGAGGGGGCTCCGACGGGAGCCCCTTTGGTTTTGTTTTCGGGAGAAGGTTGAGGTTCTCATCGACACGGAAGGTACGGGTGATGGCCTGGGAGTCTGTATAAGAAACGGTGAGGTTTTTGGCCCCGTCGTGGGCACCGGAAAAGGAAGTGATGGGTTGGGCGGATTCGGCGAAGCAGGCGATTTGGCGAGCATTTGTGACACCGTTTGCTCCAAAGAGTGTTTTGTGGCTCCGCGCCAGTTCGATCGCTGATTTCTGCAGCCCGTCTTCAGCCTTGGCTTGGAGGTGCCAAGCCAACTTCCGGAACAGGAACTGCCGGTGTGCGCAGGTGGTCTCCTTGCCGAAGAACTCCAGATGGCGGGTCTGCAGCGCGGCGACGTCCATCGCGGCCAGTTCGTCGATCTGTTGTCGGAGGGTCTTCTTCACGCGTCAACCTCATGACTATGAAGGCTCTCCGGGCGCGCGTTATCAAGTTCTCCGTTGACGGTTTCTCCGCCATCCGGATGGGCGCGTTCGATGCGCCGGACGCGCCGGTAGCGCTGGTATGCGTGGGCGAGAAGAGTGGCGATCTGGGCAACGGCGTCGGCCGTGGTGCGGTCGCGGAGTTCCATGTGTTGCCGGTCCTTTGGGTATCCGGCCCACAACGGCTTCCGCTGGGCGGCCTGGCGCGTCGTCTGGCACGTCTATTGACGTCTCGGGCAATAGATACTCACGCGAGTTCGAAACTGTCTAATCCGTCCCCCTCTCTCAAACGGAGTGTCAACAAACGCGGAAGTGTCAACAGAGAACCCCGAGAGTTCGAGAGGTTGAGAGAGGTCAATGGGCTCAACCATGGTGGTTGAGTTCGCACCCCGGACGCGCACGTCTCGAACTGGAGAACCGCGCCAAAACGCAACTACTGGCGAATGTTTGGGATACGGGCGGGAGGTCAGCCAGGCAGGCTGTCAACGAAATCAGACGGTGGAAAGTTTGCGTTTGAAGGAATGGCTCCCCGACATGGATTCGAACCACGATTGACGGAGTCAAAGTCCGCTGTCCTACCATTAGACGATCGGGGAGCAAGGGTGCCGGGGGAAGAACCCCGACTCCATTAGAATACCAAAACAGGCGCTAGGGGCGGAAGTTTTGGTAGGCCTCGTCGAGCAATTCGACGATGTGTTTGACGGGCTGGGGGTGGGTGGCGAGAGGGCCGGCGCCGTGGAGTTTGGCGCCGGCGGCGAGTTGGATCATGCAGCCGGGGTTGGAACTGGCGATTTGCTCCGGGGCGACGTGGTTGACGTTGCGCATCTTGGAGGCCAGGATCTCTTCGGCCATCTCGTTTTGCACGACATTGTAGATGCCCGCCGAACCGCAGCAGACGTCGCTGGCGGGCATTTCGACGAACTCGAGGCCGGGGATGGCCCGCAACAATTTTCGCGGTTGTGTTTTGACTTTTTGGCCGTGGCAAAGGTGGCAGGAATCCTGGTAGGTGACGCGGCGCTCCAGGCGGCCGAGGCGCGGATTGAGTTCGAGGTTGCCCAGAAATTCGTTTACGTCCTTGAGCTTGTGGACAAACTCCTTGGCGCGGGCGTGGTAGGCGGTATCATGATCGAGCAATTCGTGATACTCCTTCAGCGTAGCGCCGCAGCCGCCGGTGTTGGAGATGATGGCGTCGAAGCCCTGGTTGAGGAGTGCGTCGATGTTTTTGCGGGCGAGCGCGCGGGCTTCTTCGCGGCGGCCGGCGTGGGCGTGGAGTGCGCCGCAACAGGTTTGGTTGGCGGGGACGTGGACCTCGCAGCCGTTCTTTTGGAGGACGCGGACGGTGGCTTCGTGCAGGCGGGCGAAGAAGATATTGGCGATGCAGCCGCCGAGCAGAGCTACCTTGTGGCGGCGTTCGCCCTCGGCGGGAAAAACTTGGCCGTACTGCGAAAAGAAGGTGGGCAATTGGGCCTGCGGCGTGAGGTGTTCAATTTTGCCCAAGGGGCCCAGAAGCTTGAGTAATCCCGTGGCGCGGACCAGGGCTTCGAGGCCGGTCTTTTGGTAGACCCACATTTTCAAGGCTACGATGCGCAGCAGAAAGGGCGAGGCGAGCAGCGAGCCGAAAACAAAATCTTCGAAAATGTTCCAGGGGAAAGAGCGCTGGCGGCGGGCGGTGATTTCCGTACGCGCGGCCTCGATCAGCTTGCCGTATTCGACGCCCGAGGGGCAGGCCGTTTCGCAGGCGCGGCAACCGAGGCAGAGGTCCATGTGTTCGATGTAGGTGTCGTTTAAGGGTGCGGCGCCGGTGGCGACTTGGACCATTTGGTAGATGCGGCCGCGGGGCGAATCCATTTCCACGCCGAGCTCGCGGTAGGTGGGGCAGGCGTTGAGGCAAAGGCCGCAGTGGACGCACTTATCCAGATCCTTTTGGGCGGGGGCGTCCGGATGGCGATTGGCGAGGACGGATAGGGCAAGGGCCGGGGCAGCGAAATTAGAGTCGGGCATACAACCTCCAAGGGTTCAAGAGGCGGGCTGGGTCAAAGAGCCCCTTGATCCGCTCCATCAAAAAGAAATCTTCGCCCGGGGCGGGCCAGAGGACCTCGGCGGGTGGACGCGCGGAGGGGGAAAAATCGACGACAGCTTTACCTGCGGGCGGCACAATCGGCCCCTCGGGCGTGTGTTGGTACGTAACGCCGTTGCCCGCGCGGGCAAGCACGGCTTCCACGGGGGGTGTGGTCTGGAGCAGGGCTTCCATTTCCTGCAGACGAGTGCTGCGGCGCACAACGAAACCGTGGGGGTGATCGGCCAGGTAGTTGGAAGTAAATTCGCGCAGGGCGGGGCCAATTGCAACTGGGGCTTCCGCAAAACCGGAAAGCTCGCGGCGGTAGCGGGCGATGACGTTGGTGCTGCCCGCGGCTTCGACGAGCAGGGTCCAGGCCGGGGCTAAGCCTAAGCGTTGGGCGGCGGTGGGATTGAGGACGTCCAGGCTGAGAGGCTGGAGCACGCTTTGGAGGATGGTATTCCGCTGGGCAAAAATCTCGCGCAACTCGCCCTGGAGCAGGAAGAGGGCGAACTCGGGGGGCTTCGGCATGAGCTTGAAGTTGGCGGTGGCAATTACGCCGAGGGTGCCGAAGCTGCCGATCATGAGCTTGGCGAAATCCAGGCCCGCGACGTTTTTCACCACCATGCCGCCGCTTTCGACGAGGCGGCCGTTGAGGGTGGCGAACTTGAGGCCAATGGTGAGGTCGCGCGCGGTGCCATAGAGCCGGCGCCAGGAGCCGCTGGTGTTCGCGGCCAGAACGCCCCCTACGGTTGCGGCGGATGTGAATCCGGGGTTCAAGGCCACCATTTGGCCTTTTTCCGCCAAGAGGGCTTCCAAGTCCCGCCAAGGCAGGCCGGCTTCGACGGAGATGGTCAGGTCGCGGGGGTCGTAGGCCAAAACACGATTGAGCTTTTTTGTTTCGAGTTGCCAGCCGGAGGTGGGCAGGGGGCCAGCCTGGCGCAGCTTGGTGCCCGCGCCGCGCACTTCAAGAGGGGTGCCCGTTTGTTGCGCTTCCCGCAGCGCATCCTGGAGCTGGGCCACGTTTTCGGGACAAACCACTTGCATGGGGAAACTAAAGAGTCTATCAGGCGCGTCCAATTGTTGAGCTACCGCTGCTGATAGATTTGCCTTGATAGATTGAGAGGTGCCATGGAATTTGCCTTTACCGAAGAGCAGATTGAATTGCGCAAAATGGTGCGGGATTTCGCGACCGCGGAAATCCAACCGCACGTGCTGGCCTGGGACGAGGCGCAGGAGTTTCCGCTGGCCGCGGTGAAGAAAGCCGGCACACTGGGGCTGCTGGGCATTATTTTCCCGGAAGAATATGGCGGCGCGGGAATGGGCTATATCGAGTACGCCCTGGCCATTGAGGAACTGGCGCGCATTGACCCCAGCTTTGCGCTGATTGTGGCGGCGCACAATTCGCTATGCGCGAACCACATCTATGTAGCGGGCAATGAAGAGCAAAAGCGCCGTTATTTGCCGAAGCTGTGCACGGGCGAGTGGATTGGCTGCTGGAGCCTGACGGAGCCGGAAGCGGGAAGCGACGCGGGCGGTACGCGCACCCAAGCAGTGCCCACGCCGGAGGGCAACTGGCTGTTGAATGGTGCAAAAACGTTTACGACCAACGCCCACTACGCGGACCTGTGTGTGGCGATGGCCGTTACGGACCGGACGCAAAGCAGCCACGGTATTTCGGCCTTTCTGATTGAAAAGGGTACGCCGGGCTACCGTCTGGGGAAGAAGGAAAACAAGCTGGGGATGCGCAGCTCCGCCACGGGCGAAGTGGTTTTTGAGAATTGCACGCTGCCGTCCACGCAATTGCTGGGCACCTTAGGCGAGGGCTTTGTGGATGCGCTGCGGATTCTGGACGGCGGACGAATTTCGATTGCCGCGCTGAGTGTGGGCATTGCCCAAGGCGCATATGAGGAGGCGCTGCGCTACGCCAAGCAACGGAAGCAATTTGGGCGGCCAATTAGCGAGTTCCAAGCCATCCAGCACAAGCTGGCCGATATGGCGACGGAGATTGAGGCGGCGCGCTTGTTGACGCTGCAAGCCGCGTGGCGCAAGGACCAGGGACAGCCGGTGACGAAGCAATCGGCCATGGCGAAGCTGTTCGCCAGCGAAATGGCGGTGCGCGCGGCGAACGAAGCGCTGCAGATTCACGGCGGCTATGGTTTTATCAAAGACTATCCGGTGGAGAAGTTTTACCGCGACGTTAAGCTGATGACGATTGGCGAGGGCACGAGCGAAATCCAGCGGCTGGTGATCGCGCGGCAACTTTTGAAGGCAAACTAGAAGATTGGACCAGCACGAGCTAATTCCCGGCATTTTGGCGCAGGACCGTCGCAGTCTGGCCCGCGCCACCACTTTGCTGGAAAACGGGGCATCACCGGAACTGCTGCACCAATTGAAGCAGACGCGCGCCCTCCGAGCGAACCTGTGTCGCGTGCTGGGCATAACTGGGCCACCTGGGGCAGGGAAGAGTACGTTCGCCGCGCAACTGGTTGCCACGATGCGGGCCCATGGTCTCAGTGTGGCCGTGATTGCGGTTGATCCTTCAAGCCATCAATCAGGCGGCGCGATACTTGGAGATCGCATCCGCATGTCGCAACACTCAGCGGACCCTGGGGTCTTTATTCGCAGCATGGCTACGCGCGGCGCGGTGGGCGGCCTGGCCCCGGCAACGCACCGGTTGGTGACGCTATTTGCCGCGGCGGGCTTTGATGTGGTGTTGCTCGAAACGGTGGGCGTGGGGCAGGATGAAATTGAAGTAGCGCGCCTGGCGGAGTGTGTGGTGCTGGTGCTGGCGCCGGGGCAAGGCGACGAAGTGCAGGCCTTGAAGGCTGGCATTATGGAAATCGCGAATGTCTATGTCGTGAGCAAAGCGGACTTGCCGGGGGCGGAAAAACTGCTGTGGGAGTTGGAGGGCGAAGCCCACGGGCGCGCGCCGGTGCACAAGTGCATTGCCACCACGGGCGAAGGACTGGAAGAAATTTGGCGGTCTATCGAGGCCCACTTCCAGCAGCCGCTACGCGATTTGCCAGCTGTCGACAGTTTCCCCATTGACCATCTCGGCATCGCCGTAACCAGCATCGACGAAGCGTTGCGCTTTTGGCAGGCGGCTCTGGGTTTGCCGCTGGCGCACCGCGAAAGGGTGGAGCACGAGCAAGTGGATACGGCCATGCTGCCCGCGGGCCAAAGCCGCTTGGAGTTGCTGGAGCCTACGAGCGAGACAAGCACCATCGCCAAGTTCCTGGGCAAGCGCGGTGCGGGTTTGCACCACATTGCTTTGCGCGTGAAGGACCTGGAAGCTACGGCGGCGCGCCTGGCCGCCGGGGGCGCCCGTCTGTTGAACGAACCGCGCACGGGCGCTGGCGGGCACCGCTATATTTTTGTTCACCCTGCCTCTACGGGCGGAGTGCTGCTAGAACTAATTGAGGAGCAATAAGCTTTTGAAAATCGATACCGGCATTATTGGCGGCTCCGGGCTGTATTCCATGCCCGGCTTTGAGCGGACCGAGGAAATTGAAATCGATACGCCCTACGGCAAGCCATCGGACCCCTATGTGGTGGGCACCTTGGCGGGCAAGCCCGTAGCCTTTTTGGCGCGTCATGGCAAAGGCCATCGCATTACGCCGACGGAGCTGAATTTCCGCGCCAATATCTGGGGCTTCAAGAAGCTGGGCGTGGAGCGCATCTTGAGCCTTTCCGCCGTAGGCAGCTTGAAGGAAGAACACGCGCCGGGCCACTTTGTGGTGGTGGACCAGTTTGTGGATCGTACGCGGGGCCGCATTAGCACTTTCTTTGGCGAGGGCCTGGTGGCGCACGTCAGCTTTGCGGAGCCCACCTGCCACCAGTTGATTGACGTGGCGGTGGACGCCTGCGCGAAAGCCGGCGTGACGGCCAAGAAGGGCGGCACCTACCTCTGCATGGAAGGCCCGGCCTTTTCGACGAAGGCGGAATCGAACCTTTACCGCTCGTGGGGCATGGACGTGATTGGCATGACCAACCTGCAGGAAGCGAAACTTGCCCGCGAGGCGGAGATTTGCTACTGCTCTATTGCCATGGTGACGGACTACGATTGCTGGCACCCGGAACACGATGCCGTCACGGTGGATCAAATCCTGGCCACGCTGCACTCCAACGCGGAAAACGCCGCGAAGGTAGTGCGCCTGGCCGTGGAAGCTATGGACGCCCCCGGCAACTGCTCTTGCAAAGATTCGCTGCGCCACGCCATCATTACGGACCGCAGCACCATCCCCGCCGCAACGCGCGAAAAATTGGAGATTATCGTTGGCAAATACCTCGGCTAGCCAATTGGCGGCCATCCTGCTGGCCGGCGAGCGCGAGCCGGACGAACTGGTGGAGCGCGTGATTGGCGAAGCGCTGGCTTCGCACGAAGGCTCCACCGCCTTGTTCCGGGACTTGGTGGAGCCGCTGGCCGACGCCTTTGACTTTCACATGGTGAATGCCTATGTGGGCGTGTTCACCCGCGTGATCGAAGCAGCATTGCCGCAGTTGGACGCCGCGCGGCTGATTGAACGCTTCATGCGCATCCGCCGCCCGCGCAAATTTAGCGCGGACCCGATGAGCGTGAAGGATGTCTTCGTGCTTTCGCGCATCACGATTGGCGCGGATATCGCCATTACCAGCCGCATCCTGCGCGCGGCATTCACGCACTTCCCCAAGGCCCGCATCCACTTTGTGGGCCCCCGCAAGAATTGGGAGCTCTTTGAGCCGGAGCTGGCTTTGGAACTGGTGGAAATTCCCTACAAGCGCACGGGCACGCTGGCCGAGCGGCTGGGGGTTTACCCGGTGTTGGCCCAGGAATTGTCCAAGCCCGGCGCCTTGATTATTGACCCCGACAGCCGCCTAAGCCAGTTGGGCTTGCTGCCGCTGGGCGAGGAAGAAAACTACTACTTCTTTGAGTCGCGCAGTTGGTGGAGCGACGAAGAAATGCCGCTGGGCGAAATGACCGAGCGCTGGGTGGCCGAGACGTTTGGCGTGCCGGTGAACATGCCAATTGTGAGCGTGGAAGACCGGCTGGAAGGCTTTGATGTCACCATCAGCCTGGGCGTGGGCGAGAACCCGGAAAAGGCTATGCCGGCGCCGTTTGAATCCCGCTTGTTGCAGCTGCTGGTGGATCGTGGTTTGAATGTGCTGGTGGACACGGGCGCGGGCGGGGCGGAGGCGGAACGGGCGCAATTGGCCATTGCGCAGGTGAAGCCCAGCGCGAATGGCAGTGTCACGCCCTACTACGGCAGCTTCCGCGAATTTGCCGCCGAGATCAACGCGAGTTCGCTCTACATTGGCTACGATTCGGCGGGCGGCCATGCGGCGTGCGCGCTGGGCGTGCCCGGCTTGTTGCTCTTTCGCGGCTATCCGAACGAGCGCTTCATGATCCGCTGGATTCCCTGGGGCGATGGGGAGTTGGAAATTCTCGACGCCGAGGACATGAGCGCGCAAGTTGCTTTGGACCGCGTGGAAGAGGCGGTAGACGCGCTTTTCAACGACGACCTCGACGACCTGGATGACGACGACGATGATGAGGATGATGACGATGATGACATCGAATTTGGTCAACTCATCGAAGGCGGCGAAGAGGACGATGGCGAGGATGAAGACGAGGATGATGAGGAGGACGAGGACGACGAGATTCCTCCCCGCCCGCCTACCACTCGCAGCTAGAAATTATCCAGCGCCCTATTCGTCGCTTTTCGCGGGAAGCGGCTTGCGCTGCGCCCAACTGCGGCGGTCGTAGCGGGCATCAATGGAGAAATCCATAAAGCCGTAGGCCATCTCTTCCCAGCTCTGCTCGCCCCAGGTGACGGTGGCGTTGGGGTCGGGGTTCCACTTGTTGTTGGGCGAATTGTCCCAGGTGGCGGTGACTTTGATTTTGCTGCCGCCCTTTAAGGTGCGCGGTTCGGCCAGGCGGTAGTTCAACTGCCAATTGAAGTCGTAGTTGTTCACCTTCAGCAGCGTTTCTTCCTTGCCTTCGGCAACGAGCGTGTATTCGAAGGCCTTGCCGCGCAAGTGCATGTGCGGAAAGAAGCTCAGAAGCGTAGCGTCGTTGGGCAGGGTGAGGGTGCCGCTGGCCTGGTAAGCGGGGTCGCCCGGAGGAATCTTAAAGGCTTCCGTGCCACCGATGACCGTCATGATGCGCTCCTCGACCGGCTGCTTGGAGAAGATGAGGCCGATCTTGGTCAAGTCCGCGGTGTCCTTCTTGGTGGAGGTGTAGTGCATCTGGAAAACCAGATCCGCGCCGGCGGGAATCAGCTTGGCTTGGTTGGGCTTCCAAACGTCCGGCAGGTTGCCGGGCGTGTAGGTGTGGAGAATTTCATTGCCGCCGCCGCCCACGTCAATGCGCCGCGCGTTGCCTTGGCGATCCGGCACGAAGGGCACATAGGGTTGCGCCTCCCGCAGCCACTTCGATTTGGGGTCGCGAATGAAGACAACCAAGTGGTGCACCACGCTGCGGTCGCTGGGCCGGGCCTCCACCATGTTCACCCACTTGTCTTCCGTGAAGCCCGTGGGCACCACGATGTATTGGTAATCAATTTTCGAATTGGCGGGGACGGGGAAGGCTTCCTTCATGCCCAGCACGACATCCGGTGTGGGAATGTTCCAGCCCTCCACAAACACGCTGGCCTTGGCTTTCTTGCTCTCGTCGCCCTTGGGGGCGCCCGCGTCTACCCAAGCGTTGATGGTGGCGATTTCTTCGGGCTTCAAAGAGCGGTCGTTGCCAAAGTGGCCATGGGCGGGGTCGGCAAACCAGGGGGGCATGCGTTTGGTGGCGACAGAATTCTTAATCGCCTTTGCCCAGGGCCGCACCTGTTCATAACTGGTGAAGGCCATTGGCCCAATTTCCCCGGCGCGGTGGCAACCCACGCAGCTACGGTTCAGGATGGGCTCGACATCGCCATAAAACTCGGGCGTTTTGGCCGCCAGGCCAAGCGCCAAAAACAGAAAAAGGGCAAGCGTTGAAGAAGTCTTCCGCATGCCCTCTAGTTTAGCGAGTCTCGCTATGTCTATTCGGGAATTACCAGCACGTCACCCGGATGGATGACGCTCTTCTCGTCCTTCAGCTTGTCCGGATTGCCGGCAATGATCTTCGGGTATTGCGAGCCGTTGCCGTAAAAGTGATCGGCAATCTTCCAAAGGCTGTCGCCTTTTTCGACGGTGTACGTGCGTACGGGTTTGGGGATGGAGGTGTCCACGCCAATATCGACCTTCACTTCCGAGGACCAATCGGCATTCACGGCCTTGATGTGGTTCCAAACTTCGTTCTTGATGTCTTCGGTTGGGGCGTTGCCCTTCAGAAATAGTTTGCCATCCTCCACGTGCAGGTTGGCCAGCATTACGTTGTTCGCCTTGATGTATTCCAACACTGAGGCATATTTCAGCTTGTAGGCTTCCAGCATGTCCATAACATTTCCTCCGGAGTGCTTCAGATAAGCCTTTTGATTCTCTCATGGGCCAGCGTGGCGAAGGTTGGAATCGAACGCTTCATGTTACGGTGGAGACATCTGGATGAAAGAGTCCACACTGTCCCGCACAGAGGGCTTGCCTCTTCGTGAAGGGGAGTCTATCACCGCGGCCGCCAAGCTTGTTGAGCTTAGCCAGGTGCTGAGCGCCTGCCTGTTGGGCAAGCCGGAGGCCGTGCGCCTGACGCTGGTTTGTTTGCTGGCTCGCGGCCATCTGTTGATTGAGGATGTGCCGGGCGTGGGCAAGACGACGCTGGCCGAATCGCTGGCAAGGCTGGTGGATGGGGAATTCCGCCGCTTGCAGTGCACCTCGGACCTTTTGCCCGGCGATATTCTGGGTGTAAACGTTTACCGCCCGCAGACGCAGGATTTTGAATTCCGCCCGGGGCCCATCTTCACCCATTTTCTGCTGGCCGACGAGATCAACCGCAGCACGCCGAAGACGCAATCCGCTTTGCTCGAAGCCATGAGCGAGGGCCACGTCACGGTAGATGGCCGCACCATGCCGCTGCCCGCGCCCTTCCTGGTTTTGGCCACGCAAAACCCCACCGAACAGCAGGGCACTTACCCCTTGCCCGAAAGCCAATTGGACCGTTTTCTTCTTCGCCTGGAGATTGGCTATCCCTCGCGCGAAGAAGAGCTGGCCATTCTTCGCGGCGCCTCCCGGAGGCCGCAAAACCTGGCGCCGCTGCTGCACCTGGACGAACTGCGCGCCCTGCAGGACCAGGTGGCGCAAGTGCGCGTGGAAGGCGAATTGGTGGATTATCTGCTGCGCTTGGTGGAGGCGACGCGCCGCACGGAGGGCGTGGTGCTGGGCATTAGTCCGCGGGGTGGTCAAGCGTTGTACCGCGCCGCGCAAGCCAGCGCCCTGCTGGATGGGCGGGATTTTGTGATCCCGGATGACATTAAAGGGCTGGCCGCGCCGGTGTTTAGCCACCGCTTGCGGCTGGATGCGCGGGCAGGTTTTGGTATGCGCTCGGCAGAGGCAGCGCGCCGGATGATCCAGCAAATCCTTGACTCGGAAGCGGTGCCTTTTTAGCGCGGTACCGTTTTCAGGCGCAGGCTGTTCAACACCACGCTGACGCTGCTGACGGCCATGGCGGCGCTGGCCACGACGGGCGTCAACGTTGGCCCCCCCACCAGGCTGCCCAGCCCCATGGCCAGCGGGATGCAAACCACGTTGTAAGCAAAAGCCCAAAACAAATTCTGCCGCATGACGCGACGTGTGGCCCGCGCCAAGCGGATGGCCGTGACAATGCCGCGCAGGTCGTTGCGCAAGAGCGTAACGTCGCCAGCCTCCAAAGCTGCATCGCTGCCCGCGCCCATCACTAGGCCCACGCTGGCGCGCGCCAGCGCAGGCGCATCGTTCACTCCGTCCCCCACCATGCCCACGACATGGCCCGCTTCCACGAAAGCCGCCACCTGGGCAAGCTTGTCTTCCGGACGAAGTCCGCCGCGAAATTCGGTAATCCCGGCGCGTTGGGCCATGGCGGCAACGGCCGGCTCGCGGTCTCCGCTGAGCACCAACAGCCGCAAGCCCAAGTTGTGCAAGGCGGCCACGGCTTCGCGGCTGCTTTCGCGCAACTGGTCGGCGACGGCCAAAGCTCCCAATACGCTTTCCCCCCGGACCAACCATACCCAGCTTGCCTCCGGCGGAAGGTCTGTTGTTTCCGGCATTGCCAGACCTAAGAGCTCCAAAAGCCGCGCGTTGCCCACCGCCCAACGCTCGCCGAGCACTTCCCCCACGGCTCCTTCGCCCGCGTAGGATTGGAACGCGCTTGCTTCGGGAATGACTAGGTTTTGGTCTCGCGCAGCCTGCACAATGGCACGCGCGATAGGGTGTTCGCTGCGGGTTTCGAGGGCCGCCGCGGCGCGCAGCCAATCCTCCGGCACTTGGCCAATTAAGGCGAGTTGCCCGCTGGTCAAGGTGCCGGTTTTGTCCAGCACCAGAGTGTCCATTTCGGCCAGACGTTCGAGCGCGGGGCCGCCCTTGATGAGCAAGCCCAATTGCGCGCCGCGGCCTGTGGCCACCATCACCGCCGCGGGGATGCTAAGCCCCATGGCGCAAGGGCAGGCGATGATCAACACTGTGACGGCCAAGCCAAAGCCGCGCACAGGGTTGCCGGTGCCTAACCACCAGCCAAGAAAGGTCAATGCCGCCAGGGCCAGCACGACAGGTACGAAGACGGCTGTCACGCGGTCTGCCAAGTGCTGCATGGGTGCGCGGGCGCTTTGGGCCTCGCGAAGCAGCTTTACAATGCGCGCCAGAGTGGAACTGGCGCCCACCTTCGTTACCCTGATTTCCAAGGCCCCCGCGGCGTTGAGCGTGCCGCCGGTCACCGTGTCGCCGGGGCCTTTATCTACGGGCAAGCTCTCGCCGGTCAGGAGCGCCTCGTCCACGCTGCTGTTGCCCGCCTCTACTCGCCCATCGGCGGGCAGCGTTTCTCCGGGACGCACCAGCACTCGCTCGCCTTCGGCCAAATCGTCCGCCGGAATTTCCTGCCAAGCTCCTTCCTGCCCAGCATCTTCCCGCCAAACCCGCGCGGTCTTGGCGCCGATTTTCGCCAAGGCCGCTATCGCTGCTCCGGTACCGCGTTTGGCGCGCGCTTCCAACGTGTTGCCCGCGAGGATTAACCCAATCACCCAGACAACAGCCTCAAAGTAGATCTGCGGTTCCAGTTGGTGGCGGTGGAACCAATGGGGCGCGAGCATTGCCACCGTGCTGAACAAAAACGCCGAGCCGGTGCCTAAAGCCACCAGTGTGTTCATGTCGAAATTGCGGTGGCGAAAGCCTGACCACGCCTTTGCGTAGAAGCGCCGCCCCGGGCCCAGCATGGTGGCCAAGCTCAGCAGGAAGTGCAGGGCGTGTTGCCAGTCGAGGGTGGCCACATGATTGTGCGCCGGCATCCACAGCATCATGAAAACGCCCGCGGCCAAGGCGAGTGCGGCTTGGCGCCGCAGCTTGAAATAGTCTTCGTCTAGGTGCGCGGCGAAGTCTCTTTGTTCCTCTCGCGCATCGCGTTCCGGAAGGGGAAGGGAAGCCTCGTAGCCGGTTTCGTTCACGGCCTCCACCAGCGCGGCCAACGTTGTTTCGTGCTCGCGAAATTCCACCGTCGCGTTGTGGAGCATCAGGTTGACGCTGGCCTGGGCCACGCCAGGCTGCTCGCGCAGGGTTCGTTCCACAAAGCTTTGGCAAGCGGCACACGTCATGCCGCCGACGGGGAAGGTTGCTTTCAAGCGTTTGCGCCTCCCTAGGCCATTACCTGGACGTCACTACCTGGAAGCCGAGCTTCGCAATGCTCTCATGAAGTTGTGCCTCTTCCACGGCGCCGCGCACCTTTGCGCTGCCCACGGCCACGTCTTCCACGTGCAATCCAGGCAGTTTCTCGAGCGCCATCTTAACGCGCCGCACACACCCATCGCAGTGCATGCCCTCGATCTTGATCTCGCGAGTTTCTTCCATACTTACTTTGATTCTCCCACCGCCGTGGGGGTCGCAAGTAGATTGCGCCGCGCGTAGCCGCTGGCTTCGTAAACCTGGGTGGCGAGGGCGGCGCGCCAATCTTTCTTCCCCCATTCGGTGGCAAATTGGGCTACTTCGCGCTCATAGTCGGCCAGCATGCGTTGTTTCAAATCTGCGGGGGCAAAGGAATGGCGAAGGCTATTGCGCCCCAGTTCGACCACTTCTTCCCAGGTGAGTTGGAATTGTTTCACGGCGTGGAAGTATTCGTCGGTCATGTTGGAATCCCAACTGCCGCGATCGTCGGTGTTCAAACAAACCGGAATGCCCGTGCGCAGGTATTCGGGAAAAGGATGCTGCGCTAAATCTGGCGTGTATTCGAGCAAGCGGTTGGATACCAGGTTCACCTCGACGAGCGCGCGCCCGTTGCGCATCAGCAGCATGGTGTCGGGGTCGGTAATCAGGTTTACCCCGTGGCCAATGCGTTCCGCGCCCAGCAGCAGGGTTTCGCGGACCTCCCGTCCCGGCGAGTTTTTTTCGCCCGCGTGCAGGCTTAAATGGATGCCCGCGTACTTGCGCCTTGCTTCGCGAAAGCTGTTCAACATGCGCAGGGCGTAGCCCCGGTCGTCGTCCTCGCGCCCTGCCGCGTTAATCGCCACCCACCAATCCCGGTGCGCATCTACCCAGGCATAGGCGTTGCGAATTTGTTCTTCCAGGTCCGGGCGAAAGCGGATGACTGTGGTTTGGAAGCGGTAGTGGATGTTCAGGTCGGCCACGTCCGGCTGGGCAAGGCGCTGCTTGACAATCGCCAGCGCTTCCTCCACAGGCATTGGGCGCAAGTCAGGGTAGGTGGCGCCGCGGGGGGTCCATTGCGGTTCGAGATAGCGCACGCGTTCGGCGGCGAAGAGTTTCAGGTTTTCCGCGAAGTTTTCGGCGAACAAATAGGGGTTCGTGTTGAAGACCAATTGCCGCCGCACAATTTCTTCAAAAAACTCGTTGCGCCCCTCGCCCGGCGCGTCCACAATCAGCGAGGAGATCCATCCTGCTTTTTCCCCGGGCGTTAATTGGCGTAAGCGCTTGAAGTCTTCCCGCTCGCACTCGCTCAGGCGCTTCCAGCGGGCCTCGTCCAAATTCTCGTAGCGCAGGAACGGCCCGTTCTCGCCGGGATTGCAATTGGCCACGCGTACGCGCGTCCAATAGACATAGCCGTTTTTTTCCTGTTCGAGGGCGTGCTCATACATGCGGTGGGCATAGAAGGCGAGGGTGGCATGGTGGTGCAGGTCGCCGCCCTTCGGCAAACTGTACAGAAATGCATACAATTCGCGCGGCGTCGCCTGGTCCCGAATCTCCGCAAAGCGGGCGGAAAAATCCTGTCCGTCCGCGCGGGTCAGGCAAAAAAGCAAGAAGATCCACGTCGTATGGCGCATATCCCTATCGAAACATAAGCCGAACGCCGATATCTAAGTAGAACAATGGGAGTAGGACTTCCGCTTCCTTAGTTCTAGGGATCAGGGATCAGGCTTATCTCGTAGCGGGCCGCTCCCTCCGATAGACCTTCTAAGAAGAACTGCGTCCGCATGACTACCCAGGACTGGGAAAAAATCTCTGGCATTGTCCGCGAGGCCCTTGGCAAACCTGAGGGAGAGCGTGGCGTGCATCTGGCCATGGAGCTTTCCGAGGAGCCGGAACTGCTCGCGTGTGCGCGTCGTTTGGTGCGCTTGGCCGCCCGTCCGGCGCACGACGAGGATTTTGCCGAAATCCAATCCGGATGGCGATTGATCATGCCTCTTGGTATGGACGGCCTGGGGATGGACTTTCTGGCCGAGCGCGCCGACGGCACCGTGGATACGCTGGTGCTATTCAAGGTTAGCCGCATTTTTCTCGAGGACGCTGGGGCGCAGCAGCAATTCACGCACGACCTGCGAACCTTGGCTTTGCTGTACGACGCTGGTGTGGCGCGCATGCTCGATTCCGGCTGGGTAAACCAAGGCCGCCCCTATGTGGTGGTGGAGTTCGATGGGGGCCAGCGCATTACGGAAGCCGTGCGCCAATGGGAACTCGAAGAAAAAGTGCTGCTTTTCCGCAAAGTGCTGGCCGCGGTGCAGTACGGGCACCTGAAGCAGGTCTTGCACGGGGATTTGAAGCCGGACAACATCCTGGTGACCAATGGCGACCCCCGCATTTACGAGTTTGGCCTCTCCCGCCTGCTCACCACGGGTACGGATAGCATTGCCGCGCAGGATACGATTGATATTGAAAGCCTTGCCTATAATTCCCCGGAGCATATCCGCGGGCTGGAACTTAGCGAGCGCAGCGACATTTACTCGCTGGGCGTGGTGCTTTATGAAATGCTGCTCGGACGGCGCCCTTATGCCCGTCCCGGCGACGATGTGTTGCAAGTGGGGCGGGCCATTTGCGAGAAGCTGCCCGAAAAAATCGAGGCGGTGAATGAGGACCTGAACTACATTGTGCTGAAGGCGCTGGAAAAAGCGCCCGCCGCCCGTTACCAAACGATTGCTGAGTTTGCCCGCGATGTGCAGGACTATCTCGACGGCCGTGCCGTTGCCCCGCGCCGCGAAGCCATGGCGGAGATGGTGCTGCGCCTGCTGAAGCAGAATTGGGTGACCGCTGCCCTGGTGGTGGGTGTTCTTTCGGTGGGCGGCATTGCCATGTTTTATAAGGGCAAGGCGGAGGCCAAGGCGGATAAGATCCAGGCTATTACCAGCGCTTTGTTCCAGGGCAAAGGCGGTAAGGGAGCGGCCAACGGCGCCAGCACCATTCAAAGCGCGAAAAAATATCTCGATGACATGCTCGAGCAAAACATGGGCAACATCGACGTGGTGGACAATCTCTCTTCCGCCTACCTGCAATTGGCCGAAGTGGAGCGTCAGGGGACGGGCCTGTTGCGGGGCAACCGCGGGGCGGCCATCCAATCAGTCCGCAAGTCCTATGAGCTGAGCCTGCAAGTGCTGGAGGCCAAAGGGGCCACCGAGGACAAGCTGAAGCAATACGCCAAGAGCGCGAAGATGCTTACGGAAATGCTGACCGAGGCGCGCGATTATAAGGAAGCGCTAAAGGTAGCCCTCGATTGGAAAGAGAAGCTGGCGAAGCTGGATTCGCAAGACCCAGAGTTTCTCGCCATGCGCGCGGCGGCGGATCAGGCAGCGGCAGATCTCCTCTATCTAAGCGGTGAAAAACAGGCGGCGCTGCCACCGGCCCGTTCCGCGATGCAGCAGTTTAAGTCCATCTTCGATAAGGATCCGGCGAATGAAGAAAGCGGACGCAATTACGCGCGTTCGGCCTCGAGCGTCGGCACGAAAGCTGCGGAACTGCGCTTGTTTCCGGAGGCAATTTTCTCGTTTAACACCGCCGCCGACGTTTTGCGCCCACAAGCCACCAAGAAAGACAGCAAAGTGGTGGCCGTGCTCGACTTGGCGAAAACGCTGAACGGTCTGGGCGATACGCTGGCCAAAACCGAACAGCCCCAAAAGGCCCGTGCGAGTTTTCTCGAAGCGCGCCAACTCTTGGAACAGGCCGCCAAGCGCGAAAAGAATAATGACGACCTGAGCCAGATTTTGGCGGACAACTATATGCGCACTGCCCGTCTGGGCCGCGAGATCAACGATTTTACGGCGGCCATTAGCGAAACGGATCGCGCGGTGGAACTGCTCCGCCGCCTTGTGGATACGCCTGGCAGCCGCGCCGAGTTTCGCAGGGACCTTGCCATGGCCTTGACTATCAAAGGGGAAATCCTGCTTGCGCAAGGGAAAAAAGCGATTGCGCGCGAGTTCTTCGAGGAGGCGCGCAGCCTTTGGCAGTTGTACTCCAACCTGAGTGTGCTGAAGCCTGACGAAGAGGCGGAGTTCAACCGCCTCAAAAACTTGGTCTAATTGCCCTTATGGGCAATCCCGGTCTACTTTGGGTTATTCGTCACGGCGAAACTGCATGGAGCCTTTCCGGCCAACACACGGGCCGCACCGACATCCCGCTTACCCCCAATGGCGAACAACAAGCATTGGCTTTGGCGCCGATCATCGCCGGCCTTTCCTTGGCGCGTACCTGGACTAGCCCGCTGCAGCGAGCGTCCCGCACGGCGGAGCTTGCCTGTTGCTCGGCAACGCATGAGCCGTTGGCCATGGAGTGGGATTATGGCGCCTACGACGGCTTGACGAGCGCGCAAATCCGCGAATCTGTTCCCGGCTGGAGCGTTTGGCGCGAAGGGCCGCAGGGCGGGGAAACGGCGGAGCAAGTGGCCGCCCGCGCCCAACAAATTATCGACCGCCACTTGGCGCTCGAAGGGGATAAGTTGCTGGTTTCGCATGGCCATTTTTCGCGCATCCTTGCCGCTACCTGGATCGGCTTGCCTCCCCAAGCCGGCCAGTACTTTGCGCTTGATACCGCCACCCTATCCTGCCTGGGTTATGAGCACGGCCGGCGCGTGCTGCGCCTTTGGAACCGGCGTTAAGGCACTCCCGCAGTATGTGGCGCGCCCTCATTTTGGTCGGCGGAGCGCTCCTGTCGTCTCTACTTTTGTTGGCATATTTTTCTTTGCCCGGCGCGTTTTTGTTGCAACTTGGGTTTGGCGCATGTTGGGGAGCTTCCGCTTGGCATAGCGTGGGCACGTTGGTGGCGTGGCTTAGCCCGCTTTCGACGCCGCTTTTGCTGTGGGGCGCCGCCCGGCAATTGCGCAAAGATCCCAAGCACCCCATCTTCGGCCTGCACATCCTGGTGCAATTCCTGGCCGGGTGGATGATCGCCAGCGGCTTCTTTTCGTTGCGGCTGCTAGAGCGCCTGGACAGCCCTTTGCTGCAGGCCACTCTTTTTGTGGGCTATTGCCTTACGCTCGACCTTTGTTGGGAGGCGCTGGGCTGGCGCCGTTTGTCTCGCCCCGTCTGGCTGACGTTGAGCTTTCTCTTCGCCACGGCCGGGGCCTTTTATCTGCACGATTTTCCTCCCGCTGTCCGCGAGCGCGATTTGGGCCAAGTACGGGTTCGCTTTCTGGGCCGTACCGTTTTTGAACGCCGCGCGCCGGTTTGCTTGTCCCCGGCCGCGCTGGCGCGCATCCCTTGGAATGCGGATGCGCTGCGCAAAGCGGACCTGGGGAGCGCTTGCCTTGCCTGGCCCTACCGCTTGGATTTGCCGCAGGTTTTCCGCGAGTGTGTCAAGGAGCCCCTGCGCCCCGTGGGGCCTGCCGACATGCCGCGGGAAGACAAGTTGCTCCTTCCGGGCAACCCGGAAGTGGGCCAGGTATTCTTCCTGGGCCAAGTGCACCAACGCTCCGAGGATACCCCGCAACAACGCTGGAGCGTGCTCGATAGCCAGCGGCTGATTTATGAAGAACTGAAGAAATTTCCCCAACGCCCGGTTTTTCACGAGGCCACTTGCCAGGGCGAACGCACCGAAGCCACGACGAGTCTTCCGGATGGTGGCTCTCGCTGGACCCCGGCCTTTGAGCAACTGCTGCTGGCCAGCATTGGCGCCGTGGGGGCCCTTGAAGAAGCCGGCCAACTCAGCAGCCTACCCACCTCGCGTTGCGACGACCCGCGACTAGCGGAGCTCGACCGTTTGGAAACGCAAATCGACATGACCGACCCCGCCGCGCCCCAATACGAAACCCTCTACGAGCGCATGAATGCCATCCGCATGGATTACCGCGAAGGCCAGGCCATTCGCTTCCTTGCCCAGCATTTCCGCAACTCCCCCGGTGACCAGGTCTTTCTGGTCTACGGTGAAGCACATACTTTCCCCGCGCCGCTCTGGAAGGAGCATTTTGGCGCCCGCTTGCCCCGCGTTGTGGCCACGCGCTGGACCACCCCCATAACCGCCTATTGGGATCTGGAGCCCATCGAAAACCCCGCGGAACGCTTGGCCTGGATCGAGCGCGCCCCTGGAATGCCCGTCAGTGCCTTGGGGCTGGTCCGCAACCGCGCGGAACTCTTCGCCTTGCTGCCCAAGCTCCGCCCGGAGCCCCTGCGAGATCCTTCGCGGGCCGATCTCGCGGGCCGATTGTTATCGCTATTGGACGGTTTACCCTTCCCACTTGCGCCCGCTGATCACCTGCGGGTTTCAGATTGGTTTTGGCACTGCCGCCGGCGCGGGCTGGGCCCTTTCGAGGGCTATGGCTGGAGCGCTGCCCTACGCACCCAACCCATTGGGGATTTGCTCGGCCCCTACCAGCAATGGATGGCCGTCCGTACCCGTTCCCGCATTACGCTGGCCGATTACCAGGACCTGGCCTTAGCGGAAGCGCGCCTCGAAGCACTGCCCAAGCTGGACATCCCCCGCGCACTTTCCCGCGAAGAAATCCGCGACTTCCTCGCTACCGCCAACACCCTGGTGATCGACATGGGCGGCAAGTTAGAGAAGGCCGTAGAGGCAAGGTTCCGGGAGTAGGAACGCCAACCGCTAGCTCAGTTGGAGGGAGAGAGCCCGAGACGACCTTGCAAATGCAGTGTACACAGGCAATGTACACTAAAAGTAATGAAAAACATCACTTTGAGTGCTGACGAAAATTTGATTGAAGGAGCGCGAAGGAAGGCCAATGCCGAGAATACAACGCTTAACAACCTCTTTCGAGAGTGGCTCGCAAGCTACGCCGCTCCGCAAACGCTCAAGCTAGAGAACATCCGCACAGCGGCAAAGGCCGCGGGACACTTCCGCGCGGGTAGGCGATTCACTCGGGAAGAACGAAATGAAAGGTAAGTTTTTCCTCGATACTAATCTTCTGATTTACGCGCTTGATGGGAACGATCCCCAAAAGCAATTCATCGCCCAAAATTGGCTGGCCAAAGCCCACGCATCCGGTGAAGGAGTTCTTAGTTATCAGGTGGTACAGGAGTGGTTCAATGTAGTTCTCAAGAAGGCTGCTGTGCCGCTAAATGCAAAGGAAGCTACCGTTTTTTATGACAGTCTGATCGCTCCTCTGTGGCGCATTCACTCAAGCAAAGAGCTTTTGAAAATTGCCTTGGATATTTATAGCAAAGATAAGTTGTCTTGGTGGGATTCATTAATTGTGGGTGCCGCGCTAATGGCTGACTGTAAAACTCTTTTCAGTGAAGACCTCCAGCACGGGAGGTTTATCTACGGCCTAAAAATTATCAATCCATTTTTACCTACCGCCAAGAACTGAACGAGCAAGGTTCGTGTGGAACTGTTTTTCTTGCCTTGATAGAAGAACCCAAGGCTTGCACCAGAATTGATTCCTCCCAATCCGCGAGCTCATTATTCCTGGTGGCCAACGGCCTTCCGCTTCACTTCCCCAACCCGGCTCGCCCTCGGTATAAACTACGCGAGGGCGCAAACTTTCCTGAGCTACTGCCCTGTTAAAGGTTGTCAACCACCATGAGGTTCTGGCTTTGCTTCGTTCTCCCGGCTTTCTTTCTTTGTGCCCAAAGCGGGCCGTTGCAGCCGGTGTTGGGGCTTCGTTCGGCAAAGATTCTTCGCGTGGATGGGCTTCTGTTCAAAGATCTGAATAAGAATGGCCAACTCGATCCCTATGAGGATTGGCGCCTTAGCTCCGAAGCCCGTGCGAGGGATCTTGTTGCACGGATGACCTTGGAAGAGAAAGCTGGATTGATGGTGGGGCCTTCGCTGAACCCTGGCCCTGAGGGGAAGCCGAGCGAGCAGCCCACCTATGGCCGCAATCCTTTCAATCCCGGTCCGGTGCAATTGGTTTCTCCCGCCACCGAGCAGGCGCTGCACCAATTGCATTTGGTCCAGTTCATTATCCGCGCCAATCTGCCGCCCCGCCAGATGGCCACTTGGCTCAACGCGGTACAGGAGGTAGCAGAGCGTACTCGCTTGGGCATTCCCCCGCTGTTTGTCACTAACCCGCGCAATCATTTGGGCGCTGCGAACAATTTCGGCATCATGGAGGCGGCGGGAGCCTTCTCGCAGTGGCCTGGAACGCTAGGGCTAGCCGCCACTCGCGACGTCAAACTTGTGGAAGAATTCGCCTCCATTGCCGCGCGGGAGTATGTTTCTGTGGGCTTGCGCGGAGCCTATCACCCTACTGCGGATGTTGCCACGGAACCCCGCTGGAATCGCTTCCCGGAAACTCTGGGCGAAGATGCTCAACTAACTGCCGGGATGATTGGGGCTTTGATTCGCGGTTTTCAGGGGCCCACTTTGAGCTCCTCCAGCGTTGCTGTTGTCACCAAGCATTTCCCCGGAGCGGGGCCCGCCAACAGCGGCTTCGATGCGCATTTTCCGCACGGGAAAAATCAGGTTTATCCGGGTAAGAATCTCGAATACCATTTGCTGCCTTGGAAGGCCGCCATCGCCGCCAACACCGCCATGATCATGCCCTATTACGCGGTTCCCCAAGGCATTGCGCGGGAAGCAACCGGCATGTCGTACAACCGCGAGATTGTGACCGAGTTGCTGCGGGGAAGGCTTGGCTTCCAGGGCGTAGTAAATTCCGATACTGGCATCACCACGGGCATGCCCTGGGGAGTGGAAAACCTAAACGTGAAAGAGCGCTACCGAAAAGCAATAGAAGCCGGCGTAGACCGTCTCGGTGGCGATTCCACTCCCGAATTGATCGTTCAGTTGGTGAAGGAGAAGCAACTCACGGAAGCGCGTATTGATGAATCCGCGAGGCGTATCTTGCGAATCCACTTTGCGTTGGGGCTCTTTGAAAACCCCTACACCAACCCCGACGAAGCCGAACGCACGGTGCGCAAGGCAGAGTTTCAGCAAAAGGCTGCCCTGGCGCAGCGCAAGTCCATCGTGCTACTCAAGAACCGCGATGGGCTGCTTCCTTTGAAGCCCGGCGTCAAAATGTACGTGGAAGGCATTAACCCTGCCGTAGCGGCGCGTTATGGCTACGTCTCCACCACCAGCCCCGAAAAGGCAGACGTTTGCATTGCCAGGGTCGCGCCTCGCTCGGAAGGGTTTCTCTCCGGCCGCAGCACCAATCCGATTGATCTCACCTTGCCCGCCGGGCAGCTTTCTCCCCTGCGCGCGCTTGCCCAAAAGTGTGCGCTCGTCACGGTCCTCTATCTGGAACGCCCCCGCGTGATTCCTGAACTCGCTCAGGATTCCGCGGCACTCCTGGCTACCTTTGGCGTGAGCGACGAGGCCCTTTTCGACGTGCTTACAGGTAAGTTCGCCCCGACCGGGAAACTGCCCTTCGAGATGCCGTCCTCAATGGAAGCCGTGCGCACGCAATTGGAGGACGTTCCGCACGATTCGCCCAATCCGCTCTTTCCCTTCGGTTTCGGTTTGAGTTTTCCTGCCGGCAAGAACTAGTGGGTAGGCGGGGGAATCCGCTAGCCTAGTAGAGATGGTGGCCAACGAACTTCCGCTGCACTCGCAAACCCCGCTCGCCTGGGGCGAAGCCGTGCTTGCCGACACACTTCCCCTGCTCAGCGATCACGCCATTCTCGAGAAAAAAGCTGCCGCCAACGCCTTGGAGTTGCTTACCCGCTGGCCCTTCGATTATGTCCCCGGTTGGGTGGAAACAATGACCGGCGTGGCGCGCGACGAAACGGTGCACCTAGCGCAAGTTACCCGTCTGCTCTTCCGGCGGGGCGGGCAACTGGAAAAGGGCCACACCAACCCTTACGCGAAGGCCCTGCGCGGCCTGGTGCGCCCGGGTGGCATCGACGAAGCCATCGACCGTCTGCTGGTTTCTTCCCTCATTGAGGTGCGCAGTTGCGAGCGCTTCGCCGTCCTTGCCCAAGCGGCCGCCGATACGGACCCCGAACTGGCCAAGTTTTATGACCGCCTTTACAAAAGCGAGTTTGGCCACTATACGACGTTTCTCAACTTGGCCCAAAAGCTTGCGGAGCCCGAGGAAGTGCTGGCCCGCTGGCAAACCCTGCTCGCCGAAGAGGCCGCCATCCTCGCCCGGCAGAAGCCGGGACCGCGGATGCATTCCGGAATGTAAGCTTGCTCAGCGTTCGAACTCAATTTCCCAAGCACTGAGAGAACTGGTGAAAATGCGCGCCCGCTTACCGCTATGCTTGTCTGTGCTGCCGGGGTCCAGGCCGACGATCATGGGGTACCAGCCTAGGTAATCGAGGGCAAACTGGGGTTGTGCCCAAGTTTCCGGGCGCGCCAAGTCTTCCGCGAAACTCAGGAAAAATCCCTGGGGCGGCCAGCCGGGGCTGCAGCAGGCGTGGCTCATAATCACCACATACTTATTGAGGTACTCGTTGTAATGGATGCTCGGCCCCCAAAGAGCATTGGTATTCAGGTCGTCCCACGAAGTACTTACCCCAAAGACCGGACTAACTTCACCGCCCAGGCCGGGGGAGTTCCAATCGCCCTGAAAGTACTTAAAGACAGCACCTTGGGGGAAATCGACGGCGCTTGCTTCCATCCTTGCCAATGCAATACCTTGTTGTTCCGCCGGCCCGCCGTAGTTACTGAAGACAAAGTATAAGTACTTGGCTTCGCGGTCGGGAATTACGGTAAAGTCTCCGTGCCCGCCGCCAAAGTAACCATTCTGCGCGTTGCAATTGGGGTTGTGCGCCGGGCGCATGACAATGCCTAAGTCAAAAAAGGTCTTGCCGTCGTCGTAGCTTACCAGGGCGCCAATCACCGGCATTGAAAGGGGAAGAGCCGGGCAGTTGAGAAAAATCTCGTGGTGGTACCAGCCGTAGATGGCACCGTTCGGCGCCTTCCAGGTGGCCTCCAGCCAAAGAGGAACATTGTCGTAAGAGTAGAAGCGTACGGCGCGCACTTCGCCCAAGGCTCCCAAGCTTGGCCCTTCCATGCGAATGGGCATGCCATCGGATTGGAAGACTACGAGGTTGCCCTTGTCGTTCCAGTGCATGGGAGAATTGGAATCCGCTATGCCGGGAAGCACCAGCGGCTCCACTTCGCGGATGGTAAAGGTTTGGGTTTGGCCAAGGCAGGCGGTCAACAGAAAAGCGAGCGCTGGTGTCACGGCGGCCGCCAGTTTGGATAAAGTAGAGGGTTGCATCAAGTACTGCTATAGACTTGATCGCGGCAAACCAATAAAAGTTTCCCAGGAAATCGTTAAGAAATGCAAAGCTTATTGCTCTCGGACTACAAAAAACTAGAACTCGTGGATATGGAAGTACCAAAGATCCGGCCGGAAGAAGTGCTGGTGAAGGTGCGGGCTTGTGGCATTTGCGGCAGCGACATCCATGGCTACGATGGCTCCACAGGGCGCCGCATTCCGCCCTTGGTGATGGGCCACGAGGCGGCGGGCGAGATTGTGGAGGTGGGCAGCGCGGTGCGCGGCTGGAACCTGGGCGACCGCGTCACCTTCGATTCCACGATTTCCTGCGGGCGTTGTTATTTCTGCCAGCGGGGCGAGATAAACCTGTGCGAAAACCGCGAGGTGCTGGGTGTGAGTTGCGGAGAATACCGCCGCCACGGGGCCTTTGCCGAATACGTGGCCATTCCGCAGAACATTCTCTACCGCTTGCCGGACAACCTCGCTTACCACCACGCGGCCTTGATTGAGGCGGTGTCGATTGGCGTACACGCCGTGAACCTTACGCCCATGCAATTGGGCGCTTCCGCGCTGGTGGTGGGCAGCGGCATGATTGGCCTGTTGACCATCCAAGCGCTGCGCCTGCGCGGCTGCGCGCAGATTATTGCCGTGGACCTGGAGGATTCGAAGCTTGCCCTGGCGCGCGAATTGGGCGCGGACCTGACGCTAAACCCCAAGCAGGTTGACGTAGTGGAAGCGGTGCGAGCGGCCACCGAAGGACGCGGCGCGGATGTGGCCATGGAAGTGGTGGGCGCGGCAAAGCCCATCGAGACGGCCATTCAAGCGGTGAAGAAGGGTGGCACGGTGACGCTGGTGGGCAACATCTCGCCGCGCGTTGAAATTCCGCTGCAAGTGGTGGTAAGCCGGCAGTTGCGGCTGCAAGGCTCGGCGGCAAGCAGCGGTGAATTCCCGCAATGCATTGATTTATTGGCGCGCGGGGCCATTAAAGTAGACCCCATCATCTCGGCCCAGGCGCCGCTCGAAGAAGGTCCGCGCTGGTTTGAACGCCTTTACGGGCACGAGCCGGGCTTGATGAAAGTGGTGCTGGAACCGAATCGTTGATTGGGTCCATAGACAACTTTGATTGTGAATTGATTGTGTTTTCCGGGGCTCAATGCGACCATGAGCGTTAAGTCATGGCATGGGCCCCGGACCAGTTGCGCAAAGTTAGCTTGAGCGTCATGCTGCGCATCACGGCCATGGACGTTTGCTGCGGCCCCCCACGCCGCTAATCCCACCTTTCCTTTTTTCCCCAACCTTAAAAATTTGAATTCTTATCGAGGAGGCCGAATTATGGCTGCCGAGACGATTGTGCCGGAAGTCCCTTTGTTTGAGGAAATGCTTCCCGGAGGCGCCAGTTGGGCGCATGTATTGAAGCGCGGCACGGCGCTGCGCATTACGGCGCTGGAAGACGGCGCGAACGTGCCTGCGACGTTCTTCAATTTTGAGCTCCTGGTGGAGCGCTACAACATGGCCGATACCTTGAAGGCCCAACACACCGCGCACTTAACCGCGGGGAACTGCCTTTATTCCGACATGGGGCGCATTCTTTGCTCTATTACGGCCGATAGCCTGGGCTGGCACGACCCCATCGGCGCCCATTCCACCGCCGCCAGCGTGCTGGCCAAATACGGCGAGGGAACTTACCAGTCCAAGCGCAACGATTGGCACCGCAATACGCGCGACAACTTCCTGCGGGAGTTGGCGAAGTTCGGCATGGGGCTGCGGGACTTGCAAGCCCAGGTGAACTTCTTTTCCAAGGTGCAGGTGGACCTTGAAGGCAACATGCATTTTGTCCCCGGCCACAGCAAGGCGGGAGACTTTGTGGAATTGCGCGCGGAGATGAATACGCTGGTCGTGCTGGACACCAACCAGCACGTGCTGGACCCCGACCCGGTTTATCATCCCCGCCCCGTGCAATTGAACGTAAAGCGCGTTCCGCCGCTCGCCGCTGATGACCTTTGCCGCCTTTCGCGCCCGGAAAACGAACGCGGCTTTGCCAACACCGAACGGTATTTTCTCTAAACCCTTCGCGCTGAATTAGGAGACCCCACGATGAGCGATTTTGTTTTGCAGGAAAGCGGGCTGAATCCCGCCGAGGCCATTTATGACGAGGTGGTGCTGGCCGGCGATGGCTGGGTACACGTGGTGAAGGAGGGGCAGACGCTGCGGATTGTGGATCTGGAGGGCAACCAAGCCGCGGATACTTTGTTCTACAACGCCAAGGACTTCGCGGAGCGTTATAGTGCCCTCGATACGCTCTCGGCCCAGGGCAGCATTTACCTTACCACCGGCTCGAAGCTCTATTCGAACCTAGGCAACGTGATGCTGGAAATCACCGCGGATACCTGCGGGCGGCACGATACGCTGGGCGGCGCTTGCGCGGCGGAATCGAACCAGGTGCGCTATGCGCTGGACAAGCGCTACATGCACAACTGCCGGAACACGTTCACCCTGGCGTTGATGTCTTGGAACGTAGAAGTGACCAAGCGGGACGTTACCTCGAACGTGAACTTCTTCATGAACGTGCCGGTGACGCCCGAAGGCAAGCTTACTTTTGAAGACGGGGTGAGCGCGCCGGGCAAGTATGTGGAGATGCGTATGGCCATGGACGTGGCCGTCGCCATCAGCAATTGCCCGCAGCTAAACAACCCCTGCAATGCCTATAACCCCACGCCCATTCGCGTGCTGGTTTGGGACTCGAAGTAAAGCATGTTCTCGAAAGTACTCATCGCCAACCGCGGCGCCATTGCCTGCCGCATTGAACGCACCTTGAAGCGGCTGGGCATTCGCAGTGTGGCCGTATATTCGGAAGCCGACCGCCACGCGCGGCACGTTGAAGACGCCGACGAGGCTTATCTGCTTGGTCCCGCTTCTGCGGCGGAAAGCTATTTGCTGAGCGGCAAGATTATCGAAACGGCCCTGCGGGCGGGCGCGGAAGCTATACACCCGGGCTACGGTTTCTTGAGCGAAAACGCCCAGTTTGCCGAAGATTGCGCGCGGGCGGGGCTGGTGTTTCTGGGCCCCACGCCGCACCAGATGCGCGAATTTGGCTTGAAGCACCGGGCGCGGGAATTGGCGGCGGCGGCGGGCGTGCCGCTGTTGCCGGGCACGGGGCTATTGGCGGGGGTGGAGGCGGCGCGAGAGGAGGCCGCGCGCATTGGTTACCCCGTGATGTTGAAGAGCACGGCGGGCGGCGGCGGCATTGGCATGCGCCTGGCCAATAGTGAGGAAGAACTGGCTGCGCAGTACGCCACGGTGGAACGTTTGAGCCTGGCGAACTTTAAGGACGCGGGCCTGTACCTGGAAAAATACGTGGCGCGCGCCCGGCACATTGAGGTGCAGATTTTCGGCGATGGCAAGGGCGAAGTCATTGCCTTGGGCGAGCGCGATTGCAGTGTGCAGAGGCGCAACCAAAAGATTATTGAGGAAACACCCGCTCCGGGTTTGGACGAGGCAACGCGCCAGGAGTTGTTGGCGGTGGCGGAGCGCCTGGGCCGCAGCGTGAATTATCTTTCAGCTGGCACGGTGGAGTTTGTTTACGATGCTGCGGAGGCCCGCTTCTACTTTCTGGAAGTGAATACGCGCCTGCAGGTGGAACACGGCGTGACGGAAGAAGTCTGCGGCATTGACCTTGTGGAGTGGATGTTGGAGGCCGGGGCGGGAGAGCTAGGCAGTTTGGCGGCCCGGCGGCCGCGCCCCCAAGGCGCCTCCCTGCAGGTGCGGCTTTATGCCGAAGACCCGGCCAAACATTTTCAACCCTCGGCGGGCCTGCTGACCAACGTCAGTTTTCCCGCTGGGGTGCGCGTAGATGCCTGGGTGGAAAGCGGCACGGAAGTCACGCCTTTCTACGATCCGCTCTTGGCGAAGGTGATTGTGCATGCCGAAGACCGGCCCGCCGCGCTGGCGAAATTGCGCACGGCGCTGGCCGAAACGCGCCTGGATGGCTTTGCTTCCAATTTGCGCTACTTGCGGCGCCTGCTGGAAGACGAAACATTTGTGGCCGGAAATGTTTTTACTAAGCTGACGGACCACTTCGCCT
The DNA here is from genome assembly GCA_033765085.1 of Bryobacter sp. Taxonomy (GTDB): domain Bacteria; phylum Acidobacteriota; class Terriglobia; order Bryobacterales; family Bryobacteraceae; genus Bryobacter. Next base: position 206,403 of record JANRIK010000022.1, on the reverse strand, counting down.
ACCAGCCCGCCGCCGTGGAAGTACTGGATAGCGGAACCCTCACCACCGTGCAGGATTGGCCCGGGCGCCTGGGCTATTGGGACGTGGGCGTGCCCCCTTCCGGCCCCATGGACGATTACCATTTCCGCTTGGGCAACCGGCTGCTGGGCAACCCGGAGGGCACCGCGGGGCTGGAGTGTACGGCCAGCGGACCGAGCCTGTACTTCCAGAGCGCCGCCCGGATTGCCTTGTGCGGAGCGCGCATGGAAGCCACGCTCGATGGGGAGGCCGTGGGTTGGAACCAGGCGCTGTATGTCCCCGCGGGCAGTACTCTCGAACTCGGGCCGATTGAGGGCGCTGGCGCCCGCGCCTATGTGCTCTTTGCGGGTGGTTTGGATCTGCCGGATTATTTGGGTTCGAAGAGCACCTTCACGCTTGGCAATTTTGGCGGGCACGGCGGACGCGCGCTGCGGGTAGGCGATGTGCTCTATTTGGCGCAAGCCGCCACGGGGCCGGGCGAGGCGGTGAGTTTCCCGGAACTGGTGCACGATTGGGACATTGAAGTGCTCTACGGCCCGCACGGGGCGCCGGATTTCTTCACCCCTGACTATATTGAGAAGTTCTTCTCAACACCGTGGAAGGTGCACTATAACTCTTCCCGTACCGGCGTGCGCCTGGTGGGGCCCAAGCCCGGTTGGGCGCGGACCGACGGCGGCGAAGCGGGCCTGCACCCTTCCAACTTGCACGACAACGCCTATGCCATTGGCACAGTAGACTTCACGGGCGACATGCCGGTAATTCTCGGGCCGGACGGCCCCAGTTTGGGCGGCTTCGTTTGCCCCGCCACCATTACTTCCCGCGACCTTTGGAAGATGGGGCAATTGCGCGCGGGCGACCGCGTGAGGTTCCGCGCCCGCGAAGAAGGCGGCCGCCGCGTGCCCGCCATTGTCACTACGCACGGCGATGTTGTAGTGCGGCAAAGTGGCGACCGCTACCTGCTGATCGAGTACGGCGAACCGGTGCTGGATCTACCGCTGCGCTTTCGTGTCCAGGCGGTATACAACTGGTTTCTCGAGCACAAACCCGCCGGCGTGATCGACGTCACCCCGGGCATCCGCTCTTTCCAAATCCACTACGATCCGGCGCGGGTGAAGCGGGAAGCGCTGCTGGCGCTGGTGGAGCGCGCCGAGCAGGATTTGGGCGAGCATGCCCAAGCCTCCGTGCCCTCGCGCACGGTCCACTTGCCGCTGAGTTGGGACGACCCGGCCACGCGCCAAGCCATTGAGAAGTACATGCGCAGTGTGCGGCCGGATGCTCCCTGGTGCCCTTCGAACATCGAATTCATCCGGCGCATCAACGGGCTTGCTTCCACGGCGGAAGTCCACCGCATCGTCTTCGATGCCAGCTACCTGGTGCTGGGCTTGGGCGATGTTTACCTGGGCGCCCCCGTAGCCACTCCGGTTGACCCCCGGCACCGCCTGGTGACCACCAAGTACAACCCGGCGCGCACCTGGACAGCGGAGAACAGCGTGGGCATTGGCGGCGCGTATATGTGCATCTATGGCATGGAGGGCCCGGGCGGCTACCAGTTTGTCGGCCGTACGGTGCAGGTTTGGAACACGTACCGCAGCACGCAGGATTTCTCGCCCGGTAAGCCTTGGCTGCTGCGATTCTTCGACCGCATTCGTTTCTATCCCGTAAGTGCGGAAGAACTCTTGAGGATGCGCGAGGGCTTTCCCCAGGGCAAGTATCCGTTGCGGGTGGAAGAAGGCGAATTCAGCTTAGGGGAATATCAGACTTTCCTGGCTTCCATTCAGGATTCCGCCGCCGCTTTCAAAGCGCAACAGCAAGCGGCGTTTGAAGCCGAACGGCTGCGTTGGGCCGCCACGGGCGCGGACCGCGTGGCCGCCGAGCCTGAGGATATGGAAGAGCCCAAACTCGAAATTCCTGTCCCGCCGGGCCACAAGGCCTTGCGCGCCACCACGGCAGGCAATGTGTGGAGCCTCGAAGCAAAAGAGGGCGACCGTCTGGCGGCAGGCCAGCGCGTCATCCTGCTGGAGGCCATGAAGATGGAAGTGGCCGTGGCCTCCCGCTACGCCGGCCGCGTGGCGGCGCTTTATGCCAAGCCGGGGCAGACCGTTTTGCCCGGCCAGATTCTCGCCGTAATCCGGATGGAGTAAATACCCTAATGACGCCCAGCGAAGCCGTACACGCGGCCTACCAAAAGATTGCGGAAAACGAGGCCGGCGCCCGGCAGCCCGTCTGGATTTCTCAGGTGCCGCGCGAAGTGGCGCTAGCCAGGGCCGCTGCTTTGGAGGCCCATCCAGAGGCGGCGCAATTGCCCCTCTACGGCAAAACCTTTGCCGTGAAGGACAACATCGACGTCGCCGGAATGGAGACCACCGCCGCCTGTCCGGCCTATGCTTATCGCGCCGAAAAGAGCGCGTTCATTGTGGAAGCGCTCGAAAGCGCGGGCGCTGTCTTGATCGGCAAAACCAACATGGACCAGTTCGCCACCGGCCTGGTCGGCACGCGCACCCCCTATGGCGCTTGCGCCAGCGTTTATGACCCGCGCTATATTTCTGGCGGATCTTCGAGCGGCAGCGGCGTTGCCGTGGCCCTGGGGATGGTGGATTTCGCGCTGGGCACGGACACGGCGGGCAGTGGGCGCGTTCCCGCGGCCTTCAATGGCATCTATGGGCTCAAGCCCTCCATTGGCTTGTTCAGCGTTACAGGGGTGGTGCCGGCCTGCCGGACGCTTGATTGCGTCAGCGTTTTCACGCGGGACCTAGGTTTGGCGCAAAGCGTACTCACGGCCGGCGCGAAAGTCGACCCGACGGATTTCCTCTCTCGGCCCTGGGCTCCGGGGCGGGGAGCTGCCTGGCATACCGCACGTCCCCGTTTGGGTGTGCCGAAGCCCGAACAGCGGGAGTTTTTTGGCGATACGGCAGCGCAGGCTCTTTACGAAGACTTTCTGGCCAAGGCCGCCTCGCGCGGCGCGCAAATTATCGAGATCGATTACGCGCCTTTTCGCGAAGTGGCCAACCTGCTCTACAGCGGCCCTTGGGTGGCCGAGCGCCTGGCCGCCATTGAAAGCTTTGCCGCCCAGCACGCAGCGGCCATGGACCCCACCGTGGCCAAGATCATCACGGGCGCGGCGAAATTTAGCGCCGTCGATGCCTTTCGGGCACGCTATCGCCTGGGCGAGCTGGCGCGCGCGGCCCATGCCGCGTGGGACAGTATGGACGCCATGCTGCTGCCCACCACCGGCACCATCTTCACTCACGCCCAGATTGCGGAAGACCCCATCGGCCGCAATACGCAGCTTGGCAATTACACAAATTTCGTGAACCTGCTGGACCTTTCGGCCTTGGCCATTCCGGCAGGCTTGCGCGCCAACGGGCTGCCCTTTGGCGTCACGCTGATTGCGCCGGCGATGGCGGAAGCATGCCTGGTGGCAACGGCCCAGCATTTGGCCGGAGAGCCAGCTGCAATCCCGCAGCAGGGTTGGATTGATCTCGCCGTCCTCGGTGCCCACTTGAGCGGCCAGCCCCTCAATCACCAGCTCACCTCGCGCGGCGCTTTCCTGGTAGAAACGACGCGCACCGCTGCTGATTACCGCTTCTACGCTCTAACGGGCAGTGTGCCAGCCAAGCCTGGCTTGCGCCGCGAGCCAGGCTTTGACGGACCCGGGATTGAACTGGAGATCTGGCGCGTCCCCTCGGCCGAGTTTGGGAGCTTTGTGGCCGCTATCCCGCCGCCATTGGGCATTGGCACGGTCAGCTTAGCTAACGGCGCGATCGTAAAATGCTTTATTGCCGAGGGCTACGCGCTCGCCGATGCGCGCGAAATTACCAGCTTTGGCGGTTGGCGCAAGTATCTGGAATCGCTTTAAGCGCCTACGGTTTGCACCGCGGGCGTCTCGGCATGATAGTAGCGGGACCAATCTTTGGTGAGGTAGATCGTCACGTCGCCGGGCCGTTCCGCCTCCAGCGGCAGCACATCCAGGAACAAACCCCTTTGTGCCGCGCCAACGCCTTTCACGCCAACTTCTTTGCGGCCCCAAACCCCGGCTAGGCGCAGTGTGCCGCCCGCGCCGTTTAGCTCCAGATAGCCACGGCGCAGATTGCCGAGGTTTTTGCCTGAGCGCACAAAACACAGCAGTGTGCGGCCACCGTTGGGACGGGCCCAATCGGGAATCTCGCCGTCCGTGTCCGGGTCAAAGGGAAAGAGCCGCCCGCCCAGCGTGCGCAGGAAAAAGCGGAGAATGCGAACCAGAAAGGGCAGGGCCAGCGAGATGCCGACGAGTGCGGCCACAGAGAGCGCCAACGCCACCCAGGGATAGTGATAAGCGAGCATCAATAAGCCGACCACGCTAAAGTCCTCCACCAAGCTGACGGCGGAGTGGGTAACCGGGTCTGGCACGGCGTGCGCGGCAAGCCGAGTGCCCATTTTGGTGGCATGTGCGCCTAAGGCCACGCTGCCGCCTGCAATCACGGCCAGCACTTGCACCATGGGGTCCAGCTTTGCAGTGGCGCCAAAGGCCAGCAGCGCCCCGCCGATGGGGCGAATAAAGGTATGGATGCCGTCCCAGAAAGGCGTGAAGCCCGGGACTTTGTCGGCAATGAATTCGGCGGCGTAAAGCACTCCCGCCACCCCCAGCACTACCGGGTGGGAAAGCACTTCCAGCCCTTGCGGCAACCCCGTAATCCAGCCCATGCGCGCCGCCAAGCCCACCGTCAGCACGGCGGCGTAAAGGTTAATGCCCGAGGCCAGCCCCAGGCCCAGAAAGCTGGCGATGTTCTGCAACAGATTCGCGTCCATGGCGAGTTAGGCGCTGGCCTTTCCTTTGAAGAGCCGGTAGGCCCACAGAATGAGGATGGAGCCGAAAATTGACATAATCCACCCGGCCGCCTGTCCGTCTTCGTACCAGCCTAGGGTGCGCCCTAGGAAACCGGCAACAATGCTGCCGCCAATACCCAACAAAATCGTGACAAACCAACCGCCGGGATCCTTGCCCGGCATCAGCAATTTCGCCAGTGCCCCCACGATTAAGCCGGAGACAATCATGTTGATAAACCCAAGCATGCTCAGTACGCCTCCCTCTTTCTCTCGCCCTATCTCACGCCCCGCGCGGGCGGACTCCCTTGATTCGAACGCAGTTGACAGGAGGTGTCAAGCCTTTCCCGGCTTCCTGCACTCAGAGGTGAATCTAAGAGCACTCTAAGGTGAATTCCTCATTGTTCGTTCTATCTCGCGCCCGTACACTGCCAATAGGATCTAGTACTAGAGGTCCGGTTGGTTCTGGGGCATTGCTCCCAAACAAACTCAGACATTTGAGTGAACGCAGGAATGAGAGGTTAGGTTCCCAAAAGCGCTTATGGGTTTCGAACTCGGCACCACGATTGGCGACTATCAGTTTATCGACGTTCTGGAAAGCACGCGCGAAGAAACGACGTACAAAGTTCGCAACGTTGCTGCCCACCGCTTTGAAACGCTGCGTGTTTTGAATGTTCTGCCGCACCAGGACCGTTTGCGGGTGGAGCGTTTTCAACGGGAAGCGCGCATTCTCGCCCGTCTGAAGCATCCTCACATTGTGGGCTATTGCGCCAGCCTGAAGCTGGACGAGCGCTTGGCTTTGGCCACCGAAATGGTGGAAGGCACCTCGCTGGCCGAACGCTTGGAGGTTGGTCCGCTCAGCTTGCCGGACGCCGTGCGGGTGGTTTGGCAAACGCTGGAGGCTCTGGAGTGTGCCCATGCGGAGGGCGTAATTCACCGGGACGTAACACCTCAGCGCATTTATTTGACACCCGATGGGGAAGTGAAGCTAACGGGATTTTTCCTGGCCCGTAGTACGGCGGACCCCCGCTTAACGCAAGCCGGTGCCGCCATTGGCTCTGCGCACTACATGTCTCCCGAGCAAGTTAAGGCAAATGGAGAGCTTGATCCGCGGTCAGATCTTTACAGTCTAGGGGTTGTGTTCTATGAACTCGTCAGCGGCCGCAAGCCGATAAATGGGCAGAGCCAATTTGACATCATGTTGGCCCACGTAGAAAGCGAGCCTGTAGCGCCCCGCCAATGGAAGCCCGAACTGGACGAAGAATTAGAGAAAGTGATCTTACGCGCTTTGGCGAAAGAGCCTGCCGAGCGCTTTGCCAGCGCCTCGGAATTTCGCGAAGCCCTGATGGGCGTAAGCCTGGGCAGCGCGGGAGACGCCGTGGCGGATCTCGAAACCGCCCTCGACCGGCAGAAGCGCCAGTTGCGCGAAGAGCAGGAACGTGCCGAGCGGCGGGCGCGCGAAATGCGCGATGGCGTGAATCCGGCTATGGCCTCGGCCCTGGCGGCCGGTATCGAAGCTCCCCCGGCGGCCACTGCCAATTCTTCTTCTTTGCCCATGCCCCTAAGGATTCTTTTGCTGGTCGCCATCACGGCAGGCGCCTGCGCAATTTACTTCTGGATGTTCGCACTTCGTTGAGGTTTAAATGAGCTTTGCGATCGGGGAATCCATCGGCCATTACGAGATCGTGGAGGAGCTCGGCAGCGGCGCCAACGGCCGCGTGCTGAAGGTCCAGCATTTGATTACGCGACGGCGCGAGGCGATGAAGGTGCTGGTGGACAACAAGCCGGATTCGCCGGAGCAAGCCCAGCGCTTCCTGCGCGAAATCCGCCTGCAGGCAAGCCTCGACCATCCCTCCATTGCCAGCGTGCACAATGCCTTTTGGTTGGGCGACGACTTGGTGATGATCATGGAATTGATCGAGGGGCAAACGCTGGCCACGCTGCTCGAACACCGTCGCTTTTCGCTGGAGCAAAGTTTAACCATCATCCGCCAGGTGCTGGAGGCCCTGGCCTTTGCGCATTCCCACGGTGTGGTGCACCGCGATGTTTCCCCGAACAACATTATTGTGAACGCCCAAGGCCGCATTAAGCTGACGGACTTTGGTCTGGCCAAAGGCGTGTCGGACCCCGCGCTGACGGAAATGGGCGGCATGTATGGTTCCCCCTTCTACATTTCGCCGGAACAAGTGCGGGGCACCGTGGAAGTAGACCATCGCAGCGATATCTATTCAAGCGCGGTGGTGCTGTATGAATTGCTCACCGGTACGCGGCCCTTTATTGCCCCGAGCAGTTTTCTGCTGATGCAGGCGCATGTGCAGCAAGTGCCGGAGCCGCCCATCTTCCGCAATTCCGCGATTCCGCAATACCTGAACGCCGCCATTCTGCGCGCCATGGCGAAGAACCCGGCAGACCGCTTCCAATCGAGCCTGGAATTCTTGGCCGCCGTCGACGGGCCGCAAGCGGCTCCGGTAGCGCCGAAAGCATCCGCAGAGCCATCCGGTATTGCGGCGGCCAACCCGGCCATTGCCGACACGCCGGTGGCCGAGCCGGCCATGCCGAACTATTCGTTCCTGGAAGCGCCCAACTTTGAGGGCATCGAGTTTGAAAGCGTCACGAACAAGCCTTGGAGTACGCCGGTGCAAGGCAGCAGTGCGGCCAAGCCTGCTCCCGTTGCCAAGAAGGGCGCCCCTCCGCCGCGCAATGCCTGGTTGCGCTCCCCCTGGATGGGCCTGGTCCTGGGTCTGTTGGTTGCAGTGGCGATCCTCTTGCCCATGGTGTTCTTCAACAAGCGATCGAGCGAAGTGCGCGGCAAGATACCGCCGCCGCCCGAGAGTGTTCCGGCCAATCTCGCGCCCCCAAGTGCGCCTGCCTTGAACCCGAATGCGCCGGCCATGGTGCCCGGGCCTCGCTTGGATGGCGCCTCTTTACCAGCCCAAACCCCGGTGGTGCGAACGGGCACCCCGAGATCGAAGAAGAGGACTGTTGTTGCGGAGAAGCCGCAACCGGTGATGCGCATTTGGGGTGCGGAAGTGGAGGCTGCTCCAGCCAAAAACCTCGCCGCCGCCCCGCCGCCCTCGCCCGCGGCCGCGCCTACCCGCGCCCCGGAAGCAGCTACGCCCAAAATTGAAGAGCCGCCGAGCCTTGCCCCTTCCTCTACGCCACTGCCTTCCTCGCCGGTCGCCACCGCCCCGCCGCAAATCAACGCAGCGCCACCTCCGGCGCGCAAAGGCTTTTTCCGCCGCATCGGCAGGGGCTTACGCTCCATCGTCAGCGACAAGGACAAAAAAGAGCCGGCTTCGGCGGCCAATCCAAAGCCCTAACGGCGCACAAACTTTTGGATGCGCTTGCCGTCCTTCACATCGCCGGCGTAAAGCGCGCCATCGGGCCCCAGCGCCATATCGTGTAGCCAGATGAACTCGCCCGGCGCTTTGCCGTGCGCGCCCCAGGTGGCCAAAATCTTGCCTTGGGCATCTACGTGGTGAATGCGGCTGCGCTCGGTGGGCGCTTCGCCCGTTTGTTTGGCATCGGCCGCATCGCCGCCGTCGCCCACATAAAAGGTGCCGTCCGGCGCCGCGACGATGGCCCAGGGCCGCCCGAGTGCCGGGCTCTTCCACTCGCGCAGGTATTTGCCGTTCAAGTCAAAAATCTGGATGCGTCCGTTCACCCGGTCTGCCACGTAAGCCAAACCATCCTTGCCAATCGCAATGTCGTGCACCGTGCGAAATTCTCCCGGACCCGTACCCGCTTTGCCCCACTCGCCCAGGTATTTGCCCGCAGTGCTAAACTTCGCCACGCGCCCGTTGCCATAGCCATCCGCCACGTAGGCCGTGCCCGCGGCATCGAAGGCCACGGTCGTGGGCCGGTCAAACTGGTTGGGTCCCCAGCCGGCTTTTCCCTTCTGGCCCAAACGCTGGTGGACCTTGCCATCCTCGTCCAGCACAATCACCTCGTGCGTGCCAATGTCGGTTACCCAAAGCTTCCCGTCCGGCGCCAGCGAGAGGCCGTGCTCCGTCACAAACATGTCCGCGCCAATGGACTTGATCAGTTTGCCCGTAGCGCCGTCAAGGCAAAGAATTGGGTGCTGCTTGTTGCGGTGGAACACCCACACGCGGTTTTGCGCGTCGACGCGCACGCCACTGACGGCCTCCATTTGAATGTTGGCGGGCAGTTGGGGCCAATTCGCCACCACCTCCCATCGTTCGCCGCCGAAGCCGATTCCCAGGAACAACAGGAAGCCAATTGCGCTTTTCATGCTTTTCACTTTATACCCTCAGCATCTTCTTCAGGCTCGATTCGAAGCTCTCCCGCGGCACCGCCACCAGCTTACGCAGTTCGGCGCCTTCGTATTCCTTGCGCACGCTGTTTGGGGCCAACTTCAGAATCTTCGTCATTCCGGCCTCGCCCAGTTCCGCGCGCATGCCCGCCAGGGCGCGATAGTAACCCCGTTGCCCGGCCAGCTTGCGCGCACCGGTAACCAGAGCGCTGGCCAACTCCGCGCGGTCCGCGTCGGTCAACAGCGGCGAACGCGCCAGCCGCGCCCCGTAGTCGTCCAGAAAAGGCGCCTGCGGCAAGAGCAGCTCCGGGCTTTGGCGCAAAGCCTTAATGCCGCGCAGGGGATAGTTGCGGTGGCCCTCCGGCGCCATCACGCGCTTATAGATCCCCGCGGCCAGGGCGAAGGCCCCGCCGTAGGGTTTGGTGTTTTCGTGCGCCAGGCGGCCAAAGCTCCGCTTGGGTTCTTCGTATTCGGCGCTCTTCGGCCAATAGGAAAGCCCCTGGTCTACATCGCCGGCATTGTGCGTCAACCACGCGGCCAGGCACAGCGCCTCAATCTCCAGGCCCCGCGTCTCGTAGGCGTGGAGAAATTCTCGCGCTTCGCGCTGTAACTCCTCGTCCACGGCGGCGCGCGCGCACTCCGCATACTGTGCATTGCCTTGCTTTAGAAAAGTTTGTAGCGCCCCCATCAGTACGCTCAATTGTTCGCCGTTGTGACCGCTGACCGGGCCTTGGCCGGTAAGCGAAGTGTGCCGCCGCGAAACGCCGTCCAGCGGCCAGCGCATCATGGCGCGCGTGAAGGCAAACATGCGCTCGTGGCCGGCGGAGCTGGGGTTTTCCTTCCACAACAGGCCGCGGATTTTCGAATCGACATCCGTGGGAATGTAGGTGGCCACCGTGGCGTGGTGCGCGGCCAGGCACAGCGCGAAGTAATCCTCCACGTAGGCGGCCTTGTCTTCCGGCCAAACGTAGCCGTGCTTCACCGCCGTCAGAATCTCGTCATAGCGCAGGTCTAGCAAGCTGGCCGAGCTAACTGGGGCCGTGGGAAGAAACACAAAGGGCGCCGTGTTCTCTACCCACTCCACCAGGTTGAACGGCTGTATGTAACCGAGCATTATTGATTCGATGGCCAGCGCGGGCTGCGCTTTTGCTCAAAAGCCGCCACGCCCTCAGCAAAATCGGGGCTCGCGAACTGTTGCGCGCGTTTTTCGAGCGCCAGCGCCATGGCGTCCTCGCCCGTCAACATCCGCTGCGCGGCGGCAAACGCCATTCCCCGCGCAATCGTTTCGGCGGAAGCATTGGCCAGCGCCGCCGCAATGGCCTCCGCGCGGTCGTCCAATTCAAACGGAGGCACCACCTCGCTCACCAGTCCCCACCCAAAAGCCTCCGGCGTGTTGAAGATCTTGCTCGAAAGCGCCAACTCTAACGTGCGCCGCGGACCCAAGCACAGCTCCAGCGCCCGGTAAATGGCAAAGGGCCACATGCCGATGCGAATCTCGGTCAGGCCAAACGTGGAGCCGTGCGCGCAGATGGCCACGTGCGCATTCGCCACCAGACCCAAGCCGCCGCCCAAGGCCGGCCCGCTTACCGCGCACACAATTGGCTTCGTGGACCACTCCCCCATGCGAAACAGCCGCGCGTGGCTGGCCGTGCGCTCCACCGCGTTTTCGGCGCGCGCGTCACCCAGGTCCATGCCCGCGCAGAACACTTCTCCCTTCGCGCGCAGCAAAATGGCCCCCACCGTCGGGTCATTCTGCGCCGCCTCCACCAGCGCCAAAATGCCCTCACACATGGCTTGGTTCAAGGCGTTGCGCTTGGCCGCGCGGTCCAGCGTAATTTCCAGCACCCGGCCATAATGGTTAACGGCAAGGTCCGGCGTGGGGGATTCGTAGGGCATCGAGAGGGTCCTGGCTTTGCTTTGCGAAAACTCTGTTTTGAGAAAAACTCTGTTTTCCTACAGATCTAGGATCGCATTCCGGCGGCTGTTCCATTCAATCCTCTTGAGCCCCAATTTTGCGGATCAAAAATGCGAGCCTGCAGCATATAAAGCGTGCCAGTCAAAAATCGCGAGGTCTTGCGGATCTCGATTCGCCAAAACTTACTTTATAGCGTCATTAAGCTTGTCGACAATACGTTTTGCCACCTTGCGGACTCCACCACGAGTAAGAGCCCCAAAGAGTATGGATCGATCGCCTGCCTCTCCCGCCCATAGTAGAGTTTTTCGGTCCTTGCTAACTAACGACAAACTTGCAGAGGCCGTATCATTCAGTCCAAGGTAGCGACCAGTGATCTGAGTACCAATACGCTTGTCAGACTCGCTTATACCAGTAAGAATCGCATCCGCTTCGGACTCATCCAAGACAATTGCGAATTTGGTTTTCTGCTTCACGCACTCTGCGCGAACATATTGATCCAGACCATCCTGCATTGGATCTACGAAGATTTTCCGGATTTGTTTAAGTTTCGGGTCTCCAGCTTCAAGAGCCAGGGCCAAAAAGAGCATTGCCAATACAAGTATGGATCGCTGCATGGTGATAGTATCGGCCACAAATTAGCCGATCTTTAGATGAAATTAAGTCTAAAGGTTTCGTGGCATGAAAAATCCACGCGCTAAACGGAATGTTAACGACATTTGGGATTACATCACCAGTGACAACATCGAAGCCGCCAACCGTTTTCTTGATGCTTTGCAATCTGCAGCTGTAATCCTTGCGAAGAATTCGGACATGGGTCAGTAGCTTGCAAAGGTACTGGGCAAGAGTCACTCTATTTGCGAGTGCGCAGCCCAAATTCGGGCTCCTGCAGTAAGCGCCAAGGATAAGAAAGCAAAAACTTTCCACGAGCATTACGAACTCGTAACGACCCAAGGCCACGCCTACCGTCTGTGTCGTTCGGTTTGCTAGGATTAATACATGAGTCTGCAAAAACCGTAGGCATAGAAAAACAGACTATCTTCAAATCTCCTTAGGTGCTGCAATGTATTACGTTGGTACAGGTGATCGGAAAATCTTCCGCGTGGTCGATGATAATGTCTCAGGTAATGCGCTGCGCGTTGATTTGGTGGATTATTGGGAAGCGCGACTTGGGCGAAAGATTGACGTAGCATGGGGATATGGAGGAGAACGAAGTAAAGCGTGCGCACAGCTCGTTCTCGTCGATGCACTCGGCGAGAGATTAGCGACAACTGAACTAATCCAAAAGTTTTACCGAGAAGTTATCGCAAAAATAGGCGGATCGGGAAATCGTGATCAATACAGCTGGAGAATCGACGCAGCCCAGATTCTTCGGTGGGCGAGTTACCAAATGGCTACTTCAGAGCAGAAATGGCGCTGGTACTGCAGTATTCATTTCTTGAGGCGTTGTTTGGGTGATGATCATGCCTTGGTCGCTCTTGGACTACAGGTTATAGAAGATCCCAATGACGGTGCCGTAAGAGAACCCGTTCCGTTTAGTTTGGAAGAAGCGAGGGATACAGCTGCACACGCACTTGACAGTTTTGAGGACTATCGTGCCGCGGTGAATGAAATGCAGGGCTACGGTACTCCTCACAGGCATTTTCGCCGAGAGATCCATATGTTTTAGAGGGAATCGCGGAGTTCACGGTTTGTCCTTTTGGTGTCACTTTTTCTTTGAACGATTCTATTATTTCAACTGGCATAAATTTAGCACTTTAGATCATATGTGTGAAAATAGGATTGCGAGCGAAGAACGAAATCTTCTTTTACCTGAGTTCAAAGTAGCTTTACTGCAATTGATGAATGTCATGTTTCTGCTACTATTTACCTCTACACATATCAGGCAACCGATACTCAAGAAATTCCCCCCTCTTGTACTCTGCCAGCGTTGAAAGCTTAATTCCCGCGGGATCGGAGTTTCGGCATAACTTCGTCCAATCTACCTCCTCCCGCACCAAAGCTCGCCCTTCTCGGAGTGTTGCTTGCAGGCGATAAAGCACGCGTATTCTGACTTCCAGTAACACTGCGCAGTTTCGGCGCGCCCTTTCGAAGTGCTGAGTCGGAAGGGATAGAAGAGTATCTACACCGGCAGATTGAGAAGGGAAATTTCCTCCTCGCTCACCTCAATCTCCAAGCCAAGAATCGCGCCGCCGAAACTTTTGCCTTGCGCGTCGGAGCGCAAACTCAGCGTCCCGCCGCCGTCGAGCGCTTCTTGGCAGACAAAATTCAGCGCCGCAATGTTTGGCATTTCGTAGCGGATTACTTCGCCCTGAATCAAATCTGCAAAATATACCCGTACTTTCTCGGCGCTCACTTCCCGTACCAGGACGGGATACAGCGCCTCCTCGTAGGCAATGACGCCGATATTCACCAGGTTTCCTTTGTCGCCGGAACGGGCGTGGGCAATGGTTTCGAGACGCACCTTCATATCCGCAACCTCTTCATGCCAGCACCTCCACCTTCGGCGCAACCACGCTGCGCGAAACCAGCGCTGGCCAGTAGGCCACCACCTCGTGCACCTTGGGCCGGCCATCGCCGTAGCCAGTGGCGCCGGGCGGACCGTTGAGGACGAGAGGAATCATTTCCCGCGTGAAGCGGTCGACGGTGCGGCGCTCGGGGTCCCGCACGGCCATGCGCAACAGGGCCGTCTCTTCGCCAAACACTTCCACGTTGCGGCCCGCGAAGCTTAGGCCCAAATCCGCGCAGCGCGCCCACACAATCTCTGCCGCGCGGCGCGCCTTTTCGGCCCCGTGCGGAGCGGAAAACACCAAGGTGCCCGCTGCTTTCCAGCCCCAGTGGTAGCTGATGCTGACCTTTAGCTTTTCCGGCGCCGGCAAGCCGCGCGCACCGCTTACGCGGACACGGTTGGGTCCGTCTTCCGCCAGCCGAACAGTCGTAAAATCCGCCACCACATCGGGTGTAAAGTACCGGGCCGGATCACCAATTTCATAAACCAGTTGCTCTTTCACCGAAGCCAGCGACACGCGGCCGCCGGACGGGCCATTGCCGTAGCGTTCGTGTTTGGTAACAACGCACGCGCCGTCGCTTTGGATTTCGAGCACCGGATAGGCAATGCGGGCAAGGTCAGGAATGCTGCGCCAATCGGCCAGGCAATTGCCGCCCGTGGTTTGCGCGCCGCACTCCACAATATGCCCGGCGACCACGCCCGCCGCCAACTTGTCCACTTCGTCCGCCCGCCAGCCATAGCGGTGGATCATGGGGGCAAGCGCGAGGGCGGCGTCCGCGCAGCGACCGCTCACCACCACGTGCGCCCCGCTGGCCAGCGCCTGGGCCAGAGGGAAAGCGCCCAGGTAAACGTTCGCGCTGCGCAGGCGATCGAGGAGCGGCGCCAGGGGCTCGCCCATATCCAAATTGCGGAATTCTTCGCCCGCTTCGAGCAGCGCGGGAAGGTGCGGGAGAAGGTTGTCGCCCTCCACCACGGCCACTTTCAATTGCGGGGCGCGCCGCCGGATTTCCTCCGCGCAAGCGCGCGGGTTCACGCCGCCCGCATTGGCCAGCACTTGAATGCCCCGGGCGAGCAGGGTGGGCGCCAGGCGCTCCACCAGCGGAGGAAAGTCCCGCGCGTAGCCGTGGGAGGGGTTTTCCTGATACTGCTTTTGCAGAATCGACATGGTGACCTCGGCCAGATAGTCCAGGGCCAAGTAGTCCAAGGGCCCGTCTTCCACCAGACGGACGGGGGCCTCGCTGGAATCGCCCCAAAAGCCCTGGCCGAAGCCGATACGGACAGTCGAGTTGCCGGTCATCGTGCGCAAACCTCCAGCAGAAAGCTCAACGTGTCGCGCGTCTTCAAAGGATCCACAATCGCGTCTACGTGGCCGCGGGCGGCGGCGTAGCGGATGTCCAGCCAGCGCTCATAATCGGCGTGTGTGGCGGCAATTCTTGCCTCCATCTCGGGCGTGGGATTATCTAGATCTTTGCCGTGAATGGCGCGCACGGCCGCATCGCCTTCCATCACGCCCAGGCGCGCCGTGGGCCAGGCGAGGGCGAAGTCCGGGTCAAAGCCTTGCGCGGCCATGGCGTAATAGCCGGCGCCGGAGGAATGGTTCAAACTCAAAACAATTTTCGGCACCCCCGCGCAGGCCATGGCTTCCACCATCTCGGCCCCCGCGCGAATGATGGCGCTCTCTTCGGCCTGCTTGCCCACCATGAAGCCCGAAACATCCTGCAGAAAGAGCAGCGGCGCGCCGAAACGCTCGGCCAGTTGGATGAAGTAAGCCGCCTTGCGCGCGCTTTCCGTATAAATAATGCCCCCCACGCGCGGACCCTTGGGCGTGCGCAAGAAGCCACGCCGGTTCACCATCACAAACACTTCGCGACCCGCCAAGCGGCCCTGCGTACACAGCAACTCCGGCGCAAAGTCAGGTTGGAATTCGCGCTGGCTTTCGCGGTCGAGCAGGCAATCGAGCAACACACTCACGTCGTAGGGCTGGCGGTGGTCCGCGGGCAGCAGATCGTATAAAGCCTCGGCTCTCCGCGCCGGCAATTCGCCGGCCAATTTGGGGCTCTCCCGCCGCGGCAAGGCGCGAACTTGCTCGCGCAAGCGGAGTAGGCATTCTTCTTCGTTTGCGGCGCGTTCGTGGGCCACCCCGCTCAGCGTGGTGTGCATTTGGGCGCCGCCCAGTTCTTCGGCGTTGGAGTTTTCCCCCGTTGCGCCTTTCACCAAGTTGGGCCCGGCGAGGCCCATAAAGCTGGTGCCCTCCACCATGATGATCCAATCGCTTAGGGCTGGCAGGTAAGCCCCGCCCGCGATGCACATGCCCATCACCGCGGCCAGTTGGGGCACGTGCAATTGCCGCCGCATGCGCGCGCAATAGGCGAAGATGCGCGAGGCGCCGTACTGTCCGGGGAAGATACCGTCCTGGTAGGGCAGGTTCACGCCCGCCGAATCCACCAGATAAAGAATGGGGATGCGCTGGGCCATGGCAATTTCCTGGGCGCGCAAGATCTTCGCGATGCTTTCCGGCCACCAAGCTCCGGCCTTCACCGTGGCGTCGTTGGCCACTACCACCATGGGACGGCCTTCCACACGGCCCAACAAAGTGAGCACCCCCGCGCCCGGAGCTTCACCATCGTACTTGTCATAGGCCACCAGCAAGCCCACTTCAAAGACGGGCGAGCCGGGGTCCAGCAAGCGCGCCACGCGCTCGCGAGCGGTCCACTTGCCCTGCTTGTGCTGGCGGGCCGCTTTTTCCGCACCCCCGCCCTGCCGCAGCTTTTCTTCCAAGGCCTCAATTTCAGCCAGGCGTTGGCGCATCATGCCTCAACTATAAAATAGGGAACTTGACCCGCCTTCTCTGTTTCTTTTTGCTCCCTTTGTTTGCCTTTGCCCATGCCATCAGCGTCAGCACCGGGGAAGGGAAGTTGGCCGGCAAAGAATTGCGGCTTACCTTCCGCATTCCGCCCTACGAAGCGGAGCACCTGCTGGGCAAGGCGCAGAGCGCGGGCGACATCGTTGGCCAAGCCATTAGCTTTCCCGGCGCGCAAAGGCAAAGCTCCACGTGCAAAGCTGGGGCGGAGGAGTTGACCTGCGAGCTGCGCTACATCTATGCCGAAGTCCCCGGCGAAGACATTGCCGCGGAGGTGACACTGGCCCGGGCGACGGTTCCGAACCATGTGGCTATTGTGCGGCTGCGGCGCGGCAACCTGGAGCGGCAATCTATCTTTGACCGCACCTTTGAGCGCGACACACTGCGCTTCCGCGCGCCCACAACTTGGGAAACTCTCTCGCCGGGCTTGCTGTTGGGGGCGGCGCAATTGCGCTTCCAACCCATTCTGTTGCTGCTGCTGTTCACCTTGGCGGCCGTTGCGGGGCGGCGGGCTTGGCCTTATTTCCTCGCTGCCGCCGCGGCTTTCTTGCTTGTGTTGCCGGACCGCTTCTACATCACCCCCGGCTTCTTTGAATTGGCCACCTCGCTGGGCATTGCTTACCTGGCGTTGGACCAACTGCTATTCCCCACGGCGAAGGGCAAGGGCATCGGTTTGGGCTTAATTGGCGCGCTGGAGGGCGCTGGGTTGGCGATCCTGGCGCGTCCGGCGGGACCGGCGGCATTGGGCTTTGGCGGCGGCAATCTGCTGGTGCAGGCCGGAGTGTGCGCTTTGGCGGTGGGAATTTGGAAATTTTGGCCCGCGCGCTGGCAAAAGGGAACCTTTGGGGTGTTGGCTGCGTTAGGAATTATCGAATCCCTATGGTTATTCTTCGTACGTTTCTAGCGCTCTCCCTTACGGTTGCCGCCTTCGGGCAAGACCTGGCTGCGAAAGCCGACCCCTTCTTCACCGAACTTGCTCGCCAAGGCAAATTCAGCGGCGTGGTGTTAATTGCCAAAGATGGCAAGGTTGAGTTTGCCAAAGGTTACGGCATGGCAGATTACGAAGCCAAGCGCCCCAATACTCTCGAAACACAGTTCCGGATTGGCAGCATTACCAAGCAATTCACCGCCGCGGCGATTCTGCAACTGGCGGAAAAAGGCAAGCTAAAGTTGAGCGACTCCGCCTGCCAACATCTGCCCCGTTGCGCAGACGCTTGGAAGCCCTTAACCTTGCACCACCTGCTGAGCCACACGGGCGGCTTGGCGAACTTCACTTCGCTACCCGGATACGCCGGCATTATGAACTTGCCATCCGAGGCGCACGAACAATTGAAATTGGTTTGGGAAATGCCACTCGAATTCACTCCCGGCGAGAAGTTTGAGTATTCGAATACGGGCTACCTGCTATTGGGTCTGGTGATTGAAAAGGTCAGCGGCGAGCCGCTGGGCCAATACTTCACGAAACATATTTTCGAGCCGGCGGGTATGCGTTCCACGCGCCTGGAGGGCACGAACGACAATCTGCCGCAGCGGGCGCGCGGTTACCGGGGCAACGGGGGAAATCCCGTCCCGGCCCAGCCGATTGACATGCGCATTCCCGGCGCGGCGGGGGCCGTTGTTTCCACTGCCCCGGACTTGCTGGCCTGGGACCGCGCCTTGGCGGCCAACAAAGTGATCTCCGCCGCCAGCCGCAAGTTGATGTTGACCGAGGTAAAGGGCGGCTATGGCTACGGCACCAGTTTGCGGCCATTTCAGGGCAAAGCCACGGATGGCCACAATGGCGGCATTAACGGCTTCGTCTCTTTGTTCACGCGTTTCACCGACGAGGGCACGGCCGTGGTGGCCTTGGCCAACTTTGAAGACATTCCTGGCAATGAAGTGATGCCGGGCTTAATGGCTCTCGCGGTGGGCGGCAGCCCCGAGATGCCGAAGGAGCGCAAGGAAGTGTCGCTGGAGGAAAGCGTGCTCGAGGAATACGTCGGCCGCTACGAACTGACACCGGACTTCAGCCTCAGCATCCGGCTGGAAGGAAAGCAGTTGATCACCCAAGCCACCAAGCAGCCGCCGATTCCCGTTTTCGCGGAGGCCAAAGATGTGCTCTTCCCGAAGCTGATGCCCGCCACCCTACGCATCCAGCGCGGCGCGGACGGCAAGGTGACGGGCCTAGTGCTGGAGCAGGGCGGCCGCCAGATGCCTGCGAAGAAGGTGGAGTAGATTAGTACGGCACGTTGCCGTACAATACGGGTATGGCGACAAAAGCTCCACTTGCCCGTCTGGAAGCCCGCCTTCCCCAGGAAACTTATGCTTTGCTGAGGGAAGCGGCGGATTTGCAAGGCAGATCGCTAACCGACTTTATTGTCACCGCCGCCCGCACCGCCGCGCAGAAGGCCATCGCCGATGCCCAGCGGATAGAGCTTTCCCGCGCCGATCAGCTTGCCTTTGCGACGGCGCTCCTGAAGACTACGAAGCCTAAGCCTGCGCTTCGCAAAGCATTTCAGAAGCGCCAAACTCTTGTCGGCAACGAATGATTGCTCCTTATCGCATCGAGTTGCTGAACGATTCGCACCAGCGCGCGACTTTTGATTGTGGACAATCCAGTCTTAACGACTATCTGAAGACCCGGGCTTCCCAGGATGCTCGCCGTCGCGTGGCCACTTATTTTGTTGCAATCGATCGTGCGATGGAAGCCGTTGCCGCCTATTACACCCTGTCTGCAGCCGCGATTCCTATACCCGATTTGCCGCTGGAGATTCAGAAGAAATTGCCACGCTACCCAACCATCCCGGCTGCACGCATGGCACGTTTGGCCGTTGATCGACGCTACCAAGGCCAGGGATTGGGAGCAGCTTTGCTCGCCGATGCGCTCGCTAGGATCTTAGAAAGTCCGCTTGCGACTTTTGCACTTATTGTGGACGCAAAGGACGAAGAAGCAGCGCAATTTTACCTGCACCACGGCTTCCAACGTTTTTCCGATACCCCACTGCAGCTATTTCTTCTTTTAGCCACGGCGGCTTCTGCGCGCGCTGCTGCAAGGACGGGAAAAGCAGATACGAAGAAAGCGAACCCTTAGCCTTCAAAGTTCACGATCTTCGCAAAGCTGGCCGGGTCCAGCGAAGCGCCGCCCACCAGCGCGCCATCGATTTCCACTTCGGCCATCAGCGCCTTGACATTGTCCGGCTTCACGCTGCCGCCATAGAGAATGCGCAGGCGCTCGGCTGCTTCCGCGCCAAAGGCATCCGCGGCCAGGCTGCGAATGCTGGCGTGCGCCTCCGCCGCCATAGCGGGCGTAGCCGTTTTGCCCGTGCCAATGGCCCAAACCGGTTCGTAGGCAATCACAATGCCGGCAAATTCCTCAGGCGTTAACCCCGCAACGCCGCCCGCAAACTGCGTGGCCAGCACGGCGTTAGTTTCGCCGTTTTCGCGCTCGGTCAACATCTCGCCCACACACAGAATCACGCCCAGGCCCGCCGCCAGCGCCGCACGCGTCCGCTCCAGCACGCTTGCGTCCGTCTCGCCAAAATACTGCCGCCGTTCGGAGTGGCCCACAATCACCCATTGGCAACCCACGGCCTTCAACATCGGGCCCGAAATCTCGCCCGTAAAGGCGCCTTCCTTAGCCCAATAGAGGTTCTGCCCGCCCACCGCGACGTTCGTGCCGGCCGTAGCGGCAACCGCTGCCGGCAGGTCAACAAAGGGAGCGCATACGGCGATTTCCGCATGCGCCGCGTCCTTCACCAAAGGAAGAAAGGCATCAAAAAAAGTCGTCGTCTCGGCGGGGGTCTTGAACATTTTCCAGTTCGCCGCCAACAAGGGTTTCCGCATAAGTTTCCAGTCTAGCGTCCCAGCTTTACGGCCAGGATCTCCGCATAACGCGGGGCAATTTCTTCCATACGCATCTCGGGCTTTTTCGCGGGACGAATGCCCGGCCCCCACAACACAAACACACTGCGGTAATCCGGCAAGCCCGGCCAAAACCCATGGTTGCCTTTCTCGTGCGGCGGCAGGTAAAGCTCTGTATTCGCGAGTGCGCCGTAGGCAAAGCCCTCGTTCCGCTTCGGCTCAAAGGCGCCCAGGAAGTTGGGACCCAGTTGTTCCGGTGCAAATTTGGCAATCTCCTCCCGTGGCACTTCCCGGCCCAGGATGCCGCTCTGCAGCACACGTTCGCGCGTTTCCGGCGTTTCGGGAAACAGTAAGCCGCCGAAGACGCGGAATTTCAGCGACCCTCCCAGCTTCACGCCAAACCCCGTGCTGTTAATCTCCCGGTCCACCCGCTCAAAGCCATGGTCGCTGGTCAAGGAAATCACGTAATCCTTCGGCGCCGCGGCCAGGATTTCGGCAATGTAGGCGTCCGTCTTTTCGAGGCACGCGTAAGCTTCCTTGGTGTACGGGCCGTAGATGTGGCTCTCGCTATCCAGGTCGACTAGGTGCAGCAGGATCAGGTCCGGCCGCTCCTGTTTCAACAGGTACACCGTGGCCAAGGTGCGGGTGCGGTCGTCCACCCAGGTCTGATTGAAGCTGGAGTCAAAGGCCTCTATCTTTTCCACCAATCCCGGAGTTGCGCGCTCGTAGATGGAAACATAATCCATGCTGCCGCCGTCGCGGCCCCGAAAGTATTCGGGCAGGTTAAAGTCCACGTCCGCGCCCACGGTGACGGGCCAAGTGATGGTGGCGCTCTTCAAGCCGGCCTGTCGCGTGGCTTGCCAAAGCGTGGGCACTTTGATCATGTTGGCGAACCAATAGTAGTCCCCCGTTTCGCCCCGCGGACGCCGGTTGCCGAGAATGCCGTGCTCGGCGGGCCGCACCCCGGTTACCAATGTCGTGTGCGAGGGCCAGGTTACCGTCGGCACCACGCCCACCACTCCGGCGCTCGTTTCGCCCTCGCGCATCAGCTTGCGGATGGTCGGAATCTTCAGCCCCACTTTGTCCGCGTCCCGCAGGTAGCGCTGGTCCAGACCATCAACGCTGACCACCACCAAGGGACGCCGCTTAGGCTGAGCAAGAAGCAAAAGCACAAGGCTGAAGAAAAGGAGCAAGAGGCGCATACCTGTATTTTCTTCCGACCGGCGTGACGGTTGTGTGAATATTGAGGTTGCGATGCAGGAACCGCGAAACCCCAGAAACAACGAACTCTTGCCCAAAGATTCCGCCACTACGTTGGGGCCAGAAGCGGAAGCATTAATGGAAATCGGGAGACGCTGTGCTTCGCTAGCAGATCAGGATACGCGTTCGCCCGAGGACATCATCGGCTTTGATGAGAACGGAATTCCGAGCGAATAGGCGAATAGATTGCCTAGCGCGGCGCCCTGGATTTACCCCGCCAAACTTACCCTGCCAAGCCGCGGATCATCGGGATGGCCACGGCCATGTCGCTCTTCCAGCGCTCGGGGTCCGTACCCTCCCGCTCAATCACCAGCGGACCCGTGTAGCCAATTTGCTTCAGCTTGGCAAGGTAACGCTCCATCCCCACGCTACCCGCGCCCAAGGGCTTTTCCGTGCCCAAGGTGCCGGGCTTGGCCGGGTCGGGCCAATCGCCGTCCTTTACGTGCACGCTGCGGATGCGCCCTTTCAGCACTTCCATCGCCTCAATGGGGTCGCCGGTGCCGTAGAGGATCATGTTGGCGGGGTCGAAATTGATGGCCAAGTTTTCGCGTTTGGTGTCTTCGAGGAAAGAAAGCAGCACATCGGCCGGCTCCTGCCCGGTTTCAAGGTGAAAGCTCATGCCGTGGGCGGCGCAAGCGTCGCAAATCCGCTGCACCATAGCTTGTACTGCAATGTAGTCCGCATTCGTCTTGTCGTGGGGCACAAAGCCAACGTGGCAGGCAAAGACGGGAATTCCCGCCGCAGCGGCAAATTCCACCATCGCCAGCGTGCGGGCTTCGCGTTCGGCCCGCGTTGCGGCAGGAATGAAACCCACAGTCCGCTCCACCGTCGGGATGTCGGCATAGTCCTCGCCGGCGTAAGCGCCGGTAACTGTCAGTAGCGTGAAGCCAGCCGCCTCCGCCGCCTCTTTCCAAGCCTGCGCTTGGCCTTCGAGCACAAAGTCCCCGCTGATGCCCACTTGCGCGCATCGTACGCCCATGCTTGCCAAGGCGGCCAACTGCTCCGCGGGCGTCTGCGTGTTGTTCGCCCAAAAAATCACCCCAACTTCCAACGGACTTAAAGTCGGCATTCCAGTACCTTTCCTTGTTGAGAACGAGAATCTAAAAGCAAATTGGCCAGCGCCACGGCGCGGCGGGAATCTTCGGGCGAACATTGCGCGGGGGCTTGGCCCGTGCGCGCGCATTCCACAAAATAGGCAATTTCGGCCTGGTAACCATCCACTTCTCCTGCCTCGACTGCCGCCACGGCTTGCCCCGTTTGGTAGAGCAAGGGCTTGGGTTCGCGCAGGTGGTAGTCCACCGTACCGGCTTCCCCGGTCACTTGAAACTCCATCGAGAAGGGGAAACCCTCGTGGTACCAGCCGCCCGTGATGCTGACCGTGAAGCCTTCGTAAAAAAGCTCGGCGCTAATGACATCCACCTGTTTTTCGAGCGCCTCGTAACCGGTGGCGCTTACCCGATCAGGCACGCCAAAGCAGTAGAGCGCCATATCGATATCGTGGATCAGCAGATCGAACACACCGCCGCCCGATTGTTGCTTATCTCTCAACCAGGGTCCCCACCCTGGCGCCGCTGTCCGGCGGCGGAAGAAGCCAGCACGTACGGGGCCGCTGGCGCCGCTGGCAATCCAGTGCTTCAGGCCCATGTAGGCCGGAAAGAAGCGCAGCACTTGCGCCACCATCAGCACGCGCTTGGCGGCATTGGCCTCTGCAATCATACGCTCGCAAGCGTCCACGCTGATGGCCATCGGCTTTTCCACCAGCACGTGCTTGCCCGCGCGCAGGGCCGCAATCGTGAAGGGCTCGTGCATGGCGGTGGGTAGACAGAGGTCTACTGCGTCGATGCCCGGATCGGCCAATACTTCTTCAAAGGAAGCAAAAGTGCGAATGCCAGTGAAATCGGCGGAGCTTTCAAAACCGCTCAGGTTGCCCGCCACGGAGGACAAATCTCCGGCGCGCTTTTTGGCGTCGCGCGAGACAACGGCAAGGTCAAGGCCCGCGATTGCCCGCGCGGCTTTCAGGTGCGTGGCCCCCATGAATCCAAGGCCCACAATGGCTAAGGTCATACGACCTTTCAGCCTACCAGAATTGCTTTTCCGTCTATCGGAGTTACATCGTTACGACGTCAAAATGGAAGCGCTCCGGCGGCAGATCGTTCACCGGGTCGCCGCTCATCTTGGCCCAGGTTGCAAAGGCCGATTGCGCCAGCGACCCGTTGAGGTACATCAGCGATTGGTCGCTGAAGCAGCCGAGCGGCGGGAAATGCCGGAAGGTAAGGCGCAAGCCCACGGCGCTTTCGAGCGGCACACCTTCAACCGAGGGGATGCGCTTGGCCTTGTCTTCGAGGAGCGTGACGAAACTCTTCCGTCCGGCGTGGGGCCAAAGGTCCGCGCGCAGCAAAGGGCGCAAGTCCGGCCGCGTCTCAAACGTCATTTCGCACTGGCGGATCCATTCCAGAATCGAATCGCCCCAGGCCCAGTAATGCTGAAAATGCAGGTACTGGTCCACCAGGTTCAGCGCCAAGTCCATGCGCCGTCGCTCGTAATCCAACTCCAGCGCGGGGTCCGGAATGGCGGGATGTTGCAGCACATCGCCCGCTTCCAGCACCTCCCCAGCCATCGACATCATCTTTTCCATTCGCCGGGTGGGCGTCGAACGGACTAGCAACGGGGGCAGTTCGTGCGTACGGTCCCCGGGAATCTCCACGAATTTGCGTTCGCCTAAGATTTCCATAAGACACCTCGCGGTCACTAAACTGACATATCGGCCGAGCCGATAAATTCCTGCAATTATACGACGAACGGGCCAAAGTTCTCGTTCCGAAATGTCGATTTCTTTCGCATGTGGCTTGTTGTGCTTTTTCTGCTCGCGCAGGACTCCCAAACCTCGTCCGTAGATTTGACCCTGCGCTACCCGAGCGCGCAGGTCTCCCCCACCGTGGCGCGGGAAATGTTAGACGCCCTTGACGAGGAATACGCCCGCATCCGCCACGAGCTGGGCTGCGTCATCGGCGCGAAAATCGAAACCATTGTTCTGCCGCTTGATGTTTGGCAAGCACAGGGGCACGCCCCCTGGGCGGGCGGTCTGTTCGATGGGCGCATCCAGGTGCCGCTGGTTTATGAGCGCAGCCGCGTAGGCCCAAAGATGCGCGAAGTCTTCGCGCACGAGATTGTGCACGCTTGCGTGGCAAGAACAGGCGCTCACCCCACATGGCTGCACGAAGGGTTGGCGCAATATTTGAGCGGCGTCCGCTTGCCTATGGACACCAAACGCGCTCTGCGCCAAGCCTTGCGGGAAGGGAAGTTGCCGCCCCTGGCACGCATGGCCGGTCCTTGGGGCGGGTTAAGTGGCGCGCAAGCCGCTTCAGCCTACGCTTACGCGCTTTGGGCCGTAGAGGTTTGGATTGAAGCCAGCGGAATGGAAAACGTCCGCCAATCTCTGCGGCAAGCGGCTAGCCAATCCTCCGGCCTGGCCGAGCGCGTGGACGCGTTGTTGCGGCAGTAAGCGGCGCTCCTGCGGCAGTCAGTGGGGGCGCTCTCCTTCTTGGTCACCCATTTGACACACCGCCCGCCGCTCTGGCACACTGAAAAGGTTGTGCTGTAGTTTGGCGCAACCCATGCGGCTTCGGTCGCACTACATCGAGGCACGTGGCGGTTACAGGATAATTGGCTCCAGGGCATAAAGTCCAAAGTAATCGTCGCCAAAACGAACGTGCCATGCATAGGAAATGAGTTTCTTCCCTCCTTCGGATGGTGAAGTTTCGTTTGCGCGCCTCGATCCGCTGATTTCTTGCTTGAGGCCTACGAAACCAAAACCATGCGCTTCGATCGCATCAAAATTTTAACGGGCAACTCCAACCTCGCCTTGGCTGAGGAGATCTGTGCGCAGTTGGACGTGCAATTGGCGCGCACCTCGGTGAAGACCTTTGCCGATGGGGAAACCTGGATTCAGGTGCACGAGAACGTGCGCGGCACAGATGTTTTTGTCATCCAAAGCACCTGCTCGCCGGTAAATCACCATTTGATGGAGCTGCTGCTGATCATCGACGCCCTGAAGCGCGCCTCGGCCGACCGCATTACCGCCGTTTTCCCCTATTTTGGCTATGCGCGGCAAGACCGTAAGGACCAGCCCCGCGTGCCCATTTCCGCGCGCCTGGTGGCGAATCTAATTGAGCGTGCGGGCGCCGACCGGGTGCTGGCCTTAGACCTGCACGCGGCGCAGATTCAAGGCTTTTTCGACATTCAGGTAGACCACCTTTTCGTCACGCCCGTGATGTTGGACCATTTCAAGGCAAACCCGATTGAGGATCTGACCGTGGTCAGCCCCGACGCCGGCGGTGTCGAACGCGCGCGCGCCTTTGCCAAGCGACTGCAGGCGCCGCTGGCAATTATTGACAAGCGCCGCGACCAGCCCAATGTAGCCGAAGTGATGAACATTGTGGGCGAAGTGCAGGGGCGGAATTGTTTGATCGTCGACGATTTGATCGATACCGCGGGAACGCTTTCGAAAGCCGCCGAAGCGCTGGCCCGGCACGGCGCGGCCACGGTGCGCGCCTGCGCCACGCATGGTGTGTTGAGCGGTCCGGCGGTGGAGCGGATTGAGTCTTCTCCGCACCTGAAAGAAGTAATTATCACTAACAGTATTCCACTGAGTCCGGCATCGGCGCGATCGGAGAAAATCCGCGTGCTCTCCGTGGCCAAGCTTTTGGCGCGGGCCATCGACTCCATCCATGGCGAAACCAGTATTAGCGTCCTTTTTGAGTAAGGGGACGCCAGGCAATTTCCGGCTAATCGATTTCAGAAAGGCCAGTTAGGCAGTTTAGAAAAGGCAGAACACTATGCGTAAAGACATCACTCTCGTGGCGGACCTCCGCGAAACGCGCGGCAAGAACGCCGCCCGCCGCCTGCGGGTGGCCAAAAAGAGCCCCGCCGTCATTTACGGCATTGGGCAGGACCCGCAGGCCGTAACCGTCGACCCGAAGGAAGTGAACAAAATTCTTCATTCCGACTCGGGCCACAACACGATCTTCAACCTGGACGTGGCGGGCGCCCTAACGCCCGTCATGATCAAGGACTGGCAATCGCACCCCTTGAAGAGCCATCTGGTGCACGTGGACTTCCAGCGCATTGATTTGAGCAAGAAGCTCACGGCGCGCGTTTCCGTTCTCACCACGGGCGAACCCTTTGGCGTCAAAACGCAGGGCGGCTTGTACGAAATGGTGAACCGCGAAATCGTGCTGGAAGTTTTGCCGGACGAAATTCCCGCGAACTTCACCGTGGACGTGCGCGAGTTGAAGCTCGGCGAAGCACTGCGCGCGAAGGACATTCCTTTGACCGGTTCCATGCGTCTGCTTTCGGACCCGGAAAGCGTGATTAGCCACGTGGTGGCGCCGAAGGTGGAAGAAGTGACGGCCGCCTCCGCGGCGGAACCCGAAGTGGCGAAGAAGGGCAAGAAAGATGCCGATGCCGCTGGTGGTGACAAGGCAAAGAAGAAGTAGGCTGGCGGAGAGGGCGGCCTGATGCCGCTTCCTGCTAAGCCGTTTTAGGGTGTTCCTGTGGCAGACTCCAATTGGCTGATCGTGGGTTTGGGCAATCCCGGGCCGCAATACCATTGGACGCCGCACAATGTTGGTTTTTTGGCGCTGGAGCGATTGGCCGCCCGGCACAACGCGAAGCTTTCCCGTCCCGAATGCCAAAGCCTGGTAGGGATTGCGGAAACTTCCCGCCAGCGCCTGGTATTGGCTCAGCCGCAGACGTACATGAACGTTAGCGGCCCGGCGGTGGCGCAGTTGTTGGCGAAGTACGAAATGAGCGCCGCCAATTTGATTGTTGTTTTTGACGAACTGGCGCTTCCCTGGGGGCATTTGCGCATCCGGGAACGCGGTTCGGCCGGCGGACACAACGGAGTGAAATCGATCATCTCCGCCCTCCGTACGGAAGACTTTATCCGGGTTCGTATGGGCATCAACCCCGGCCATGCCGAAACGGGCGAGGCGGTGGTGCTCGGCGCCATGGCCAAGCATTATGTTCTGGCGCCGCTGTCGAAGGCCCTGCGCACCCAATTGGATCTTTGGCTGGACGATGCAGCGCAAGCTGTGGAGACCATAATCAACGGAGGCGTCGAAAAGGCCATGGCGGCAGTTAACCGCCGCGCCTCCCGCACGAAGGAAGAACAAGCATGAGTCTCAGACTTTACGAAGAAATGTTTATCGTAAAACCCGACTCGACGGATGAGTTGATTGATCCGCTGGTGGAACAGCTGACAACGGTCATCACCGAGGGCGGTGGCAAATTGGAGTCCAGCGAAAAGCTGGGCAATCGCCGCTTGGCTTACCAAGTTGGCCGCTACAACGAGGGTTTTTACATCCTGTTGAAGTTTGAAGCCCCCGGTGAGGTGATTAAGGAAGTGGAGCGCCGCCTGCGCGTGAACGACCTGGTCATCAAGAACCTCACGGTGCGCCTGGACGAAGACATGAAGTGGGCCAACAAGCGGAAGTTGAAGCGCGAAAAGCGTCTGGCGCGGCGGCCACAACCGGTGGCGGCTCCGGCCCAACCGGCGGCTCCCGGCGCTGCAATGCCCGGCGCTGCGATACCCGGTGCGGCGGCTCCGGGCGCTCCCGCCCCTGTACTGCCTGCCGAACCGGCAGCCCCGGTGCCCGGCGCTCCCTCTGCTGGCGCACCCGTTAGCGCACCTGCTGGCGCACCTGCTACCGCACCTGCTGGCTCCGATGCTGCTCCGGCGGCGGAATAGCAGCGAAACCAAGGATTAAGAAAGGAGATTCCCCATGGCAGAAGGAAAAGGAGGACGCCCGATTGCGGCCTCCATGCGCCCCACAGGCGGCGACAAAGCCAACCTGACCAACAAGAAGCAGTATTTCCGTCGCAAGAAGGTTTGCCGCTTCTCGGTTGAGAAGATCGATTACATCGACTATAAGAATGTCGACCTTTTGAAGCAGTACATCAGCGAGCGTGGCAAGATCATTCCCCGCCGCTTGACCGGGACCTCGACGCAATTCCAGCGCCGTTTGGCCACCGCCATCAAGCGCGCCCGCAGCATTGCTCTGCTGCCCTACGCAACGCCGGAAGGAGGCATGCGCTAATGGAAGTCATTCTCCGCGAAGAAATTGAAACCCTCGGTGGGCGCGGCGAAGTGGTGAAGGTAAAGCCCGGCTACGCGCGGAATTTTTTGATTCCCCGCCGCCTGGCCGTGCCTGCCACGGAAGCCAATAAGAAGATCGTCGAGCAGGAGCGGCAAAGCTGGCTGCGCAAAGAAGCGAAGGTGCAAGCCGATGCCGAAGCGCTGGCCAAGCTGATGACCGGTCTGACGCTCGAGTTCACCCGCAAAGCAGGCGAAGAAGACCACCTCTTTGGTTCCGTTACGGCCATGGACATTGAAAATGCATTGGCCGAAAAGAACTACACGATTGACCGTAAGAAGATTCACCTTGACGATGCCATCAAAACCGTTGGCGAGCACAAGGTGACGCTCAAGCTGCACAAGAACGTGGCGCTTGAGGTTACGGTGAACGTGAAAAAAGAAGAGTAAGACAAAACACAACTAGCCCAAGCAAGGGGAGGCGAAGCCCATGGCAACCTATTTCAACCTGGATGGCCAAACGGCCATCGTGACCGGCGCGGCTACCGGCATTGGCGAGGTAATTGCCCGCCGTTTGGCCGCCGCGGGGGCCACCGTCGTCGTGGCGGACTTGAACCTGGAGGCTGCCGAACAAGTGGCTGCTTCGCTTCCCCATCATTCTTTCGCTGTGGCCTTGGACGTCACCCAATCTTCCAGTGCCGTAGCGATGGCGGAAACGGTGCTTGCCCGCACGGGCCGCATTGACATTCTGGTGAACAACGCGGGCGTGGCCGGCAAGGCCGCCCCGGTGACCGAACAGACCGACGAGGATTGGGCCTTCTGCGTGGCCGTGAATCTGAACGGGCCTTTCTATACCTGCCGCGCCGTGCTGCCTGCCATGAAGAGCCGCCGCTACGGGCGCATTGTCAACATTGCCAGCATTGCCGGCAAGGAAGGCAACCCGAACATGAGCGCGTATTCGGCCACCAAGGCCGGCCTCATTGGCTTTACCAAGAGTCTAGGCAAGGAAGTAGCCACGGAAGGGATTTGCGTGAACTCCGTTTCGCCGGCCGTGGTGCGCACCAAGATTCTCGAGCAACTCACGCCCGAACAAGTGGACTACATGACCTCGAAGATCCCCATGCGCCGTACGGGAGAGCCGGAAGAGATCGCCGCAGTGGTACACTTCCTGGCGAGCCCCGACGCCAGTTTCGTCACGGCCCAAACCTACGATGCCTCCGGCGGCCGTGCCGTTTACTAAATGCTCAATCCATCGCAATACTCCTCTGCGCCCGTGGCGCAACTTCTGCACGAAGTGGCCCTTGGGCGCATTGGTTTTGACCAGCGCGTTTATGACGCTATTCTGAGCCGCCCGGCTGAAGCGGGTCCGGCGCTCTTGGCCCATGGCCTAAATCCCCCTGCGGATTCGCGCCTGGAGTTAGATGAAGATGTCCTGCACCTGCTGACGGCGCTGCCCGAAGTGGATCCGCTCGAATACATCCTGAAGCTGCTGCGCGAAGGGTATACGGAGTTTCCGGAAAGCCTGCCGGTCTTGTTGCGCCGCGCGGGTGCGCGCGCGGTGGAGCCGCTGCTGGAAATTTACCGCTCGCTTGAAGAAGAAGAATCGAGCGAGATTGCCTTTCTGCTGGCCGGACTGGAACTGCACGACCCGCGCATTGCGCAAATGATTACCGAGCGCCTGGAGTTCGATATGGAAGACGGCGCCATTCTGGCCGGTCTTTATGGCGACCCCGCGCTGGTGCCGGTGCTCTCAAAATACTTGAGCGAGGTGGGCCAAAACCGCGAGCTTGAGTTTGCCATTGAGACGCTGAAGCACCGTCCTGCCGCACCGGAAACGCTCCCGTTCCAGCCGCGCGAAGAGTACCCGGAATTTGCGTTACCGGTGTTTGATGTGATGACGGACGAAGAAATTCTCGCCGCGGCCACCGGACACGAAGAGATAGAAGTACGCCTGGAAGCGCTGGACATTTTGGAGGACGTGGATCTGCCGGCCAACTTTGCGGCGCCGCTGCTAGCCATGGCGGCAGACTCGCCCGAATTGCCCTTGCGTGCCGGCGCCTGGCGCGCGCTCCACCGCTTGTCGCAAGTGACAGAAGTGCGGGAGGCTGCCATTGCGGCCCTGGCCGACGAGGACTTGCCGGCGCAGGTTCGCGTGGGTGCGCTCATCACGCTCTTGCCCGATGTCCCGCTGCCCCGCTTGAAGGCATATATTACGGAGTTTCTGGCCGATCCCGACGCCAAGGCTGACGCCGTTTCCGCTATGTGGCGCAGCCGCGAACCTTTTTACGCTTCCGCCTTTGGCGCCTATTTGGACGACGAAGATGTTGAGGTGGTGCGCCAAGCCGTACGGGGCGCGGGCGTGATGGGGGACAAGACGGCGCTGGCGAAGCTGCGTGCGCTGTTGCGCGATTCTGAGTTGCGCGACGATGCACTGTTCGCTTACGCCATGGCCACGCCTTCGGATATTTCGCCCAGCCGCATGCGCAGCCTGCTGAAGAAGATTGACGAAGAAGCAGGCGGCTTGTCGCAATCGGAAACTACGAACGTGCAGCTGGCGCTCGATATGCGCCTCGAAGCGGCGGGCAAAGAGCCCATCTTCTTTACGGAAGACGAAGCGGACGGGGAAAATCCAGCGTCGTCTGGTCACATACACTAGCGCTTGCGCTACTCTCCGCCAGGCACGGGCGCTTCGACGCGCGGGGACTGGCGAATGGTTTCCCAATCCACCACGCCGGCGCTCTGGGCCCAGGCCTTGTACTTCGTCTCCAAGCGCGCGGCCACCTTGGGCTGCGCGGCAATGACATTGTTCATCTCGGTGCGGTCGCCCTTCAGGTCGTACAGTTCCCATTGGCCGGGGAAACGGCTGACGAGCTTCCAATCGCCTTCGCGGACGGCACGGTTGCCTTCGTGCTCCCAAAAGAGCGCATCGTGGGCGGCGCGGCGCTGGCCACGCAGGATGGGGGCGAGCGACTTGCCCTCCATCAACTTCGGCTTCGGCGCCGCCGCAATGTCGACGGCGGTGGCCATCACGTCAATTAGGTGGCCCGGGGTACGCTCCCAGCGTCCGGCGTTTTTGACTGCCGCGGGCCAGTGTGCGATGAGGGGCGTGGAGATACCGCCCTCGTGCACCCAATGCTTATATAGGCGGAAGGGGGTATTTGAGGTATTGGCCCACTCCGCGCCATAGCTTTGGTAGGTGTCGCGGGGACCAGGCATCAACTCCGGCAAATTGCCGCGCCGCACCACGCGGCCATCGCGCGTTTTCGGCGGGAAATGAATGGCGTTACCTGTGGTGCCCATGCCCTCAGCGCAGCCGCCGTTGTCGTGCAGGAAGAGGATGAGCGTGTTGTCGAGTTGCCCCTTCCGTTCCAACGCGCCCATCACTTTGCCAATGTTCTGGTCCATGCGGTCAATCATGGCGGCATAGACTTCCATGCGGCGCTGTTGCCATTCTTTATTGGGCGCGTCGTTCCAGGCAGGCACTTTTTCGTCGCGCGGTGTCAGCTTCCACTTTGGGTCCACCAGCCCCAATTGCTTCATGCGTTCGTGGCGTTCCAGGCGCAGTTTGTCCCAGCCCATTTTGTAGCGGCCCCGGTAGCGGTCAATGTCCTCTTCGAGCGCGTGCATGGGCCAGTGCGGGGAAGTGAAGGGTAGGTAGAGGAAAAAGGGGTCGTCTGTGCGGTGCTCGTCAATGAACTTCACGGCGTGTTGGCCGAAGGCGTCGGTCAGGTAAAAGTCTTTGCCTTCGGGATCAACTTCTTCGTTGTCGAGTTTGAGGGTGACGGGGTCGTAGAAACTGCTGGCGCCATGAATGATGCCGAAGTAGCGGTCGAAGCCGCGCTGGCGGGGCCAGTTGTGCTTTGATGCCGTGACGGGCGTAACGTGCCACTTGCCGGACATGTAGCACTTGTAGCCCGCCGGCTTCAGTGCTTCGGCAATGGTGGGCGTATCACGGCGCAGGTCGCCGGTGTAGCCGGGGAAGGCTTTGGGGTTGTCCACCATGTGGCCCACGCCGGCCTGCTGGGCATAAAGCCCCGTCATCAGGCTGGCGCGCGTGGGGCAACAACGGGCGGTGTTGTAAAACTGCGTGAACTTAACGCCGTTCTTCGCCAGCCGGTCAATGTTGGGCGTGCGAATTTCGCTACCGAAACAGGCCGGGTCGCTGTAGCCCATATCGTCCGACATGATCAAAACAATATTTGGCTTTTTGTTTTGAGCGGCGGCTGCGCCGACCAACGGAGTGGAGGCGAGCGTATTGAGAAAAGAACGGCGGTTCATGGCAGGGCTCCTCTAGCGCAGGTATTGGTTGAAGTGGGCCAGCGTGCGTTCCCAACTCAGCTTCGCGGCAGCTTCGTCGTAACGCGGCGTGGTGTCGTTGTGGAAGCCGTGGTTGGTGTTCTCGTACATGTGCATGGTGTACTTGACGTTGTTGGCCTTCAAGGCTTCTTCGTAAGCCGGCCAATTGGCGTTGATGCGCGCATCGTTGGCGGCATACTGCAGCAGCATGGCGGCCTTGATCTTGGGCACGTCCGCGGCCGGGGCCTGGGCGCCGTAATAGGGCACGCTCGCCGCCAAGTCGCTGCCCAAGCGCACGGCGAGGGCGTTGGACACGCCGCCGCCAAAGCAGAAGCCCACCACACCAATCTTGCCGCTGCACTTCGGGTGCGCCTTCAGCCAGCGGGCGGCCGCCTCAAAATCGTTCATCATTTTGTCGCGGTCGACTTTGCGCTGCAATTGCACGCCTTCTTCATCGGTGCCCGGATAGCCACCCACGCTGGTCAGGCCATCGGGCGCGTAAGCGAGGAAACTCGCCGTGCCTAGGCGGCGCGCCACGTCTTCGATGTAAGGGTTGAGTCCTCGGTTCTCGTGAATCACCAGCACGCCGGGCAGTTTGCCGCTGGCCTTGGCCGGCTCCACAAAGAGGCCCTTGATGTTGCCATTACCGTTGGGTGATTCCACCGTTTCGCGGCTGGTCTTAATGCGCGCGTCCGTAGGCGGCACTTGCTGGGCCCAGGCGTAATTGGGCCGCAGCGCTTCAAACAGCATGGCGGCGGAAACCGTCGCCGTGGCGTATTTTTGCGCGCCCTCCAAAAAGCCGCGGCGATCGATGTCGCCGTGGACGTAAAGGTCAAACAGATTCAGTAGATCTTGGGGAAACTCGTGGGCGGATTGTCGTTCCATAACTGCCGCTTAGTTTATCTTGAAAGGAATGCGATGTAGACCTCAGTTTGTTCTTTTGATTCTCTCCCTCGCCTGTGGCCTCTACGGCCAAACCAAAGGCCCCGATCCGTTGGGCCGCGGCAATCCCAAAAGCAGCTTGCTTGGTTTCCTGCGCGCCGCCCACGAGGGCGACCTGCGCAAAGCCTCGCTTTACCTGCAGTTTTCCCAAACGCCTCGCGACGATGAGCGCATGGAAATGGCTCGCCAGCTTTCCTTCATTCTCGACCGCGGCTTTACCGGCAACCTTGACGCCCTCAGCGCAAAGCCTGAAGGTTCCGCCAGTGATGGCCTCGATCAGACGCGGGAACTGGCTGGCCATATCGTTACAGGCGACACTTGGACCGCCGTGGAACTGGTGCGCGTTAGCGACGCCGGCCGCCAGGTGTGGCTTCTGAGCAGCGATATTGTAGAAGCGGTTCCCAAGCTCTTCCCAGCCTTTGGTTTCCCTTGGGTGGAATCCATCTTGCCCCATGCTCTGCTGGACATCCATGTCCTGCAAATCCCCCTGTGGATCTTTCTAGCCATTCTGCTCGCCCTGCCTTTGGCCTTGGGCATTGGCTACCTGTTGGGCCGTGTGCTGATGCGCCTCATTCCCCGGCAATGGGCCGACGGGGTGAAGCCGCCCCTGCCCGTGGTGCTGTTAATTGGCTTGGCGCTGCACAGCTTCCTAAGCCAAACGCTAGGCTTG
Source organism: Bryobacter sp. (assembly GCA_033765085.1). GTDB lineage: Bacteria > Acidobacteriota > Terriglobia > Bryobacterales > Bryobacteraceae > Bryobacter. Next base: position 171,930 of record JANRIK010000022.1, on the reverse strand, counting down.
CCGTTGCTCTACCGGCAAATGTATTTGCGCGTCATCACCATGCTGTTTATTGCCGTGGTGGTGTGGTTGATCTTTGGCTTGATTGAATACGGCGACAAGCGGGCGCGGATCTACCTGCTCGACCGCAAGCTCACTTCCACGCAAGCCATGGTGCAATTGGGACGCCGCCTGCTACAGGTCTTCGTTGTCCTGATAGCCGTGCTGGTGGGACTGCGTAGCCTGGGCTACGACATCACCGCCGCCCTCGCCGGCCTTGGTATCGGCGGTATTGCCATCGCCCTCGGCGCACAAAAGACGTTGGAGAATTTGATCGGCGGCTTCAGCCTGTTGAGCGACCAATCCATCCGTGTGGGCGACGCCTGCCTATTCAACGGCAATGTCGCAACGGTGGAAGAAATCGGCCTACGCGCCACCAAGTTCCGCACGCTCATCCGCACCGCGCTCTATATCCCCAACGGCCAGCTTGCCTCCATGAACATCGAGAACCTTGGCTATCGCGACAAGATTCTGTGCCGCCACACCATTGGTGTTACCTACGGCACGAAGGCCGAGGACCTGACAAGAATCCGCGACGAGGTCACGCAATTGCTGGTGGACCACCCCATGGTGGACCCCGAAGCACGCCGCATCCGCTTCATCGGCTTCGGCGATTCCAGCTTGAATTTCGAGCTCTTTGCCTATATCCTCACCAGCGACTGGAACGAATTTCTCAACATTCAGGAAGACCTGCTCCTGAAGATCATGAACATCGTAGAATCCAACAAGAGCGGTTTCGCGTTCCCTTCGCGGACCGTTTACGTGGAAAACCTGCCGCCCCTGAAAACTCCTCCAAAGAATGCTTCCTGAGCGCTACCGCCGCCTGTTGTACCTGATTATTTTCCGCCATGATACAAGCGGCGCGCGGGCTTACGACATTCTGCTGCTCTGGACAATTCTGGCCAGCATTGTGGTTGTTTTACTGGATAGCGTGAAGGAATTGCATGCGCGTTGGGGGGAGGTTCTTCTGACCGCCGAGTGGTTCTTCACGGGCTTGTTCACGCTGGAGTATGCGGCGCGCCTCCTGGCTACTACGCAACGCCTGCGCTATGTCTTCAGCTTCTTCGGCATCGTTGATTTGCTTAGTATTGTGCCCACTTATCTGGCCGTACTGGTTCCTGGCGCGCAATCCTTGCTTACAATTCGCGCACTGCGCCTTTTGCGCGTCTTCCGCATTTTGAAGTTGGGCGAATACGTGGGCGAGGGGCTAACGCTCTCGCAAGCGCTTTGGAATAGCCGCAAGAAGATTACGGTGTTCGTCAGCTTTGTAATGACCATCGTGCTGGTGGTGGGCGCGCTGATGTATGTGGTGGAGGGCGAAGAGGGCGGCTTTACCAGCATTCCAGTGAGTATTTATTGGGCTATCGTCACCTTGACAACGGTCGGCTACGGCGACATTGCCCCGAAGACTGCGCTGGGTAAATTCATTGCCTCGGCCCTGATGATTCTCGGTTACGGCGTGATTGCGGTTCCCACCGGCATTGTGACCTGGACGACGCCAAATTGTCATGGAGCGATGAGTGTTACGGCGTGATTGCGGTTCCCACCGGCATTGTGACTGCGGAATTGACGCGCTCAAAGCCCACCTCTCCGCGCCTTGCCTGCGATCATTGTGCGCTGAAAGCTCACGACCCCGACGCGGTTTATTGCAAACGCTGCGGCGGGGCTTTGTCATAGAATCCCAACCAAGTTCTTCTTACCCATACGGCCCCGGCAAGGCATCATAAAGGTATGGGTAACTCCTCTCCAGCGGTACTTGTGGGCGAACGCCCGAAATTGACCACACACCAAAAGGCGTTGGCCATCAACCTCGACAACCTGCGCTATGGCACCTTCGCCGAAATTGGGGCAGGGCAGGAGGTGGCGCGTTGGTTCTTCAAAGTGGGCGCGGCGGCCGGCACCATCTCGAAAACCATCTCGGCCTACGATATGACGGTTAGCGATGCGATTTACGGGAAAAGTCAGCGCTACGTCTCTCGCGAGCGCCTGGAGCGGATGCTCGATTATGAGCACCGCTTGAACGTGGAGCGCCTGGGCCAATCGCGCGGCGACAATACCGCTTTTTTCACCTTTGCCGACACCGTGGCGGCCATGAGCTTCAAGGGGAATTCGGAGTGCCACGGGTGGATGGGGGTGAAGTTCCAAGCGCACCCGAACGACGACGACAACCACATCATCCTGCACGTGCGCATGCTCGACAAAGAGAATCCGCTGCAACAGGAGGCCTTGGGCATTGTGGGCGTGAATCTGCTCTACGGTGCGTTTTACTTGCACCATTCGCCCTTCCAGTTGATGGAGTCGTTGCTCGACAACTTAACGACAGATCGTCTCGAAATCGACATGATTGACTTTAAGGGCATCGAGTTCCGCCGCGTGGACAACCGCGTGATGAGCCTAAAGCTGGTGCAATTGGGCCTAAGTGGCGCCGCCATGTTTGGCCCCACGGGCGAAGTGATGCAACCCAGCGAAGTACTGCGCAAGAAACCAATTCTGGTGGAACGCGGCAGTTTCCGCCCTGTCACCAAGCTGAACATCGACCTGCTTGAGAGCGCGCGTAAGCAGTTTTCGAGCGAACCCGAAATCCAAGGTAAGCCCATCGTGGAGCTTATGGAAATCACCATGCGCAACTTGCTCGCCGGCGGGGCGGGCGACGTGGATCTGCGAGACTTTTTGGCCCGCGCAGACCTATTGAGCGCTGCCGGCAAAACTGTTCTGATTTCGGATTACTTCGAGTACTATCGCTTGGCCGCCTACTTAGCCCGCTACACCAACGAACCGATCGCCGTGACTATGGGAGCCATTAGTATCTACGATCTTTTCAAGGAAGATTACTATACCGGTTTGGAGGGCGGTATTCTTGAGGCCTTTGGGCGCCTCTTTACCAAGAACATGCGGATCTATGTTTACCCTTACCGGGAGCCCAATACGGGAAAGATGGTAACCGTCGAAAACATGGAAGTCCCCAAAGAACTCGAACACCTTTACCGTCACTTAGTGGATCAAGGCCAAATCCGGCAACTCACCACTTATGATGAGAAAGTGCTGAATATCTTCTCGCGCGACGTGCTGCGCCGCATTAAGGAACAGGACGCCAGTTGGGAAGAGATGGTGCCGCCGGAAATTGCGGACTTGATCAAGCGCCGCCGCTTCTTTGGCTACCAAGAACCGGGGAAGGCATAAGTTATGCCGTCGCTTGCCCCCGAATCCGTCTGGGATTATCCGCGGCCCCCGCGATTGGAGCCCGTGCCCCAGGAAATCCGCATCGTTCTTGCTGGTATAACCATTGCCCAAACTTCTCAGGCCATGCGGATTTTGGAAACCTCGCACCCGCCTACTTATTACCTGCCACCGGATGCGTTTCTTGCCGGCGTGCTGCGGCCCGCGGCGGGCCAAAGCTTTTGCGAGTGGAAAGGGGTAGCCCGGTATTGGGACTTAATAACTCATGGAAAAGTTTCTCCGAAGGCCGGTTGGAGCTATGACACTCCTTCCGCACCGTACCAAGCCCTTGCCGGCTATGTTGCCGTTTATGCTTCCCGCGTTGATGCTTGCTTTGTGGGCGATGAAGAGGTTATCCCGCAGCCGGGCAATTTCTACGGCGGCTGGATTACGAGCAATTTAACGGGACCGTTTAAGGGCTAAGCCAGCCTCGTATTGCGCAATAAATTCGTCGAGAGAGGTACGCCGCAAAACTTCGGCCACCAGATCGAGTGCTAAGTCCTCTGCTTTCTTAAAACGGATGCAGCTCTTTCCCATGTTGAGCTTCTTGCCGGTTTTGGCCCATTCTTCGCGGAACCAAACTTCGCCGTCATTGCCATCGCCCCGCACATATTGGCAGAATAAGTAGAGGGACATATAGTTTTTCTGTGAAGCTAGCGCCGCAAACGGCAAAGGCTGTTTGGGGTCGCAATGGTAGCCGGCCGGGTAAACCTTATGCGGGACGTAGTAGCCAATCATCCCGTACTGCATGCCCTCCTCCACGCGCTTGTCCTTGTGTTTGCGAATCACCTTGCGCACAGCTTCGATGGCGGCGCGCCGGTCTTCAGGGAGTTCAGCTAGATACTGCTCTACTGTCTTGGCAGCGGATTGCATGAAGGCATTCTACGCCCTTCGCACACCCGCATATTTCTCCACCAGCTTCTTCAGCCCATAGCCCGGGAACTGTACGTGCAGCTTGGCGTCGTCGCCGTCCCCTTCGCGGCGTAAAACGGTACCGCGGCCGTAACGGGGATGCACTACTGTCATGCCCGCTTTGATGCCGGTGCTCGATGGCGCGGAAGGCTTACCGGTGGGCGCTGCTTTACCGGTGGGCGCTGCTTTACTGATGGGCGCTGCTTTCTTGGCCGGAGGTGCAGTGTCCGCTGGGGGTGTCCCAAAGAGATTGCCGTTTACCGGAACCACCCGGGCTGGTGCCGCTGCGTTGGGTGCCGCTGCTTTGGGTGCAGAGGGCGGAGGCGTTTTAACGGGCGGCGCTGCATCCCGCGCAATGGGCCGGGCGGCGCTTGAAGAATTGGGCCGTCCGAAGAAACTCGAAATGTTGTCCGCCGCCCCGCTTGTTTGGTAGCGGCTCACGGTTTGGCGTACTTCCCATTGCTCGCCCCGCAGGTCGACTTGCCGCCCGGCGGCCCCACCAAAGCCAGGGCTCATGCCAAGGCCGCGCGACAGCTTCTCGGTGTACTCTTCGGGGATTTCCGCGAGAAAGCGTGAAGCAAACGTGGGTTCCGGAATGCCCCCGCCGAAGCGCCGCCGCGCCCTGGCCCAGGAGCAAAACAATTGCTGCCGTGCGCGCGTCATCCCCACGTAACACAGCCGCCGCTCCTCTTCCATTTGGTCTTCATTCTCCAGTGAGCGGGAGTGTGGGAATAGCCCCTCTTCTAGGCCCGCCAGAAACACCACGGGAAATTCCAGGCCCTTGGCGTTGTGGATGGTCAACAGCGATATCTGGGCCCCTTCATCCACGCTATCGGCATCGGCCACCAGCGCGGCGTGGTCCAAGAAGTCCGAAAGGCTCTCGCCGCGCTCGGCGGCTTCCGCGGCGGCGTTCAGCAATTCGTTCAGGTTTGCCAGGCGCGTTTCGTTTTCAGGCGCCGGATTTTCTTCCAGCATTTTGATGTAGCCCGTGCGGTGCAGGATATTCGCCAACATGTCCTGCACGTTGTCCGTCTCCAGCCGCCTGCGCAATTCCTCGATCAACTGCACAAATAGCCCCAGCGCCGCGTCGGCCCGCGCCCCCAAAGCCCGCTCTTCCACCATTTCCCGCGCCGCTTGCCAAAGGCTCGTGCGTTGCTGGTTGGCGCGCTGCTCAATGGCGTCCGTCGTGGTTTTGCCAATGCCGCGGGCAGGCGTATTCACCACGCGCGCGAAGCTGATGGAGTCGGCCGGATTGGTCACCAATTTCAGATAGGCCAGCGCATCCTTGATTTCCGCACGCTGGTAAAAGCTTAAGCCGCCCACCACCGTATACTTGCGTCCGGATCGGCGCAGGGCTTCTTCGATCTGCCGCGACTGGGAGTTGGTGCGATAAAGGATAGCCACCTTCACGCCCGGGTCGCGATCCAGCACCTTGTCGATGCGGTCGGCAATCCAGAGCGCTTCCTGCTCGCCATCGAGTGCTTCATAGAGGCCAATCTTCGGGCCGGCGCTTTGGTCGGTCCACAGGTTTTTGCCCTTGCGCTGCGTGTTGTTGGCCACCACGGCGCTGGCCGCTTCAATGATGTTTTTCGTCGAGCGGTAGTTCTGCTCCAGGCGGATAATCTTCGCGTTCTGGTAATCGCGCTCAAAGTCCAAAATGTTGCGAATGTCGGCCCCGCGCCAGGAGTAAATCGATTGGTCCTCGTCGCCCACGGCCACCACGTTGTCGTGGCTCAAGCTGAGCAGCCGCATCAATTCGTACTGGCTGCGGTTGGTGTCCTGATACTCGTCCACCATCACAAACTGGTAGCGGCGGTTATAGAGCTCGCGCAGCTCCTGGTCGTTCTTCAGCAGGCGCACGGTTTCCAACAGCAAGTCGTCGAAATCCATCGCCTTGGCTTCCAGCAGCCGTTCCTGGTAGCGCTCGTAGATCAGGGCGAGCTTTTGGGTTTTCGGGTCGCGGGCGCTTGAGTGCATCTCCTGCGGCCCTTCCTGGGCGCTTTTGGCGTGCGAAATGCGGCTCAAGGCGTTGCGGTAGGGCAGGAACTTGTCGTCCAGGCCCAGGCTTTTGTAGATCTGCTTCACCAGGGTCATCTGGTCGTCGTCGTCGTAGATATTGAAGGTGCGGTCAAAGCCCCGCCGCAGCGGCGCCAGACGGTCCCCATCGCGGCGCAAAAGGCGTACGCAAAAGCTGTGGAAGGTGCTGACCAGGGGAGATTCGTAGCCCATGCCCGTTTCGCCCAGCAAATGCGCCACCCTTTCGCGCATCTCAGCAGCTGCCTTGTTCGTGAAGGTTACCGCCAGGACGCCGTAAGCCGGCACGCCGTGCGCGTGCACCAGATTCGCCATGCGGTGCGTAATGACGCGGGTTTTGCCCGACCCCGCGCCGGCCAGAATTAACAAAGGGCCCTCCACATGGGCCGCGGCTTCGCGCTGTTGGGGGTTTAGTCCAGAGAGAAAATCCATGAGGGTGAACTTGGGTGAAGTGCCGCTGCTCCCGCCCAGGGGCCGCGTTCGTTTGAGTTTAACATGGCCCACCGAGGGGCCGAAGGCGGGGTAGGGTATAGTCATACACCCTCATATGCGGGGTAGCAACTACCCGCAAAAAAGTCCCGAATCTTTAAGGGATATTACTTGAGTACTATGGCAAGTACTAGTACAACAGAAGTATGCTTCACAGCGAAACCCTCCCCCAACAGACCTCTTGGAAATCCGAGGTCGAGACCGAACTGCGCCTCTTGCACCGTCGCAAGCAAGCCATCAACCAACTGATTCGCGCTCTGGAAGAATACGCCGTAGTCGGCTGTTCCAGTGGACCGTTGGCGGCTGCTGCGGATCTTGTGGAGGCCCGCATGGGGGTAAAGGAAAGCGATTCTCCGTACGCCCACCCGGGCATGCTGGCCCAGCGCCGTTTGTTGGCTTAGTTCAACACGCCCAGGCGTTCGATCGGCCAATACACAAAAACCGCCTTGCCATAAATCATCTCTGCCGGCACAGTTCCCCACGAGCGCGAATCGTTTGATGCGCTGCGATGATCGCCCATTACGTAGTAGTGGGCCGGAGGAACCTGCACCCGCGGGGCGCTGATATGGTCGCGATAATCCAGTGGCACGTAAGGCTCGTTCAGCAACTCCCCGTTGCGGAAAACGGCGCCCTCCTTTACTTCAATCACATCGCCGGGAACGCCAATCACCCGCTTGATGTAGCTTTTGGAAGGGTCGCCGGGATAAAGAAACACCACGGTATCGCCGCGCGAAATGCGTTCAATGCCCAGCCGGTAGGTAAACTTGTTAATGAAGATGCGCTCTTGGTCGCTCAAGGCCGGCATCATCGAAGTGCCTTCCACCTTTACGGGCTGGTATAAGAACAAAATAATGCCTACTGCGATGAACACGCTCAACGCCAAATCCCGGAGCATGAATCCAAGGGAAGGCGGCGCAGCGTTTTCCGCAACGGCAGGTTCTCGGGGTTCGGGAGTTTCGCTCATCATTCCGGCTTATAACGAAGCAGACGTAATTGAACAGACTTTGGTACAGCTACCCGCTGGTATTTTCTCAAAAGTCATCGTTGCCGACAACGCCAGTTCGGATCGTACCGCGGAAATTGCGCGGCGAGCAGGCGCGACGGTGGTATCGGCACCAGTGCGCGGCTATGGGTACGCGTGTCTGGCGGCGCTGGAAATCTGCACAGACGACGAAATCCTTGTTTTTCTCCAGGCTGATGGCAGCGAGCCTGCCGCCGAGGCGCTAGCGCTGATTGAACCCATTGCCCACGGCGAAGCGGACCTCGTGATCGGCTCCCGCGTGCTGGGCGAGCGCGAGGGCCGCGTGGCCCCGGGCGCACTACGTTCCCATCAGGTATTTGGCAATTGGCTGGCCACCACCTTGTTGCGCTGGTTTTGGGGTTTTCCCTATACCGACCTTGGCCCTTTCCGCGCCATTCGCGCCGGAGCCCTCCGCATGCTTGCTTTGCGCGAAGGCCGCTACGGTTGGACCGTGGAAATGCAGATGCGCGCGCTCGATTGTGGCTTACGTGTGCGGGAGATCCCCGTGGGCTATGGTCTGCGTCAGGCGGGCGAAGAGAAGGTAAGCGGCAATTGGCGCGCCAGCCTCCTGGCCGGCTACACGATTCTGCGAGTGGTCCTTGCCGGCGGCATCCGGCGCTTATTGCGCTAAGAGATAGGCCTCGGCGGCGGCGAGCGGGATGGCTCCTAAGCCCAATACCACGCGGTGAAACTCTTTCAAACGAAAGGCCGCGCCCTGCTTCTTTTCCACTTTTTCGCGCAAGGCCCGGAAATCCCGGTAGCCGGCGAAGTAGGTGGTGAGCTGAACGCTCGAAAGCTTGGCGCGTTGCAGTTTCGCGCGGGCTTCTTCTTCCTCCTGAAAGGTTTCTTCCACCAGGAAGCGCAGCGCTTCGTCTTCGCTCCATTTTTCTGTGTGCAGGCGGACGTCGAGTATCGCGTTGCTGATAGCGCGCAGTTGCTGCTTCAGGAAGGTGAGCCGCAGGTTCGGGCTCGCCTCCAGATAGCCGGCGTCGAGCATCATCTCCGTTGCATACACAGCCCAGCCTTCCGCAAAAGCACCGTCGGCGTAAACGCTACGCAAGAGGCGGCGGCCCCGGGGCTCCAAGCGATTGGCCGCTTCAAATTGTACATAGTGCCCGGGCATGGCCTCGTGGATGGTCAGCAACTTCAAGCCATAGCGGTTGTATTCGCGCAGCTTCGATTCGGCGCGCTCGGCAGGCCAATCGCTGGGAATGGGCGTCAGCCAATACTGCGCACCCAATTCGGGTTGCATGGCGGGTGCGGGGTTGAATCCCCCCACACCATAAATGCCGCGCTGGAAGGCGGGCGTGGCAATAACGCGCAGATTCTTCACGTCGCCGAGGGGGAGCAAATCCTTGGCGCGGACAAAGGCTAGCGCTTCGGCCAAGTCGGCTTCGGCTTGCGCAAAATACTGGTCGCGGGGGGCGTGTTCAGTGGCAAGCTGGTCCAGTTTGGTGCGCACCGCGCGCCGGGCTTCCGCGCCCCAAGCTCCGGGGAAGCCCGCCAGCTTGGCCATCTGCTGTTGGGTAGCCAAAAGGGCGGCTTCGGCTTCTGCCTTCAGGGCCGCGGGCGCAAGGGGGCGGCCGTGTTCCAAGGCCAGCTTTTTGGCGTAAAGCGTGGGGCCCAAGCGCCAACCTTCCGCTGGTCCCGGCATTGCGGCGGCCAGGAAGGCATCAAAATCAGCCAAAGCACGGTCGGCTTCCTCGGCTGCGGCATCGAACTTTTTCGACATCTCCGGAGGGCGCTTCGCGCGCAATTCCTGAATCAAATCGCGGTTGGCCCGGTTGGCCGCGCGGGCCATTTCAATCCAAAATGGCGGCATCGCGCGCAGGTTGTCTTTGGCTTGTTCCACGCGCGAACGGAAGCGCTCCAAACGCTTCAAGATCTGGTAGAAGCGGGCTTTCTCGGGGGCGTATTCGAGGGTATAGGGGACGAAGAGCGCCGTGCCGAAGGCGCCCGTGTAGAGCAGTGGATCGCGAGCGTAATCTTTGGATTCGTTCATGGAAAATTCGCCCAAGGCAATTTGCTGCTGCACAATGTCGAAATCGATCTGGTCTTCGGGGGCGAGCTTTTCGCGGCTCACGTCGCGCCGTAATCCTGCCTTAAAGCGTTGGTAATAGGCACGTTGGCGGTCGAGCGCCGGCACGGAAAACTCATCCAGCAACTCGTCCATCGGCACCCCGTTGTGGCGGTGGTAGCCAGCGGCGGTGGCGAGACTGGGGCGAAACGTGAGCGTGTTCAAGACAAATTCTTCGGCAATGGTGGAAAAGCGGGGCGGTTTGCGCGCACAGCCCAGGAGCGCAAGCAGCAACGCGGCCAGAAGTATACGTCCCATAATTCCTAGCATGGCATGGGGAGAAGGCCGAACTAGGCAAAGATTCCTAAAGGAAAGGGTGGCTTTGCCCGATAACCAATTGGGGCGGCAGGTTTGCGCAACCTGCCCACCAAACAATCGAATGAAAAAAAACATCGTACCCCTCGTTGTCATCGCCCTGGTGGTTGCCGTGGCCGCCACCGCCATTTTTTATGGGTTGATTGTTAGCCGTATGGACGCCAAGGGAACGAACTTGCCGGGGGGCTCGGCAGAGGCCGCCGGACCCGCGCAACCTCGTCTGGTGGCCAATGGCAATTTTGACAAAGGCCACGTCGTAAACGCCGGAGATTTTCGCCCTGTTTCGGCGCCGAATGCCCCACCGGGCCCGGCCAAAGCCGAGGAATTGGTGGGCCGGACGCTGCTGGCGAAGGTGACCGATGGCCAGCTTTTAAGCGACGCCCTGCTCACGCCCTACCGCCGCCTTGCGCTGGGGGGCGAAGTGCCCAAGGGTATGCGTGCCGTGACAGTCCATATTGCGGATTCTTCTTCGGTAGTGGATTTGCTCGAAGCCGGGGATCGCGTGGACCTGATGGGTGTTTGGGTGAAGCATCGCTATGGGCAAATGCCGGAAGTTTCGACCCATACGGTGCTCGAAGACGTGCTGGTTTATCAGCTGGGCGCCAAGCACATGGTTCCCGGGCAAGCGCCGAAAATGGTTTTGACCGTACTTGCTACGCCCGCGCAGGCGGAAAAGATTTTGCAGGCGGATGCTTCGGCACAATTGCGCGTCACCCTGCGCAACCGGGCCGACCGGCTGGAAAATGAAGTGCCTCAGGTAACGTCAAAGTTTAAGCCTCTACCCGCCACGGCAACTGGCGAGTGGGAAGCGGTACTGGTGGAAGTGGACGGAAAACTCATCCCTACGCTCGCGGCGAGCAATGTGGGAAAGCCGCAATTTTCTGGGGGAGACTGGTCCCGCCAACTGGATCAATGGACGCAAAAGAGTCAGGCGAAGGTGCACGCGGTGTCGAGGCTACGATCGAGCCCTATGGGCGAAGTAGCCTGGAAAGCACCCCAAAATGACGGTGAACTTCGCTTGCGCTTGACTCGGCGCGCCAACCAAACCGTTCGCATTGAACCCTTAACGCCAGATGCCCGCGGCATTTGGTACGACCTTCCCTCCGATGGCGCTGCTTCGGCATTGATCTCCAATCTTGTCTCGAAGGCCAGCTTTGGAACCACGCGCGAAATGGTCGTTATCGTCCGCGCCGCGCAGTAATTCCCGTTTGTCGTCATGCTTGCTCCGCTGCTCATTTTCGGCTTTTTTGTCGTCACCTTTGGCTTGGTGATTGGTGGCCTGGTGCTGGTGCGTTCGCGCCTAGCCGCCACCGAAACGGCTGCCGCCTCCGCAGAGCCGCTCCTGCTGCGCGATGAAAGCCTATCTTCCATTGGCTTTTGGGGTGAATTGCTGGAGCGCTTTCGTTTTGTCGAACAAGCCAAGCGCCACATGCAAGAGGCGGACCTCGATTGGTCGGCAGGCCGCTATACGGCGTTGATGCTGATGAGCGGCGCCTCCACTGCCGTGGTGCTCTCGCGCTTTTCCTGGATGCCCACGGTCGGCATCGTGCTCGGGGGAATTGTCGCCCTCTCGGCCCCGGCATTTTATGTAAGCCATAAGCGCCAGAAGCGGTTTGAACAGTTCGATCAAAACTTTCCCGATGCGCTCGATAGCCTGGGCCGCGCCTTGCGGGCTGGCCATGCTTTCGCCGCGGGCTTGAACATGGTGGCCACGGAAAGCTTGCCACCCGTGGCGGGCGAAATGCGCAAAACGTTGGAGGAATGGCGCTTGGGGCAATCCTGGGACGAGGCCTTGGAGCATTTGGCGGAACGCGTGCCCTTGCCGAGCGTGCGGCTCTTTGTGGCCAGCGTGAGGATGCAAACCCGCACGGGTGGCAAGTTGCACGAGGTGCTCGGCCGGATTGCCGAAACGTTGCGCGAGGCGTCCTCGCTGGAAGGGGAGATCCGCGCCATCAGCGCCCATGGCCGCATGACGGGTACCATTTTGACGCTCATCCCGGTGGGCATTGCGGTGGTGATGCACTTTGCCTCGCCGGGCCACTTGGAGATTCTGGCCGAGCATCCCGTGGGCCGGCTGATGGTGGTTGCCGCAATTCTTTGTCTGGTGGCGGCTCATTTTGTCATCCGCAAGATTCTTGACATCAAGATGTGAGGCATGAATGAGCGCTGAAATTCTTCTCCTCGCCGGTTGTTTCCTCTTTGTGCTCTCTGCCGTTCTTGCGGGCGGTTACTGGTTTTTGCGCGAGCCCTCGCCCGAGGCTTCGCGCACGCCGCACATTCCGGTTGTTTTGGGAATGGAAGAGCGCGAGGAGCCCAGCCTGCGCGAGGCGCTCGAAAAAATTGGCAGCGTGGTGCCGGATGCTACAGCGCCCAATACAAAGGCCCGCGCGCGCTTGGTGGCGGCTGGCTATCGGGATGCTGATGCACCCTTGGCCTTCGCTGGTTTGAAGGCGCTATTCGCCCTCGTTCTCGTGCTGTCTTCCGCGGCGCTTTCGCTGTTGCTCGAAACACCCCTAACGTCAGCCTTTGTTTTCGCCCTCGGCAGCGTGGGCATCGGCTACTTGCTGCCCGATCGCTTTCTCGCGTGGCAAGCCAGCCGCCGCCGCCAACGCCTGCGCCAGGGGCTGGCCCCGGCCATCGATCTTTTGGTGCTGAGCCTGGAGGCAGGGCAAGGTCTGGACGGCGCCATGCTGGAGGCAAGCCGCGAGCTCAAAGGGCTATACCCGGACATCAGCGAGGAATTTGCCTTCACCTTTCTTGAAATGCGTGCCGGCCAGTCCCGCGGAGAAGTGCTGGAGCATTTGGGCCGCCGCTCGGGTGAGCCGGAAATGCGCAAGCTGGCCACATTGCTGCTGGACGGCGACCGCTTCGGTACCGCATTGGGCCCGGCGCTCAAGAATCACGCGCATTATCTACGCACCCGCCGCCGTCAAGCGGCCCAGGAAGAGGCTCGCAAAACCACCGTGAAGCTGGTTTTTCCGGTCTTCTTCCTGATTTTTCCCAGCGTGCTGGTGGTGACGCTGGGGCCCGCAATTCTGCGCTTGGCGGCGGGCTTGAGCGGTCTGATGAATTCGATGAAGTAGTTAGAAGAAACGCATCGAGTAGTTAAATTGCACCCCGCGGCCGATTTCCGGCGCAAAAGCCTTTAGGAACGACAGGTGGTTGCGGTAAAGCTGATTGTTGGCGTTGAACCAGGTCAAGCCAAAGCTGTGGATGGCGTGTTGGCGCACCAGGGTGTAGACCCCGCGCACATTCACTGTGCCATAACCCGCCGTCGGATCTTCGTTGGTGAAAACGCGATCTTGGCGATTGGCGACAATCCATTCCGGCATCACGCTTAGGCCTTTATAGCGGAAATCCATTCCCACGCGGCCACGCACGGGGGGAGTCCGCGGCAGTCCAATGCTTTCGCGGGTAAGCTCCGTGCGGACGGAATCGAAGCCCAGCTTCAACCAAGCCCAATTCGTAATCCCCGCGTCCAGCCGCGCATCCACGCCCGTATAAGTGGAGTCGCCTTGCAGATAATCCGCCACCGGCAGCCCATCTTCAATCTCGCCCGTAGGCCCTAAATAAACCTGGTTTGAGAGCCAGTAGCGGAAGAAATTGAACTCTGTCCGGATACGCGCGGCTTGGCGGCGGTAGCTGAAATCGAGGCCGTGCATGCGTTCGCGCTGCAGATTTTGGTCCCCAATTTCGAAGGCAAAAAGCCCGGGGTGGGGCCCGTTGGCATACAGTTCTTCGAGGGCCGGCGCGCGGTAAGCGCGGGAGAAGTTGGCCACCAGGACGCTCGCATCGTCCACCTTGAAGGTTGCGCCCGCACTACCGGAAAAGCCTGTGAAATTGCGCGCGCGCCCCGTCAAAGGCCGGTAGCGGTTGGTTTCCACGCGGCCGCCAAACTGTAGTTTTACGCGCTCCAGGTCCACGCTTTCCACGCCGTAGACGGCAAAGGCGTTTTGAATGGTGGGGGGAACAATGGCCTCCTCGCCAATGGCTTCGTAGTCGCGGCGCAAACCCCACACGCCAAAGCTACCGCTGAAGGGACCGCGCCGCGGTTGCTCAAACAAAAGGCGGTAATCGAGCAGCTTGTTGAAAAAACGCGTGCCGATTTCTTGGCCTTCCAACTCCTTGTGGCGGTAGTTGGAGTAGTTGAAGCTGTACTGCAGTAAGTCCCGGCGGCCGCCGTTCAGACGCAGACCCCAACGTTCGATGGGCAGGGAGATGTTCTCGTGGCCGTGGCCTTCTTCCTCTCCTTCTTCGTGCTCTTCCCCCTCGTGCTCTTCTTCCGGTTCAGAGGGTAATTGATAGGTGGAGCGCTGGGTGGAAAACCCGACCGTCAGCCAATTCTTGTCGCCGTAATAGCTGCCGCCGATGTTGCCGCTGTAGAGGCGCGTGCGGGAATTGAAGATGCGCTCAACGGGCGTGCGGTAGTCGCTGGTTCTTTGGCCGCCACTGCCGACGCGGAAAACGAAACGGTCCCAACCGTAGTCGATGCCCGCACTGCCGCCGTGTAGCCCGTTGTTGGAACCGGCAATGCCCGAGAGATAACCGTGCAGACCGCGGTGGCCCTGGTCCTTGGCCTCGTGGTGGCCTGTAATCATGTTCACCACGCCGCCCATCGCACTGGAGCCATAGAGCAGGGTACCCGGTCCGCGGACCACCTCCACCCGGTCCAAGCCATGCGGGTCAACCGGTTCGCCGTGGTCGCCGCTTTGGAAGCCCAGGCTTCCGGTGCGCATCCCATCCTGCAGAATCAAGACGCGGTCGCCATCAAAGCCGCGAATGACCGGGCGCGTACTGCCGGGGCCGAAGCTGCGGCGGTGAATGCCAGCTTCTTTGTCCAGCACGTCGCCCAAACTGGTGGCGGCCTTGCCGGCGAGTTCCGTGGTGTCGAGCGTCAAGGTGGAAGAAATGGTTTCGAGCGGCGTTTCCACGCGGTTGCCCGCAGAGCTGGTAACGTTGATTTCCTGGCGTAGGGGAGTCAATTCCATCACCAATTCGGCCTTCGCGGTTTCGCCCTCGTTTACGGTGACGGAAACGCGCAAACTGCTGAGGCCCTCACCGGTGCCCACCAGCACATATTTGCCGGCCGCCACATTGGCGAAGCGGAACTCGCCGGCTTCGTTCGATTCCACGACCCGCCCCACAGGCAAAAGCACAACTGAGATATTGTGAACGGGATTGCCCGTCGCCCCCAATTTGGCGATGCCTTCAATTTGCGCGGCGGCCAAGGGGAAAAAGAAGGAGAGACCCAACAAGCTTACTAATACTGATTTCACATTCTCAGTATAGTATGAGAGCCAGCGGCCTACTCCAGGCTGCCCAACCAGACCTCGCTTTGCACGCGCGAAGCGGAAAAATAGATCCAGCGGTTGTCGCGGCTAAGGGCAAAGCCGCGCCGTTCCACGGTCAAATCTTCCTTCGGGGCCACCACCAGTTGGCGCGTCAAACCGCCGCGGCGGCGCAGATAGATCTTCCCCTCGTCCACATAGAGCAGCCGTGCGGAGTCGCGCAGCCAAACCGGGTCCTGCCCATTTTCCGACCAGCGCTCAAACTTGCCGCTGGCCAAGTCCAGCACCATTACACCCGTAATGCGGCCGCCGTCGGCTTGGGTAAAGCCAGCCAGTTGCTTGCCGTCGGGACTCCAATTCCAGGCGGCAAAGCGCTCCCCGGCATTGTCAAGCGGAGGCAGGGCTTGCGGGCTTTGCTCGAGGTATTTGCGGGTTAAGTCAAGCAGGAAACTGTTGTAGCCAAAGATGGAATAGGCGAGTTTTTTGCCATCGGGGCTCCAAACGGGCCAGGCGGCGGTGCCGCCGGCGCCCATGCCGCCGCGAGTTAATTGTTCCAATTGGCCGCCATCCATGGTGTAAAGCCAAATTTCCCAACTGCCCGCGCGGTTTGAGAAAAAGGCCAGTCGTTTGCCGTCCGGGCTCCAGCGGGGACCGCGGTCGCGGTATTCGCCGTCGGTCAATTGCCGCAACACGGCGCCATCGGTGCCCAGCAAGAAAAGGTGGTCGTTCTTCGCCTGCCCGTTGAAGGCCAGCCAGAGGCCATCGGGGCTTAAATCGGGCCGCGTGTAGGGCAGGGCACCGTTGGTCAAGGGTTCTGGCTCGGCGGCCAGCACTTCTTTGTCGGCGTCAAATTGCGCGCGGTACAAATTCGCCAGCAAGCGGTATTCCACAAACACTACTTCGCGCCCGCTGGCGCTGAAACTGATGTGGGCCAGGTCTTCGACCGGCATGCGCACGGCTTCGGGTTCGCTCAGTTTTTCGCCGCTTTCCGGGTCCAAGCGCAAACGCCAAAGGCCAAAGGCGCCAGCGCGGTCGCTCAGGAAATAAAGCCAGCGGCCATCGGGGCTAAAGACAGGGTTCCAATCCACAGCCGCATCGCTGGTCAGCGCCACCGGCTCGGGGGTAACCCCATTGAGGGGGCGGGCGCGAATGGTGAACAAATCTCGCTGGCCCACGCGGGAGGCCCAAAAGGCAATGCGCTGGCCATTGGGGCTCCAATGGGGCTGCACGGCGTCGCCCTCGTAAACCAAGCGCCGCCCGCCCGTATCGGTGCGGATGGCCCACAACTGGCTGCGCGCCGTCACGCGGTCTTCCGGCCGCAGAATACCTTCGGTGGCAACCACGATTTCGGTGCCGTCGGGGCTCCAGGCGGGGTTGCGGCCCAAGGTACTTAGGCGCTTGGATTCGCGAGTGCGCAAGTCCATGATGTAGATGCCGCCGCCTTCGCGGTCGCTGTAATAGGCCAGCCGCATGCCGTCCGGCGAAATGGCCGGTTCGGTATCGCGGCCGGGATTGTCGGGCGTCAAGAGGTTGCGATCCCGTGTCACCACATCGAAAAGGTAAAGGTCCACATTGGCGCCGCTGCCGCTGGCATAGACAATTTGGCGCCCGTCGGGAGAGGCTTGGGGGAAATACTCGGGCTCCCGGGTTTCGGTTAAGGCGCGAAAGCTGCCGCCCTCCAGGCGCAATTCGGGCGCGGGTCCCTGGCTGCGCGTGGCGAGGACAATTGCCGTGATCAGCAGCACCAGCGTCGCGCCGACAAAGGCGGCCTGCGCAGGTTTGCGGCTCCAGATGGGTAGTTTCGTATCGTTGGCTACAGCTTGCCGCGCTGTTACACGGTGGAGCCCGGAGGTGGTGGCCGCCGAAAGGTCCCTTTTCATCCGGGCCAGGTCCGCGCGCAATTCGGCAGCGGACTGGTAGCGCAAGCCCGGCTCCTTCTCAAGCAGTTTCAAGATGATTCGCTCGAGTTCGGCCGGCGCTTCCGGGTTCAGCGCCAAAAGGCTGGCGGGGGCTTTGTTCAGAATGGCGTCGAAGAGCGCCGCGCTGGTGGCCCCGCGAAAGGGCAGCGTCCGCGTGGTCATTTCGTACAGCACCATCCCGAAGCTGAAAAGGTCGCTGCGTGCATCGATAGACTGGCCCAAGGCTTGCTCCGGACTCATATAAGCCACCGTGCCGATGGCTACGCCGGAATCCGTGCGGAAGGCGGTCATGGTGGCGGAATCCCAAAGCTTGGGCTCCTGCTTGGCCAGGCCGAAATCGAGCAATTTGGCGTGAATGCCGCCCCCGGATAGGCCACTCGAACCAGAGCCGGAGCGGTCCAGCACAAAGATGTTTGCGGGCTTGATATCCCGATGAATGATCCCTTGCTGGTGGGCGGCGTCGAGGGCGTCGGCAATCTGGTAGCCGAGGTCGAGAATTTCGCTGATGCGAAGGGGGCGGGTGGCCAGGAGCTCGCGTAGCGTTGCGCCTTCCAACAGCTCCATCACCAGGTAGTTGCGGCCTTCCTCCTCGCCGATGTCGTGAACCACGCAGATATTCGGGTGGTTGAGGGAGCTCGCCGTACGCGCCTCGCGGCGGAAACGGTCGCGCGCTTCGGTGGAGCCGGCATAGTCGTCCGGCAAGAACTTGAGCGCCACGGCGCGCCCCAGACGCAGGTCGGTGGCCCGCCAAACCACACCCATGCCACCCCCGCCCAAAGGGGCGTCCAGGCGGTAATTGCCGAAGACATCCCCGGCGGAAAGTGTGCGTACGGGCGGCATTCAGATGGAATCTCAGGCCTAGAAGAGAAAGGCTCTTGTAGAATGAAAGTGTAACAACTCCCGCCTTTTCTACTCAATGAGTTCCCCACTTCCGATTGCCTCCTTCGCCAAAGCCGCTGCTGGATCCGCGGCACTGGCCGTGCTTTGCCACTTTCTTCCGCTGGGCGCGTGGGCGCTGGTGTTGCGCGATAGTTTGGGGCACATTGCCTTTGCGCACGCCGTTGCGGCGCTGCTTTTTCGTTTCAGTCCTTTGGGCGCTCCGGCTGCGCCGTTTATTGATGCTGGTTCGCCACCTTTGCCCGCTGTCGCGCGCTGGCTTAGTGGGGTGACGATGCTGCAAATTTTCTTGGGCGCACTTTACCGGCACGGCGTAACCGGCTTTGCGCCGCACTTAACCGGCGCCCTTTTGGCCAGCGCTTTTCTGCTCTATGTGGCAACCGGCGTATTCACTCCGGCCCCCGCCGGGCACCGTTGCCGCCAAGCCTCTTTTGCTCTGCTCTTGGTTACCCTGGCGCAGATTGGCCTGGGCATTGGTGCTTATTTCGTCAAAGTAAATCTTGACGCCGGCCAGCCCATCCAGAAAGGTATGGTGGGCTTGACGCACTCTCACATTTTGACCGGCGCCCTTACCCTGACCATGGTGCTAGTGCTGGCCGTCCTGCTCCGCCGCGATGTTGTTGCGGAAGCCCCGTCGCGAACTTAGCGGAAAGTTGATGGCCCTCCAAGACTACATCGCTCTGACGAAACCGCGCATTACCTGGCTCATCCTCATGAGCACCGCGATTGGCTTCTATTTTGGGCGGCTCACAAACGCGACCGGCGACTTAGCTCTAGTACTGCTTCACTTATTAGTCGGCACCGCCTTGCTGGCCAGTGGTACTGCCGCCCTTAACCAATGGTGGGAACGCGAAAGCGATGTCTTTATGACGCGCACGGCCACCCGTCCGCTACCCAGTGGTAAGTTAGACCCCACGAAGGCGCTTATTTTTGGGATTAGTCTAGCGTTGCTGGGTTTAGTGGAGCTTTGGCTGGGGTGTAACTTGCTCACGTCCTTGCTTGGCCTCTTCACGCTGGTTAGTTATCTCTTGGTTTATACGCCCTTGAAGCGCCGCTCGCCGCATTCCACCACCATTGGCGCCATCCCCGGCGCCATGCCACCGCTGCTGGGCTTTGCCGCCGCTACGGGCGAGCTTTCCGCGCCCGCTTGGGCGCTCTACGCGCTGCTCTTTGTGTGGCAGTTCCCCCACTTTTACGCCATTGCCTGGATGTACCGCCAAGAGTACGCCCGGGCGGGCATTCAAATGTTGCCCGTAGTTTCCCCGGCACTGAATTCCACGGCCCACGCCATTCTTTGGACAACCATTGCCCTCATCCCCACGAGTCTGGCGCCAGTAGCGCTTTCGATGGCCGGCAACATTTACTTAGCCGTGGCGCTGCTGATGGGGGCGGTGTTTCTTGCCGCCTCGGTACAATTGTTTCGCAGCCGCGCCGAACAACACGCCCGCACAGTACTGTTGGCGAGCGTGATTTATTTACCCGTACTCTATGCCGCGCTTGTCTTTGCGCCCAATTAACTGCCATGCTTGTTGCCGTTGAAAACCTAACTTACCGCTACCAGGACCGTAAGCAATCCCGCACGGCGCTCGAAGGCTTTCATTTACACCTGAACAAGCGCGAGATTTTGGGTCTGGTGGGGCCAAACGGTTCGGGCAAATCCACGCTGCTGAAAATTCTGTCCACGATCCTGCCGCCCCAGACGGGCAAGGTGGAAATTTGCGGTTATGACGCCGTGCGCCATTCGGCGGCCGTGCGCGAACGTATTGGCGTTGTTTTCCAAAGGTCGACGCTCGACCGTTTGTTGACGGTGGAAGAAAATCTGCGCGCCCTGGGCGTCCTGCACGGCTTGCAAGGCCGGGCCTTGCTCGAACGCATCCAAGCCGTGCTCGAGTTGTTCCATTTGGTAGACCGCCGTCACGACCTGGCCGGAACGCTTTCCGGGGGCCTTTTGCGCCGTGCCGAACTGGCGCGCGCGTTTTTACACGAACCCCGCCTATTGCTGCTCGATGAACCCTCGACAGGGCTCGACCCCACGGCCCGCGAAGATTTCTGGCAGGCCCTGCTGGCCCTGCGGGATGCCGCGGGGACGGCCGTGCTGCTTTCCACGCATTTGTTTGAAGAAGCCGAGCTGTGCGATTCGCTCTACTTTTTGGCCCAAGGCCGTTTGGCCGCCCAAGGTACGCCCGAGGCTCTGCTGGCCGCGGTCGGGGGCGATGTCATTACGCTGCGCAGTGCGCGGCCGGAAGCTGCCGAAGCCTGCTTGCGGGAGCAATTCCAACTGCACCCGACTTTGAGGGAAGGCGCGCTTTATGTCGAAGTGCCGCAGGCGCATACGTGGATTCCCCGGCTGGTGGAGGCTTTGCCGGAAGTAGAAGAGATTGGCTTCCACCGGCCCACCTTGGCCGACGCGTACCGCAAGTTCACCACCGCGCCCAGCGCCCAGGAGGCCGCGGCATGAGCTTATTGTTACGGGCAACCGGCGTGTTGCTGACCCGCGAGTGGCTTCGCTTCTGGCGGGAAAAAGCGCGCGTGGCGGGCTTCGCGGCGGCGCCGCTCTTGTTCTGGTTGGTGGTGAGCTTGGGTTTCAACGATTTCGGGCGCTTCTTTACCGGCTCCATTGCGCTGTCGTTGATGTTCGCGGCGGTCTTTCACAACATGACCTTGATTGACGACCGCAAAGAAGGCTTTCTTTCGCAGGTGCTGGTATCGCCCGCGCCACGCGCCGCCCTGGTGCTGGGCAAGGCGACGGGCGCCGCATCCATTGCCACTTTGCAGGGTGCAGTCTTCCTGTTGTTTCTACCCGTGGCGGGTTTTCATCCGGATATCTTTGCCTTCCTGGGGGCGCTGGCCGTGCTGTTTTTGATTGCCTTGGTGTTTACGCTCTTGGGCTTCGTCTGCGCCTGGCAAATGCCTTCCACGCAGGCTTTCCATGCGGTGGTGAACCTGCTGCTGCTGCCGCTTTGGATGCTTTCGGGCGCGTTGTTTAGCCTGCGGGAGGCGCACCCGCTAATGCAGGGGGCAATGCAGCTGAACCCCATGACCTACGCCCTAAGTTTGGTGGAGTTCTTTCTCCGTGGCCGCGCGGCGATTGCCCCCGCCACGGCCGCGGCGATCCTCTTCAGTTGGGTGGCGGTGCTTCTTTTTGTGGCCGTGCGCCTGGTTTCGCGGAGGCCCCATGCGGCGGCGTAGCTTGTTGCCTTTGGCGCTGCTGGGCGCGTGTGCAAAGCCCGGCCCGGACTTGCCCGATTACGGCGGCATTCCGCCCTTCGAATTCACCGGCATGGACGCCAAGCCCTTTGCATCGAGCCAACTCGAAGGCAAGGTGTGGGTGGTAGATTTCTTCTTCACCCATTGCCCCGGCCCCTGTCCGCGCATGTCGAAACAATTGCGCGAGTTGCAGGAGCAGACGAGCGGTCTCCAGGATTTCCGCATCGTTTCCATAACGGTGGACCCCGCTCGCGACACCCCGGAAGCCCTAGCCGCCTACGCCCGCCGCTACCAGGCAGACCCGGCCCGGTGGCATTTTCTGACCGGGCGCAAAGACTTGATTGGCAACCTGATGAGCGAGGCCTTTTTCCTGGGCTTTGCGGATTCGTTGGAAGAACATTCCACCAAGTTTGCGCTGGTCGACCGCCGCATGCGTTTACGCGGTTACTACGATTCCTACGACGCTCCCGGCCACGCGGGAGAAAACATCGCCGCCCTGCTGGCGAGCATCAAGGAGTTACATGGACGTTCGTGATCTGCCCACTCTGAACGCGGCCCTTAATTCTCTGGCCACGGTATTACTGGTTTATGGTTATTCTTTGATCCGCGCCGGCAAGCGGGAACAGCACAAGCGCGTAATGCTTTCCGCCTTTGCGGTAAGTGTCGTGTTCCTGATTAGTTACTTGATTTACCACTACAATGTCGGCAGCGTAAAGTACACCGGCCAAGGTTTTATGCGCCCGGTTTACTACACCATTTTGTTTACCCACGTGGTGCTGGCCGCCACGGTACCTTTCCTGGCTGTTGCCTCCCTGTGGCGCGCCTTCCAGGAACGCTTTGACAAGCACAAGCGTATTGCCCGCATTACTTTCCCCATATGGCTGTATGTATCCGTGACGGGCGTGGTGGTGTACCTGATGCTCTACGTGCTGTAGGGGGGGCAGATCCGAGCTTGACAGTGGCCTCGGAATTGGTTAGCCCTTAGGTATGCACATTCTCCTGGACGCAGACTCCGAAAAGGTTTTGGCAGACCTACTGGGGTGCGGCCATTACCGATCTGCAAACGAAGTTCTGGCGGAAGGCTTGCGTCTTGTCAAAAAAAATTTGGATGCACGGGAATCTGTGGTTGCCGCGATAAGAAAAGAGATTGCGGTTGGTACCGCTCAAGCCCGCGAAGGCCGCTTGCGGGATGGAGACGAAGTTTTCGAGGAAATTCGCCTCCGCAGCCTTGCGGCCCAAGGCAAGAGTTCGCAGTAGAGAGTGGCACGCTTTGAGCTTACGGAGGCAGCAGAGGATGATCTGCTTGCCGTCTGGGACTATCTAGCAGGAGGCAGTCCGGTTGCCGCAGACCGCGTTCTGGATCAGATCTATAAAGCCTTGCAATTTCTCGGAGACAATCCTGGCGTTGGCCACTGTCTGGAAGAACTTGCACATAGAAGCCATCGCTTCTTTGGTATTTTTTTCTTACCTTGTCATCTACTTAAATTTGGGTGAGAAGATTCAAGTTGTGCGCATTTTGCATGGCGCGAGGGATGTTCTGAGAGGCTTGCAAGAGGGTCAAGCCTAAGTGATAGTCTTAGGTCGCACAATACGTTAGGCATTTCCCCCTACTCCCACTCCTTCACGATCCGTTCGGCCAGCTTCGCGATCAGGTGCAGCCCAGGGTTGTCCGGGCCGTAATCCACGCCGGGAATGCCTTCGACGGTGATGGCCAGGGCGATGGGGCCGCTCTTGGTGGTCACCAAGCCGACGTCGCTGCGCAGGTGGTCAAGCGCGCCACTTTTGGAGGCTACGCGGTCGGGGTCGATGCGCCGGCCTATGCCGTCCTTGTACTGTTGCCGCTTCAATACGGCCACAACCTCCGCGCTTGCTTCCGCGTTCAAGAATTTACCCGTGGCAAGTAATTCGAGAATCCGCACCATTTCTTTGGCCGTGGAACTACCGATGCCCCACTTCTTGTTTTCTTCCTTCGCGCCTTCTTTAGACCAGCCTTGCGCTTCCTTCAGTTGCTTGCCATCGCCGCGCACCTTGCGCATGCTCCAAGTGGACTTGAAGCCCAAAGCCGCCATGCGCGCGTTCACTTGGTCGGCTGTGATTCGCTCAATCACCAAGTTGGTGGCCGTATTGTCGCTCACCACAATCATCAGGTTCGCGACGTCGCGCAGGCGCAACCGCGTGCCGGGCGTGAATTCCTGCAGTACGCCGCTGCCGGAAACAATGTCCTGTTCGCGCAGGGGCAGTTCTTCGTCCCAGCGCAGTTTGCCTTCTGCCGCCTCTGCGTGCAGCGCCAAGAGGATGGGCAACTTAATGGTGGAAGCCGTGCGGACTTTTTCGTCGCCGCGGATCTCGATGCTTTTGCCGCTGCCCAAATGCTTGGCCGCCAGATAGACCGTACCCGGACCCTGAGCGGCCAAAGCAGCCAAATCTTTTTCCAGATCGGCCCCCCAAACGTGGAGGGAAAACAAAGAGAGAAGAATCGCCAAACGCATGTTACGATTGTATTGTTCTCGCCTGGCGTCCCGCCTCAAAACGTAGTTCCCCCTTCCCGCATCCTCACTTTTTCGTGTAATTGTAAAGAGGTATTCATGATGACTGCCCGCTCTGCCTTTGCGCCCCTACTTCTCCTTCTCGCCCTATTGCCCCAAGCCGCCAGTGCCCAAGCTCTAAGCTTCGTCACGGAAAACCTTCCCGCTGGGCAGGTAGGCCAGGAGTATGTTTCCACCATCCAAGCCACAGGCGGGGTAGGGAACTACGCCTTTGCTGTGAATTCCGGTTTGCTTCCCTCGGGTCTGGCGCTGTCGGCCGGCGGGGTGTTGCAGGGAACTCCCACCACGGCGGGCAGCTATATCTTCACGATTTCTGTCACCAGCGGTACGGCTACGGTCCTCAAGACTTATAACGTCTTGATCAGTTCCGCCAACGGTTCCACGCTTACCATCACTACGGTCTCGCTGCCCCAGGGCACCATCTTCAGCGGCTACCAGGCCAGCGTAAGCGCCGCGGGCGGCACAGCGCCCTATACCTTCGAAATCGTGCAGGGCTCGGGCACCTTGCCCAACGGCATCAACTTCGTCAGCAGCGGGCAGTTTCTCGGCAGCCCAAACATCGCGGGCACCTTTACCTTCACCATCCGGGTGCGCGATGCTGCCCTTGCCACCTTCGACCGGACGCTTTCCATTACGGTCAATTCCAATGTCCTCGCCATTTCTACTTCTACCCTGCCCAATGGTCAGCAGGGCGTCGGTTATAACGCCTCGCTGCTCGCCACGGGCGGGCAGGCTCCTTATAACTTTGGCGTTGTGAGTGGCCAATTACCCCCCGGAATACAGCTCTCGGCGGCAGGCAACCTTACCGGCACACCCACCACGACGGGCACCTTCAACTTCCGCGCCCGCGTCACCGACGGCGTGAATGCCATCGCCGAAAGGGACCTCAGCATCGTCATCACCGTGCCCGCCCTTAGCATCAACGTGGTGCCGCTGCCTTCCGCGGTGCGCAACGTTGCTTACTCGACCACGATTACCGCCAATGGCGGCGCTACGCCTTATAACTTCAGCGTGCTTACGGGCTCTTTGCCCACCGGGCTAACGCTCTCCACGGGCGGCGTTATCAGCGGTACGCCTACGGTAAGCGGCATCTTCCCTCTTACCATCCGGGTGACGGATAACTTTGGTTCCACGGCACAGGGCAATTTTTCGCTCAGCGTCAACACGACAAATATCTCCATCGCCCCCACGACGCTGCCGCAGGGCTTTGTCGGCGTAGCCTATGCCACTAGCATTGCCGCCTCGGGCGGGGTGGCGCCGTACATCTTTTCGCAACCCGCAGGCACCCTGCCGCCGGGCCTAACGCTTGCCAGCAATGGTCTGCTTTCGGGCACGCCCACCGTGGCGGGTATTTACAACTTCACCGTCGGCGTGGTGGACAACAACAGCGTCAGCGCGACGGCGGCCGTCACTGTCACGATCTCCAACTCCGCCATCAGCATCAGCACCGGTGGCTTAGCAGTGGGGCAAGTGGGCCAGGCCTATTCGAGTTCGCTTTCGGCCACAGGCGGCACCGCGCCCTACTCGTTTGTGCAAGTCGGCGGCACCCTGCCGCCGGGGCTTACGCTCTTCTCGACGGGCAGCATTAGCGGCACGCCTTCGCAATCCGGGAATTTCGGCTTCACGGTGCGCGCTACCGATACTTTGGGCGCCTTTGCCGAACAGGGCATTACCATCACCATCGCTTCCTCGGGCCTTACCATTCTCACCACGTCCTTGCCCGGTGCGGTGCTCAATACGGTTTACTCGGCCACGGTGAACGTTACGGGCGGCCTGCAGCCCTATAGCTTCAGCTTGAATACCGGCGTCCTCCCGCCGGGTTTGGTGTTGAACCCGCAAACGGGCACCATCACCGGCACGCCCACCCAAGGTGGCTCTTTCCCCATCACCATCCGCGTGACAGACAACTTCAACGCCTCGGCCCTGGCCAACTACACCATCGTGGTGGGTAGCGGCACGCTGAGCCTTACGCCCACCTCCCTCACCAACGCCATCCCCGGCCAGAACTACACGGCGCAATTGACGGCCATTGGCGGCACCGCGCCTTACAATTTCTCCCTCTCCAGCGGCCAACTCCCCCCCGGGCTTTTCCTCTCCGTGGGTGGCCTCATTTCCGGCACGCCCAGCGGCAATGGCACTTTCAATTTCACCATCCGCGTAACGGACTTTAACGCCCTAATCGGCGACTTCAACTATTCCCTCACCGTAGCCTCGAACCAGCTCACCATTCTCAGCACCACCTTGCCGACTGGACTGGCGGGTGCGGGCTACAGTTTCTCGCTGCTGGCCGCGGGCGGTGCGCCTCCTTACGAATGGAGCGCGCCGAGCGGCGGGCTACCACCGGGCTTGACCCTCACCACCACCGGCAATGTACTGGGCACTCCGAGCGCTGCCGGCAACTATAGTTTCCTCTTGCGCGTGCGGGACCAGGTGAATACCAGCGTCGATTCCAATGTATCGATCACCATCAACAACGCCGGCTCGCTGACCATTACCACCACCACCCTTCCCACCGGCCAAGCCACCGTCTTCTATAACCAGCAATTGACGGCCACGGGCGGCAGCGTGCCCTATACCTGGCTCACCGTGAATGGGCAGTTGCCCCCCGGCTTAACGCTGGGTCCCAGTGGGGTAATCTCTGGGGTGCCCACCACCAGCGGCATTTATTCGTTTACAGTGCGCGCCACCGATGCCGTCGGCTCTTTCACGCAAAGCACGCTCACCATTACCGTTTCGGCCAGCGGCTTGGCGATCCTTACTTCCGCGCTGCCCGCAGCGGCCTTGGGGGTAAACTACACGGCAGACCTTACGGCCACCGGTGGCACGCCGCCCTATGCCTTCAGCATTCTGAATGGCAGCTTGCCCACGGGCCTGACCTTGAACCCGAACGGGCAAATTACCGGCGTTCCCGCGGTGGGCGGCGCCTTCCCCCTTACCTTCCAAGTTGCCGATTCCGGCGGCAATGCGGCGCAAACCTCGCTCACGCTCAACGTCGGCAGTTCACTGCTCCAATTCCAAACCACGACGTTGCCCAACGCCACCGTGGGGATCGAGTACAACTTCCAGCTTTCCGCCTCGGGCGGCAGCCCGCCTTACATATTCTCCGTCGCCAATGGCGGCTTCCCGGCGGGCATCACGCTTAGCCAATCGGGCCTGATTTCGGGCATTGCCACCACGCCCGGCGCGGTGAATCTCACTTTGCGCGTGACGGATTTGAATGGCGCCAGCGTCACCACGCTGTTCTTCTTTGCGGTGGGGCAAACGCAGGTCACCTTCACCAATCCGGCGCCGCCCCCGGCTTTCATTGGCAATTCCTATAGCTTTACGTTCACGGCCAGCAACGGCGTGGCGCCCTTCCAGTTTTCGGTGGTAAACGGCGCGGTGCCGACGGGCTTAACCCTTTCGAGCGCCGGCGTGCTTTCGGGCATTCCGTCCCAGACCGGCGGCTTTGGATTCACCGTACGTGCCACGGATTCCAACAACTCCTTTGGCCAGCAGACCTACCAAATCTCGGTAAGTCCCAGCGGCTTCGTCATCACTACGCAATCATTGCCCGCCGGCCGCGTGGGCGACGCCTACACGGCAGCTTTGGCCTCTTCGGGTGGCGTGGCGCCGGTGACCTACTTCCTCCAACCGGGCGGTACCTTCCCGGTGGGCTTGACCCTGAACCAAAGCGGCACCATTACGGGCACGCCCAGCCAAGCAGGAACCTTTAGCTTCACGATTGGCGCGCGCGATTCCAGCCCCTCCCAGACCACGGCCCAACGGCAATACACCGTGCAGATTGCCCCCGCGCCGCCGCGCTTCCTCACCAGCAGCTTGGCTGAGGGCTTGATCAATCAGCCCTATGTGCAAAACCTATCGGCCACCGGGGGCACCGGGCAGTTGGTCTTCAGCCTCTTGAGCGGCAATCTTCCCATGGGGCTGATCCTGGCCGCCAATGGCAACCTAAGCGGCACTCCGACGCAAGCCGGAACGTTCCCCTTAGTTTTCCGCGTCCGCGACAGCGCCAATCCGCCCCAAACCGCTGATTTGAGTGTTTCTTTGGTCATTCAAGCGCCCGTGCCGCTGACCATCTCGAACTTTTTGCCCGGTCCGGGGCAATTGCATTTCCCTTACACCACAACCTATTTTGCCTCCGGCGGCCGGCCGCCCTATACCTTCACGGTGGATGCCGGTTCGCCGCCGAATGGCTTAACGTTGAACCCTGGCGGTGTGTTGACGGGCCTGCTGCTTGCCCCCGGCACCTACAACTTCCGCCTGCGCGCCACCGATGCCAACAACGCAACGGCCACAGTGGAAAGCACTATCACTGTCAACCCGGCGCAGTTCCTGCCTCCTGGCCAGGTGGCCGTGGGCTACAACGCCCGCTTCCAGCCGGACTTCGGGACTAGCCCCTATAACGTTACGGTCAATTCCTCCGCCGCAGGGCGCGTTCCTCCGGGCTTGGCGCTGAACGCGGACGGTACGCTGACGGGAACACCAACAGCACCCGGCGAATACACCTTTGGTTTGCTGGTCCGCGACGCGGAAAGCATCTTCCGCTTGGCGACGGCCAGCGTTCGCATAAATCCCGCGCCGGGTGCTCTGCGGATTGCGCAGCTCACCTTGCCGCCCACCAGCGTGGGTGCGGCTTACCAGCAAACCCTACGACCCTTAGGGGGAACGCCGCCCTATTCCTGGAATGTGGTGAACGGCAACTTGCCCAACGGCCTGCAACTGAATCCGCTTACGGGGCAGATTGCCGGCAGTGCGAACGTAGCCGGCTTGCAGAACTTCACTCTCGAAGTGCGGGATTCGGCGGGCGGCGTAGCCACGAACGCCTATACGCTGCCGGTTGCCGCCGCCGGTCCGCCTGCGATCGCCGCTCTCACCAACGCCGCCAGCTATGTGCCGGAAGGCGTGGCCCCGGGCGAGATCATCTCGATTTTTGGCAATACGCTGGGTCCGCCAGAGCTAACCACGTTTGCGCTGCTGGACGGCCGGGTGCCCACGATTCTGGCGGGTGTACGCGTGCTGTTCGACGGCGTGCCGGCTCCGATGCTTTTTGTGCGCAACGACCAGTTGAGCGCAATTGTTCCCTGGAGCGTGGCCACGAAGCCGAGTGTGCGCGTGGCGGTGGAGTTCCTGGGTATACAATCGCCGCCCTACCAACTGACGGTGCTGCCGGCGCGACCGGGGCTGTTTTCGGCTAACGCTTCGGGCGAGGGTCCGGGGGCGATTTTGAATCAGGACGGTTCTCTGAATACGCCCGGCAATCCGGCGGCGAAGGGCTCGGTGGTGGTTCTTTACGCGACCGGCGGCGGCCTGATGAATCCGGCGGGCGAAGACGGGCGCGTGGCGAGTGGCGTTTCCGCGCTGAACTTGCCGGTGGCGGTGACGGTGGGCGGAGTGGCGGCGGAAGTGCTCTATGCGGGCAATGCTCCAGGTTTGGTGGAAGGGGTGGTGCAGATCAACGTGCGCCTTTCGTCGGCCACGCCTTCGGGCGCGCAACCGGTAATCGTGGATGTGGGGGGCAACCCCAGCCCGGCCACCGTAACGGTTAGCGTGCAATAAAGGCGTGCAATAAAACTTCGAAGCCACTCAAAACGCGTCCGATAAGTCATTTGATGGACCTTGTGCCGGGCCCGCGTGAACCGTTTTTGCTGGAGCATGTCCTGGAAGGGGCGTGGGTGGCTTCTGGTGCAGACTTGGAGTGGGCCATCCCAGCGAACTTTCCTGCTTATTTTCTAGGATATCCAGGGATAATTGAAAGTACTTTGCGAGATTTTGCCGCGCGGCACAAATCGAAGCTAACACTTGCGGTTTCCCAATCTAAGTTCAACATATCCTTCGGCTTTGGCCTAGAGTTCTCGATTGCGCCTTGGCGGCTTGTCCCGGAGGACCTGCCTCCGCGGTTGATCTTGATTGGCGAGGACCGGCCCACGGCAGAGTTTCTGCGGCAATCGGCCACGGCCTGGGGTTTTCGCTCGCAATGGATACCCAATCCCTCGGCTTGTTGGGAAGACCTGGAAGCGCTGGTTATTGAGAACGACCCCTCAACAGTGCTGCTCTTGGGCGCAACCCACGATGTGGAACTGGGGGAAGCCTTGGCGGCCTCGGCCACGGCGCGGGAGGGTACGCGGCTGTTTGTGTTGGGCGAGGTTCCGGATTCTTCCTGCGGTTTCATTCCCCGGCCGCTGGAGCGTTTTCCGCTTTACCTGGCCTTGTCGATGGCTGGTCTGCGCCCGTCCGTCGATCTTGAAAGTTCACGCCAACACCCACTGCGGCACGTACATCTGGCGGCTTGCCTTTCCTATCTGCAGGGCGCGGTGCTGCAATCCCTGCGAAACTCGCTGGCCATGGGGCGCAATACGATAACGCTCGACAAGACCCTGGATGAGGCCATTGGCCGCGCCGCCCGGCCGCATGCTCTGCTGTGGCCCGCCACCCGCGAGGGGCTGGGCGCGATTGGACGCCTGCGCCGTTTTGAAAACGACAAACTGCTGCCCCGCCTGCCAGTCTTTGCTTGTGAAGAACCAAGCTCCCCTGCGCAGGAGGCCGATTTCCTGGCAGCGGGCTTCGATGGTTTCCTCGACTATCCGCTGCGCGTAGGCGATGTAGCCGAGGCATGGGATATCTTAGCGGAGAGCCCATGCGTACCTTCTTCCGCTCCGCTACCCTTAGTGTCGTCTTCCTCTTTGCCGCTTTCGGCTTAGCGCCGCGCCTGGTTTCGCAACCCGGCTGGCAATCGCTGTTCAATGGCCGCAATCTTTCCGGTTGGGTGCCCGTGAACGGGGAACCAGGCACCTGGCGCGTGGAGAAAGGGGAAATCGTCTCCACGGGCCTGCCCATTGGCGTGATGCGCTCCGAACGGCAATACGAAAACTTCCTGCTGGAAGTGGATTGGATGCACACCGCCCCAGGCGGCAATTCGGGAATGTTCTTGTGGTCCGACGCTATTCCTGGCGAACGCAACCGTTTGCCCAACGGCATTGAGGTGCAGATGCTCGACCACGAGTGGGTGACGGAAAACCGCCGTCCCGGTTTTGACCCGCCCATCGCTTATGTGCAGGGAGAACTGTTTGGCGTGGGCGGTGTGCGGACGATTCCCGACAATCCGCGCGGCGAGCGATCGAAAGCGCTCCGCCAACTGACGCGCCCGCGTTGGTATTGGAACCATTACACCGTAGTGGCCGTGGACGGAACGGTGAAGCTGGCCGTGAACGGTACGTTTGTGAACGGGCTTTCGCATTCCACCAAGCGCCGGGGCTACTTGTGTTTGGAGGCCGAGGGGGCGGAAATCCACTTCAAGAATCTGAGAATTTTGGAGCTGCCCCCGTCGGCTCCGCTGTAGGCCTCGCTGTCGGTCTCGCTTGACGAGCTAGTTGTGGCTACCGGGGGCTTCGCGGCCCGTGGAGGCTACGTATTCCGTATAGCTGCCCAAGTAGACCTCCGGTTCGCGGCCGGCTTCTTCTTTGCCGGGAAGTTCGAGGACGCGGCTCGAAAGCCCGCGCAGGAAGTTGCGGTCGTGGCTGACGAAGATCATGGTGCCTTCAAAGTCCTGCAGCGCGCTTATGAGCATTTCCTTGGTGGCCAGGTCTAAGTGGTTGGTGGGCTCGTCGAGCACCAGAAAATTCGGCGGGTTATAAAGCATGCGGGCGAGCACTAGACGGCTTTTCTCGCCGCCGGAGAGGGCGCGAATGGGCTTGTCGGCATCGGAGCCGGAAAATTGGAAGGCGCCGGCCAAGGTGCGCAGGCTGCCAATGTTGTCCTGGGGGAAGTCCTTCACCAGTTGCTCGATGACGGTGAGGCTGGGGTCCAGCACGTCGAGCGAGTGTTGGGCGAAATAACCAAGCTCCAGGCTGGCGCCAAGGGTGACTTGCCCGTCGTCGGGTTGCGTGTTGCCGGTGATGATTTTCAGCAGGGTGCTTTTGCCCGCGCCGTTGCGCCCCATTACGGCCCAGCGCTCGCCGCGCCGGATGGTGAAATCGAATTTCTTATACACAACGCGTTCTCCGTAAGCTTTGCGGATGCCTTCGAGCACGGCCACTTGGTCGCCAGAGCGCTTGGGCTTGCGGAAATCAAACTCCACCACCTGCCGTTTTTTGGGCAGTTCGATCTTTTCAATTTTGTCCAGCGCCTTGATGCGGCTTTGCACTTGGGCGGCCTTGGCGGCGTGAGTTTTAAAGCGCTCAATGAAGCGCTGTTCTTTGGCCAGCATGGCTTGCTGGCGGGCAAAGGCGGCCTGCTGGTTGGTTTCGCGAATGTTGCGTTCGCGCTCGTAGAAATCGTAGTTGCCGGAATAGGTGATGAGTTCGCCGGCGTCGATTTCAATGACCTTCGACACCAAGCGGTTCATGAACTCGCGGTCGTGCGAGGTCATCAGCAGGGCCCCCTCGTAGGCGCGGAGAAAATCCTCAAGCCACAGAATGGATTCGATATCCAAGTGGTTCGTGGGTTCGTCCATCAGCAGGACGTCGGGGCGCGAGAGCAAGACCTTGGCCAGCGCTACGCGCATTTTCCAGCCGCCGGAGAGGGCGCCGACGTCGCCATCAATTTGGGCGTCTTCAAAGCCCAGGCCGTGGAGCACTTCGCGGGCCTGCGCCTCCAAGGCATAGCCGCCAAGGTGCTGGTATTCTTCCTGCACTTCGCCAAAGCGCTCGAGGATTTTGTCCATCTCGTCCAAGCGGTCGGGGTCGGCCAGGGCATGTTCCAGTTCGAGAAGCTCGTGGTGGAGTTCGCCCACGCGGCCGCTGCCCGCAATGGCTTCTTCAATTACGGGGCGGCCATGCATTTCGCCCACATCCTGGCGGAAGTAGCCGACAGTGGTCTTTTTGGGGATAGAGACTTCGCCATCGTCGGCGGATTCCTCGCCCATAATCATGCGAAAGAGCGTGGTTTTGCCCGCGCCGTTCGGACCCACCAAGCCGGCCTTCTCGCCGGGGTTTAACTGGAAGCTGGCCTCAACGAAGAGGATCTGTTTGCCGTATTGTTTCTGGACGTTGGAAAAAGCAATCATGCCAAGTTCCAAGCTAGCAGGAACTAGCGGGCCAGCAACACTACAGGGGCGGCTTCGGCGGCGCGGAATTGGCCAAAGAAGCTGCGGGCGGCGGCATAATCCGCGGGGGGAAGCAGCGTTTCCTTCAGCGCTAAGGTGCGCTCCAGGCGCATGGCGCCGTCTTCGGCCTTCCAGGTGGTGGCGAAGCGGCCATAGGGACGCTCGGCGCTTTCGTTCTCGGGCACTTCGTCGATTTTCAGTTGCGCGGGGAAGGCCCAGGTCAAGGTTTCGTGGAAGTGGCGTTCGCGCACCAGCAAGGGCTGGGTGCGCTCGGATTGGTTGACGTTCGGCGTGCCGAAGTAAGGCATGGGCGCACCGCGTACCATCCACAGCTTGCCGCGCATCACTTTGGCGTAGCTGGGGGCCGTGAAGCGCAGGTGGGTATCGAAGGTGTTGGCTTGCGGGTCGAAGCGGTACTCCAATTTTTCGATTGCCATGCCCGGCACGGCGTTGCTGAGCCAGCGCTCCAGCGCCTTGCGGTAGTTCTGCTCGCCGCTGTCTTCGCTTTGCTGGCGGTTGTCAAAGGCATCCTGGCCCCAGGTCTTTTCGACGAGTTGGCCAGCGAGGGAGCCGTCCGCTTGCAGGCTCATGGTCCAGGTCCGCTCCACGCGGTTGGTGCCCTCCGCGGCTTGGGGCATGCGGATGAGCTTACCTTTCTCGTCCGCGGTCAAGAGTGCCCAAGCGCCTTGTTCGTGGGTGGGAAGGTAGCCGAAGGCAACGTAGGCGTCGGTGGGGTCAAAGATGAGCAAGCGGCCAAGATCGGCGTCGTCCACCGTAGCCGGCAGATTGGTTTCCTTCGGCACGGCGATGGCAAGAATGGCGTGGTTGAACTGGTGGGGGGAGGGGAAGTCCTCCTGGGTGAAGCGCGAATCACCGGAGTAGATGGCCACGGGCCAGCTTTCAAGACCAATGCTTTTCAGCAGGGCGCGCAGCAAGTTGGCTTTGTCCTTGCAATCGCCGTAGGCGGCTTTCAGGACTTCGTCGGCGCGGTGCGGAACATAACCGCCTCCGCGCGCACTATTGGTGGAAATGGCCACATAGCGGATCTTTTGTACGTATTCGCCTAGGGCACGGATCTTGGCCAGGGTATCCGTATGGGAAGAGGTGAGTTCCAGCGCCTTAGATTTTACGGCATCGGTAACGGTAACTTGAGGGGCGGCAAGGGCGGATTTCCAGAGCGACACGTCTTTCCAGGTGCGAAAGCAGGCAACTGGATCGGTAGGAGAAACGGCGGCGCCCGTGGGGGGGAGCATGCCAATGGCCAGGCGCGGCAATTGCGACCATAGCCCCGGCGAGGAGGGTTCGCTATCCCAAGGGGGCAGGTTCGTGGCCTCCCAGGTGTAGGTGTCGCCGCTTTGTTCGGATTCGGCTCGCGCGCCGCCGTAGGCCTTAGCCAAAACACTCCAGCCCGCGGGAATGGTGAGATGGAAGCGGCTTTTCAGGGTCGGGAGATCATCTTGGAGCAGGAAATAAAACTGCGAAAAAACGCGTTTTTCTTCCATGGTCACCTCATAGGCAAAGACGCTACCGGGGTCGGCCTCTTTGCTGCCGTCCAGGCGCAGGAACTTGCGGCTGGAATAGAGGTAAAGGCCGGAGTTCGACTCGCCTTCGATGAATTCCTTGCGATTGAACTCCTTCGTTTTGCCCGAGGGATAAAGTAAGTAGGCCCGCGCTTCGCGGACTTTGCTGCCCGCCTGGTCGTACGTAAACGCGCCCATCGCTTCGCGGCGCCCGTCGGCCGTAAGGATTTTGATGACTTTGCGGATTTGCGTAACTTGCCGCCCGGTGGCCTCCGCGATGACTTTTTCTTCGTTGAAGAGCACCACGGCTTTCGTCTTGCCCGGGTAAGCCGGGTGGCTGGCGGTGGCAAATTCGGAAACCCAAGCGGGCACGGCGGCGAACCCAGCGGAGCAGGTGGCAAGGAGCAAGAGTACGAAGTTCAGCATGGGGGAGCTACTTTCCGGGGTTAAGCTCACTGAGCGCGGACCGTCAACTGGTGCTGGTTGATTTCGTGAATGCGGTCCCAGGCTTGCTTCACTGCGGGGTAGTCTTTGGCCTCAAAGAAAAGCCCCGCCGTGGGGGAGCCCCAAGAGAAGGCTCGCCTTACCGAGATTTCCTTGTCGTCTTTGGTGACGCGCGCGGTAAGCGAGAGCTTGCCCACTTCGCCCATTTGCAGGTTGCCCGGCATTTCGGCTTCTTCCAAGCGAAAACCCTCGGGGAGGGCAATCTCGATCTCGTCTTCCTCGCGGAACGCATTGCGGAATACGACGGGGTATTTGCGCTCGGCGTTGGCGAAACGAGGAGCGTCGTTGTGATTAAAAAATGCCGGCTGGAAAAAGATGCGCTTGCCGGTGCGCTGGCCAAAGCCTTCCAGCGTGAAATCGTAGCGGAAGGTGAGCACGCCCATGGGCACGTCGGCGTTCTCGACTGTGAGCTTGGCGATCTGGATGCCGGGGTGGCGTTCTTCGAGCGACTTTTTCACGGCCTCTTCCCTCTCGGCGGGGCTGAGGCTTTCCAGGCGGCGCTTCTCGGCTACGGCAAAATGGCCGAAGTGAGTAAGCTCAACGTTGCCGCTGAGGGCGCCACTGTCGGACAGCGCCAACTTGGCTTTGCGGCGCAGCACGGTGAACTCCGGGCCGCTGTTGGGCAGTAGGACCAGCTTGGGGTCCTTGGGGTCGCAAACCAAGGCGGCCTGGCCCTGCTCGTCGTAGTCGGCCATCCCCGGTGGAATATAGGGAACTCCGGGGTTGTAAAAGCGAAGTTCACCGTTGTCGGGAATGCCAACCATGCGGTTGTCGAGCAGGTAGGGGTCCATGAAGTTGGGGCGGAACATGGCGCTGAGGGAACTGCCCACGGCCATCCAAGTGGGGTGCAGACCGGCGGCTTCGCTTAGGGCATAGAAGATGCCGAGGATGTCTTTGGGGCGCCCCATCTTCAAGCGCAGGGCATCGTTCGTATCGAAGTCCTCTTTGATCTTTTTGAAGAACTGCTGGCGCTCTTCGAGAGTGACACCGTTGGCGGAATAATAAGCGTTTTTGAGCTTCGTTTGGCAGTAGACGGCGATGGCATCAGCCTTGTCGCCAATACTGGTTTTGCCTGCGGTAATTTCTGCGGCAAGGGCTTTGATCTCGCCCGAAACCTTCACGGGGCGGTTCATCTCCCCTTCCATCTTGCGGCCAAGGGATTTCCAATACTTTTCGGGGTTTTGCTGCTCGCTGGGCGAATAGTAGACCAGCAGCCAGCCCATGGTGTCGTCCTCGGAGGGCATGTTGGGCTCTTCTACAAAGGCGGGGACGTTTTTAGTGCCCGTGCGCACGAAGCCCTGGCGCAGGCCATTGGCTTTGGCGGGTTCCCAGGCGGTGGGTTCGCAGTTGAAAGGGTAGGCCTTCATCCGCTCGCCGGCCAGATCGCGGCCCGCGGGCTTCACGAAGTAGTTGATTTCCCAAACAGGAACTTCCATTTGCATGGGCAGTTTCACATAGCGCAGCCAGCGCTCGTTGTACACCTTCGTGTATTGGTATTCAATGATCACGCCCGGTTCGAGAGCCGGAAAGGCGAAACTTTTGGTGCGGATGGTTTGCTTTGATTGCTTTTGCTTGGTGGTTTCTTTTACCTGGTCGCCCTTTACCTCGACAATGGTGCCGTCCGGTTTAATGACGCGGCCCTTAAAATCGGAAATGGACATTCCCTCTCCGGGGTAATAATCCACCTCGACGTTGCCCCACTTTTCCACCGCCCGGGCGTTAAAAAGCTTAATGCGTAGATAGTTTTCCTGACGGTGCATGGCATAGCCGCCTTGCGTGGTGTCCTCTACCCAGGCTTCCCAAAAAATGGCTTCCGCGTCGGCCTTGGGATCGATTTTCGGAGCTTTGAGGTTGAGTTCGGCGGGGTTAACGGGTTTCCAGTTGAGACCAGCTTGGCTTGTAATAACAATGAAATGAAATAGGATAATGCGCGAAAGCATAAAGTTCAAAGCAGTATAACATAAGAGTTCTAAATTTGTACCCAAAAAACGAACCTAGAACGTACTGCGCCGCAGAGATGCTACAAAGTGGGGATGAAATTTTTGGGGCCCAAAATGATTCACATTGCAGGAAACAGACGCTATGCTCTATAGCGCCTATGCAAAACTTAACCGTCTTGTCGTTGCTGCTGGTTTGGGATCTCTCCGCCAGCAGCCTGCGGCCCGTTCGCTTTTCCACGGATACACTGAATGAATTTTTGGCCGAGGGGGACCGCGTGGCGGCGGCTGTGGAAGCGCAGACCGACCCGGCGCCCACAGGTTTTCGCATTAACGTGGTGAAAAGCCAGCCGCAAAACAACTTGAAGAAAGGGCGGGCGACCAAAGCCGTGGTGGAAGTGCGGGACCGCAACAACCGGCCCGTGGCGGGGGCTTACGTAATCTTTGGCATGCCAAGCGGCGGCCCCGGCGGCACTTTCGCCAGCGGCACCCAAACGTTTACGGTAGCCACCAACTCGGCCGGGCAAGCAAGTGTAACGTACACGCCGAACCAATTGGCGGGGATGTTCAATATTGAAGTGACGGCGCAGGTGAACGGAGCCACTGTCGCCACCAGCACCATTCCGCAGGCAAACCTGGCGGCCGCCGCAGCTGCGGCAGGGATTTCCGGCGCCACCATTGGCGTGATTGCCGGCGTGGCCGCCGCCGCGGCGGTAGGCATTGGAGTGGGCCTGAGCGGGGGAGATTCCAGCCCAGCTCCCACGCCCGTCACACCCCCGCCCGCACCGCCCAGCATCCGCATTGGCCCGGGGGGTAACCCGGTGTTCACGCCGCAAATTTTCCGCGGGAGGATCCGCTAAATGCGTACGATCGTAACTGGCCTTACTTGCTGCGCTTGGCTGATGGCCGCCGAGCCGAAGACTTCGCTGCCGCCGCTGGGCTGGCATTGGGACGAGACGCGCGGGGCGCTGTTGCGCATTGAGGGGCTGCCGGGCTCGCTGAAAGGGGAAGAAGCGGAGCTGCCGCCGGCGGACCAACGTTGGGCCAGCGCCACCCTGCTGGTGGAGCGCCGCGGTGATTTGTATGTGCGGCACGATTTGCTGACGGGCGAAAGCGGGCCGGTGGAAGCCCCCGCGGGCAGCGCGTTTGTCTTTTCGACTGATGGGCGCCGTTTTCATGCGTACCCCGCAAACGAGGCAGCGCCATTTGTGACCAACGATGGCACGGTGCGGGAGCAGGCGCAATTCCCCCATCGTTTAGCAAGAGAAAGCGGGAACCGCATCCTGGCCATCGAGGGGCAGGAGTTGATCGCCCTTGAAGACCGCGTGGAAAGGCAGAGGTGGGCGCTGCCCGTGGCGGAAGGGGTGCGCGACTTCGCACCCGCGGGGGAACAGTTGCTGCTGCTGACGAATAACGGCGACTTGTACCAGTGGGCGCCGGGCGAGGCAGAGGCCATATTGCTGGCCACCAGTGTAGGCGCCATGGCGCCGCTGGCCACGCCAGGCTTTTTCGTTACCCAAAGCACGGCGGGCGTGCATCTGCTTTATCCCGCCAGCGCGGGGCAAAAATCCTATTTGCTGCGTTCCGCCAAGGAGGCCAAGTAAATGCAACGGCTGATTCTGTTTCTGCTTTTTGCTTCCTTCGCTTTTGCGCAAGCTTACCGGGACAATCGCGGCTTCGCGGCCAACGCCCTACGCAATGACGACGACAACTTTGCCGAGGTGCAATTGCCCTTTCCGGTGAATTTCGGCGGCCGGGTATACAACTCGGTCTTTATCTCGAACAATGGCAACCTCTCCTTTGGCACCATTACGACCGTGCTGGACGGGCGCGCGAACTTTGTGCCGCGTGGGATTCGCAACATTAACTTCCCGATGATTGCGCCCTTCTACGCCGACATTGACACCTCGAACAGTTCCGCGGTGACCTACGGGGCGGACCGCGTGGACAATCGCGTCGCCTTTGGAGTGAACTGGCCCGGGGTTGGCCGCTTTGACCGCAAGAACGACCGGCTAAATACCTTTCAAGTGGTGCTGGTGGAGCGCGCGGACACGGGCACGGGCAACTTCGATATTGAGTTCAATTACTCTTCCATCAATTGGGATACGGGAGACGACACGGTGTTGGGGACCGCACCAGCGAGCGCGGGCTTCACCAATGGTCTAGGCGGCGACAACGGGCAACTGTTTGAGTTTCCGGGTTCGCTGACGACGGGGGCCTTTCTGGACGATGGGCCCTTTGCGCTGCGCACCCAAAGCCGCAATAGCGGTGTGGCCGGGCGCTTGCGTTTTGAGGTCCGCAACGGGCTGGCCGCGGATACATCGCTGGTGATCGACCCCAGCCGTACGCGCCTGGATTGCCCGAACGTGACGATCTTCGCTCGCGGTTCGGGCTACCGTGTAGATGCCTTCGTGACGCCGAATTTTGTACGCTCTTTGACCGAGAACGGCGAAGCCCGCACCATTACGAATTTTGTGGCTTTGCCCGCCGCGGATGGAACGCCGAATACCTACGACTTTCAAGTGACTTACCGCAGCACGCCGCAAATTGACCCCGCAGGGAACCCCTTCCCGCTGAGCCAGGTGCGCCTGAATGTCTCGCTGGCTGCGTTTGGCAACCGGCCGGAGTTTACCGCTTCCGATACGAAAAATGTGCGGAATTGCGCGCTATCGACCAGTTGCGGCACCATTCCCACCACTGCGCTGGTGGGCTTCCAATTCAATGGCCGCGCCAGTGCATCGGGCGGCATTGCGCCCTATACGTTCTCGGCGGCGAACATTCCTCCGGGAACGGTGTTTGCCGCCAACGGAACGCTCTCGGGTGCGGTGAACGCGCCGGGCGACTATAGCTTTGTGGTGACGGCGCGCGATGCGAGTTCGCCGGTGCAAAGCGCCAGCACCACCTGCCGCATGTCGGTGACAGGGCAGGCAAGCCCGGTAACGGGCGCTTGCAATACGCCTCCGGCAACGGCGGGCGCGCCGTATACAGGGTCGATCAATGCGAGCGGCGGACGCAGTCCCTATTCGTTCCGCATCTTCGAGGGTGCGCTGCCTCCGGGCTTAGCTTTGAACGAAACGAGCGGCGCCATTACGGGCACGGTGGCCGCCACGGCGGCGGGGGCCTATCCGTTTAGCGTCTCGATTTCGGATTCTGCACAGGGGCGGACCTCGGTGGCTTGCTCAATTACGGTGAATACGGTAGTGGTGAATCCGCCGCAGATTAGCTCGTTTGCTCCGGCAGCGGTGACCGCTGGAAGCGCGGCATTTACGCTGCGGGTGAGCGGCAACAGCTTTAGCTCCGCAAGCCGCTTTGTGTGGAACGGCTTCGAATTGACCACCACGTTTGTGAGCGCCACGGCGCTCGATGTTGCTGTGCCGGCGAACCTATTGGCCGCGGAAGGAACGGCGCAGGTGCTGGTGCGCAACAGCGCGTCCTTGAGCAGCGCGGCGGCGGCTTATGAAGTCTACGCAGTGCTGAGCGGGTTGGCGATCAACCCCAGCGAATTGCGGGCGACCGGGGAGGACACAGCGGTCACTTTAAGCGGCAACGGCTTTTGGCCAGGAATGATGGTAGCGCTGGCGGGGGCAAATTTGAGCGTGCGCCGCATCAGCGCCAACCAAGCGGAGTTTGTGGTGCCAGGTGCGCGTTTAGCTGCCCCGGGGACGCTGACCTTTACGGTTACCAACCCGGATGGCCGCAGCACGACGGTGAGCGCGAATGTGGTGCCGGCTTTGACCTTGGGCCCTTCGTTAACGATCGAGAACCCCAACGTGATCACGGACCAGAACGCAGTGACGGTGCGGTTGGCGCAGGCGCCGGGCCGCGAACTGCGGGGCACGTTGCGCATTGCGTTTTCTCCGGCTGCGGATGGCGAACCCAACAACGGCGACACGGATTTCCCGCGCTTCAATGGGGCCAACAACCGCTTGTTGACCTTCGCCATTGCCGCAAACGCCACGGAATTTCGCGCGGCAATTGACCAGGGAAGTGTCGCAGGTACGGGCTCGGTGTCGCTCGAAACGTTGACCGCTGACGGGGTGACCGTATTGGCCGGCGC
Source organism: Bryobacter sp. (assembly GCA_033765085.1). Lineage (GTDB taxonomy): Bacteria > Acidobacteriota > Terriglobia > Bryobacterales > Bryobacteraceae > Bryobacter. The sequence goes on along the minus strand of JANRIK010000022.1, from coordinate 130,915 downwards.
GCCACCGGTGCAAGCCTTTACCATTGCCCGCAGCGCGCCTTTCCTGCTGCCGGGTTCGGTGGCGGTGGTGCGGACGGCGAATGGCATTGCGGTGGAAGCCTTGGCTATCTCGAGTGTGCGCAACCTGACGAGCGGCACGGTGAGCTTCACCCTGGCCAGCGGCGTGCAAGCCGGCAGCAGCTTGAGCTTTCCGGTGGAGAATTTGGCGGCGCAGGGTGCGGCTTGGTTCGGCTCCGCAGCGGGCCGTAACGCGGGTGGCGCCTTCCGCATTAGCATTCCCTTTACGTTTGAAGGCGATTTTGCGAATCTGCAGGGAGTTTCCTTGACGCTTTCCAATTCTGTAGGAGCAAGCGCTACAGTGACGGGCGGAAGGCGGTAAGCTTGCCGCGCGGCTTAGCCGATCTGGAGCGGTTGTGGGCCACTGCCTCGCCGGCGGTGCGTTTGCAAATGCACGGCGAGATCCGTTTACGCCAGTGGCTACCCTTTCGCGCGGAGGAAGTGTTGACGGCGGCGGGCGAGATGGTTTGGTTAGCACAAACCAAGCTCTATGGCTTACCCGTGCGCGGCGCGGATTGTTTGCTGAAGGGCAAAGGAAGCATGGATTGGCGCATCTTCGGGATCTTCCCCGCGATGCGGGCCGAGGGTGAGGACATTACAAAATCGGCACGGGGAAGGATGGAGGGCGAACTGGCCTTCTTCCTGCTGCCACCGGGCCAAAGTTGCCCGCGAACGATCCGCTACCCGCGCTGGGGCAACCCGGACGGGAAGGGTTGGCGCGATGTGGACTTTGGTGGCGTGGTGGAAGAGGTGGGACGCTTCGCGGGGCGGGAGGTGCCCGTACGTTTCCGCATCGGCTGGCACTTTGATGGGAAGGACTTCCACAACGACGGCGAATTTTTCCGCGCCGAGGTGACGGGGGTGGAGTATCGGTAACCGAGGCAGCTTATTTCATGGCGTCGTAGAGCGCTTTGATGTAGCCGATCGAGTAGGCCCAGGCGGTCATGCGGCCGCCCACCATTTCCGGTACATGGTCGGCAATCAAATTGCCGTTGAAGCCAACATCGACTAAGGTGCGCATCAGCTTCTTCATATCGCCGTAGCCATTGTCAAAGTAAGTTTCGACAAAGTGCGGAACCGGTGCGGATACATTGCGGAAGTGTACTTTCCAGAGCTTTCCCATTTTGGCGAATTCCCGCGCAGCGCTATAAACATCGCGGCCCATGTTCTCGCCACCTTCCAGCCAAGTGCCGGCGCAAAGGCAAACACCCACGTTGGGGGAGTTGGCAATTTCCAGCGCCTTCACATAGCCATCAAAGGTGCCGAAGATGTGGCGGGGGACACCGCCGAGTTCGGGAACGGGCGGGTCGTCCGGATGAATGCCAATGCGGATTCCCACTTCTTCGGCCACGGGCACAACTTGTCGAATGAAGTAGGTGTAGTTCTCCCACAGTTCTTCCTTGCTGTAGCGGCGGCCATGCGAGAGCGGGGCTTCAAAGACCTTGCCGGCCCAGTAGCCTTTGGCGGTGGCTTGGTTGAAGGCGCGGGCGCTGGAGCCGCCCCGCGTGGTTTCCCGCTCGCTGGACCAAATGCCATTGCCCATGTGGGCATAAGTGGTGTAAGTAAGGCCGGCGCGCGCTAAGTTGCGTAAGAATTGCTTGTACTCTTCAATCTTTTGGTCGCGCCCCGGAAGGTTGAGAGTTACTTCCGGCATGTTATGCACATTGGAATTGCCAATGTTCCAAACTTTGAGTCCCGCGGCTTCGACGCGGGCCTTGAGGCTGCGGTAGAGTTCGTAGCCAGATTCCGGCCCGCTGGTGGGGATGTTCACCCACTCCAGGCCCAGCTGCTTGGTGAAGGTTAGATACTCTTCGGGAACGGTGGTGGGAATCTGCAGGCTGATCTTAATGCCCGGGCCAAGGTCGGGCAAGGGCTTGCGCTTGGATTGGGCTTGTAAGGCGAGGGGCGAGGAGAGCAGGACGCGGCGGGTGATGGGCAATTGGCGAACCTCCGCCCTGCATTATATGCCCGCTTTTAAGCGTTGCGCAGACTTTTAAGCGTTGCGCAGAAAGGTGGCCGTGTTGTGGAAGAAACTACGTAGGGTTTCCGCGGCGGGGGCGGGGAGAGCGGCTTGAGCTAGGGCGTTGTCCATTAGTTCCACCCAGCGGTTGCGTGCTGCTTCGTCCAATTTGTAGGGTGCGTGGCGCATGCGCAGACGGGGGTGGCCACGCTTCTCGAGGTAGTCTTGAGGGCCGCCGAAGCGGAAGATGAGGAAGTCCCGCAAGCGCTCTTCGGCGCCTTCCATGTCGTCCGCAGGGTACATGGGGCCGAGAATGGAATCCGTGGGGACTTGGGCGTAAAAAGCCGCCGCGAGGCGCTGAAAGCCGTCTACGCCAATCTGGGCAAACACTTCGTCTTCGGGTAAATCTTGGGCTACAGAGGGTGCGCTCAAGCCTTCAATTCTAACCCGCGCATGGTTCCGGTTGAGGTGGCGAACTTGTCTTCCTCAATGCCCAGGCGGTGCATGGCGCTGACGAAGATGTTGGGCAGCGGATAGTTGCGCTCGCGATCGTAGGCAAGGTGTTGGCCATGCTTAAAGCCGCCGCCAGCAAACAGCACCGGCAGGTTGGTGGTGACGTGGGTGTGGGCGTTGCCGAGGTTCGAACCGTAGAGGATCATGGTGCGGTCGAGCAGCGTTTCGCCGCCTTCCGTGCGGTTTTTCAGGTCGCCGAACAATTGGGCCAGAAGCTTCATGTGGGCGCGGTCAATGCGTTCGAGTTGGCGCAACTTGTCGGGATTCTTGCCGTGGTGCGAGAGGTTATGGTAGCCGTCCGAGACCGGATCGTCGTCGACATTGATGGCCGGGGAGTTCACGCTGTCGAGCAGTAGGGCGACAAAGCGCGTGGAATCCGTTTCAAAGGCTAGGCGCGCCATGTCGTACATCAGGCGGACTTTTTCCATGTATTCGCGTGGGTCCGTGGGGTCCTCCGGCATTTCCATGTTGACCTTGGGCTTGGGTTTGGTTTCCCATTCAGCGGCGCTCAGCATCCGCTGTTCGAGGTCCCGCACGCCGGTTAGGTATTGGTCGAGGCGGGCACGGTCGGTCGCGCCGATTTTGCCGGAAAGGCTACGCGTCTGGTCGGCGACGGTATCCATGATGGATTGGCCCAGCGACAAGCGGCGCAATTGCATTTTCACTTCTTCGGGGGAGCCGGTGATGAAGAGTTGCTTGAAGACTTCCGCAGCTTTTTCTTGGGAAGGGATCATGACGCCGCCGCGGGTCCAGGACAGCCCGCGGATGGCTTGCTGTACGTTTACGCCCAAGGTGAGGGAAGGGAAGCGAGTGTGGTTGCCCAGGCGTTCGGCGCAAAGCTGGTCGAAGGAAATGGTGTTGCGGAAGCCGCCGCTGCCCGGGTGTGGGGCGGCGGTCAAGAAGCAATTATCCGCCGGGTGGCCGCCATCAACGTCCGGGTGCCAAACGCCGGAGAAGACCGTGAAGTCGTTGCGGAAGGCGGCAAGGTGTTCGAGGTAAGGGCTAAGTTGATAATCGCGGCCGGCGGAAGTGGATTCCGGGAAGAAAAGTTCCGGCAAGTGGCCCAGGTTGTTGCAGATGCCGAAGAAGCGCCGCGGCACTGCTGTTTCGGCGGCGGGAGCCAAGGCGGGGGTCATTGCCTCCAGCAAAGGCAGGCCCAAGGCAACGCCGGCGCCGCGCAGAAAGTGGCGGCGATGAATCGATTTTTGAGTCAGAAACGTGGGCATCTTCTTCTCCTACTTCTTCTCCGAAGTATTTTGCTGGCTTCATTATGTCACCAGCAGAAAATTATTTCGAGCGGAATAACTCGCTCTGGACGATGGCATGGATCAGGCTACGGACGCCATAGCCATCCTTCTGCGTTTGGTTCAAGATGGCTTCGAGCGCGGGCCGATCGCCGAAGCGAACGGGTGCGCCCGTGGAATAGGTGATGAGTTGCGTGGCGAGGTTGCGGGCAATTTGCCGTTCGTCGGCCAGAAGGTGCTGCTTCAGTTCGCGGACATCGGCAAAGCGGCGGCCATCGGGCAAGACGCCAGAGGGGTCGACAGGCAGCTTGTGCTCAAACTGGAAGGCTAAGCCATTGTGGCCAATGCCCTTGCTCCAATCGGGAGCCTTAGTCCATTCCTGTTGGGTGTAATTGGGGAGGGCGCGGTACTTGTCGCGGTAACCGCCGGCGACGTCGAAGCTTTCGAGCGCAAAGCCGGCGGGGTCAATCTTCTGGTGGCAGGAATTGCAGGTGGTGTCGCTGCGATGTTTGGCGAGCAATTCGCGAATGGTGGCGGCGCCGCGAGTATCGGGCTCCACGGCCGGCACCGAAGCGGGGGGCGGGGGAATGTGCAGTCCCAAAATGCGCTCCGCAATCCAAACGCCGCGTAGAACGGGCGAGGTGGTGGTGCCGTTGGCGGTGATCTTCAGAATACTGGCTTGTGTCATTAAGCCGCCGCGCGGATTACCGGCCGGGCGGGGAACACGGCGCAAGGCGGAACCTTCTACACCAGGGATGCCATAAAGCTTGGCGAGCTTTTCGTTCACCATGACAAAGTCGGAATCTACTAGGTTCCGCGCGGCGAGGTTCTTACCCACAAGCTCCCCAAAAAAGGCCCGCGTTTCGTCGCCTGAGGATTCAACTAAGTACTCGTCCAAGTAATAGTCGTTGTAGAGGCGCTCGTCGGGGGAAGTGATGTCGAGCTTGCGCAGGTCGAGCCAATAGTCAAGGAAAGAACTGACGAAACGAGCCGAATCGGGAGAGCGCAGCAGACGTTCGGTTTGGGCGCGCAATGTGGCGGGCGTACTAAGTTTGCCAGTGCTGGCCAATTGACGGAGTTCGGCGTCGGGCTCGGAGTTGCGGAGGAAGTAACTAAGCCGCGCGGCAAGAGCGAAGTTATCTAACTTACCCGGCTTTTCTTCAAGGGTGACAAAGGCAGGCGAGCAAAGGATGGCCGAGTAAGCGGAGATCATCGCATCGGTAAAGGTATAGCCGGAGGCCAGAGCCTTGGCTGTCAAGTTCGCGAATCGCAGGACATCCTCTTCGGGCGCCGGGCGGCGGTAGGCGCGCTCAAGGAAGCGGCGCAGTAGGCGTTGGGCATCGGCTTGCGGATCTTTACTTTGGAATTCCGCCTTACCGGACTTGTCGAGGGTGTAGGGCAGGTCTGCGAATAAGAGTTGGTGGCCCGTGGTGGGCCATTTGTCGACGATTGGCCCTTCGGCTTCCATCCAGCGGAAGACCACGCCGGGCGAGCCTTCCGGGGTGGCAAGCGGGTTGCGCCAATTTTGCGGCCGCGAGCGGAACAGACGGACGGCATCGGGGCGGATCGTTTCGTTGGGCAATAAATAGACGTCCAACTCCACGACACGGGCGTCCGGGTGGGCATCAAAGCTACCGAGGCGGCGCATCTGGTGCGGACGCTTTTCGGAATAAATGACAACAGGTTCCACGGTGCGCCCGCGGGAAATATCTTCTGGATTTGGCTTCCACCATTTTTCGCTCTTCTCCGGCCCAACCCACATAGTGTGGGTGCTGAAGCGCAACTTATAACGTCCCGCGACGGGGGCGACAAACTTATCAAAGCGAATTTCAAGAGGTTCGTAAGTACTGGCAATGACGCCCAAACCTTCTAACTCGCGCAACTCCGGGTTGGCGGCGCCAACGGTCATCGGGGCGGTTTTGCGGAGAGCGCCCAGGTCGGCCTTTTCGCCCAAGACGGGGAAGGTATTACGCTCGGCGGCGCGGGGAAAGTTTACCTTGCGGAAGAAGGCCGGCATTTCCCGCGTGTAGTAGCGGGTGGTGTTGGCCTGCGGTTGGGTGGCCGACCGGGGCAGGACTTCGCGCAGCGCGTATTCGCTGGCGGCAAGGTAGCGGCTCATCTGCACGTGGCTGATGTTTAGCGCTTCGCTGACCTTGTTATAGCGGTAGGCAATGCCGTCTTCCGGCAACATCTCCTTCACCTGCAACCAGGGAGCATCCAGGATGTCCCGCAAAGTATTTTCGTACTCGTATCGATTCATGCGGCGCAGCGTGGAGCGGCCTTCCACGGCCATCCGTGCGCGGCTGGTGGCAATAAGGGGAGCGGCGAGTTGGTTCAAAAAAGCATTCACGACGGGGGGCGTGAGCTTGGGATTCTTGATGGGCGGCATCTCGCCATCGCGCACGCGATCGTGGACGCGCTCCCATTTGGCGAAGTAGATAGGGTTTTCGAGATCGAAGGAAAGGCTACTTAAGTCCAAATTGCCTTGCTTCACTTTGGCGTTGTGGCAGGCCACACAGTTGGATTGCAAAAAGCTGGCGACAGGAGATGGAGCCTGGGCTGCGAGGAGCAAGGGGAAGGCGAGGGTGGGGAGGAAAAACAATGACAATTTCATAACTCGCTGGCTTAGCCACCGTGATCATATCAAAATCTGCGAGTAAGCTAAAGGCATGTTTAGCCGCCGCGCTCTGCTTGCAACCCCTGGTTTTGCCATGGCCGAAGAAGAAGCTTTCCCCAGTTGGCCGATTTTTGACGACAGCGAGGCGCAAGCCGTAGAGGCAGTGATCCGTAGCGGCAAATGGGGCCGCGGCGGAGGCAAACAGGTAGAGGCCTTTGAGGCGGCCTTTGCCCAACGTACGGGAGCCGCGCATTGCCTGGCGGTGGCCAACGGCACTTCGGCCTTGCTTACGGCGATGGGCGTTTTGGACATTGGTCCCGGCGACGAAGTGATTGTGCCGCCCTACACCTTTATCGCCACGGTGAATGCTGTGCTGCGCTTTCATGCGGTGCCGGTTTTCGCCGACATTGACCCGGCGACTTTGCAGATAGACCCCCGGCGAGTGGAGCAGCAAATTACGCCGCGCACGCGCGCCATCGTTATGGTGCACATGGCCGGCGGGGTGGGCGAGCTGGGGCAGGTGGCGGAATTGGCCAAGCGCCGGGGCATCCCCTTGGTGGAAGATGCCGCGCAGGCGCACTTGGCCGAGTGGAACAAGCGGCATGTGGGCACCCTTGGCACATTGGGTTGCTTTAGTTTTCAGGCGAGCAAGAATCTGAATGCTGGGGAGGGCGGGGCGCTCCTAGCGCAGGACGCCGCGCTGGCTGAGCGGGCCTATGCCTTTCACAACAATTCGCGGGGCCGCAGCCAACCGGGAACGGAGTTTCACTATCAAATGACGGGGGCGAACCTGCGACTGACGGAGATGCAAGGTGCGTTGCTGCTGGCGCAGATGCGGCGTATTGAAAAGCAAGCGGAGCGGCGAACGCAGAACGCCCGGCGCTTGGACGCAGTGTTATCGCAAAATCCGCTATTACAGCCTTGTGGGGTGGGGAGTGGCTGCACGCGCCACGCTTACCACTTGTATATGTTCCGCTGTGCGGAGGGGCGGCGGGCTTCGCTGTTGGAGCATTTGCGCACGCACGGCATTTCGGCTTCCACGGGCTACGCTCCGCTGGAAGAAGAGCCGTTTCTTGAGAACGCCATGCGGTCGCGCGGCTGGGAATTTGCTTACGGCAAGAACTACTTTGCGAAGTGGAAGAAACGCAATGGGTGTCCGGAGAATCGTAAGGCATGCGGCGAAACGGTATGGTTCACGCAAAACATCTTGTTGGCCGGCGAGCGCGCCATGGGGCGTTTAGAGAAGGCAATTGCGAGTTGGAAGGCTTAGCGGCAACAGATTCAAGGGAGGGGAAGCATGAGTGCAACGGTTTGCCCGGTGGCCGTGTCCCCGCTCGGTTTTGATGCGCAGGTGGCCGAATCACGCGCCTACGAATCCTTCCGGAGCGATTTTCTGCGGCGTTTTCCGGCGGGCGTGGTGATGACGCAATACGAGTACATGAGCAAGGGTACTTTTGCGGGCGCGGGGGGAACGCCGGTGCGGATACCTTCGAAGCCAGATTTGAACCGTCTGCTCGATAGCATGAGCGACAACTTTCGGCGGCATGTGAAGTTTGCGGATTTTCGTAAGCCGGACGGCATTGGCATAGCGGAGCGTGCGGGAGGAATTCTGGTGGAGTTGCTGGAAGTGACCACGGGCAAGAACGCCCAATCCGCGATGCGACAGATGCGCGAGAAGACGGCGATTCTGAAGGGTACCGTTGCACCCGCCGCCGCGGGAGGAGCGTTGCTGTTGGATGTGAAAGGAACGCCTTGGCGGCCGGGCCGATTGGAGCAGATGACGCCATCCGCGCCGCAGGCTAACGAGGTGGCACGCTGGGTTTGTTTCGAACCCACAAAGCGCCAAGGGCCGCCCGCGGGTGTGACGCTTTACAAAATGCACGCGTTGAGCCAAGGCACGCAGGTGCCGGTGTTCAGCCCCCAAGCGCAGGAAGCTTTGCGCAAGAGTTACGCGAAAAACAAAGATGCGGCGCGGCGCCGATTGCCGATTGCGGCGCCGGATCCGCTGGTGGCAAAAGAGGCGGCAAGTTTCCTGGCCAAGTACGGACCCTACTTGCTGGTTGGTGCGGCCGCCGCTGCGTGCTTGGGGACGGCGCTGTCTCCAGTGCCGGGCGATGAAGTGGCTGTTTGCGGATTTGCCGTGGGGCTGGCGAGGGCGACGGTGCGGTAAAGGAACGCAAATGGAGCGGGTGACGGGAATCGAACCCGTGTGGGTAGCTTGGAAGGCTACTGCCCGACCACTAGGCCACACCCGCGCTGACTCCTCATTTTAGCGCAAAGCCGCGCTTGGGGAACTGCTTTAGCGCACATTCAACCAGAGGGTCTGGTTGAGGTCTTCGTTGGATTGCGTCATTTCCAAGCGGTGGTCGCCGGGGCTAAGGCCAAAGGGCACTTCGATGTTGAATTGGTAGAGGCCAACAAGCCCGTTGACTAGGCCTTGGAAGGCAATGCGAGCCGTTTGGCCGCCAATGCGGGCCACAACGGGAAAGCCCAGCGTGTAGAGGCGGTCGCTGGGAACGACTTGCCCGGCAAAATTGAAGCTGAAGGGGGAGACAGCACCGAAGCCCACGCCGTAAAGGATGATGGTTTCTCCGCCCGTGGCGCCGCTGGTGGGCGTAAGCGGGGTGCCGTCCGCGCGCGTGGCGAAGACAAACTGGCGGTCGCCGACTCTATAGCTGGCGGGGGCTAGCAAGCCTCCCGCGCGGCTGCGGATTTCCAGGTTCTGCGTGTTGCTGACGCCGCCGTTGGTGGTGACCACGACGGACAAGGTGCGGTTGGTGGCCACGGTGGAGGGCACCTGCACGTTCACCTGGTTGGGGCTGACGAAGTTGACAAAGGCACGCTGCCCGCCCACGGTTACACTAACGCCTTCGAGCGATGTGGGGGCGCCGCCGGTGGCACTAAAGTCCTCTGCGCTCCAAACGCGAGTCACTTCCGAAAAGTTGGTGCCAAAGATTTCGAGGTAAGAGCCCGGGCCGGCGTAGGTGTAAGCGCCATAGGCCGAGGCGGAGAGAATGCCGCCATCGCTGATGGACGGGGGCTTGGCCTCCGTGAGCACCGTGATGGACTGCACCACGATGAAGTTCGCCGCGGTGGGAGCGCCGGAAGTGTAGTTTTGCAAAGGGGCGGCATCGAGGGGCGAAGGCAGTGGGCCCGGCGAAGGGACGGGCACGGCGGCGATGCGGTCCATCACGGCCAAGCTGGCTTCGTCGCGGACGCGGCCAAAGACGGTGAAGCCGCCGTTTTGGCGGTCGAGGTTTTCGGGGTTGCTGGCGGAGTTGTTATTGCTGAGATTAAAAAACCACTGGTTAGTGGCCGAATTAGGGTCGTTGCCAAGCTTGGCCATGGCAATGGTGCCGCGCACGTTGGACTCGCGAAATTCGTTGCGCACGGGAGGGTTCTGGGGGATCTCCTGCACGTTGTTGCCGCTGAGGCGAAAGCCGCCGCCCTGGATAATAAAATTGCCGACGCTGCGGTGGAAGATGGAATTGTCGTAGGCCTTGTTGTTCACGTAGCCCAGAAAGTTTTGCACCGTAAGCGGCGCGGATACGGGCAATAGATCCACATCAATGTTTCCCAAATTGGTTTGAAAACGCACCGTCTGTGCCTCGATGCCGAGGGAGGCCAAGACGAGGCCAAGAAGCAACCGTAATTTCATAAAGTTCTTTTTAGGTTAGCCAATGGACGGTTTGCCGAACGGCCAGGTTTCCGATTATCCTCATTTGCATGGCCACCATCGTGTTGGTGCACGGCGCTTGGCAATCGGCGCGTACATGGGATTACCTGCGGCCCATGCTGGAAGACAAGCAGCACGAAGTGATCCTGCCCATCCTTACGGGCTTGGGCCAGGACGAAGCGCATTTTACGGAAAGCCTAAGCCTGCGCCAGCACATTGACGATGTGTGCCGCGCTTTGGTGGCCAAAGGGGCGTACGAGGTGCTGCTGGTGGGCCAGGATTACGGGGGCATTGTCATTACCGGGGTAGCGGAGAAAATGCCAGAGCGCATCGGGCGCTTGTTCTACTTGGATTCCCTCTTGCTCGAAGATGGCCAAAGCGCCCAAGAGGCGGGGTGGCAGTTGGCGGGCGAAAATTGGCGTTTGGCGGCGGGCGAGGATTTGTGGCAAGAGTGGGGCGTGCCCGAGGGGGGGCCGCGGGAATTCTGCCGGGAGCGCACCACGCCGTTCGCGCGGCACTTACTCGAGGAGGCGTTGGACCTGCCGCTGGCGGCGCGGCAACATCTGGATTGCTGCTACTTGGCTAGTGTGTCGGCCAGTTATCCGGGGCAGGCGCTTTACGCTCCCGCGGTGACGCGGGCGCGGGAGTTGGGTTGGACCGTGGATACGATCGATGCGGGCCATTTGCCCCAAGCAGAGGCGCCGCGCGAGCTTGCGGAAATTCTTATCCGCCGGGAAACACCCAGCGCACATTTGATACTTTAACGGCGTGCGCATCCGCGAAGTCCGGGCCCTTCCCTTGTACGGGAAGGCGTATGAAGATTGGCCAGCCCGCTATGGCGAGCGGGAACAGACGCGAACTCTGTTGGAAGTTTTAACCGATGAGGGGCTTAGCGGCTGGGGGAGTGTCTATACGTCCGCGCCCCTGGTGGAGGCCTCGTTGGCGCTGCTGCGGCCGCTTTACGAGGGCCGGAGCGCACTGGACCCCGCCGCCACCTCAGAACATTTGCACCAAAATACGTTTTGGCAAGGCCGTGGCGGGGCGGTGACCCACACGATTTCCGGCATTGACATGGCCCTGTGGGACCTCCTGGGCCAAGCCACCGGGCAGCCCATTTGGCGATTGTTGGGCGGGAAGCATCGCGACCGCATACGCCCCTATGCTTCGCTGCTGATGACGGAGCCGGGTGCGCTGCGGGAGAAACTGGCCGCTGCCAAGGAGCGTGGCTTTCGCGCCTTCAAGATTGGCTGGGGCCCCTTTGGCCGCCAGGATGCGCGGATGGACGAGGCCATTGTGCGCGCGGCGCGGGAGGCCATTGGCGAGGATTGCGAGTTGATGGTGGATGCCGGGGGATCCGATGCCTTTTGGCCGCACGGTTACAAGTGGGCCTTGGAGAAAGCAAGGATGCTGGCCGGCTATGGCGTGGCTTGGTTTGAAGAACCATTGCGGCCGGATGATTTGGCCGGCTATGTGCAATTGACGGCACAGGCAGCGGTGCCCATTGCGGCGGGTGAAGTCTTGACGCGGCGGCAAACGTTTTTGCCCTGGATTGAGCAAAGGGCGGTGGACTACCTGCAGCCGGACGTTACCAAAGTGGGTGGCTTGAGCGAGCAGCACCGCATTGGCCAATACGCCGAAGACCACAACATCCTTTTGGTGCCGCATGGTTGGAATACCGGGGTGGGGCTGGCGGCGGACTTGCATCTTTGCGCGGCGGCGGGCAACGCGCGGTGGGTGGAATACTTAACACCGGAGCCATATATTGAGGAGGTTTGGGAAACGCCGCCCCGCTTGGACGCGGACGGCATGTTGGCTATCCCGGAAGGGCCGGGCTACGGATGGAGGATCAATCGCGAGGGAATTGCGAGGTTAAGCCGGGCATGAGCACTTTTTCACGAATGTATCCACGGCGCCAATGGCTTTCCTGGTTGGCGGCGAGTCCGCTATTGCAAGCGCAAACAGGCGTGATCGCCAAACCAGAAGAGGCCAAAAATGTTTTGGACTTTGAAGCCGCGATGAAGGCGCGCGTATCGGCGGCGCACTTCGGCTATATGGCGACAGGGGTGGATGACGACCTGACGCTGCGAGCCAATCGCACTGCCTTCGAGAGGTATTACCTGCGTCCCCGGCGCTTCGTGGATGTGTCGAAAGTAGAGACCACGCTTACATTGTTTGGCCAGAGTTTGACGTCGCCCATCCTGATTGCGCCCACCGGCAGCCAAAAGGCCTACCATGCGGAGGGCGAAGCAGCGGTGGCCCGGGCCGCGAGTGCGACCGGCCACCAGATGGTGCTTTCCACTGTCACATCCACCCCCATTGAGGCCGTGGCGAAGCTCTACGCGAGGCCGCTCTGGTTCCAACTTTATCCAACGAACCGTTGGGATTACACCGAGCGCCTGGTGAAGCGCGCGGAAGCCGCCGGTTGCCCGGTGCTGGTGCTGACGGTGGATACGCAAGGTGGGCGCAACACGGAAACGGAGGCGCGTGCGGCGGGCGACGAAAAGGCCTGCTCGGCTTGCCACGTGCCGCAGGCGGGTGTGCTGAGATTTCTTTGGCGCAGCAAGCCGATGTTTGCGGGCTTTGACGCGCGCGGGCTATCTACGCACAATACGGCGCAGACCTGGGACGTGATCGGCAAGTTGAAACGCTTGACGAAGATGAAACTGGTGGTTAAGGGCTTGGAAACCGGGGAGGACGCGGCTCGTTGTGTGGAATTGGGCGCGGACGGGGTGATTGTTTCAAACCATGGCGGCAGGGCATTGGAGACGGGCAGGGGCACTTTGGATTGCCTGCCGGAGGTGGTCAGCGCGGTGGGGGGGCGGGTGCCCGTGTTAATGGATGGAGGCATCCGGCGCGGGACGGATGTTGTGAAGGCTTTGGCCTTGGGTGCGCGGGCAGTCCAAGTGGGCCGGCCTTACCTGTGGGGCTTGGGCGCGTTTGGGGAAGCCGGCGTGAGCATGGTGATGCAGATCCTGCAGAAGGAACTTCTGCTGGCGATGCGGCAAGCGGGGGCGAGTAAGTTAGAAAATATCCATGCTCGCTTGATTGGGAAACACTAATCATTAAATCCATTCCATGCGGGTAACTTAGTTGGGATGAGGCGCAGTCTCGTCCTGTGTGCTTCAGAAGTATTTTTTGAGCGTGGCCCTCCTTTGGGCTGCTAGCTTGGCGTGTGCGCAACGGCCAGAGGTGCCGCCGGAAATTCGGGTTCAGGAAGTTCCATTCATGGCCAAATACCCAAAGGGTAGGGCACCTCAATCTCTCTATGTCCTGTGCAGTAGTATGGGAGGTTATCTCAAGAAGTACTTTGAGCAAAAACATTTGCCTTACCGGCAAGCCTTGGAGCGCAGGGAAGGTGTTGATACCTGCCATGTTTATTATGAGCCTACGATTCCAGGCTTTCGCGCCGACCCGGACGACCAAGGTATCCAGGAGCTGTTTATAGACCCAGGAGTATTGCCTTTTGTTACTAATCGTCTGAATTTACTTGGCGACTCATACGATTTAGCCAGCCTATTGCTACCTGAACTCCGCGATGCTCATCGTGTTGTATTCGGCATGCAGACCGGATTGCCAAAGGATGTTTATGAGAAGAGTCTTGAGCGGCGATTTGGCGGAACGAAGCACGAATATACTCTCCGTGCAAAAGCCTGGAACGCGGCTAACCCTTGGACACAGGATTACTTAAAGTCGGGAACCGTTGCGGGTCAGAGTCGAATTTTGGTTACTTACATGGCCTACGAAGGAAAACCAGAACCGGGCACCCGTTTCCGGCCGCTGGCGGAAAGTCTAAGCGACCCGCGTTTTGTTCGCTCGAAGCTTGCTTGGGAAGGTGGGGACTTGCAATTTGTGCGCCACCCTCGCAATCCCCAACAAACAGTAATGTTTTACGGCAATGCGGCTGCTCCCTTTTGGGCAGGGGAGATTAGTGTGGACGAGTACGAGTACATTCTGATGCTGGAGTTTGGCGCGGACGTCGCTGTTAACCTTAGCGAAGTGGTGGACCACGTCGACTATCTGGCCATGCCCGTTCCGCAGGAAAAGGCTTTGCTGTTTGGCAAGCCGGTACGCGGCAATCTGATGCTGGCGTTGCATGCGCTGGATGTCCTTGAGGGCTACTATTCAAAGGAGCAAGCTCCTAATCTGGTTGGATTGGGCAGGCTCTTGCGTTTGCCGGGTAACCCGCTGATCACAAAAGAGAAAGAATTAAAAGCCACCATTGGCCGGGCAAGAGGGCGAGTCAAGAAATGGCTCGTTGGTGTTGATCAGGATCTGGTTGATCGAGTTGTTGCCTACATCGACAAGGAGTGTGGAGGAAAGAAGGAGGAATGCTTTGAGCCGCACCAGGTGAAACGGCTATTAGAGCAGGGGGACGACTTTGTAAGGCAGTGGGCAGAGGCGGCCATTTTTATTGAGGATTACCAATCTGTTGGCACCGCGATGCTGGCATTGATTGAGAGCCAACTTCCCAGCCATACTTCACCTCGGCATGCTCGGATTGAAACTTATGCAAAGAAGCTTGAAGCCATGGGTTTCCGGCTGATTAGGGTGCCGATGGCGGGTTTTGAGCCATCGTTGAAGCCCGGTTATGCTGGGCTTAGTTATGTAAATAGTTTCGTGACAGGCCGGCAGATTTTCGTGCCTTCGATGGGCTTCACGAGCTTCGAGAATACGGCATTTTCGAAGCTGCGCATCGAGCTTCCGGGCTACCAGATTACGCCTGTTTTCGTTCGCCACGCTATCTTGCACAGCGGGGGAGTGCACTGCATGATTGGGATTGTGCGCGAGCCGGTGGCCAATTCGACGGAGTGATCGTGCTATGATCTCGAACTATGCAGCGAATCGTATTGTTTCGATCGCTCGCCCTCGTCGCCGCGCTATCTCTTCTCAAGCTCTATAGTCAAGTGCCTCAGCCAGACGGTGCCGGAGTGGAACCCGGTGTTTTGCCTAAGGCTTGGATTACCGGTGGGCCGAAGTGTATGGAAGTGCCAGAGTGGCAAATCCATGAATACAACGCCGACCTCTACATTCTACGCGAGAGCGGTTGTACCCACTACGAAAAGCCCTTTCTGTACGTCGTGTTTGGCAATGACAAAGTAACTCTGATTGACACTGGGGCAGGGAAGGTGGATTCTTTGCCCGCCGTTTATGAAGGGGTTGTCTCAAAGTGGCTGGCCCGCAAGGGTAAGACCGACATTGCGCGCATGGTGATCCATACCCATGGCCACGGTGACCACATTGCCGGCGACAAGCTCTTCCAAAATAAGCCAGGAATTGAGTTTGTGCCCTTCGAGATTCCCGCCATCCAGAAGGCGTTTGGCATCGCCCAATGGCCGGACTCGGTGGGTAAGTTGGACTTGGGAGGGCGCGTGTTGGATGTTGTGCCGATACCCGGCCACCATTCCACGGACGTGGCATTTTATGACGCACGAACGGGACTCTTGCTGATTGGCGATACGCTTTACCCCGGTCGGCTCTATGTCACCTACTGGGACCAATTCGTTAAATCTGTAGACCGCATCGTACAGTTTACCGAGGGCAAGGTGGTTACGCATATCCTTGGCTGCCACATTGAGCAAAGCGATACACCCTACCTGGAGTTTCCGATTGGCAGCATCTACCAGCCGCGCGAACACGCGCTGGAGCTTTCCCGCGGGCATTTGCTGGAGTTGCAGGCGGGCTTGCGGAGCATCGGAACTACGCCGAGGCGCCTTGCGTTTCGCGACTTTACCATTTGGCCATTGAACCCGGAAGTCTTGCGGGAAATGCGGCGCGTTCGTCAGGAAACGGAAGAACGGCTAAGAAAGACGCAGTGGGCGCAGCCACAGTAAGTACTTAAGTGGTACGCGGACGATAACCAGGGCGGGCGCGTACGCGCAGCTTCTTCGTTTGGTCGGTTACAACTTCCACCGTGATCTTGCGAAAACCTTCGTTCGGATTGGTTTGCGGGTAATAGGTGATGGTGTAGCTATTGCCCAAATCTTCCCGAATGTCTTCAAAAGCTTCCACCTGCTTTTGCCAGGTCTTGGCGAAATAGGCCTTGCCGCCCGTGCGTCCCGCAATGCGGCGGAAGACGTTAGAAGAAATGGGATCGCGATTTACTTCGGCGGTTGAAATAACGTAGATGGGAATCCCTTCGTCTTCGGCCACGGCGCGCACATCGTCCGGCGCCACCATGGAACCGTTGTCGGGACCATTGGAGAATACAATCACAACCTTGCGTCCCGGAACCTTGGCAGCGTCGCGCAGGGTTAAGAGAAGGCCGTTATAGAGCGCCGAATCGTCGCCGGCGACAGCTTTCCGCAAACCGCCAATGGCGTCGTTGCGGTCGCGCGTAAGCAAGGCGGCCCGGTTCAAGTTGCGGGAGAAGGTATAGACCGCGACGGAATCGGCCTTGTCTAAGCCGCGCACAAAGTCGGCAATCGCGTCGGAGGCATAAACGAAACCTTTGTACATGTAGTTAGAAGTATCGAAAAGCACGAACACGTTGGTACCCACAAAGGCGTCGGTCGGCTTTTTGGCCTCGCCCTGCTTTTCGGTGTTGTCGGTAATCTCAATCGGCTTGGTGGATCCGTCCTCAAGAACCATCACGGGGGGGCGGTTGCCCTCTGAGAAGGTAGCGAGTTTTTGGACAATGCCATCCTCCAATACCCGGAAGTCTGTGTGCTTCAGACCATTTACGTATCTACCTTTTGAATCGGTAACGGTGAAGCTAAGAACGACCAACTCTACCTTGACGCGGAAGATTGTATCTTGTGCCCAGAGCGCCACACCGACGGTCGTGGTGGCCAGGAGAGTTAAGGCCAAAAACTTGCGAATACCGGTCATTGCTGACCCCCCTCAGAAAGTGAATTGGCGGCGACGGTTTTGGCCGATTGCCGCAGTTCATCGCCCACCAACCTTAGGCTGCGCAGTAACGCCGGCCAATCCTCCAGGTGGGTGGCAAAGATCTTTTCGACTGTAAGTTTGGTCCATTCCGGAACTCTTACATTCAGCTCGCTGGGACTCAAACCCAGTTCGCTGGCCAAAGTGGCGTAGTAGATATTGGAGCTTTCCCAGCTCTCCGCCAGGATGCGGCTGGAGTAACCCATTAGGGTGGGGAAGGTGCGCAGACCCAAGATCTGCGGCCGGTAGGAATTGGCCAGTGTGGGCTTAGGCGTTCCGAAGGCCGCTGACATTGCTTCCGCGCTCAATTCCTGTGGCTTCGCAGCCGCTAAGCGCGCAATAGCCTCCAGGTGAGGCAGCGCGGGGCGGTCGTTTTGCGCCGCAAATACGCCGGCAACCTGGAAGGCTTCGATGGGTGTCACCAATTCCATGGCTTCGGCCAAGCGACCGGCTTCGAGTAGGGCGGCCACCGCTTCCGTGCGTGCCGGCGGGGCATAACGGGCCAAGGCATCCATCACGCGCGGTCGTAGCTTTTCGTCAAAGGCGGCTTCGGCCAGCAATGCTTCGCCGCCTCGATAGTGCAACGCCGCGAAGTGCATCTGCGCAGGGCTTACCCGCCAATAGCGCGGCACCTTGGCCGAAAGGATCATCTGCGGCACGAGGTCGCCCCAGATCAGTGCCTGTTCCCGGGTGGGGATCAGGAAGTTCTGCTCGGCTTCGGCTAAGGCGTAGGGCAAGGTTACCAGCGAACCCACGAGGCGCCCGCCTGCGCTGGAGGGCCAACCAGTGCCAAAGACTTCCGTGTTGCGCCAAGTCTGATTGGTGCCTTGCATGCCGAGGAAGTCATGGCTGCGAATGAAGTGGGGATTGGTGAACAGCACTTGTGCTCCAGGGGGAGCGTAATGCAGATAAACGTAGCCGACGAGCGTATCGCGCAGGAAGCTGGCAAGGTTTCCGCGGGCGTCCTTCAACTTTGCCGGATCGCTGCCAGCTTTATCGACAATGGCCCGGAAGTTGGTTTTGCGTTCCGCGTCGATATGCTTGTCCACCCAATAGCCAAAGGCCATGGCGTTGCGCTCGGCGCCGGTCAGCGGCGGACGAGGAGGCTGCTGCTCGGTGATGCGCCCCGCGATGCGGTTAACCAGGGCCACGTTGGTTTTGCCACCGTTCGAGGGAGCCTGCAAGTTGTCGTCGAGGTCGAAAATGCTTTTGAGCGAGACCAGCCGCTGCGCCTCAAACACCCGCTGCATATCGGTAATGAGCAGCGTGTGGATGACATCGTCGTCCGGCGCCACAGCACCGGTGGCCAGGGCCAGCATCGCGCGATGGGGGTCCGTCTCCGGCTTCACTCCGGCAGACTTGAGCAGGTGCAAGGTTGCCGCGCGCCCAGCGTCGAAGAGTTCGCGGGAGTTCTTTGCAACAGCAACCTGCGCGAAGGCAGGCGTCAGAGCTTCGTCCACGCTCACCTGCAGTAGACCGTGGCGGGAAAGGATTTGGGTTAGCGCCACCAGCGATTGGAAAATACCAGCCGCGTCGGCGCGCACCTGGGTGTCGCCAATGTCGGAAATGGATTTTGCCGCTGCGAGAAAGGCAAGGATCTTCTCTTCACTCATGCTGGGCAATTCCGCAAGAATGGCGTATTGGGGTCCCAACTGTTTCCAATCCTTGATCAGTGCCTCAAGAGTGGCTGCCGAGAGAGGCGTGCTGCGGGCGCGATTTACGTCGCTCAGGCTGAGGAAAATTTTCAGGGGTTCGTTTTCGACAGCTTTGCGGGACAGGGCAAAAAGAGCCTCCAGCACATCGTCTGGTTCCTTCCAATTCTGCGCGTTGCGTGTCAGCTTTCCATCATATTTTCCGTGTGGGTGCTTGATAAATAACTGCTTCCACGTCTCCACGCCGCCCGGAATGTGCGGCTTGCCGTCGGGGTCCATGCGCAGGCGGGTGGTGAGCAACATAAGGTCGGTGGATGCGCGAAACACGGGCCGCGCCGGCCCCGGCGAAGTAACTTTGCCGCGCAACGCCGCATAGAAGCGCCGCATGCGGTTGGGCTCGGTCAGATAGGTGAGGGTGGGTCCTTGGATGCGGCTGAGGGCTTCGTAATAGGCGGCCACCCAACCGTCGTCTTTCGAAATCATTTTCTCCAAGAAGGCCGGCCCATTGGCAGGATTTGCTCCAGCCAGATCATTCCAGACGGCGGCGGAACGCGGATCGCCCGGCACATCTACTTTGCCATTGCGAATTTGCAGCATGCCGCCGAAGAAATCCAATACATGGGAAAAGGCCCGCAAACGCTGGACAGGCATGGCCTTTTTCAAATCCTCTGCCGTGGCGGGGTCGAGCTTCGAAAGGCCAAGGTACAGACGGCAGAGCTGCGGATCGCTCATGAAAAATTCGACGAACGATTGGTCCGCCTTTTCTTTATCCCGAACTCCTTGCCAATACTCGGGTCCGTACAGCACAGGAATTTTCGTGGGTTGGTAATCGTAGGCAAAAGGCGTGCCCGCGCGTAGTGCGGCTTCCAGGTCCGCGAGGGGAAAGCCGGAATCGATGGTCAAAAATGCCCGCGCCGCGTTCACGGTTTCCAGCACCAACTCGCCACCACAAACTCCGCGCATGCGGTAGCCGAGCACCTTCAGCAACTCCCCGGTTTCGGCGGAATCGCATTGTTCGATGACGATCTTTCGCTCTTTTACCGCCAGTTTTTCGAGCTCTTTAGCCTGCGAAAGATAACGGTAAATCAGTTTCAAATACTCGGTTTGGTCCAGCCCTTCGTTGTTTCCTGCCGCCTGATAGCCGTTGGTGACAATGTTGCGTGCCAAGGCGCCGAGCAGGTCCGGAGGTTGCAGATCCGGCGAGAGCGCCGCCATGCGCGAGAAACTGCGCAGTGGGCCGGGAATTTCCGTTATGCCAATGGTCGCCGCTGGCCGCGGGTTGGTGCCGAGCGCGAAACCGCTGTCTCCCGCTGCCTGCAATTGTTCCAGGGCGGCCATGCTGCCGGCCCGGTTGCCCTGCTTTAACCGCAAGGAGGCTAATCTTCGCAGAGCCTTCTGCCGCGTGGCGGCATCTGTTGCTTTAGCGGCTTTTTCGTAGGCGGCCAAAGCCTCTGGTTTTCCGCGCCGTTCGAGGAATTCGGCATAAGCCAAATCTCCCGCTTGCTTGAATTCCAGTTCGGCGGCGGAAAATTGGCCCGCAGCCTCCAGGTTCCAGGCGCGATCAACATCTGCGAAAAGCAACGAAGCCGTGGTGAAGGGTACCAGGGCGAGGACAGAGAGAAGCGAAATCGAACGAGTAGGCACAGCGATCTCCTTCGAGATAAGTGTTCGTAAGCGTATCACTGTTTCAACGACAATTTCGAGGGGAGTGGATGACAAAAGATACACTTGGGCTCGTTTCGCCCACTGACACACTTTGGTTACGCGCATACCAGGCTCTGCAGGCAGAAATTGCAGCGGTGGACCGGGAGGCGTTGGGGGTCTGGCTGGGCCTGTTTCCCTGCCTGATGGAAGAGTTGTCCCCGGATGCGGCGGGCGAAGTCTATTACCAGATTCGGGGCAGTTGGCGATTGGGCGCGCAGGCGGACTCGTCTCATTATTTTCTGTATGCCTCCGCTTGGTGGCCGGCGGCAAAAAAAGCGTTGCGGGAGACGTTGCAAGCGAATCCACCCGCCGGTTCGGATCCGGTTCCGCAAATCCGCTCTCTCGCCCAGCGCATTGAAGCGCCGGATGCGCATCGCCTGACCTTGGCCTTTGTGGCGCTGAAAACTCTGGCGCAGTGCGGTCCTGGATTTCTGGGTACAGCAGGCGATTCTCAGCCGACTGTCGCGCAGCGCTCGGAAAAGCAGGTAGCGGAACTGCGAATCGGGAAAGCAAAAGTGGGCTTCTTGACAAAGCTGTTTGCCAAACCTACCCAGCACCGAGTTACCTTCGACGAGCTGCGAACCGATGAACATTTTCCCGCGCTGGATTCGCAGGAGATTACTACCGCCGCCGAAGCAGATAAGCGGCCTTACCACTTGGCGGACGAACGTTGTTACGAAGGCATGGGCCCCATTCCCGTGGATTGCCGCAGCGGTTCGTGCGGTACTTGTTGGGTGGGCATTCTTGGAGGGCGCGAAAACCTGGATGAAGCCGGGGAATATGAGCGAAAGCGTATGGAGTACTTCGGTTACTGGGACAGTGGCTTTGGTGACGAAGAAAGTACCCATCCACGTCTGCGCCTAGCTTGCCAAGCTAAGGTTCATGGCCCGGTTTCGTTGGTGATTCCTTCCTGGAATGGGGTGTATGGGAAGAGCCGGCGGGAGAGGGAGAAACGCAAGGGAAATGAGTAATCTTTGGGGTGTAGATTCGCTAACGAATCTGTAAGTACTTATAAGACTCGAATAACGACGAATAAGTGAAACATGCCGAAGTGGCCGAAGCCACCTTCTTGTGTTTTTGCAAAGAAGCGGCCTTCCAGTTGTGCGGTGAAGCTTCCTGGTCCGCTTTCAAGCCGTCGGTGAAAGTCCCGGAAACTACTGTCTTCGTGAAGAGGGATGCGAAAGCCATTGATAGTCAGGGTGGATTTCCGCTTTGCCCCAGCAATAGCTCCGCAGCAGTAAGCAACCGGCGCCTCTCGCCTGCCGCCGAAGGTTAGCCAGATGCTGGTCGGCTGCTCACAGGAGGTATCCTCAAGAACAAGCATTTCCTGGCCAGAGTTTACTTGGGCATTGATGCGAATTAGTTTGCCGTCCCATTGGTCAGGATGTTGCGTAAGCTGGCAGAAATCTACTGGCTTCAGCTTTTCCGCGGCACTTAAGGGAGTTGCAGCGAGCATTACGCTGAAAAGCGACAGTAACGAAAAGAAGCTATGAAGAGCGGGCAATGCCTTACTCTTTCCCCGCATTTCCCAACTGTCCAAAAAGCTCCGCCAGCGATACCTCAATTTCCCCAGCGTGTAACTTACCCTCGGCAATATCGGCGATGCGCGCCGGTTCGCCGTCTTTCGGGTACTCCCAGGCGACACGGCGCTCGGGATCAATGACCCAACAGTAGGGAACGCCCCAATCGTGGTACTCCTCGCACTTTGAGAGTGTTTGCCCCAAACGGTCTTCCGGTGACAGGATTTCGCAGCAAAGGTGGACGGGCGAAGTGGGGTAGGGTTCTTCGATCTCCTTCGCGGCTATGACATCGGGAATGAGGTATTTGGATTCTGAGATTCGGACTGTGATTTCCGTGCCGCAGCGGTAGCCTTGCCGGAGCAGCAGCCAGCCGAGAATTACCTGTAGCATTCCATGCAGTGTAGTGGCCATAGGCTTGGGGTGCAGAACTCCTTCCCGGTATTCCAGGTGCGGCTTTTCCGTATTGCGCAAATACTCTTCCACGCTGACGATTGTGGTGGCGCCCATGGCTTCATTCTACGTCCGTGGTTTTGCGTCCGTGGTGATACTTTCAAAAGAACTATGCTGCGTCGCCAGTTTCTCTCTTCCACCGCGGGCGCCTTGTTGGCTGCCCAAGCGCCCAAGCCCCCCCGCCCGAATATCGTGCTGCTTTACGCCGATGACATTGGCTACGGCGATCTTTCCTGTTACGGCGCCCAAACGGTGAAGACTCCCAATCTCGATCGCTTGGCGCGAGGCGGCGTCCGCTTCACCGATGCCCATACTTCGGCCGCCACTTGCACCCCATCTCGCTATTCGCTTTTCACAGGCGAGTACGCTTTTCGCAAAAAAGGAACGGGGGTGCTGCCCGGCGACGCCAAAATGATCATCGACCCTTCGCAGCCCACACTGCCAAGGACTCTGCGCGAAGGGGGCTACCGCACCGGCGCTGTGGGCAAGTGGCACCTGGGGTTGGGCAACGGCAAGGTGGATTGGAACCAGTTGATCCAACCCGGTCCGCGCGAAATTGGGTTCGAGTACAGCTTCCTAATTCCCGCCACGGGCGACCGCACGCCTTGCGTGTATGTCGAAAATGGCCGCGTTGTGGGACTGGACCCGCTGGACCCCATCCAGGTCCGCTACGACGCGCCCTTCCCGGACGAGCCTACGGGCAAAGCAAACCCCAGCATGTTGAAAATGAAGCCCAGCCACGGCCACGACATGACCATCGTGAATGGCATTAGCCGCATTGGTTATATGAAGGGAGGCGCAGCGGCCCGTTGGAAAGATGAAGACATGGCGGATGTCATCACGCAGAAAGCTGTTGCGTTTTTGGAACAGCCCGGCCAGGAGCCTTTCTTCCTTTACTTCGGGACGCAAGACATCCACGTGCCGCGCGTGCCCCATCCCCGCTTTGCCAACAAAACTACCATGGGCCCGCGGGGCAATGCGATTGCCCAGCTCGACTGGTGTGTGGGCGAAATCCTCCGCACGCTGGAGCGGCGCCGTCTGCTGGAGAACACGTTGATTGTTTTCACCAGCGACAATGGCCCCGTGGTGGACGATGGCTACCAGGACGAGGCCGTGGAGAAGCTTGGCTCCCACAAGCCCACAGGCCCCTTGCGCGGTGGTAAGTATTCGAATTTTGAAGGCGGTACGCGTGTGCCGCTGATTGTCAATTGGAAGGGCCACGTGAAGCCCGCCACCAGTGCTGCTTTGGTGAGCCAAGTGGATTTCTTGCGCAGCTTTGCCCGAGTGGCGGGCCTTGCGGCGCCCGGTTCCACGCCGCCGGACGGCGAGGACCAATCGCGTGCTCTCTTGGGCCAGGACCCCGTGGGCCGCGAATTTCTCGTAGAGCAAGCGGGCAGCCGTTCGCTGCGCCAAGGCGCTTGGAAGTATATCCGGCCCTCCGCAGGCGCGAAGATCAACAAGCTGACGAATACGGAACTGGGCAACGACCCGGCGCCGCAGCTCTATGACTTGGCCAAGGACCTTGGTGAAACACGCAACCTCGCCGCAGCGGAGACAGCTCGTGTGGTCGCGATGGAAGCCATGTTGCAAAAGATAGAAGCCGCGGGTACCATCAACCGTTGACCCGCCGCACGCTCTTACTCAGCCCGTCCTTCGTGTTCGCCCAAACTGCGAAGGCCCAAGGTTCGCTGGCCCAAGGTGTGCAGGCCGACAAGCCGCGCTGGCGCGATCTTGCCCCCGGCCCCGGCGTCTACCCCACGGGCCCCTGGAACGCCATCACGGATGTGGAAGGCGTTCGCGTGGGACATTTGACGCTCGTGGAAGGAGCGCGCATTCGCACCGGAGTGACGGCAATCCTGCCGCATGGGGGAAATTTTTTCCAAAACAAAGTTGCGGGAAATGTTTTCGTTGCCAATGCTTTCGGCAAGCTCGCCGGCTCCACACAAGTGCAGGAATTGGGCACCATCGAAACGCCGATTCTGCTCACGAACACCCTCGCCGTGGGCTTGGCGGTGGACGCCCTGGTGCGCTACACCCTTGCCCAAGCGGGCAACGAAAATGTGCGGAGCGTGAATGCTTTGGTCGGGGAAACTAACGATGGCCAATTGAATGACATCCGCTCGCTTCCCTTGAAGACCGAGCATTTCTTGCGCGCCATTGCCGACGCGAAAACGGGACCGGTGGCCGAGGGTAGCGTTGGCGCTGGCACGGGCACGGTTTGTTTTGGCTGGAAAGGCGGCATTGGCACTGCGTCCCGCCGCACTCCGCAGGGTTGGACTTTGGGTGTTCTGTTGCAAAGCAATTTTGGCGGTTATTTGACAATGGGCGGCGTGCCCGTGCACCAGTATCTTTCACCACCCGAGCGTAATGGTGGCGATGGCAGTTGCATGATCGTGGTGGCCACCAACGCGCCGCTTACGTCGCGCGATCTGCAACGCTTGGCTGCGCGTGCTGCGTTTGGCATAGCCCGTACCGGCTCCGCGTACACGCACGGCAGCGGAGATTACGCCATCGCTTTCAGCACCAACCGCGAAGCCCCTACGGCTTCCGAAAGGCTTTCGCCACTATTCGAGGCCGCACTGGAGGCCACAGAAGAAGCCGTTTACAATTCACTTTTGCAGGCGCGAGTTACTCCGCCTTCTTCGTCGGTTCGCCCGGTTGAGGAGTTGCCCCTGGAGCGTCTGCGTCCCCTGCTTGCTTCCCTTCGTCCAAAATAGAGAACAACTCAGGCAAGCTGACGCGCACCGAGCCTGCTTCCAACGCCACGGTTGCCTTCTCCGGTTCGCCTCCTTTGGCGTATTGCCAGGCGCTACGCCGTACTGGGTCCACGACCCAGCAGTATGGCACTCCCCAAGCGTGGTACTCCTCGCACTTACTTAACATTTGGCCGAGACCGTCTTCGGGTGAAAGTACTTCGCAACACAAGAGTACGGGCTTTGTAGGATAAGCCTCGGGCAGATGAGCATCGGCCAGGACGTCTGGAATCAAGTACTTATTGGAACCCACAGGCACCCTAACCTCTAGGGACGCCGCTAAGCCAGCCCGCCGCAACAATGTCACTAAGGCCCAAGCAAGTAACCCATGCAGCACCGTCGGCATTGCTTTTTCCTCCACGCGCCCTTCACGGTACTCGCGGTAAGGCTTGCCCGTATAGCGCAGATACTCTTCCACCGGAACCAGAACTGCCGTGTTCATACCATTAGTCTAATCACCGCGAGCAGACGCATCGTGCCTAGGCGGCGCCACCCGCCGATTCGAAACGCACCACCGCCTTCAGGATGCCGCTGCCAGGGTCTGTCCAAACCGGGAAGCGATCCATCATGCCTTCCACGGCGCACTCCTCGCTCACCCAATGCTTGGTCTGCACGCGGCCTGCTTCGACGTGGGCCAGGATGTCGCGGTGTTCGGCGGGCACGGCGTTGCGGGAGCTGAGAATTGTAAGCTCCCGGCGATGGAAGGGGTCGGGGTCGTGGAACGAAATGTCGCCCACAAACAAGCCGACAAACACGAGCTTGCCGCCGGCTGCGGTTAAGTGGAAGGCCTGCTGCATGCTGGCGGGGTTGCCGGTGCAATCAAACACCACGGTTGGCAATTCCGGGGTACCTTCGAGGATCGCCGCGCTGCTAGAGTGAACCGCTGCAGCGGACATGTATTCCGTGGCAAAAGCGCGCCGTTGCTCGCTTAAATCCAACACCTCAAACGGCACGCCGCGCAGGCGCAAAAACTCCATCACAGTCGAGCCAATCGGTCCCGCGCCAATCACGAGTGCACGGTCGATGTTGGCTTTCGGGTCTGCGCGGTTTACGGCGTGGCAGCCAATGCCGAGCGTCTCAATCAACGCCAGTTCCGCGTAGCTCAGCTTGGCGGAGGAGTACAAGTGCGCGGCCGGCAGAATCATTCTTTCGCGCATTCCGCCATCGGTGTGCACACCGAGCACTTTCAACTGGACGCAGCAGTTGGTCTTGCCGCGGCGGCAGGCAATGCAATGGCCGCAATGCAAGTAGGGGTTCACCGCGCAACGGTCGCCGGGCTGCAAATGCGCAACGTCCGCGCCCACCTCCAAAACCTCCACGGCCAGTTCGTGCCCCAAAATCCGCGGGTAGGAGAAAAAGGGTTGGCGACCGCGAAAGGCGTGTAAATCGGTTCCGCAGATGCCCACGGTATGGATGCGCACCAGCACTTGGCCAGGGCCGGGCGAGGGGGCCTCGGCCAGTTCGGTCCATTCAAATTTGCCGGGTTCGAGAAGAGAGATTGCGCGCATAGAAGCTCTTATTCTATGCGTGATAGCTTAAGGATAACCATGCGCTGGAGTTGTCTTTTTCTTCTTGTGAGCTGCCTCCCGGCCGCGGACTTCGTCACCGACATCCACCCCCTGCTGGCCAGCCGCTGCTTTGGTTGCCACACGGGGGCGCAGGCCCAGGCCGGCTTGGACCTGACCCGCCGCGATTCTGCCGCACGCGTGCTGAACCAAACGCTGATTGAGCGCGTTACCGCCACCGGCCCGCGGCGCATGCCTCCCGTCGGCCCGGCTTTAGAACCGAATGAAGTTGCCAAACTGCGGGAATGGATTGCCGACGGCGCCCCGTGGGTGGATACGGCCGCACGCCCCGCGTCCACAGCGCCCACTTGGCAAGCTCCGCTGGCGCCGCGCCGCGTCACCCCGCCGCCGGGGGAAGGGAACCCCATCGACCGCTTCCTAGGCGCCGTTCCGCCCTTGGCCAGCGATGCAGTTTTTGCGCGCCGCGTCTATCTGGACCTTTGGGGCATTACCCCTCCGCTGGCTGATCTCGAATCATTTGTGGCCTCGCGTGTTTCAAACAAAAGGGAGAAACTTGTTGCGGACCTTTTGGCTAACCGGGAACTCTACACCGCGCATTGGATGAGCTGGTGGAATGATCTGCTGCGCAACGACATCGGCGTGGTTTACCACGGCGAACGCAAGGCCATTACTCCTTGGCTCGAAAAGGCGCTGGCGAACAATCTCCCTTATGACGAGATGGTCCGCGAATTATTGAACCCCATTGGCAATGGTTCGCCCGAGGGCTTCCTGTTGGGTGTAAATTGGCGCGGCGATGTCAATGCCAGCCAAACCCCCTGGATGCAGGCCTCGCAGAATACGGCGCAGGTTTTCTTGGGGATAAACCTGAAGTGCGCCAGTTGCCACGATAGCTTCATTAATCAATACAAGCTGAAGCAAGCCTATGGGCTTGCTGCCTTCTTCAGCCACCCGCCGGAGTTGGAGTTGGTGCGCTGCGACAACAAAACGGGCGTGCAGCAACGCGCCGAGTTCCTTTGGCCAGAGTTGGGCGAAGTGCCTGCGGGCTTAAGCGCTAGCGAGCGGCGCTATTGGGCGGCGAAGCTCTTCACGCATCCGCAGAATGGCCGCTTGGCCCGTACTTTGGTGAATCGCTATTGGCAGAAGTTGATGGGGAAGGGAATTGTGGAACCAGTGGACGACATGGATGCCCGCCCCACGAATCCGGACCTGCTCGATTGGCTGGCCGTAGATTTTGCGGATCACGGTTACGACTTGAAGCACCTGCTTGCGCGCATCCTTAGCTCCGCGGCATACCAGCGCGCCGACGCCCAACCGCGCCGCATCAGCGCCGAACAACTGGTGGACACCCTTTCCAGTATTGCGGGCGTTTGGCGGCCGCTCGAATCCCGCAGCTCGGCCCTTGCCTATTTGGCCCGCGATTGGCAGTTGAAGTCCAGCCCCCTGACGCGCGCCCTGGGCCGCCCCATCCGCGACCAGGTTTACACCACCCGCGGCGAAGAAGCCAGCACCTTTCAAGCTTTGGAATTGGCCAACGGCGAAACCCTGGCCAGCATGCTCCATCGAGGCGCCCGACAGTTAGTAGGCGAGCTGCCACCCCCGCCACGCAACCTTTACGACTCTTTGCAATACCGCAAGGGCGAAACAAAAATTACCGTTCCTGTTTCGGGCCGCCGCCGCGTTTGGCTGCTGACGGAAAACGTTGACACCTACGATCGCGAACGCGCCGAAGTGGGCTGGAAAGACATTGTTGCCGAAGGCCCGAGTGGGCGCCAAGTACTTGCCGCCGGTGCGGTGCGCACGCCCATCGGCTCCCGCTTTATTTACGATCTTCCGCCCGGCACGCAAACTCTGCACGCTAGCGTTTGGGTAAGCCCGGCTTCGAATGTCAGCGACATCAACCCCCACGTACGCTTTTTTGTCTTTGGCGAAGAGCCGGACCGGCAGCACCTGGTAAACCTGGCCGGCAGTCCGCCCTTACCCGCCCCGGCGCGCCTCAAGAACCCGCGCGAGGCCGTGGAGCGTCTCTTCCGCCAGGTCCTGTCGCGCGCGCCCAGCGCTGCGGAAATGCGTCTGGCGCTAACGTTGTTCCCTTCCGACAAGCTCGCGCCCGAAGGCGTGGAAGACTTGCTGTGGTCCCTGCTGATGCACCCCGAGTTTCAATACATCCGCTAAAGGTAGTTGCCCCATGAACCGTCGCGATTGGCTGAAAGCCACCACTCTAACCGCCCTCTCTCAAGGCCAACCCCGCTTGCTGGCCGCGCCGGAAAAGCTAGCCCCTAAGGCCGACGCCATGATCCTGCTCTGGATGGCTGGGGGTATGGCGCAAACCGAAACCTTTGATCCCAAGCGCTACACGCCCTACGAAAACGGATTGAAAAGCGAGCGCGTGCTTTCCACTTTCCCGAGCATTCCCACGGTCTTGGATGGCGTAGAAATTTCAACAGGCTTGCCGCGCATAGCGAGTTTGCTCGACCGTGGCGTGTTGTTGCGCAGCCATCGTGTGGGCGACCTGGGCTTCATTCTCCATTCGCGCCACCAATACCATTGGCACACCGGCTACGAGCCGCCGCAAAGTGTGGCCGTCCCGCACATGGGCAGCTTCATCAGCCGCACGCTGGGCCCCCGGAATCCCGACATTCCGGCCTTTCTCGATATCGGGCAAAACCTGGAAATTGGCGCCGAGAGCGATAGCCTAAAGGCCTTCCACACGGCGGGCTTTCTAGGCAGCGAGCATGCGCCTTTTCTCATCACCCACCCGCACGAAGCCGTGGCCAGCACGCGGCCCAGTGAGTTTGTTGGAGCCGAGCGATTTCGCGCCCGCTACGAGTTTTACAAGCGTTTGGCCGACATGAGCCCCTTTCACGCCGAAGGCCTTCGCCGCAGCATGGACAACGCTCACCGCCTGCTAAGCTCGCCGGCCGCGAAGGCATTCGACTTGTCGCTGGAGCCGGAGCTGAGCCGAAACAAATATGGCACTTCCCGTTTCGGCCAAGGTTGTCTGCTGGCGCGGCGACTAGTGGAAGCCGGAGCCCGCTTTATTGAGGTAACTACCGAATATGTGCCCTTCCGCTACTGGGACACGCACGAGAACGGCCACCGCCGCGCCGAGGAAATGAAACAGACTATTGATTCGCCGGTGGCCCAACTGATCCTCGACCTTGAGCAACGCGGCTTGCTGGACCGTACGCTGGTTGTGCTGGCCAGCGAGTTTGGCCGTGACATGATGACCGAGGGCAAGCCTGGCGCGGAAGTAAAAAATCAAGTGACGGTTCCCGATGTCATGACCGAACCCAAGCACTACGGCATGCACCGCCACTTTACCGAAGCAAGCAGCGTGCTGCTTTTTGGCGGAGGCATTGCCCGCGGCAAAGTCTACGGCGAAACCGCTCCCGAGCGGCCCTGCCGCATTGTGAAGGACCCCGTCACGATTACCGACCTCCACGCCACGCTCTATACCCTGATGGGCATCGCTCCCGACACTGCCTACGAGGTCGAGCGGCGGCCTGTTTACGCCACCAAAGACGGCAAAGGAAAAGCGGTTCCAGGGTTGATGGCGTAAGCTACTTAAATCTGGGGCCGGCTTCCAGCAAAGATAGACAATGACTTATAAGTCCTAGGGAATGTTCTTTGCGTCTCCAGTAGCAGTTAGTTTTCTACATAGCGCTCAACAATGGCTCGAAAGTGCGTCAGCGTAACCGTTGTGTTTTCTTTTTTCCAAACAAAGTGTAGCGGCAGATGGAACGCAAGATCCTGTACCGCTACGAAGTCCACAAATTGCGATTTTCTAGCCTCGTTTGCGGAATTTACAAACCCCAAGCCAACACCCGCGGATACTAGGCACAACATTGTTGTTTCGTCGATGGCCTCCTGAACAATTCTGGGCGAGAGTCCGCCCAAGAGGATGCTCTTCATGAGGCGGTCGATGTAGAGCGGAGCGCTTGATCTTTGAATGCCCACAAAGGCTTCGTGTTTCAAGTCTGCCAGGCGCAGGTCTTTGCGCCCTTTCCAACCGTAACTGCGCGGGACAGCAAGCAGGACGCGATCCGTGCGTAAGCGAATGCTGGAAAGCCCTCGGGGAAGATTCTCGAAAACATAGCAAAAGCCTGCATCAAGCTGTTCATCCTGGATGGCTGAAAGTTGCAGCTGGGAGAACAGTGGCACAAATTCCAACACCACTCGCGGCGACTTTGTACGGTAAGTCTGAACCGCTTTTGGGAAAGCCCCCATCCAGGAGGCACTCTCCATAAAACCTAGCCGCAAATACCCTTCTTGGCCTCGCGCTGCACGTTGAGCCATCGCAACTGCTTCATCAACTCTTGTCAGAATTGCCTTGGCTTCCTGCAGCAAAACGGTGCCCGCAGCGTTAAGCCTTATCCCTCGCGGCAATCGCTCAAAAAGCGAGGATCCAATCTCTTGTTCAAGGTCAGCAATCTGTCGAGTTACCGCAGGTTGGGCTACATGTAGCTTCGCCGCGGCCTTTCGCATGTGCTCTTCGGTGGCTACGGCGACAAAGTATCTTAGATGTCTAAGTTCCATACTGATGCTTGGATGCGATCGGACTGCTAACAAGTTTCTATTGGAAACCTCAAGAGTGCGGAATTAGACTCAGATTATGGGTGGCGTCCCTGCCAGTCAGCAAGAACAAGAAAAAGGTAGCAAGAATGAATCAACAAGGAAAAGTTTGGGTCATTACCGGGGCATCGTCTGGTTTCGGCCGAGCCTTTGCTGAGTATGCGTTGGAACAGGGCCACAACATTGTGGTTGCGGCTCGCACCGCCCCAAAATTGGCAGAAATTGTAAAGCTGAACCCAGACCGGGTGCTTGCCGTAACGATGGATGTCACCAAGCCTGCCGAAGTAGAAAATGCCTTGGCATGCACACTAAGTCGCTTTGGACGCGTGGATGTGCTAATCAATAATGCTGGTTATGGAATTGTTGGGGCGGTGGAGGAAACTCCCGAAACTGAGTGGCGCGCCCAGATGGAAACGAACTTCTTTGGTGTGGTCACGGTGACAAAGTTATTCCTACCAGTGTTGCGGGAACAGAAAAGTGGCGCCATTGTGAATATCAGCAGTCTTGGAGGCCAACTCTCCTTCGCCGGTTTTAGCGCCTACTCAGCTTCGAAGTTTGCCCTCGAAGGAATGTCCGAAGCGCTCGCGCAAGAGGTGAAACCATTTGGCATTAAAGTACTGATTGTGGAACCTGGAGCGTTTCGCACGGACTTTGCGGGCAGTGCCCTCAAGCACATGCCGGAGTTGGATGCCTATAAAGAAATTGTTGGGGGTACTCGGAGCTTTGCCCACGGTATGAATAATACCCAGGAAGGCGACCCCCGGAAAGCGGCGCGCGCAATAGACCAAGTGCTTCAGGATCCCAACCCGCCGCTGCGCCTGCAACTTGGGGCGGATGCGGTAAGTTCAATTCGGGCGCATGCCGAAACCCTTTTGTCGGACTTAGCCAAATGGGAGGCAGTAGCTCTTGATACAAAGTTGGATCCAATAAGCTAACGAGGACCGCGAAAAGCATTTACTGCAAGCTTCGCATCAGAATTAGAATTGCTACTGTCTTTCTAGGGTCAACCAGGGAGAAGTAGCCCGGCGGACGAGAAGTACCCAATAAGAATAGTTTGGAGTTTGTCCTGCCTGTTTCGCTACCTTAGCCCCATGCCCAGCAGCAGCAGCGATAGTTCGCGCCCATCTTCGGGCGGGCGGATGCTCTTGCTGGCGCGCAGTTCAATTTCCAGGGCGCCTTCCGCTCGCACCGCCGCCGGTAGGGGCACTTGGGCGATCCACTCGCCGGGATTCACGCGGAACGTACCCGCAGTCGTGCCGCCACAAAGCACTTCCACCTCCACGGGCCCCAACGCGGCCGGCACGTAGGCTTGAATGTGCAATTGTGTTTGTTCGCTATAGGGTCCGCCGCCCAAACGCACTACTCCGCGTTTGGCCATCCAACGCGAACCTTCGGCGGCGGCATAGAATCCGCTCAAAAACTGGCTGTCAAAAGTGCTTTCTCCCGCAATCACGGCGGGCGCAAAACCACCGGCAAGCTCCGGCCCTTTGGTCTGTTCCCATTCGCGCGTGATGTCGCGCAGCTTGGCGCCCTCCAAGCGGTAAATGCGCGCCTGGTTCTTTTCGAGAGCCGCCCGCGTGGCCTCCGGCGACAAGACCCACGGGCTCGCTGCCGGACCATTGCCCGGCGCCAAACGCAGCCTGCCCGCGGCAATTAAGCGCAAACCATCGTCGGCAATCGTGTTGCCATACAAGCCCGCATCAATCCCATCCAGCAGGATGAGCTTGTCCTTGTGCAAGCTGCTGGCGTGCATGGCGCCCCGCACAATCGTGCGGACGGGGCCGGTCGTATTCAAATACCATTCGAAGGTCCGCGCCTGTACCAGGTAGCTGGGGTAAAGATAAGCCACCAGGCCCAGACCCAAGAGCCAACGCAGGGCGACTGGCGTAAGCGGCACGGCGCTGGCGAAGGTGAGGCAAATGCCGATCGAGGCGCTCGCCAGGTAATAATCTGTCCGATGGTCCCGCAAGGGCAGCATGGGGGCAATCATGGCAAGGCTAAGGGCCAGCCCAAAAAACGGCAGCGCGTCCCGCCGCCAAGCGCCAAGCGCTAAGGCTCCCACCAGCAGCGCCGTACCGCCCAACAAGGTTGGCCAAGGCAACCACAGGTGGTCCGGGCTGAAAGAACTCAGCTTCACCGCGCCCAGCAGCCATTGCCAATAAATGCCCAGGGTTTCCAGTATGCTGGCGTCAAAGTGCATCTGGTAGCTGGGGTCGCGTTCCGGTTTGGGAATCACTGCGAAGTGCAGGAATAAGAACAAGGCAGACGCGGCGAAGGTAGGCAACACAGTGCGCAGCTTGCTGCGGTCATAAAGCAAGGCATAGAGCAGCAGCACTCCGGGCGCCACCACCATATTCTCCAGTGCGCCAAACCCCGCCACCAAGCAAGCCCACATCGCTACAGTGCTTCCCCGCATCAATGCATAGATCGAACCAAGCAGCAAAGCGGAAACGAGGATTTGGTTGTAGCTGGCCAACCAGCACATGGCCACGCTTACGCCAAAGTTCAAGCTCCAGAGCAGCGCCGCCAACGAGCCCACCCAGACGCGGCCACTCAAGCATTCCCCCACCTTCACCAGCAACCCCATTGCCACGGCAAGCGTCAAGAACATCCAGATACGCATGGGCAGGCTCTCCAACCCAAAAACGCTTTCAAAACTGAGAAAGAACAATCGTTCGCTCAGAAAGCGCACCGTGCCCTGCGCCATGGGCGTGAACAGCGCCGCAAACAAATCGCCCGGACTGTTTACGCTTAGCCGCAAGCCCAACCAGGCAAAGTCGTCCTTCAAAAACCAAATGCGGAAGGTGCGCCGGTACAAAAATAAAGCCAGCAGCACCGGAAACAATACCCACAGAAAATGTTTCAACCGCTCCCGCTTCATTGGTAACCCTTTCATTGTGCCAGACTCATATTGTTAGGTAGTCCAATCATCCGGACCCAAGCCATGCAGAAAATTGGCCGCTATCAAATTGAAGGGGAACTTGGCCGCGGGGCCATGGGCGTTGTTTATCTCGCCTTCGATCCCGCCATTGGGCGGCGCGTGGCCGTGAAGACCATCCGCATCGATCCGCAGATGGACCCCCAATCCGCCGCCGCCTTACGCCATCGCCTGCTGCGCGAGGCCCAATCGGCGGGCGTGCTCTCGCATCCCAATATCGTCACCATCTATGACATTGCCGAAGATGCCAGCAATGCCTACATCTTCATGGAATACGTCGACGGGCCCACGCTTGAGTCTTTCTCGCGGGGCATGCCGCTGGCCGACCTGCTCGCCATCCTCCACCAAGCCGCCCAAGCCTTGGATTATGCCCACGCGCGCGGCATTGTCCACCGTGACATTAAGCCCGCCAATCTGATGCTGGCCGGCAGCAAACTTAAAGTGACGGACTTTGGCGTCGCCAGCATACGCCAGCGCGATTCCACCCAATCCGGCTCCTTGCTTGGCACACCCAGCTACATGAGCCCCGAGCAGGTTGCCGGGGGCACGGTGAGCGGCGCTTCGGACCAATTCTCCCTAGCCGTTATTGCCTATGAATTCCTGAGCGGGAAGCGCCCCTTTGAGCACGAGAACCTCGCCACGCTGCTCTTTAAAATTGCCCACGAAGCGCCCGCGCCCGTTGCAACTCTTCCTCCGGCGGCCAATGATGTTCTTGGCCAAGCGCTGGCCAAAGATCCGCAGCAGCGCTTTCCGGATTGCTCGAGTTTCCTGGAGATGCTTGCCACAAGTCTGGGCCAATCTTTGGAATCCACCACACCCCTACGCGTTACCGTGGGTGACGAACCCACGATTGCGGAAGCAGGCACCCCCGCGCCTCTACCTGCTCCCGAAGCTCCCCCCATTACTCTCCCGCCGCGGCCGCGCGTGGAATCGACAAATCCCTCCCGCACGGGGGGGTATTTCCTCTTCGCCCTGCTCCTGTTTTCCGCTGCTGGGGCAGGCGCGTGGTATTTCTGGCTTCGGCCAGAGCCAACGACTTCGCTTCCGCCGATGGAAACCAAGAGCGTTCCGCTCGAAAAGCCTTCCCCCATGGAGCCAGAGGCACCACCGGTAACCGCCCCGGCTCCGGTCGTTACGCGGGAAGCGGAGGTCCCCGAGGCTGCGGCTCCGCCAGCGGAAACTCCCGCGCCCCGCACCAGCCCCCAACCCACCCCTCCCGCCAATTCACTACATGAAGTCGTATTCACTTCGAACCCGGACCACGCCGAGGTTCTGGTGAACGAAGGCAAAGTGGACCGCTGCCGGTCTACCCCTTGCACCTTGGAATTGCCCGCCGGGGATTACAAAATCACCGCGAAGTTTCCGGACTACCCCACCATCACCCGGAACCTTCACGTTCCGGATAACCGCTTGGTTCATTTGGTTTTCGAGCTTCCTGAGGGCATGATTGCGCTGAGTTCCAATCCTCCCGGAGCCACCATCCGTTTGGATGGCCAGGTGATTCGCGAAAAAACGCCCGCCATGCTCAAGTTGAAGCCCGGAAAGTATAAAGTAGAGTTAATACAACAGGGCTTGCCGACGCAGTCGCGTGACATCACCATCACCGATGGCACGGTTCAGTCTCTCTCCGTACGCTGGAACTAAATGACTTCTCAACTCTCTTCCCTCTCTCGCCGCGCCTGGATGGCCACGGCCGCTGGTGTTTTGGCTCCCCGCGCTTCCGCGGCGGAGATTGTGAAATCCCCCTCGATGTTCGTGCATTCCCGGCGCCCGGAAGATTTGGAAATGCCGTTGCAAGGATTGCTGAATGCCATCACGCCGCTGGAGCTTTTCTACGTCCGCAGCCACCATTACACGCCACAAATTGACGAGCGGACTTACAGCCTAAAAGTCTCCGGGGAGGTTACCAAGCCCCTCAGCCTCAGCCTTGCGGAGATCCGCCGCTTGCCCAAAGTGGAATTAACGGGGGTTATGGAGTGCGCCGGCAACGGGCGTGGGCTTTACCGTCCGCAAGTGCCCGGCCTGCAGTGGACTTACGGAAGCGTTGGCAACGCCAAGTGGGTGGGCGTTCGCTTGGCCGATGTTTTGAAGCGGGCGGGCATCAAGCCCAACGCGCAGCACATACTCTTTGATGGCGCCGATGTTCCCGTTGGCAAAATGCCGGAGTTCCAACGGACCATTCCCGTTGGCAAAGCTCTGGCGGAAGAAACGCTCTTGGCTTACGAAATGAACGGCCAGACCCTACCTCTTTCCCACGGCTTCCCCCTGCGCGTGGTCGTTCCGGGTTGGGGCGGTGATTGCTGGGTGAAGTGGTTGACGAACATCCAAGTGCTGGACCGGGAGTTTGATGGCTTCTTTATGAAGACGGCCTATCGTCACCCCGGCAAGGGCGTTCCCCCGGGAACTGCCGTTGACCCTGCGCAAATGAAGCCGGTGGAAAGCGTTCGTGTGAAAAGTGTAATCGCCACGCCGCGGGAAAACATGGTAGTAGGCTCTGGCAGCACTCGCATTGCTGGTGCTGCCTGGAGTGGGGAAACCCCATTGAAGCAAGTAGAGGTCTCTACCGATGGCGGCCGCTCCTGGCAGGCTGCGCGCTTCACCAGCTCAAATGGCCGTTGGGGCTGGCAAACCTGGGATTTCACTTGGAACGCCAAACCCGGCAGCTATCGTCTGCAAGCTCGCGCAACAGATTCCTCGGGCTATATGCAACCTATGGAACAAGAGTGGAATCCTTCGGGTTACCTGCACAACGTCATCCATTCGGTGAAGGTGGAAGTGGTTCCGATGGATGCAGCCGGCTATCGCGCCTCCTGCCTCGGGTGCCACGACGAATCGATGATCCGCGGCCAGCGCCTAACCCGCGCGCAATGGGAAAAGGAAGTGGACAAGATGATCCGCTGGGGCGCGAACGTCCCGCCCGACCAAAAGGCTTTGATCATCGACTACCTGAGCATGCGCTTTAAGCCGTAGAAAGATTTCTCCCTGCTTTTCCGCACTTTGGCAGACACCAGCAGTCTCGCCCCATGGCTTCGATAATCCTTCCACCGCTGTGCTAAGTTTCTTAGATGCGGTGTCCTGTTTTTCCCACTCTCTCCCGCTGGCTAACGGCCAGCCTCTTTCTTGCCACTAGTTTGACTGCCCAATACCAAAAACCCCCCCAAGCCATTCAGGATGTATTGAACGCTCCCTCCACGCCGCTCGTGAGCGTTAACCCAACCCATAGCCATGTCATGTTCCTCGAGTTTGTCCGTAATCCCTCGATTGCCGACCTCGCCAAACCCATGCTTCGCATTGCCGGGTTGCGGATCGACCCCGCCAACTCTGGCCCACACCTTACCAGCTACGCCACGAAAGCCTGGTTGAAGCGCGTTGACACGGGTGCGCAAACCAACCTCGCTACGCCCGCCGGGGCGCGCCTCAGCGGCCTTTCCTGGTCGCCCGATGGACGCTACTTTGCTGTGCTCAATCACCAGGAGACGGCGGTGGAACTATGGGTGGGCGAAACGGCCACCGGCAAGCTGAAGAAAATTGAAAAGATCGCTGTGAACGGCTCCCTCGGGGGCGGCGCGCAAGGCGCATCCGGTGCGAGCGGCCCGTTTGATTGGATGCCAGATTCTCGCACGCTGCTGGTCCGCACCGTTCCCGCTGGCCGTGGTCCGCTGCCCGCGAAGCCGGAAACGCCCATCGGCCCCGCCATTGAAGAATCGGTCGGCCGCGCCGGGGCGACGCGTACCTACCAGGACATGCTGAAGAACCCCTACGACGAGCAGCTGTTTGAATACTTTGTGCAATCCCAGCTCGTCTCGGTGAATGTGGCCAGCGGCGCCGTGACGCCGATTGGCAAGCCCAGCCCCATCCTTAGCCAGGATCCTTCTCCCGATGGCCAGCACCTTCTGGTCACCACAGTTCACCGTCCCTACTCCTACGTGCTGCCCTACAACCGTTTCCCGCGCAATGTGGAAGTGTGGTCCAAGACCGGGCAAATGGAGCATACCGTTGCCAAGCTTGGTCTGCAGGATCGCATCCCCATTGATGGCGTCGCAACTGGGCCCCGCAACATTGGCTGGCAAGCCGTCGGTAACGCCACGCTGCAATGGGTGGAGGCGATGGACGGCGGCAACCCCAAGGAAAAAGTTCCCCACCGCGACCGCGTCTTGTTGCTGGCCGCCCCCTTCCAAGGCGAAGCGAAGGAACTGACAAAAGTGGAGGAGCGCATCGCGGGTGGTTTGCTTTGGTCTTCCCGCGGCAACCAATACATAGTGGGCGATTACGAGCGCGACAAGAAGCGGCTGCGTACTTTCCTGCGCAACACCGACGGTTCGTCCAAAGTAATCTTTGAGCGCAACATCCAGGACCGCTACGCAAATCCGGGCGCCATCCTAAGCAAGGTATTGCCCAACGGCCAGCGTGTGTTGTGGGAAAGCGGCGGCTATTGGTTCCTCGATGGCGATGGCTCTACTCCCAACGGCGATCTCCCTTTCCTCGATCGCTTCGACCCCGTCACGGGCAAGAAGGAGCGCCTCTTCCATTGCGACCCCGAACACTACGAAACTGTCGTGGCGTTGCTATCTGACGATGGCAGCCGCTTCCTTACTCGGCGGGAATCTCCTACCGAACCGCCGAATTTCTTCATTCGCGACACGCAGGGCAACCTGAAAGCCTTCACTGACTTCCCGGACCCAGCGCCGCAACTGCGCGGCATCAAGAAGCAACTGGTGAAGTACAAGCGGCCCGATGGGGTTGACCTCAGCTTCACGCTGTATCTCCCCCCCGGCTACAAAGAAGGCACGCGCCTGCCCACCGTGGTTTGGGCTTATCCGGTGGAGTTCAACGACGCTTCCACGGCGGGCCAGATCTCCGGATCCACGAAGCGCTTCACCACAATCTCCGGCTATTCGCACCTCTTCTTCCTGCTCCAAGGCTACGCCATTCTCGACGGCGCCACCATCCCCATCATCGGCAGCCCCGAGGAAGCCAACAATACTTACGTGGAGCAGCTTGTGGCTAGTGCCAAGGCCGCCATCGACAAGGGCGCGGAAATGGGCGTGACGGACCCCGAACGCGTTGGCGTCGGTGGCCATAGTTATGGCGCCTTTATGACCGCCAACCTGCTGGCTCATTCCGACCTCTTCCGTGCCGGCATTGCCCGCAGCGGAGCCTACAACCGCACTCTCACCCCCTTCGGCTTCCAAAGCGAACGCCGCACCTTCTGGGAGGCGCAAGATATCTACATGCGCATGTCCCCCTTCATGCATGCCGATAAGATCAAGGAGCCCATCCTCCTCATCCATGGCGAAGCTGACAATAACCAAGGCACTTTCCCCATCCAAAGCGAGCGCATGTACCAGGCTATTCGCGGCAATGGCGGCACCGTGCGCTACGTGACGCTTCCTTTCGAAAGCCACGGTTACTCGGCCAAGGAAAGTGTGGAGCACACTCTCTACGAAATGATTTCCTGGTTTGACCGTTACGTGAAAAACGCGCCCAAGAAACTCAGCCAAGCGGAGGAGTAGGCGGGCCCGGGCGAAGGCCTCTGATTCATTTTTCGATGGTTTCGCGCTCCAATGAGTAGTAACCATGCCAATCCTTCGTCCTCGACACTTTGCAATCCTATTCGTCGTGGCCTGCGCGGCCAATGTGCAGGCGCAACAACCCTCCTTCCGGCCGAATATCGGAGAATTGCAGTTCCCTCAGGTGCCCAGCGCCGTTGTCTATGGGCTTGCCCGGACAACGCTTGTGGTCGCGGGCAACGCCAATCAGTCGGGAACGCTTCTGCGCTCTGAGAACGGCGGCAACACGTGGACTGCGCTTAACGTTGTGCCCCAGGGCGAACTGCAGTTCGTGGATTCTTTCGCGGTTCATCCGGAGCGCCCCGAAATTATTTACGCCGTTCGGACCCGCGCACGGGGCGGCGTATTCCGTACTACGGACGGTGGCGCGACATGGGAGAACATCAGCACGGGTTTGCCCGCCACGGGGGAACTGCGGAACGTTTCCTTTGTCCGTGGCCCCTCCGAGGAAGGCCGCATTCGCATTGCCGACGTTTTGTATCGCTTCAACCCAACTACGAAATCCTGGTCCAAACTGGCGGACCTGCCTTCGAACACCACCACGCTTCACTTCGACCCCGCCAGCCCGACGCGCGCGGGGCTCTTCACGCCGCCGAGTAATTTTTATGTAAGTACCGATGGCGGCGCAACCTGGACCGTCCGGGGCCGTTTTGCCGATGTTGCCAACCGCCTTCCGCTAAATATCGGCTACGACGCCAAGGACCCTAATTTCATCTACGTGCGCAGCGAGTCCTCAACGAATCAGGAGTTTGAATGCCCCGCGCCCGGCGGCGGATTGTGGCGCTCCACAGATGGTGGAGCGCAGTTTACGAATGTTTTCGATACGAAATTTTGCAATGTGTCATCAGCGTTTTGGGTCGATCCCTCGCGGTCCAATGTTTACATTCGCAATGGCTTCATCGCGCAACCATATTGCATCAGCCAAAATCGCGGCGAACGCTTTCAGTGCATCGAAGATCCCATCTCGGCCACCACTCCCAGCCTGATGGGGATGGATCCCCGCAATGGCGTACTTTACCGGGCAGCGCTGCAGCAAGTGAGCCGCGATGGTGCCGCTTCGTGGACCGATTTTTCCTCCACCTTCCGCCCGACGCTCTGGGCCCCTCCGCCCTTCTCCTTTGCCGTCAGTGAAGGCATGAGCACAACCGTGCCTTTTCCCATCGGCCTTACCGACTATTCCGCGAACGTTGCCGTTCCTTACCGGGCTTCTCTGGTGGATGGCCCGGCCTGGCTGCGCATCCCCACCGCGGAAGGCACTCTGAGCGGGGGGCGAGACTTGAACCTCACCGTCGACGCGACGGCGTTGGCTCCTGGCCAATATACGGCCCGCGTTCGCATTGAATCCACCGTCACGGCAAACGCTTCGGTCACCGGCACACTCCTCGTAACTGTGACGCCGCGTGCCTCCACCGGCGTTCGTTTCCGCTACGATCTACTTGCTGGGGCCCGGAGCAACCCACAGCCCTTCGCGGAAAATGTCTCCGCCCTTACGCAGTCCTTGACCTTGACGCGAGCAATGACCAAGGACGCCGACGGCAACATTTATGTCATGGTGGAGAACCGGCTCCGCCGCATCAATCGCAATGGCATCATCCAAACAATTGCGGGGGACGGAACGCGGGGGGAAACCGCCGACAACACCCCGGCATTGCAAGCCAAGTTCGGTTTTCCGGATTTCCTGGCCGTGGCGCGCGATGGCACGGTCTACGTTGCGGAGAGCACTGGAAGCCGGGTTTACGCCATCAAGGACGGCGTTGTTCGCGTCATCCTCAATTCCAATTCCCCAGGCAATATTCGGCTTACTACGGTACGTGGCATGGCCACCTCTCCCGCAGGTACCGTTTTTGTTTGCGACGCAGGGAAAATCCTGCGTTTGACACCCGGGCAAACACCGGAGGTGGTGACCGGCTTCAGCAATTTCTTGCAACAAGTGCGGGGCCAAGTTTTCAATATGGCAGCCGAAAGCGAGAATTCTTTCTTACTTACGGATTCTACGACTTCTCGCATCTACCGTTGGAACTCGAGCGGTCTGAATGTGATTGCCGGCACGGGCGTAAAAGGGTATTCGGGCGATGGCGGCCCTGCGGTGGAGGCGCGCATCGACAGCCCGGGCACGATTGCGCGCGACGCGGACGGCAATATCTTCTTTGAAGATGCTGCGAATGGCGTGATTCGCGTGATCCGCCCGGATGGACGAATTTTCTCCGTTACCAGTGCCAGCGGTAGATCCACGTTTTCGAATCCCAGTGGCGAAGCCGCGGACACCTCCTTCTTCAGCATTGTGCGCATTGAAGCTGAGCCCAACGGCTCCCTGCTGGTCGCGACCAGTTCCGAGGTTTTTCGTTTCACCCGGCTTCCCTTCAACGCGCCACAATTGCAATCCGGGGCCGTGGTGAATGCGGCCAGCAACGCGCCAAGCCTCAGCCCCGGAGCGCTTGCTACCGTATATGGGGCGAACCTCTCGCTCGAAACACGCGCCGCCAACTTCGCTCCTTTGCCCACAGTTTTGGGTGGAGCTGAAATGCTCATCAATGGCCGTGCCGTTCCGGTCGTCTTCGCCAGCCCCGGCCAGGTAAACTTCCAGATTCCCTCGAACCTTGCTCCCGGTCCGGCGCGCCTCCAAGCACGCGTTGACGGACAAACCAGCACGGAAATCAACATCCAAATTACCGCTGCCTCTCCGGGCATCTTCGTTTACGGAAACAATCGCGCCGTCGCTCAGAATCAAGACGGGGTAGTGAACGGCGAATCCACCCCGGAAGCCCCGGGGCGCTTCGCCGTGCTTTATTTCACCGGCGTGGGGCCGCTCGATAATCCTGTTCCCGACGGCGCCCTTTCCCCGTCCAGCCCTCTGTCTCGCGCCGCAAGCCCCTTTGAAATTCGGGTGGGAGGCCAAGCAGCCAATGTCTTGTTTGTCGGGCTGACTCCCGGCTTCGTCGGACTGGGACAAGCCAACTTCCAGGTGCCCAACCTTTCGCCCGGCGACTACCCCCTTGTGCTCACCCTTGGCGGAGTAGCCAGCAACGCACCGCTGTTCCGGGTGGGCGAGCCAAACTAGAACGCGAGCGTAGGGGCGCAGCCTTCCTCGGGCAAACCAAAAGCGGGCCCCCCTCTTGGAGGAGCCCGCTTTTTGTCTGAGTGCCAATACTGCCGGCCTTAGGGAGGAAGGGGAGTTAGCGAACCGTGAAGCGCGCGGACTGCGTTGACAAGGCCCCCGAGGCGCCGTTGCGCAGCCGCAGGGTGTAGGTGCCGCGCGTCGCCGTGCGCCACACCGCATTGGCCTGTGTGGCCGCTACGGCAAACAACTGCGCCGTGGGAATGACGCAACCTGCCGCCGGGCATCCAGGACCGGTCAGCACAAATTCAAGCTGCGATACGGCAAAGTTGCTGCCTCGAATAATCAAATAGAAGTCCCGGTTGATGCGCGGGGAAGGGTACAAAAAGACCTGGCTGATGACCGGTACTTGTACCGTTGGAGTGGGTGCAGGCGCTGGCGCAGGGGTAGGCGCAGGAGTGGGCGTGGGCGTCGGCGCAGGCGGCGGCGCCGTCGCACTGGCCGTATACATTTCTACCGTTCCGGCTTTATCGCCCGCCTCCAGGCTGCGCTTCTTCGTTTCGCCCGATCCGGCCGTTGCCCACATGGTTTGTTCGGCGCAACTGGAATCCCCCGGATGGTCCAGGCCCAGGGCGTGGCCCAATTCGTGGGCGGCAATGCCTTCAATGTCAAAAGTACCCGCCGCGCCGCTCGTCGTCCAGGTGCGGCTGGAGTTGAAGGTCAAGGTGAAGCGCGCAATTGACATGGTGGAGGTGTAATACCAAACTTGCGTCTGCGCCAGCGTGGTGGAGGAGCTAATCGGCGCAAGGGTCACTACATTCTGGCTCGATGCATCTTCCGTGAAGCGGAACTTGCTGCCCGCGTTGTTCCAACTGGCCACCGCCGCCCGCACCGGGGAAGGGAAGCTGGCTGGAATGGCCGCATCCAGGCGGTAAGTCCCGGCGGCATTCGACCATTTCGGCCCCATCAGCTTAAAGCAGCTCACGGCCGCGCGTTGCACGCTTTCCGCGGCCCAGCGCTCCACGGCTTCGCGCGCCTTCGCAAATTCGCCCATGGGCAAGCGCATGCCTTCTTCGCTTAGCTCTACCGCCACCAGGGCCAACAACGCCTCCGGGCTCAAGCCCAACTCGTTGCCTTCTTCGTTTTCGAGCGTGTAGCCCACCCGCGCACGCCAGTTGGCGGCGTCTTCGTCCAGCAGCACCAAGGCCGGTTCACCGGCGCCCAAGCGCGGCGCCGCGCTGTCGAGCATGCCCATCTCTTCCACTTCGCCGCCGGCGACGGTCAGCGTAATGACGTCCGGCGTCACGCCCTGCCGCGTTGCGTTCTTCAGCGTGGCATCCAAGCGGAATTCCACTTCCGTGTAGATCCGGCCATCATTGCCGTAAAAGCTGCGCCGGGCTTCGGCATGGCCCACCACCACGGCCGCCGCCTCCCGCACATCCTGCTTCAGATCCGCCGTTTGGCTGGCTTTGAGCACCCCGCCCGGGGTGAACGCCGCCAGCAGGCACAGAGAGAGTAGAGATTTTTGGTATTGCAT
This sequence comes from Bryobacter sp., assembly GCA_033765085.1. Classification (GTDB taxonomy): domain Bacteria; phylum Acidobacteriota; class Terriglobia; order Bryobacterales; family Bryobacteraceae; genus Bryobacter. The sequence continues at coordinate 86,686 of JANRIK010000022.1, read as the reverse complement.
GTGTTTTCCGATTTGCTTCCGTATCGGCATCGTAGAATGCCGCTTGAACAATTTCGGAGCCGGAAAAGACCTGTCAGTACTTTTCGCCGGTGGCTTCAGTCTCCCCCTTAGGCCCTGCCCTCGGCGGATTCGCTTACTCCATAGGGAATATGGAGAGGGGGCGCTGATTTCTCACACCAGCGGCCTGCTTCGTAAGAAGTAGTTTCCGCCGCACGTCGGCGCGGAAATATTCTTCGACCAAATTTCAGATCCTGTGTTTGCGTCCACCATCAACAACGTCACGCCCATGATTCCAAATCGAAGCCTCGTGCTGTGGAGAAGGAACTGTTCATCCGGCGACCAGTAGAGCGAGGAGCAAGCCAAAGCCCGGGCAATGATACTTTCCTTTCCGGTCGCAAGAACCCGTATTACCACCTGGTTATCGGGATTCAAATAGGCGATCCTGTCGCCCCGCGGAGACAACTGGCTTCTCCGCCCTTGCCACTCCTGAACCTTGACACCGTTTTCAATAATACGGATCACTCCCCTTCTCGCAAAGGTCAACGCCACTCTTTGGGCGTCCGGCGAGAGCGACATCTCGCTGCACCCGTCTTGCAATTCCGGACCCTTTACCGTAGCAATCAACTCCTTCGTCGCTGTGTTGTATGTGGCAAGGCAAAAGCCTTCTGCTTCTTCCTTTAAGATGCACAAAAGCACCAAGCGGGAAAGGTCGTTCGTAAATTGGAAGCGTTCCACTCGATTGACCCGCAGACAAGGCCGCTGTTCAACGCTCCGTATCTTGCTAAAGACCGGAAAACAGTGGGTTCGATCTGCCCAGTTACTAACGTGGTCCGCAACCGAACTCCCATCCCCCGTGCAGACCTTTGGCCAAAATAAACAGGGCTCCACAAACTCCATTCCCGGGTTGGCAAGATCCTCATAGGTCACCGACCCAGCAATCCCCAATTTTCCCAATTGCAGGCCATCCAACCGCTTCGCGCTATATAGGCCGCAGGACGCTGCCGCACCCCCGAGTGAAGATGCCAGGAATGCTTTCCGCGTCATCGCTGTTTACCCACACCCTCATTATGCCCGCCCCCCTGGGGCAAATGCCCCAATGGTCTTGCGTCGTTAGACCCAAACCGCTTGCCCCAACCCGGAAAACCCTATATTTTTCAGCCCTTTTGCTGTGGCACGTGGTTTGCATCCTTTCCTGGCGATGTTCTTCGTCTTTGTCTTCATCTGGTCCTTCGCCATAGTCGCGGGCGCCACCACTGTGTGGATCCTGGCCTGGGCCATCCGCAAAGGAGAATTTCGCGACCTGCGCGCCGGAGCACGTTCCATCTTTGACGAGGAAGAACCCGTCGGTCTTGTCACCGACTACTTCCCCGGAGAAGCGGCGCCCATCCATCGTCAATCCCCCCAAGGAGGCCGCGCATGAGCGATATTGCTCTTACTGCCGACGCCGCCCCTCTTCCTTCTTCGCGGGAAGAGGTCGTCACGCGCATCCAGGTTGACCAATCCGCCGAGTGGGTGGTTACCGTCTACTGGGCCAGCGCTTTGTTCTGGCTTACTTTTGCCACGCTTGCCGGCTTGATCAGTTCCATCAAGCTCCACTCGCCGGATTTTCTCGGCGGCATCGAATGGCTTACCTTTGGCCGCATCCGCCCCGTCCATTGGGATACCGCAATTTATGGCTTCGGCGGTACGGCCGCTTCGGGCACCCTGCTCTGGCTGCAAGCGCGCTTGTGCCAAACGCGCATCCCGTTCCCCAATCTGCTGCTCGCCGGCGGCGTGGTTTTTAACGTCGGCATCGCGCTCGGCGTATTCGGCGTGCTCAGTGGCCAATCCATGGGCGTGGAAACGCTGGAAATGCCGCTGTGGAGTGTGCCGCTGCTGGTAATTCCCTATGTCTTCATCGTGCTGGCAAATTTCAAAATGTACTTCACGCGCCGCTCGACGCACACCTACGTTAGCCAGTGGTACCTGATGGCCGTCACCATCTGGTTCCCCGTGCTCATCCTCGCCGCGGAAGCCTGTACGAATCTTGGTGCGGTGGATGGCGTGGCGCAAGCAGTGGCCAATTGGTGGTACGGCCACAACGTTGTCGGCCTTTTCGCCACCCCCACCGGCATTGCCGCTGCTTATTACCTCATTCCCAAAGTTATTGGCCGCCCGGTGCACAGCTACCATCTCTCGCTGCTCGGGTTCTGGACCAACGCCATCTTCTACAACTGGGCCGGCACGCACCATTTAACTGGCGGCCCGCTGCCCGCCTGGGCCATCACCATCGGCACCGTGGGCTCCATGATGATGTTCATTCCCGTCATCACCATCGGCATTAATCACCACATGACCATGGTCGGCAGCTTCCACTTGTTGAAGACCAGTCCCACGCTGCGCTTCGCCGTCATGGGCGCCATGGTCTACACGCTGTCCAGTTTCCAGGGTTCGCTCGAAAGCTTGCGGAGCCACCAGGAAGTGACGCACTTCACGCACTACACCATTGGCCACGTCCACTTCGGTATGTACGGCTTCTTCGCGCCGCTGATGTTCGCCATGATGTATTACGCCATGCCGCGGCTTACCGGCAACGAATGGAGCTCCGCGCGCCTAATCCGCATCCACTTCTGGAGCACATTCTTCGGCATGCTCCTCTACACGCTTGCCATGTGCTGGGCGGGCATCAACCAAGGTTTGATGATGAACGATCCGAAGATTCCCTTCCTCGAAATCGTCGCCTACACCAAGCCCTACCTCTGGCTGCGCACCCTGGCTGGCTTCATCCTGCTAGGCGGCACCGTCGCCTTCCTCATCAATTTCGCTCGCATTGTGAGCTTCCATAAACTGCGCTTCGCCACCCCCACGCTGCTGAACACCGATCGGGATTGGGAAGCCCTTAAGCGCAAAGAAAAGGAGTTGGCATGAGCTCCCCCAACAACAACCAGGGCAAGACCCTGAAAAGCACCGGACTCGCCATTGGCGTCTTTCTCACCATTGCGTTCTCGCTCTCCGGCCTGGTGCTGGTGCCCAATTGGCAATTCCAGGGCCTGAAGCCTGTGGTGAAAGCCGATGGCACCCAGTACCCGGCTCCGCCCACTGGCGAAGCGAAATCGGGCCGCGCGGTTTACATCGACCAAGGCTGTATCTATTGCCATACACAACAAGTGCGCATGCGGGGCTACGGGGCCGATATCCGCCGCAATTGGGGCAACCGCCGCAGTGTGCCGCGCGATTATCTCTTTGACCGTCCGCACCAATTGGGCACCATGCGCACCGGGCCGGACTTGGCCTCCATCGGTGCGCGCCAACCCAGCATCGATTGGCAGGCGCTCCATCTCTACGATCCGCAAATCACCTCCCCCGGTTCGGTAATGCCGCGCTTCGAGTATCTGTTCACGGAAGTCAAAGGCGGCGCCGCTCCAGAGGGCGCCATCAAAATCCCCGCCACCATGCAGAAGAACGGTGTCACCCACATTGTTCCCAAAGATCGTGGCCGCCAACTCATTGCTTATCTCATCAGCTTGAACCAATCCTTCCCCCTGCCGGAGGCGAACCAATGAGCGACATCCCGCAACCGCTTCCGGGCGCAAATCTTCCCTCAGGGAAGCGCCCGCCCGAAGCTGAAGACCGCATCCTCGAAATGCACGCGGCGGCCATGCGTGAAATGACCGAGCCCCGCGATGGTGTCCACCCCACCCCGGTTACCTACATCATCATGGCTTTGTTTTTCGCCATGTGGGGTGGTTGGTATATCGGCTCCTACGCCGGCGATTGGACCGCCAATGGTCTGGCCGAAACCGCTTCGAAAATGGGCGTTCCCGTGGCCACGCCCCAGAACCCCATGGAACTTGGCGCGGAAGTCTACAATGCCTGCATGCAATGCCACCAGGCCGATGGCAAAGGTGTGTCCGGCAGCTTCCCGCCCTTGGCCAATTCCGATTACGTCACCGGCGACCCCAAGCGCTTGGCGGCCATCCTCATCAATGGCCTGCAAGGCGACTTGACGGTGAACGGCCAGGTCTACAACTCGCAAATGCCTGCGTGGAAAGACAACTACAACGACGAGGAAATTGCGGCCGTAATGACCTACATTCGCAATTCCTTCGGCAACAAAGCCGGCAATGTGGACAAGAGCGTGGTGGAGGGTGTCCGCAAAGTCACCGCCGCCCAAGGCCCTTGGACGGAAGCCAGCTTAGCCGAATTCGTGAAGGCGCAGTAGCAAAGGCCAATTACCCCATGACCAATACCGAACCCATTTTGTGCGACTGCAGCGACGACGCTCCCTCGTCGCTGTGGTGGCGCATCGGCGGCGCCGCGTTCCTGGCCATGAATGCCATGGTGCTCGGCATCGCCGTCAACGGTTCGGACCCCAATGACCAGGAGCGTTGGGCCCTTGAGCTCTCCATCTTCTTTGTGGGCGCTGCGGTGGCAACGCTGTTGGGGAAAGAGTTCCTCGAAAGCACCTGGCAGATGTTGAAAGAACGCCGCCTGGGCATTGAGGCGCTTTTCCTGATTGGTATCCTGGCCTGTTTTGGCGCTAGTGTTCTTTCGCTCACCCAAGGCGTGGGGGGCACCTATGCCGACGTGGCGGGCATGCTGCTGGTGATCTACTCACTCGGCAAGCAAATCGGTTCGTATGGCAAAGCGCGCGTTCTGCGCAGCTTGGGCGATTGGGCCCCGGAGAAACGCGTGGCGCGCCTAGTCGCAGCGAATGGTGCCGAACCGCAAGCCGTTCCTGCCAGCCAAATCAAACAAGGCGACCGTCTGCTGCTGTTGCCGGGCGAGCCGGTTCCCGTCGATGTCCGCATTGTTCAAGGCACCGCGAGTTTCCAGCAAGCCTCGCTCACCGGCGAAGCCTTTGCTGTAGCAAAAACATTGGGCGATACGCTGGCCGCGGGCGTTTATGCCACCGATGCCAGCGTGGAGGCCATTGCTCTGCGCGATGGCGCCGAATCGAGCATTGACGAAATTCGTGCGCTGGTCCTTTCGGGCCTGGCTTCGCCGGGCAAAGAGCAAGCCCTGGCGCTGCGCGTCTTGCGTTGGTTTGTGCCCGCGGTGCTGGCGCTTTCGGTGCTCACCTTTCTCTTTCATGCCTCGCGCGGACCTTGGCCGGAGGCGACATTTCACGCCATGAGTGTGATGGTAATCGCCTGTCCCTGCGCGCTGGGTTTTGCCACCCCGCTGGCCGTTTGGACGGCAATTGCCCGCTTGCGCGAAATCGGCGTTCTCGCGCGTTCGGGCGATGCAGTGGAACGCTTAGCCGAAGTCGATACGGTGGTCTTCGACAAAACCGGCACGCTGACCCAATCCAGCGCCTGCACTCTGGAACTTGTGTTGGAACCTGCTTGGCGCGATCGGGAAGCACAACTCCTGCACTGGCTAGCCGCCGCCGAAAGCTATAGCAACCATCCCTTGGCGCAAACGCTCGAGCCGCTCTGGCGCCCCCATGTTTCCGCCTCATTGCCCCGGCCCTTTTCCTTTGCCCTGCTACCGGGCCAGGGCATTGAAGCCACCTTCCCCGGGGGCGTGCGCTTCTTTGTTGGCGCGGCCAATGCAGAAGGCAGGGACTTGGCCTTGCGCGTGAATGGGGAGACGGCGGCCTACATTCGCCGCGAAGAGACTATTTCCGCCGGCGCCTTGCCTGCCATTCACGAACTGGAAGCTGCGCAGCTGCGCGTCATTCTCGCCACAGGCGACAGTGCCGAGCGGGCCGCCGCATTACCCATTGGCGAACGCCATGCTCGCTTAACTCCGGTTGAAAAACATGCGCTGCTTGAAAGGCTCCAGCACGAGGGCCGCCATGTGCTTTTTGCCGGCGATGGTTTGAACGATGTGGCTGCCATGGCCTGGAGCCACGTCAGTTTAACCATATCTGCCAGCCCGCTGCTGCTGCGGGAAATGAGCTCGCTGGTGCTCACCGCCGACGATTGGCGCCGCTTGCCGGAAGCACTCGCCATTGCGCGCGAGGCCCGCAAGCTGGTGCGCGCCAATCTTGCTTTTGCGCTTGCTTACAATGCCGTGGGCATGGGTTTGGCCGCTGCGGGAGTTTTGCATCCCGTTGCTGCTGCGCTCATCATGTTGTTCTCTAGCCTCACGGTCATCCTTTACTCAATGCATCTCATGGACAAGGAGTGTGAACTGAAATGACCTACGCAATTCTCGTACTGGCAATGGTTGGCTTGTTGGCCGCCGCTGGCTTCCTGCTTGCGAAATCCCCCGCCGAATGAACCCCTATCTCTTGACGGCAACCTTTGCCGCGCAAATCTTCTGGCTGTATCAGGATCACCCCAGCGCGGGTGCGCTTGGCTGGGCTTTGGCGGGCTTACTCCTCTTTGCCGCCTTTGCTCTGACGCGCTTGCGTTGGGGCGCCCACTTGGATATGTACCTCATCATGCTGGGGCCGGGTGCTTTGGCCATGATGTTGCCCGCAGGGGGCGCGTGCCCTTTGCACGCCTCCTGGGCGCACTACGGGTGGATGAGCCTTGCCATGTGGGCCGTTAGTTTGCCTTGGACTTGGGTCTATGCTCGCTGCCTGCGCCAAGCGCGCCAGATAGGCCGGGCTTGGACAGCTCTTGCTTTCGATGCGGCCGGCATGCAGATTGGCATGGCGCTCGCGCACCTGTCCGGATCTTTGTTTCCCGCCCGCCTGCTCTTGAAACCCGAACTCCCCTGGATTGGCCACGCGCTCATGCTGCTCGGCATGGCTCTCGGTATGTTGGCCGCTTCCTACGCTAGCCTCGAATATGAAGATGGCCGACGTAAGTCTTTACCAAGCTCTGTTCGATGAAGCGGCGGAAGCAATTTTCCTGGTCAACCGCCAAGGGGAAATCCTGCTTGCCAACCGTACTTCGCGCCAGCTTTTTGGCTACGAGCCGGAAGAGTTGCTGGGCCAAACCATTGAGATTTTAGTTCCCGCCCGGCTTCGCAACGCTCACAGCGGCCACCGCTCCGATTATGCCCACAACCCTCGCCGCCGCCCCATGGGCACGGGTCTACAGCTTTGGGGTTTGCGCAAAGATGGCCGCGAGTTTCCCGTGGACATTACCCTCAGCGGCCATGGCAACGACGGAGACACCATCTGCGTGGTGCGCGATGTTTCCGAGCGCATTGCCCATGAAGGATTTGAGCGTGCCATGCTCTCGGCCACCAGTTGCGCCATCGTGCTGGCTGGCACGGATGGCCTCGTCCGCAGTTGGAACCGCGGGGCGGAATTGCTGCTTGGTTACGCGGCCAGCGAGGTGATTGGCAAGATGCACATCAGCGCTATGTGCGGTGCGCCCGGCGAAGAGATGCATCCCGGCGACCGCGACGCGCAGCTCCGTTGTGCCGATGGAAGTCTGTTGCCCGTTCGCGTTTCGGTTACTTTACTCGAGCAAAACGGGATTCGCATGGGCATTTGCTGCATTGCGGTGGACATGCGGGAACACGAGGAGGCCCGCCGAACGCTACGTGCCAGCTACGAGGCGCGCAATCGTTTCTTCGCTCGTGCCAGCCATGAATTGCGAACGCCACTGAACGCCATTCTCGGATTTGGCCAGTTGCTGGCCGAGCACGACGGCGCCGCCCTTAGTCTAGTCGGACAACAATATCTTGACCGCATCCGCTCTGGCGGCGAACGCCTTCTACGCCTAACCAACGATCTCTTGGAGTTGAGCCGCTGGGAGATGGGCGGGCAAACTCTGGATCTCGAGCGCTTCCCCCTGGATGCTTTCCTCGACGAAACGCTCGCCGATTTCCGCCCCGCCGCGGAGGCCCAGGAGCTTCGCTTTGCGTGGCGCTGTCCCGGTGGCCTCGAATTGCAGGCGGACCGGTTACGTTTGGGGCAGGTGCTGGCCAATCTGGTGGCCAACGCCATGAAGTTCACGCCGCGCGGCGGCAAGGTAAGCGTGGAAGCGAATGAGGAGGAAGCTGAGATCTGCTTGCGTGTTTCGGACACCGGCCCCGGCATCAGCGGCGAAGCCTTGGACAACATCTTCGAAGAGTTTTACCAGATCCAAGGCGCTGGCCGGGCGAAGAACGCCGGCACCGGCCTGGGCTTGCCCATTGCTCGCAAGCTGGTGGAAGCCCACGGCGGCCGACTGGAGGTGCAAAGCACCCTGGGGCAGGGAAGCTGCTTCCAGGTTTATTTGCGCCGCGCCGCAAATTCCTGACTGATCTTTTCCCAAACCTCGGGCGCAAAGCTCTGCCGGGCAAAGGGGAATACTTCGCCTTCTTCCACCGCGCGATGAGCCGTGAAGAGTTCGTTCAATTCGTCCACGGTTTCTTCCAAGGCCCTACGCTGCGGGTAGTTCATCCCTTCCTGTGCAATCCACAATTGCAATTGCCGCTCCAATTGCCCGTGCAATACGCTCAAGCGCTTGTGCTCGGCGCAAAGCTTTTTCAGCTTTGGCGCTAGCGAGGTTCCTTGCAAGCGAGCAAAGATGGAAACCTCTTCGTCCTCGTGGTGCAACGGGCGATTGTCCTGGAAAAAACGCAGCGCCAAGTCGAGCGCGCTCTCTTCGTGCGCTTCCAGCTTTCCCGCCGCGGGCCGCTTCACGAGCAAGCGAATCACCTTAATGAATTGTTCATGCCGCCGGTGGCAATCGAGCAACGTTTCCAATGGGTGTACCCCCACTTCTGGCTTGCGATTGGGGCTGATCACTCGCACTGGGGCATCGGTTGGGTGTTCTGCCCCACCCAGTTTGTGCGTTGTCAACAGTAGATCCAAATGTTTGCCCGCGCGCACCGAGTGCGGCTCTTCAGCGCGCAACGTGATGAATACCCCTTGTTCCAGGTGGCAACATTGCGTGGGGGAGCTGAATTCGCCTTCCCCCCGCAACACTTGGATGGCAATCGGCTGGCGAGCAATGTGTTCTGGCAATTCATGCCCGGAGGCAAAGCGCAGCAGACGAATGCTCACGTCCGGTGCGTCCAGCAGGATCTGCGATTCTAGGCCTCTCACTTGCACGAAAAACAATAAGCAAACGGTTTGCCAAACTCGCGCCGCCTTACAATAGCGGGTTCATGCCCAAATCTGATATTCCCGTGCTTCTCGTTGATGACGACGAAGATAGCCTTGAACTCATGCGCGCCGCCCTGGCCCAACCCGGCATTGCTCTGCACGCGGAAACCGACCCGGAGCAGGCCCTTGATTGGGTGGCCCAGCATCATCCGCCCATTGTCTTCAGCGATCTCGTCATGCCCGGCCTCGATGGCATTGAGCTTCTCGAGCGCATCATGGAAATCGACCCCGCCACGGAAGTCATCCTCATGACCGCCCACTACACCATCGAGAGCGCTGTCGAAGCCATTAAGAAAGGCGCCTCCGATTACCTTTCGAAGCCCGTCTCTATTGATGCCTTGCGAAAGAAGTTGAACGAGGTGGTTGCGCAGGTTCGTCAGCGCGAGCGCGCCCTGGCCTTGGAAGATGCACTGGCGGAAGAATCCAGCTTTGCCGGCATGATTGGCCACAGCCCGCGCATGACCGAACTCTTCCAGCGCGTCCGCCGCATTGCCCCGCATTACCAATCCGCGCTCGTCCTTGGCCCCACCGGTACGGGCAAAGAATTAATCGCCCGCGCCCTGCACGACCTCAGCCCCGCGGCGAAAAAAAACTTTGTTGCCGTCAATTGTTCCGCCATGGTGGAAACTCTGTTTGAAAGCGAACTCTTCGGCCATGTCCGCGGTTCCTTCACGGGCGCCACGCAGGATAAGCCGGGTCTGATGGAAGTGGCTGATGGCGGCACGCTGTTTTTGGATGAAATCGGCGACATGCCCCTTTCCATCCAGGCCAAGCTGCTCCGCGTCCTACAGTCCCGCGAGGTGCAGCGCGTGGGCAGTTTGTCTTCCCGCAAAGTTTCGCTGCGCGTCGTTGCAGCTACGCATCGAAACCTACGCGCTGCCGTGGCCGAAGGGAAATTCCGCGAAGACCTTTTTTACCGGCTAAGTCTGATGGAATTGCACGTCCCCCGTTTGGCCGACCGCACGGGCGATTTGCCGCTGTTGGTGCGTCACTTTGTCCAGCACTTCGCCGAACAGTATGGAAAGAACATTCGTGGGGTAACCGCCCGCGCCATGATGTTGCTCGAGCGGCACACCTGGCCGGGCAACGTGCGGGAACTCGAAAACGCCATCGGCCACGCCGCCATTCTTGTCATGGGCGAAGTAATCGATACCGCGGATTTGCCCGAATACTTAATCGATTCACGGCAAATATCCACCCACACACTCGCCATCGACGAAGGGCTGGAAGCCGTGGAGAAACGCCTGCTAGAAGACGCGCTCGCCCAAGCGAAAGGCAACAAAAGCGCCGCCGCGCGCGCCTTGCGTATCAGTCGCGATACCCTGCGGTACCGGTTAAAGAAACATAATTTAGAAATGTAGAAAATTTCGCCCGAGTGTGATAGAAATTTCCCACAGGTCTTTGCTCCAAGCAAAGCTTGCAATACAAAAGGGGGATCCTTTCACATGCCCAGCATGCTTCGTCTGCTGCTGGCGGCAGCCTTGTGCTCTGCCGCTCTCTCTGCTCAGGAATTCCGCGCCACCATCACTGGCCGCGCTCTCGATTCTTCCGGCGCCGTCGTTCCCAATGTCACCGTACGCGCCATCAATGTTGCTTCGAACGAAACTAGCACCGCGGTCACAGACTCCAGCGGTGTTTACACCATTCCTTTCCTTCGTCCCGGCCAGTACACTCTTACGGCCACCTCGGATGGCTTTAAAACCTTTAACCGCACGAACATCACCCTGGTGGTCGGCCAGCAGGCGGGTATTGACGTCACGCTGGAAGTCGGCGCAGTTACCGAAAGCGTAAGCGTTGAAGCCAACGCTGCCATTCTCGAAACGCAAACTGCCTCCCGTTCCGGCATTATCGATAACCAACGCGTGGTGGAACTTCCGCTCAATGCGCGCAACCCCTTCATGCTGGGTGCCACGCAATCCGGTGTCACCTTCCGCGGCGCGGCCATTTGGCAGCGGCCTTTTGACAATGGCGCCATCGCGGAATGGAGCATCAACGGCGGCCAGCAATCCCGCAATGAGTTCTTGCTCGACGGCGCCCCCAATAACGCGCAGCTCGGTGGCAATAACATCGCTCTCGTGCCCGTTGTCGACGCTGTGCAGGAATTCTCTATCCAAACCAATAGCTACGACGCACAATACGGACGCACCGGCGGCGGTGTTATCAACGTTGTGCTCAAGTCCGGCGGCGCCAAGCACCACGGTACGGTTTGGGAATTCATGCGCACCTCCAAGCTCAACGCCAATAGCTTCCAGAACAACGCCATCGGTGCCGCCCGGCCCGGTGGACGCATGGACCAATACGGCGTCCAAGTGGACGGCCCCATCTATTTCCCCAAGCTCCTGAAGAAAGACGGCCCGGTAAAACTTTTCTACATGGGCACCTACGAAGGCTACTCTGAAGGCACCCCCAACCCGCTACGCAACAGCTTCGCGGAACCCGAAATGCGGCAGGGCGATTTCTCGCGCCTAACTCTCGCCAACGGCCAGCCTGTCACCATCTACGACCCCTTCACTTCCAACTTTGCAGCGAATGGCGACCCCATCCGCGCGCCCTTCCCGAACAATCGCATTCCCGCAAGCCGCATCAATCCCGTGGCGGCCAATGTGGTGAAGTTCATGCCCAACCCCAACATCTCTACTCCTGGGCAACGTTATTCCACCACCAACTTTGTTCTGCCGGATTATGTGAACCAGGACGACTTCTATAACTTGAATTTGAAGTTCGACTGGAACTTTGGCGACAAGCATCGCACTTTCCTGCGTCACGCCTCCAACGACCGTACCGAAGAACGTTGCGCCAATGGTATTTGCGAGGGCCCCGGCATGGATGGCCAACAGCCCTTCCAACGCATTAATGATGGCTACACGATCGATTGGGTATCCACGATCAACCCCACCACCATCTTCAATATTCGCGGCAGCTATAACCGTTTCATCCAAAAGGGTTTTGGCCGCGACAACACCAACTTCGACCTCACCAGCCTGGGCCTACCGCAATCCCTGGTTAGCCAATTGCCGGGTGGGGCCTTCTTTGGTCGGTGGAATTTGACGAACTACTCTTCCCTGGGCCGCGGCCAAGGGATTGACATCACGAATAACTATGGCCTTGCTACCAATCTCACCAAGATCGCGGGCAAGCACACCATGAAGATGGGCGCAGACATTCGCCGCATCCATTACATTACCCAGTCCACCGGCAACGTGTTGGAATTTAGCTTCGGCGATACCTGGACGCGCCGCCTTTGGAACCAGGCGGAAGCCAACGCGGGCGATAGCTTTGCCAGCTTCCTGCTGGGCCTTCCCGGTGGCACGGGCACGAACCGCAGCTTTTTCCCGCTCTTCCCCTTCTGGCAGAACTGGTACTCCGCCTTCTTCTTCCAGGACGACTATAAGGCAACCCGCCGCTTGACGCTCAACCTGGGCGTCCGCTACGACATCAACGCACCGGCCACGGAAAAGTACAACCGTCAAAATCGTGGTTTTGATCCCGCGGCGCAGGTCCCTTACCGCAACGACCTGCCGGCGAACCTGCTTAGCACGCCATCGCTGCAAAACATCTCCGGTGGTCTGAACTTTGCCGGCGTGAATGGTCAGCCGGCAAACTCCGGCAACCTCTACAAGAATACTTGGCAGGCGCGCCTTGGCTTCGCCTACCAGTTGAACGATCGCTTGGTCATGCGCGGTGGCTATGGCCGTTATTATATGAACCCGTCAAACAATAACCTGAAAGCAACAGGTTTCGAAACCTCCACACCGCTGGTGATTTCGAACGATGCCAACCGCACGCCGCTTCCGAATATTCTTTCCAATCCTTACCCTCAGGGTATCTCTACGCCCGCCGGCGCTTCTTTGGGTGTCTCCACTTTTGTGGGCCAGGACTTCGCCTTCTGGAATCCGAACTTCCGTCTGCCCTCCATCGACCAATTTAGTTTTGGCTTCCAATTCCAGGTATCCCCCGGCAGCGTCCTCGACGTCAGCTACATCGGCAGCCGCACCAACGACCACGAAACGCAGCGGGAATTCAATATTCCCTCCGCAGATTTCATGCGCCAATGCGATGCCCTACAAGGTGGCAGCCCGACCTTCTGTCAGCAGCAGGTAACGAATCCCTTCCGCAATGTTGAAGCCTTCCGGGGTACAAACCTGTTTACGGCAAACCAGATTACCCGCTACCAGGCAAACCGCCCCTTCCCGCAGTTCACCGGTAACTTGTTGCAGCAAGGCTTGAACGACGGCAAAATCAATTACCATTCCTTGCAAGTGAACTACAACGTTCGCATGGGCGGTTTGGTATTGATCACCAACTACACTTGGAGCCGCATGCTCGAAACCTGGGGCTTTACAGACCCCTTCAGCGGTGTTCCGCAAAAGAGCTTGTACTTCAATGACCGTCCGCACGTCTTTAAGTTGACAGGTATTTATGACCTGCCATTTGGCCGCGGCAAGAAGTTCGCCTCGGGCGTCAGCAGCTTGGCGGATAAGTTCATTGGTGGCTGGAAGGTTACCAGCTTCTTCCAATGGGCCAGCGGCGAACCGGCGGATTATCCTGCCAACGTGCTCCCGCTGCGCGACAGCTTCAACCGCGACATCGATTGGAACGCCCACCAGGTGCGCGGCTGGGGCAATTGCGTAGCCCGCCAGAACGACAACGGCACCACCACTCCTATGCCTTACTCGGTGGCGGCAGGTTGTGGAACGGATCTATCCACCTACGATTGGCTTTGGGTTTCGAACTTCTCGCTGGGGCAGGGTATCCCGGGCCGGCAGAACCCCACCCGCATTGGTCAGCTTCGCAAACACCGTATCCCCACGCTCGACGCCAGCCTATTGAAGTCTGTGCGTTTCACGGAAACCCTCCGGGCCGAATTTGGCATCGAAGCTTTCAACGCGATCAATAAGTACTTCTACGGTCGCAATAACAGCTTCAACACCAATCCGAACGACCCGAACTTTGGGACAATCTTCCCGAGTTTAACCTCCAACCAGAACTTCAATCCGCGCGTCATCCAATTGCGCTTCAAGTTCTACTGGTAAAGCCCGGTTTTATCAATCACCAATGGCGCCGCTCCTCCAAGGGGGCGGCGCTTTTCTTTGCTATTTTATTCGAATGGATCACGACCACGACCACTCGGACGTCCCCTCGGACCTGGCACTCAGGGTGAAGGCCCTCGAAAGTCTGCTCGTGGAGCACGGCTATGTCGACCCCGCCGCACTCGATGCCGTCATTGAAACTATGGAGCAGAAAGTGGGCCCCCACGTTGGCGCCCGCCTCGTGGCCAAGGCTTGGGTCGATCCCTCTTTCAAAGCGCTACTACTCCAGGACGCGAGCGCTGCCCTTACCCAGCTTGGTTACGAAGAGTATGTTGGCGCCCACACGGTTGTTCTCGAAAATACGCCTGCGGTTCACAACTTAGTCGTTTGTACTCTGTGTTCTTGTTATCCTTGGACAGTCCTGGGGCTTCCACCCGTTTGGTATAAATCCCATGCTTACCGTTCCCGGGCCGTTATCGACCCGCGCGGCGTCATTCAGGATTTTGGCGGAAGCATTCCGGAGGATGTCGAAGTTCGGGTGTGGGATTCGACAGCGGAACTACGTTACTTTGTGCTGCCGGAACGCCCAGGTGGCACTGACGGTCTGGGCGAAGAAGAATTGGCCGCGTTGGTCTCGCGGGATCATATGGTTGGCGTAAAGCGATAAGAGGATTAAGGCGATGAACGGCGTACACGACATGGGCGGCATGGAAGGTCTGGGGGATTATGGTTACGAAGTCGACGAACCCGTTTTTCATTCCCCTTGGGAGGCGCGGATGTATGCTTTGAACCGGGCCATGGCTGCGTGGCGAATTTGGAACCTTGATGCTTGGCGGCACGACATTGAGCGTTTGCCGGCGCATGAATATTTGCGCATGAGCTACTACGAGAAGTGGCTTACGGCGATGGAAAAGCGTGTAGTGACTTATAAATTGCTGGAATCTTCCGTTCCGCGTGTCCCAAAGCTTACACCCGAGAGCGCTACGCGGCTCAACAGGGGCTTGACTTCAAGTGTCGATCCCACGGTTCCTGCTGCATTCCAACCCGGCGACCGCGTGCGAGCCCGCCAGATTCAACCTCCCGGCCACACGCGCCTACCACGCTATGTGCGAGGCCACTATGGAATCATACATGCCGATCACGGCGTGCATATCTTCCCGGATACGAATGCTCACTATCAGGGAAAAAATCGCCATCACCTATACTCAGTACGATTCTCCGCGCAGGACTTATGGGGACCTTCCGCGAAGGCGCAAGATAGCATTTATTTAGACTTATGGGAAGCCTACTTGGAGGCCGCATGAACACCCCGGAAAAGCCATTTTCCGAACCTTGGCAAGCCTATGCCTTCGCGCTCGCCGTGCAGCTTTCCCAGCAGGGCCACTTTACTTGGGCGGAATGGGCCGCAAGCTTGGCCGAAGAGTTAGCCAAAGAGCAGGACGATGGTTCCCGCTATTACGAAATCTGGTTGCGGAACTTAGAGAAGGTGGTTACCGCGAAAGGCTTGCTTTCCCTTGAGGGTATGTTGGCGCGCAAAGAAGCTTGGGCTGATGCCTATCGCCACACTCCCCACGGCCAGCCCGTGGAGCTGAAACAATGAAAGCGATACTCCTCTTATGCTTTGCCTCGTTGCTGCCGGCACAGCAACCTTACTTTGACCTCATCCACATTTCCGATACCCACATCGCCGATTTCGCCGGAGTCCATCCCGACCTCAAGCAGGCGCGCCGGGCAAACCTAGATTCTCTCTCTACATTTGAAACTTTCTCTCGCAACTTTTCCCGTACTATTGCCCAAAGTCCCCGCACTGCCCTTTTGCATACGGGCGACATTGTGGACGCCGTTTGTTTTGACGGAGAAGCTGGCCAACCCGTATATGGCCAAATCGAGTTTGTCAAGCGCACCCTGGCGCCGCTTGCCTACCGTTCGTATCTTGCCTTAGGGAACCACGATGTGGAATGTTACCGTCGCGATACTTCCACCCCTCCCCGGGCGATTGGCGACCAATCTGTCGCCGCCCAAGCCCGCTCACTTTGGGCCAAGCAGTTTCGCATTTTGCGGAAACGCACTTATTACTCGGTTCCGTTGAAAGTTGCTAAGACTCGCTACCGGCTTTACGTATTGGATAACGGGCAAAGCTTGGATGCCGGCGGGCGGGAGTTTTTCGTGTCGCAAATGGCGTGGCTGGAAAAAGAACTCCTTCGCCATCCCCAAGAGCGTCCTTTGATTGCAATGCACATTCCACTGAACCCTGCCGCAGCCAACGACGAACGTTCGCGTATGGCGCTACAGGCTCTGCGTGCTGCTAAGTTATCCGCCGTCGTTTTATGCGGACATCGCCACTCAGATGCCTTGGAAACTTTCGACAACTTTGGCCAGAAGATCGTCAGCGTTCGCACTGCGGCACTCTCTAGAGGTCCCGACACCTGGCGCCGGATCCGCTTGTATGCGGACCGCGTGGAAGTGTTCGCCACCGGCCCTGTGGGCACCGTTCTTGCAACGGTTTCGACTTTTTAGCGGTCTACTTCTTAACGGGAATCGCTTCGCCGAGATTAATGCTGCCGCCGCCTTCGGAGACGTAGTTGCGGTTCCAACTGGGTATCTCAAACGCCACATCACCCTTCACGATGCACTGGCAACCTAGGCGGGAGTGCAACGTCAAGCCCGGAGCCATATCCAAGCGGTCGGCCTCGTCGTCTTCCATGGGGCTCAGATTTTCTTCGCCTTCCTTGATCACAACGTGGCAAGTGGTGCAGGCGCAACTGCCGCCGCAAGCGTGTTCCAGATGAAAGCCAAAATGCTCGGCCAAATCCAACAGGCTCATGGGCAGCCCGTGGCCCCCGTACGGCACCTTCCCTTCTTCGTATTCGTATACACTTCCGTCGTTCAATAGCGTGATCTTGGGCACACCCTAATTATAGCTTTGCCCGGCTCATTGCTACAGTAGGGAAAAGTGTTCCATCGTCTCGAAAGCCTGATTTCACAGGCAGTTTCTCAACATTTGAAAGAAGTGCACGGCGCAGAGATTCTCGTGGTTTGCGAGCAGCCGAAGGAGTCGAAGTTCGGCGAGCTGGCTTTGCCGGTGGCCTTTGGCTTAGCGCGGCAATTGCGCAAAGCTCCCAAGGCGATCGCCGAAGCCTTGGCCGCGGAACTGGCGGGCAAGTTGCCGGGCGTGGCGGCCCTCGAAGTGGCCGGCAATGGCTACTTGAACCTCCGCTTCGCTCGAGGCGCTTATGCCCAAGCCCTGCTGGCCGGGGAGGATCGCGTTCCCCCGGTTCCCGGCAAGGTGATCGTCGAGCACACAAACATTAATCCCAATAAGGCCGCGCACATTGGCCACCTGCGCAATGCCATTCTTGGCGACACTTTCGTGCGCATGCTGCGCAGCCAAGGCCGCGAGGTGGAGGTGGAGAACTACATCGACAACACTGGTGTCCAAGTGGCCGACGTTGTCGTGGGTTTCCACTTCTTGGAGAAGCGCAGCGCCGACGAAGTGCGCCTGTTGGCCAGTGGCGACCGTTTTGATTACTACTGTTGGGACCTTTACGCGCGCACTTCGCAGTATTACGAAACGAACCCAGAGGCCAAAGCCTGGCGCGCCGAAACTCTGCACGAGATTGAAGCCGGCCACGGGCCCTTAAGCGAGATGGGGCACCTGGTGGCCAATGCCATTGTCGAGTGCCACTTGAACACCATGCTGCGCTTGGGCATTCATTACGATGTGCTGCCGCGCGAGAGTGAAATTCTCCACCTGAAGTTCTGGGCCAGCGCTTTTGAACAACTGAAAGAGCGCCAGGCGATTTACCTCGAGACCGAGGGCAAAAACGCTGGCTGCTGGGTAATGCCCGGTTCGGCGTTCCGCGAGAACGCGGGCGAAGAAGACTCGAAGGTAATTGTCCGCTCCAATGGCACGGTAACCTACGTCGGCAAAGACATTGCGTACCAGCTTTGGAAATTCGGCTTATTGGGAAAAGATTTTCATTACCGCCTGCTGCGCCGCTATGCCGACGGCCATCCCTGCTATGTCTCGCAAGATAACCCCGAGGGCGCCGACCCCAACTGCGCCTTTGGCCGCGGCGAAAGCGTGTACAACGTCATCGATTCCCGCCAAAGCTACCTGCAGGACGTTGTGGCGGCGGGTTTGCGCGCTTTGGGCTATGCCGAGCAAGCGGAACGCTCCATCCATTTCAGCTACGAAATGGTGGGCCTTACGCCGCGCACCTGCGCCGACTTGGGCATCCCCTTAAGCGAAGAAGACGCCACTCGCAGCTTTGTGGAAGTAAGCGGGCGCAAGGGGCTTGGCGTAAAGGCTGATGACTTGATCGACCAACTTATCGCCCGCGCGGAGGCCGAAGTGGAAGCGCGCCACGCGGAGAAGCCTGCTGCCGAACGCTGTGCCGTGGCCGAAACCATCGCCATCTGTTCGCTGCGCTATTTCATGTTGAAGTTCACGCGGCCCACGGTCATCGCTTTCGATCTGCAGGAGGCCGTGAGCTTCGAAGGCGAAACCGGCCCCTATGTGCAATATGCCGCGGTCCGCGCCCAAAACATTTTGCGCAAAATTGTCGAGCGGGGCGGGGAAGTGCCGGACTTCGCGCAAACTCTCACGCCCGAGGCTCTAGACGCCGTCCTCGCCGAAGAAGAGCTCTGGCAACTGCTGCTCGATATTTCGCGCCTCGATAGCGTGCTGGCCAAAGCCACGGAAGTGGGTGAACCAGCACAACTGGCCAAGTACGCCTTTCAACTGGCGCAAGCCTTCAGCCGCTTTTATCACGACTACCGCGTGATTGACGAGCCCGAAGCCCAACGCCGCCTCGTTCTTACCTGGATGACGCAGTATTTCGCCCTGCAACTGAAGCGGACTTTGGGCATTCTCGGCATCGACGTACCGCCCTACATGTAAAGGCGCGATACGATAGTAGGTTCCTCTGCTGCTCCATGACCGCCGCTGTTCCCGACATTTTGGCCAAAATTGTTTCCCGGAAACAGGAAGAGCTGGTGGAACTGCGTCCGCGCTTGGCCGTACTCGAAAAGGCAGCCGCCGCACGCATCGGCCAGCAGCGGAGCTTCCGGCGTGCCTTGGCGCAAACGCCTCCTGCCATCATCGCGGAGATCAAAAAAGCCTCGCCTTCCAAGGGCGTCCTAGCCGAAACTTTTCGCCCCGTTGAAACCGCACAAGCCTACGCGGCCGGGGGCGCTGCCGCGATTAGCGTGCTTACCGATCGGGACTTCTTCCAAGGTTCGCTTGCCGATCTGGAGGCCGTTCACGCAGTGGTGACGCTGCCGGTGATTCGCAAGGATTTCACGCTCGGAGAGGCGCACATCGTTGAGGCTGCGGCCCACGGCGCCGATGCGGTGCTCATAATAGCTGCCTTGTTTCGTGCGTCCGAACTGCGGCGCCTCCGCGAGTTTGCCCAAAGCTTGGGGCTGGATGCTTTGGTCGAAGTGCACGATGCCAACGAGTTGGCCCGCGTGAAGGATAGTGGCGCCGATCTAATTGGCGTGAACAACCGGGACTTGCGCAGCTTCACCGTTAGCCTCGACACCTCGTTGCGCTTGGCGGAACAGATGCCCGCCGAGGTGGTGCGCGTGAGCGAGAGCGGCATCTTTACGCGCACGGATGTGCTTACCCTAATGCAGGCCGGCTACCGGGCTTTCCTGGTTGGCGAGCATTTGATGAAGAGCGGCGACCCCGCTTCTGCCTTAAAGGAACTCCGCGGGTGATTATCAAGGTGTGCGGCATAACGAATACGCGCGATGCATTGGTGGCGCTCGATGCGGGGGCCGATGCCCTGGGCTTTAACTTCTGGCCCGGGAGCCCGCGCTACCTAAAGGACACGGCGTTTCTGCGCGAAGTGCCGGCCAATTGCTGGCGTGTGGGGCTTTTTGTGGACGAAGATCCGCAGCGCGTGCGGGACATCATGGAAGAGTTCTCGCTCGATGTGGCGCAGTTGCACCGTATGAATCTGACGAATCTTGAGGCTTTGCCGGGCCTACGGGTGTGGTGGGCCGTAAATGTAACCACAACGGTTACACAAAGCGATCTGGATGCCATTCCCGCGGAAGCCTACGTGCTGGACGCGCCAGATGGAGCACTGGCCGGAGGCACCGGAAAAACCTTTGATTGGTCGCTGGCCCAAGGCTTGGGCAGCAAAATTCTTTTGGCCGGTGGGCTTGATGCCACCAACGTCGGCCATGCCGTAGAGGCCCTTCGCCCTTGGGGTGTCGATGCTTGTTCGCGGCTCGAATCCGAGCCCGGCGAGAAGGACCCCGCCAAGGTTTGGCGCTTTGTCGAAGCCGCCCGAAAAGCAGAAAGAGAGTTTCTATGATCCCCATTCAATCTGAGCCCGATGCCGGTGGCCACTTTGGCCCTTACGGCGGCCGCTTTGTGCCGGAAGTGTTGATGGCTCCGCTTGAAGAGCTCGAGCAGGCTTATTATGCCGCGCGCCAGGACCCGGCCTTTCAAGCCGAGCTGGCCGACTTGTTGAAGAACTACGCCGGTCGCCCCACTCCTCTTTACTACGCCAAGCGCCTCAGTGAACAGTTGGGTGGTGCGAAGATCTATTTGAAGCGCGAAGACCTGCTCCATACCGGTGCCCACAAGATCAACAATGCCCTGGGCCAGGCGCTGCTCGCGCGCCGCATGGGCAAAAAGCGCATCATTGCCGAAACCGGCGCGGGGCAACACGGTGTGGCCACGGCTACGGCCTGCGCCTTGCTGGGCTTGGGCTGCCGCGTTTATATGGGCGAGGAAGACATGCGCCGCCAGCGCCTGAACGTTTTTCGCATGCGCCTCTTAGGCGCCGAAGTCTATGGCGTCACGAATGGGTCGCGCACGCTCAAAGATGCCATCAGCGAGGCGATGCGCGATTGGGTAACCAACGTGGAAAGCACCTACTATCTGCTGGGCTCGGCCTTGGGGGCACACCCCTATCCGCTGATGGTGCGCGAGTTCCACCGTTGCATGGGCGACGAAGCCCGCGAACAGATTCTAGCCGCGGAGGGCCGCTTGCCCGATGTGGCAATGGCTTGTGTGGGCGGCGGCTCCAATGCCATTGGCCTCTTCCACGCTTTCGTTCCTGACCGCGAAGTGGCGTTGGTAGGCGTGGAAGCAGGTGGCAAGGGCAAAGCCACCGGTGAACATGCCGCTCGCTTCAGCGGGGGCGCCCCCGGCGTGCTGCACGGAGCTTACAGCTATTTGCTGCAGGATACCCATGGCCAAGTGGCTTTGACGCACTCTGTCAGCGCCGGACTCGACTACGCCTTAATTGGCCCCGAACACGCTTACCTGCACGACATTGGCCGCGCCGAATATGTGGATTGCCCGGACGCCGACGCGCTTTGCGCCGCGGTTCATTTGAGCCGCACCGAAGGCTTAATCCCCGCGCTCGAATCCAGCCACGCCATTGCGGAAGCCATTCGCCGCGCCCCCCAAATGCCCGGCAAGATCATCCTTGTAAACTTAAGCGGCCGGGGCGACAAAGACATTGACATCTATCGAGAAAACTTGAAGGAACTGGATGACGACACGCATAACCCAGCGTTTTGAACAATTGCAGGCGGCGGGTGAACCGGCGCTGATCGCTTACCTTACCGCCGGCGACCCCACGCCCACCGTCACCGCAAGCCTAGTGGCGGCCCTGGAACGTGGTGGCGCGGACTTGATTGAGCTGGGCGTTCCTTTCAGCGACCCCATCGCCGACGGGCCCGTCATTATGCGGGCGGCGGAACGCGCCATTGCCGAGGGCACCACCTTGCCGCGCGTGCTGGACATTGCTCGCGAGATTCGCCAGACCAGCGAAATTCCCCTGGTGCTATTCACCTACTTGAACCCCGTAATGCGCTACGGCTTCCGCAACCTGGCGCGCGATGCCAAAGCCGCGGGCATTGATGGCATCCTGCTTACGGACCTTAGCGTGGAAGAGGCCGCTGACTATATGCAGGCCGTGGAGGGCGAAGGCCTGGACCGCATCTTCCTGGTCGCGCCCACCAGCACCGACCGCCGCCTGGAATTGGTGGCGCGCTATTGTTCGGGTTTTGTTTATGTAGTCTCGCGCACGGGCGTCACCGGCGAACGCGCCGAAGTAGCCACGGGCCTCGCGGAATTAACCAGCCGCGTCCGGCGGTTTACAGCGCTGCCGCTCGGCGTGGGCTTTGGCATCTCGAAGCCGGAACAAGCCACCGAAGTGGCGCGCGTGGCCGAAGGAGTGGTGGTGGGCAGTTCGTTTGTAAAAGCCATGGAAGAAACGCCGCTCGCTGAATTGCCCGCGAAACTCGAAGCAATGGCGCGTGCCTTAAAGGAAGGAGCAAAAGCCGCCCGCTCATGAACCCACCTCTGAACCCAACGCCAAACCCAACCGATGCTGCCTCCGTTCTCGCCCAACTACGCGCCGAGATTGACCAACTGGATACTCACATCCTTGCTCTCTTAAACCAGCGTGCATGTATCGCGGAAAAAATTGGCGACGCCAAGTCTGCCGCCGGTTTGCCAGTCGTGGAACTCGGCCGCGAAAAAGCCGTGGTGGACGGCATGGTGGCGCGCAACCAGGGCCCCTTGGAAAACGAAGCGGTAGGCCGCATCTACCAGGCCATCATGCTCGAAATGCGCCGCATTCAGGAACAGCGCCGGAGAAGCTAGCCTTGCTCTTTCGCAAAATCGCCATCGTCGGCACAGGGCTTATGGGCAGCAGTTTTGGCCTGGCCGTGAAGGCGCGCGATCTGGCGGAGCGCGTCGTGGGTGTCAGCAGTCCGGAAGTGGCGGCAGAGGCTCTGCGCCTGGGCGCCATTGATGCCGTAGAATCCCACGAACAGGCGCTGGCCGAGGCGGACCTGGTCCTCCTAGCCCAACCCATCCGCCGGATGTTGAAGACCATCGAGATGCTGGATATGTACCTTGCTCCGGGTACGCTCGTCACGGACGTAGGCAGCACCAAGGTCAGCATTTGCGCCGCCGCGACGGGCTTTTTGCACCGGGCCCACTTTGTGGGCGGCCACCCTATGGCGGGCAAAGAAAAGCGCGGGCCCGAAGCTGCTAGCGCGCATCTTTTTACGGGTCGGACCTGGGTTTTGACGGAAGATGAAGCTCGCCTCCGCGCCTTGATTTCCGCTCTCGGCGCGCACCCCATCATTCTTTCCGCCGAAGAGCACGATCGTTTGGTTGCTCTGTCGTCCCACCTGCCGCAAATTCTCTCCACGGCCTTGGCCTCCTATCTTGCGCCCTCCGAGGCGCACACTGTGGCCGGCCCAGGCTTGCGCGATATGACGCGCCTCGCACTCTCCAGCTTTGAACTATGGGACGACATCCTGGCCACCAACCGCGGCAATTTGGACGAAGCGCTGGCCGGCTTGATTGCCCGGCTGGAGGCCTTGCGCAGCGACTTGGGCCAAACCGCCATGGCCCGGCATTTTTCCGCGGCCCGGGATTTCGCGGAGCGCATTCCGCGCGACTAGGCGCTTCCAATGGCAACAACCATGCGCCGCCGCACTGCTCTTGCCGCTCTCTCTTTAGCCGCTTGCTCCGCACCGCCCCCACGGCTTTGGCAAGGCTTCAACCTGCTCGAGAAATTCACCCACGATCCCGCCGAATGGCAGAGCATTGAGCCCGCTTTCGCGCGCCGCAACGAGCCCTTTCGCGAACAGGACTTTGACCTTATCGCCGCCCTCGGCTTCAACTATGTCCGCCTGCCGCTTTCCTACCGCTGTTGGGCAGACCCCGCACGGCCCCTTGCCTTTGCCGAAGCTCCTCTGCGCGAAATTGAGCAAGCCGTAACTTGGGCGCGCGCTCGCCGCTTGCACATTACGCTCAACTTTCATCGCGCCCCTGGTTATTGCATCAACCAGGCCAACTCCCCCGA
Organism: Bryobacter sp.; assembly: GCA_033765085.1. Taxonomy (GTDB): domain Bacteria; phylum Acidobacteriota; class Terriglobia; order Bryobacterales; family Bryobacteraceae; genus Bryobacter. Next base: position 62,819 of record JANRIK010000022.1, on the reverse strand, counting down.
GCCTTGGGACCTTTGGACAGACCCGGCCGCGCAAGAGCTCTTCGTGAAGCATTGGCTCCACTTCACCGAACGCTTCCGCCATTTGCCGGGCGAAACGCTCAGCTTCCACTTGGTGAACGAGCCCAGCCGCTGCACCGTGGCGCAATACCAAGCCCTGATGGAGCGCACTGCCGGTGCCATTCACGCGATTGACCCCCAACGCACCTTGCTTTTCGATGGCATGTTTGGCGAAGCAATCCTGCCCGTGGAAGCCTTAACCCTTGTCCCCCGCGCCGTGCACGTCACGCGCGGCTACGCTCCCTTCCGCTTAACGCACCACCAGGCAAAGTGGGGCGGGGAAGTGCTGGATACGCCGCCCGCCTGGCCCATGTCCTATAACGGCACAACCTGGAACGACGAAGTCTACCGTACCTGGTGCATTGAACCCTACGCCAAGTTGAGCCGCGCGGGCCATCGTGTCCTAGTGGGCGAATTTGGCTGCTACAACAAGACGCCGCACGCGGTCATGCTGGCGTGGATGAAGCGTCGCTTAAGGGAATGGCAGGCCGAGGGCTGGGGCTGGGCGTTGTGGAATCTGCGCGGACCCTTCGGCATTTTCGAAAGCAACCGCGCGGATGTTCGCTACGAACGCTACCAGGGCCTGGCCCTCGACCGCATCTTGCTGGAACTGCTCCAAAGCTTTAGCGCCAGAAGCCGTTGATCCATATGTGGACGCCGTTCTGCGGACGCCAGTAACCCGGCACCCACACCGCACGTGCCCGCGGTGGAACCGCCCAGCGGCCATCCACCCAGCGGTAGCGGTTGCCCCGCCATTGGTAATAGCCGGGAACGTAGACGTGCCTCGGACTCGGGCAACGCCCATAAGCAAAAGCCGCGCGCGGAGGCGGCGGCGGGGCGAAGCGCGGACCGTAGCCGCGATTGCCATAACCGCCTCGGCCGTACCCCCATTGCGCCTCCGCCGGCAGTGCAGCGAGCAAAAGAGTAAAGGCACTCATCAGAAGAAGGGTTTTCATCGGTTAGCTCCTTTCCTGCACCTTATGGATGCAAGCCGCATGCCAACGCTAAGTCCTTCTATTTGTGTAAAGATTTGTGAAGCCGGTGGTTGAATTCCACCAACCTTGCGTGGAAAGGAGCAGGCCCGCGTTTAGTGCGCCCTCACCAGCACCACCCAATCTTCGTTTTCGTCCACTGACGCCCGCCCAAGTTTTACCTTGCCGCCACCCATCACAAAGGGAACCGTACCGCCTTGCAGTGGGCCGCCGCTGCGCGGACTGTACCAACCCACCAGAAAGCGCCCGCTCACTCCACTTAGGTCTAACTCTGCTTCCCCGCCTGCGGGAAGATAAACCACATAAGTCTTTCCCGCTTCTACAAACGCGAAGTTCCCGTTCGCCTCTGCCGTATTGCCCACTAAGGCGTCCTGGGATTCCATGCGCCAAAAGGGTATCTTGTGGGAGCGGAAGAAATTTAGCGCATGGCGGCAATAGTCGTAGCTCTTGTCGCGGCTGCGGAAATCCTGCATCACCAGGTCGTTCTCCGGAAGTTGGTAGCCGAAGTAATACTCCACGCCCGCGCCGCCCGCCATCAGGTTGCCCCAAAGCGTTTTTTTGCGAATCTCTTCCGCCGTTGGTACAGGTTTGCCTTGGCGGTCCGTCCCCTGAAAGCCTTGGTAGCCCAGGTCGGGCGGCACCCCTTGCGCTGCGGAGCCTTGCTCATCGTTCGCCACCACCCACGGCCGGCCCGTCTTTGCGGAAAGCCGACGCCATTGCAGGGTACGCTGGTGCACTTGGTTCCAATTCATTTGTAAGCTCGCGCCAGTAAGTACGGATTTCTCGCCCACTAACTCCGCGTAGACCTTATCCTGCCAGTCGGGAAATGTATGCACAACGACGTGATTTTTGTATGGGTCGGTGTCGCGAATGTACTGGGCCATCTGGCGTTGTTCCTCCGCCGACTGCGTATTTTCTTCGCCCAAGTTCCAATTCAAGGCCAGCAAGTAGCCATAACGCGCAATCAACTCACGCAGATATAATTTCCGTTCGGGGCCTAACTTGCCTCCGTCCAACGCGGCGGGCACTTTCCCTGGCTTGGCTTCGTGCCCAATGCGTTCGTCGTCGTTCTCTTGCTCTTGCAATTTGAAGTGCAAGTAAAGCCCCAGCGCTTGGGCATGGTCAAATACGATTTGCCATTGGTCCAACTTACTTGTATCCATCCGCAACTTCTCATCAGGGCTTAAGTGGGGCCATACATTGTCGCCGTCGCCGCCGGCATTGTAAGTCAGAAAAGAAATCGAATTCAGCCCCTTCGCCGCCAGATAATTCAGCGCCCCGATCAGCCCCTTGCCCTTTCCGCTTTGCCAAAGCGGGTTGCCTGCTTGCCAATCTTTCAGGTGTGGCTCATAGGTTTTCAAGGGCACTTTCCGCGTTGTGGTGCCATCAAAGTCGGCATAGGCCAGCAGGGTCTCCGGCGAATCTACGCCCGCCTTCAGAAAGTATTCTTTCGAGCCCGCAAATTGCAGATAGTGTCCGCCCACGTAGCTCAAGCGCCCGTGGGCGCGGAAGTCCCGGCCTTGCTTATCGCTTACTACGACGGAAAAACTACCCTTGTCCCCATCCACGCCGCTCACCACTTTTCCCGCGCCTTGCGTCACAGCAACACCCGCGCCACTGACAAAGCGCACCGCATAATTCCACTTACCCGCCTTGGGCGGGGCAAAGTGTGCGCGCCATTGGTTGCCTTCCGTCGCAGAAGTTTCACCCGCCTTCCCATCGGCGGCAAAGTAACCGGGCACCACTATCGGCGCGCCGCCGCTTTCATGCGTGAACGTCACCTCCAAACGGTAGTCGAGAAAAGGGTTCGGCGTCCCCGTTTCGCTCGCCTGCGGCCCGCTCCAGCTCAGCGTCACCTTATGCCATTGCTTCAATTCGCCGCTAACTTCCGCTCCGTAGGCGCAAATTGCCAAAAGCAATATCATCCATACCTTCATAAGGCTTTCTCCTTCAAGATCTTCGTCCGGAATCCTTTGGCGATGCGGCCCAAAGCTTCGCGCGCCCCCGCGCCATCGCCCGCCTCAATGCGTTGCACTAACTCTTTGTGCAGTTCGTACTCGGCCATCAGGTCCAGCCGCAGCGTCCGCATGCCGCAAGCAAATAGGCCTCCCACCACCGCCTCCAAGGCACGAGCGGCCGCCGGGTTGCCCGCCAATTCCCAAATCGTACGGTGCAGCACCATGTCCTGTTCAAAGAACTGCCCCAAATCCTTCTTCTTCGCCGCGTCCTCAAGACAACGCAACTGCCACCGCAACTTCGTAATGCCCGTCTCGTCGCAACGCTTTGCGGCCCACTCCATCAACTTCGGCTCAATCAAATCCCGCAGCTCTGCCATTTGCGTGAGTTCCACGGTGCTCAGTTCCACCACCGTATAACCTCGGTTTGGCCGCTTCACCGCCAGCCCGCGGCCTTCGAGAATCTGCAAAGCCTCTCGCACCGGAATGGAACTTACGCCAAAGCGCTGCGCCAAGGTTCGCTCCACCAAGCGCGCCCCGGGTGCCACGCGCCGCGCCACAATGTCAGCTTGCAGCTCCTTGGCAATCTTTTCGGCCAATAACAAAGGCTCCGCCATCACAGCTTGGATTATATATAACCCGGCCTAAGCTTCGCGAGCCGCTTTGCCGATGAATCGGGTACATGCAACAGTACGCGCTGGCCTTGCTGGTTTCCGGCTTGCGGAGCCTTTATGCCGCAGAGCCTCCGCGCGTTTACTTGTGCGGTTCGCGCGCCCGCGGCGATGCCCGTCCGGATTCTGACCTCGATATTGCTCTCGTCTTCCCCCACCCCGTCCAGCACCACGCGGAAATGGCCCGCACTTCGCACCTTCGCCTCGCCGTTCTGGAAGCCACCGGGCTGATTGTCGACTTCGCCTTCCTCACCCCCGCCCAATGGGAACGCGCGGGTTCCCGGGAAGCCCCCGCCACTTCGGCCGAAGAGATTCACCGCTCGCTTCGCTCCGTTGCGCAGGAGATTCCCACTTAACGACAGTTTCAATTTGGCTTGCTACACTCCGCCCTAGGAGGTGCTTATGAACTAAGCCCGGTTGGCGATTTTCATCGCCCCATTTTGCTTCTCTGCCCTTTCCTTTGCGCAAACGCAGAAGCCACTCAGCCCCTACATACTTCAGGTTGTGGAGCGCGGAGTGAACGCCGATGGCACGGAACGCTCTCGCTTTGTTCGCACCGTTGCCCGGCGCAGCGACGGAACAAAGGCAGTGCATGAACGGCGTTTCTACAAGAGCGATAATCAGCCCTGGGAGATGCCACGCATGGACCTCTATGACACGGTGACAAACACACTTTCTTCTGCATATCCGCGGGTAGAAGGGGTTATCTCCGGGCCGTTGCATCCTAGGTCCAGGCAAAAGTTGCTGGCCGATGCGGAGAGCTGTGAACGTGCTGGCTTTGAGCTCCTTCCCGGCAACGCATTGGTGGGTTTTGAGCCAACAGTGGTTCGCCGCTCCGTTCGACCCAGCCCCATAGTGGAAACCGATACGATTGAAGAAACCGAATGGGTTGCGCCTGCTCTTGGCTGCGTGGTGCTTCGTTCGGAAAGAAAAGCGTTTAGCGCAACGCGTGAGTTGAAGTGGTCGCACTTTATCGGCTTTGTTTCCCTGCGCAAGACAGAGCCCGAAGCCAGCCTTTTCCAGATCCCCAAGGGATACCGTGAAATGTCCCCCACTCAAGTAATGGCGCTGCAAATGAAGCAGGAGGGCCGCGATTGCAAAGACTGCGACAGCGAACTCATGAAGGGGATGGACCAGGGCTACCGGGAGAGGAAAGCGAAAAAGTAGCGTGAGCATCTCTCGCTGTTTCGCCAAAGTCACAAAACAAAACACCGCCACCTAAGCCCAAGGAAACAAGAGATCTCTTTCCAAAGAAGCCAAGCCCATTTCATGGCAAGACTTACAGCGAACCTCCACTCTTCATGTGAAATTCACAAAAATATGGTTTGACTTTGATCATGGACTCAACTACGCTTCAGCCAGGAGCAGGTCAATGAGCAATCATCCCCCTCCCCCGCGCACATGCCAATGCAAATGCCAATTCGTCTCTGACGAATAGCTCGACAGGAAAACAATTCTCGTTTTTTGCAGTTGCAACTGCGCAATATTGGAAAATCCACAAACTGCTTTTATTGATAGTCTTTGTTTGTTCTTTCGTAGGAACACTAGCCTTCACATCTGAGATTGCCTATGGTGCTTGCGGCGACATATCGGGCAAGCCAGGATGCAGTGAAAGCTGCAACACAGACTACCAAGGTTGTGGCGGCGATATTTGCCAGAACGAGGTGTGCAATGAGCCACCTTATTTCGCTCACTACATAACCTTTTGTGTGGCAAGCGGCTATGAGTGTAGAGATTTTTACACAGGATGCTGGAATGGTACCTGCGAGTAAGTGATATCAAAGAAACACTACAAGGAAAGATCATGAAAAATAAACTATTCGTTTCGCTCTTCACCTTAGCCCTAGCAGTCCTGATGGGGTGGGTCGTTGCCTTGAGCACCCCAAAAATTGCGCGAGCTATGCAATCTAATAATTACCCTGCCTACACTTTGAACCAGATTGAGAGAGTTATCATGGCGGATGGGACTGAGTATAGCCGAACAATTCGTACAACCGGTCGTCGGTCGGATGGTTCCAAAGCGGTGAAAGAAATTCACCACTACAAGGTGAATGGGAAGGCTTGGGAAATGCCTCAGACTCACATATACGATGTTGGCAACGAACGGCTGACTGCCTTGTATCCGCGCATCACTGCCAAAATCAGTGAACAACTCCATCCCCTCAAGGTGGCCCGCCTCCAGCAGCATTCTGAAAACTCTGAAATTAGCGGTTCTCAGTTGAAATCGGAATTGGTCCCAATTGCTTTCCATCAAACGCAGTTAAGGGAAACGCCGAAAATGATAGGTGCGGACCGTGATGTTTCGCTAGTGGAAAAACACTGGGTTGTGCCTACTCTAAATTGTGCAGTTCTGCAGGAAGAGAATGTAGCAACCTCAGCGGACGGGAAGCCTCGCTGGACACGGTATGTTGATTTTATATCTCTTAAAGTTGGTGAACCAGAGGCTTCGCTTTTTGAAATTCCATTTAACTTTCAAGAAATGATTCCTTCGCAGGTTATGATGGCGCAAAACCAACAGGAGGGCAGAGAATGTCGGAAGTGTGAACTCAACACTCTGTCCAATTCGGATCGCGCATACTACGCCAACCGCCCGAAGAAGTAGTAGCACATCTTTTCGGCAAATCAGAGCAGCAGCGGCTCCAAACGGAGCCGCTGCTGCATTATTATGAATTATGCGTTTCAGAGCTATCTCCCTGCTCGCCCTGGCCTACGTTTTCGCCCATACCAATTTCGCCCAAACCACCAAGCAAAGCCCCGCTGATAAATTCCGGCAACTGGAAGAAATTCTGCCCACGCCCAACGAGTACCGCGCCGCCAGCGGCGCTCCGGGGCATCGTTATTGGCAGCAAAAGGTGGACTACGACATTAAGGTGGAAATCGACGACCTGAACCAGCGCTGCATTGGTTCGGAATCGATTACTTACAAGAACAATTCCCCTGACACGCTCACTTACCTCTGGCTGCAACTGGACCAGAACATCTTTGAGCCCACCAGCGACGCGAACCTTACCCTTACCGCGCCCGACATGTCCCGCATGGCCTACTCTTCGGCTTTGGCTTACCTGCGCGATCCTTTCCCCGGCGGCTATAAAGTGGCCACGGTAAAAGACGCCGCCGGCCAGCCTCTCCCTTTCACCATTGTCAAAACCATGATGCGGATTGATTTGAAGCAGCCGCTCGCGCCCGGCGCCTCAACCACCTTCAGCGTCGATTGGAGCTTTAACATCGTCAACGCCAAAAAGCTTCGCGCCCGCAGCGGTTACGAGTACTTCCCGGACGACAAGAACTATATCTACGAGATGGCGCAATGGTTCCCGCGCCTCGCCGCCTACTACGACGTCTATGGCTGGCAACACAAGCAGTTCCTTGGCGCGGGCGAGTTTACCCTGGAGTTTGGCGATTATAAGGTCGCCATCACGGTGCCGGATGACCATATCGTGGCCTCCACCGGCATTCTGCAAAACCCCGCGCAGGTGTTAAGCGCCGCGCAGCGCGAACGCTTGAAGCAAGCTGAAACCGCCACCAAGCCAGTCCTCATCGTCACGGAAGCCGAAGCCATGGCCAACGAAAAGAACCAGCCCAAGGGCAAGAAGACCTGGATTTACCACGCGCAGAACGTGCGCGATTTCGCCTTTGCCAGCTCCCGCAAGTTCATTTGGGATGCTCAAGGCCACACGGTAACCGCGGGCGGCGGCAAGCAGAAAACGCTGGCCATGAGTTATTACCCCAAAGAAGGCAATCCGCTTTGGGAGCGTTACTCAACCGCCGCGATTGTCCACACTCTAAATGTCTACTCGAAGTACTCCTTCACTTACCCCTACCCCATCGCCATTTCCGTAAACGGGCCCATCGGTGGAATGGAGTACCCCATGATCTGTTTCAATGGTCCGCGCCCGCTGAAAGACAAGACCTATTCTTCCGGCACTAAGTACGGCCTGATCAGCGTGGTTATCCACGAAGTGGGTCACAATTACTTCCCCATGATTGTCAATTCCGACGAGCGGCAATGGACCTGGCTCGACGAAGGCATCAATACCTTCCTCCAGTACCTTGCCGAAGCAGAGTGGGAAGAAAAGTACCCCTCGCGCCGCGGCGAGCCAAAGTACATTACCGGCTACATGACCAGCGACGTGCACGACACCATCATGACCAATTCGGAGTCCGTCATCGCCCTCGGCCCTAATGCTTATGCCAAAACCGCAACCGGCTTGAACATCCTGCGCGAAACCATTCTGGGCCGCGAACTCTTTGACTTTGCCTTCCGCGAATACTCCCGCCGCTGGATGTTCAAGCGCCCCACGCCCAGCGACTTCTTCCGCACCATGGAAGACGCTTCTGGCATCGACCTCGATTGGTTCTGGCGCGGCTGGTTCTATTCCACCGACCATACCGATATCGCCCTTGATAAGGTCCGCCATTACGTCATCGACACCAAGGACCCCGACATTGAAAAGCCCACCAAGAAGCAGCGGGAAGCCGACGAGCCCGTCACTCTCTCGGAAATGCGCAATAAATCCTTGCCGAAACTGGTCGACGCCAATCCCGACCTGAAGGACTTCTATAACTCCTACGACCCCCTCAACGTCACCGAGCGCGACAAGCAGGAATACCAAAAGCTGCTCGCCTCTCTCGACGACGAGGAAAAGACCGCGCTCAAGGGGGGCTCAAACTTCTATGTGCTGGACTTCAAGAACCTGGGCGGCTTAGTTATGCCGGTAATCCTGGAAGTTGAGTATGCCGACGGTAAGAAAGAGGAAATCCGCATTCCTTCCGAAATCTGGCGCCGCAACAACCAGAAGGTTTCGAAATTATTGGTCACCCCCAAGGAGATCAAGAGCATCATCGTGGACCCCCACCTCGAAACCGCCGATACGGATCTATCAAACAACGCTTGGCCCGCGCGCCCGGTGAAAACCCCCTTCCAGCTGTTTAAGCAACAGCAGGAAAAGAACCCCATGCAACTTGAAAAGAAGCCGGAAACGCCCGCTTCCGAGGGCACCAGCGGCAAGCTATAGGGCCTTTAGGTATTCTACTAAGTCGCACTTTTCTTCGGCGCTCAAATTGGTGCCGAGGATAAGGTTAAAAAATTCTACTGCGTCGGCCAGCGTCAATAAGCGGCCGTCGTGCAAATAAGGTGGGGATTCCTTGATGCCGCGCAAAGGGAAGGTCTTAATTGGACCCTCCGGGCGTCCTCCGTAAAACCGCTCCACCTGTAAGTCATGCATAGTGTTGTCCGTGAAATGCGTGGCGGCGGGATGACACTGGAAGCATTGCGCTTTTCCATGGAACAACTTCTCGCCGCGTAGTTCCGCCGCTGTGGCCTTGGCGGGAATCAAGCGGTTCAGCACGTCTAACTTTGGCGCGGGCGGAAAGTCAAGCAGGGAATTGAAATCACCCATACGGTTGGTTTGCGCCCGGTCCAAATTCCGCCCTCCAATTGCGGCAAGCATGGATGGGTCGCCATCAAAATACTCTTCGATCTCAGCAAAATGGTCCATGCTGCGGATGGAGCGCTTCGAGCCAAAGAGCAATTGCGCATAATTCCCCCGCATGGTCGGCGTATCGGTGCGTAGCCTTGCGTAGTTGGGCCGGCTGTCGGGCGCCAGTGCAATGGACCCATTCGTATGTCCATTTACGTGGCAACTAAAGCACGCCACGCCCTGGCTCGGCGCTTCCGTAACGCGGTGATTGGTGGTATTGAACCACGTGGTAGGGAAGGGAGTGACCATCAGGCGCAGCCCTTCCAATTGCTCCGGAGTTAAGAGTCCATTAAAAATTTCAAAGTAGTTGGCGTAGGTAATTTCCACGCCTCGGCTAACATCGCCCAATTCCTTGTGGGTTGTCAAATACATCGCCGGCGGGTAAGCGGGCAAGAAGCATTCGGGGATATCCAGTCCAGCGTCCATGCGCTCGTGCTCCGGGTGCACCTTCGTCCACGAGGGGGCGAAGAGCATGTGCGCGGTGGAGTGTAGGGGATGGTCGAGCGGGCGATAGGGAAAGTTGCCCCGCCGTTCAATCTCTTCTGCTGGCAGGGCGGCGTAGGCTTCCCAATTGGCAATTCCCGCGGGCAATTTTGCCAAGGGCTTGGTGCTGAGCGGACCCGCCTGACAATTCAGCTCATACCGTGATTCCAGTTCGCCGCGGGCAGCGCGATCGGTTTCTGGCCTTTGTTGCCTTAACCGGGCGGCCCATTCCGCAAAAGGCACGGGCAACGTGGGCGAGGCGAAGGAATCCGGCCCGCTGCCACCGTAGCGCCACAAGCCTCCTGCGGGATTGGGCGTCCCCGGTGGGTGCTTCGGGTAGGCCCTCAGCTTGCCTTTTTGTTCTCCTTTGCGCCATTCCTGAATGTCTTTGGGCGCATTCGCTCCGGGCGATTGCTGCAACGGGACTTGCCCCAGCAGGATGAAACCACTCAGAAAAACGGCCAGTGCACTTCGCATGCGCCTGATTGTATATCGATTACGGGCTTTCTCCTACCGCCGCTTCCGCCACCAGATCAGGAATCCCGTAGGCCCCAAGCTGGCCAACAGTGCGGAAAGAAACGCGTACACCCATTCCCCTGGGCGGCCGGCATAGTTGCCAAAGTGCAGCGCCACCATCCAGGCCAGGAAAGAATCGCCCGCTCCCCGCTCTTCCAAGCGCTCCACGGCCAACACCTTGCCGTCGCGCGGATCCAGCACCACGTGCGACACCTTGTGGAAAGCCGCAAAGCGGTCTTCCCGGAACGCCACGCGATAGGGAGCTGTCGGATTGGGCATGGGCGCGCGCTGGATCGGCTTACCGGGCAGAGCAGCTTCGGCCCGCCACACCAATTCGCCCAACGTTAGGGTTGTTTTGGCATCGCCCGGTGGCAGCGTCACCACGGGCCGTTGCCCCAACCACTTCGCCACTTCCACATAAGCAGGCCGCCAAGTGAAGAGCGGCGCACAAACGCTCACCAACAGAATGAAAGCGCAACTGGCCAAGCCCGCCGCGTAATGCCAATCCCGGTTCGTACGCCAACCAATCTTGCGGATGCGCGGCCACACCAGCACCAGGCCCGTGATGCTCAAAAGGATCATGCCAATCGCTCCGTAGCCGTTTAACAGCCGCCCGTTCCGCCCCCAGAACCAATTGTTGTGGATGCGCTCCGGGACAAACACAGGGCTCGCCTTCGGGTTGCGCTCCCCAACAATTGCGCCCGTATCCATGCGAAAAAACACCTCGCGGCTTTGGTCGCCTTTCGTTACAAACACCGTGCCGTAGGGCGTGCCCTCGTGCGGCCACGTCATGCTGAGGGCATTCCACCCCTCGTACTTCGCCTTCACTCCCGCGAACATAGCATCCACATCTCCTACTCGCTCCGCAGCCGGGCCGCTGTATAGCTTTGGGTGCTCCCAGGCGTGAATCGTATCCCGGAACATCAAAATCGTTCCCGTGGCGCCCATGATGAGCGCATATAGAGCCAGCGGCACGCCCACCCACAAGTGGAGGCGGCTGGACAGTTTCATGAAATTCATCGTAACTTTTTTGCTCTCTGAGGGAATAGGTTAGCAGCCATGAAGCAACTGGTTTTCATCTTCGCAACAATTTCTGCATTTGCGCAATCGGTTCCCCAAAATCTCGAATGGCGGCAACTTCCCGCCAACAATGGTCCCCAGCCTTCCGCGCGCTTCGATGGCACTATCGCCGTTGATACGCGCAACAACCACCTCTACCTTTTTGGCGGCACCGACGCAACGGGAGATGTCAACGATCTGTGGCGCTACGATCTCGCCAGTCGCCAATGGTCTGCAATAAGCCCGGCGGGTGCACTGCCGCCCGCTCGCCATGGCCACACCCTGAATTACGATCCCGCCTCGCACCGCCTTTTTGTCATCGCCGGCCAAGCGCGCAGTTTCTTCGGTGATGTTTGGGCCTACGACATTGCCGCCAATCGCTGGACGGAACTGGCGCGCTCCGGCGCCGGGCCATCTTCGCGGTATTCCCATTCCACCGTGCTCGATGCCAGACGCAACCGTCTGGTCTTCAGCCATGGCTTCACCAGCGACCGGGGCCGCTTTGACGATACCTGGGCCTTTGACCTTGCCACCAACCAATGGAGCGACATTACGCCTACCGGCTCCAAACCCTTGCGCCGCTGCCTGCACCATGCGGTCATCAACCCCGCGCGCGACGAAATGTACCTCTATGGCGGTTGCTCTTCCGGCGCCGGTGCTTGTCCGCAAGCGGACCTCTGGGTGCTGGACCTGTCGCGCAACACCTGGCGCGAAGTGGGCCTCAATCCTCGCCCCGCCGGGCGCCAATGGTACGGCATCTCCTGGGACGAAGCCCGCTCCCGCATCGTCATTTTTGGTGGCAGTGGCTTTGGTTCTCTCGGCGACGCCTGGGAATATGACCCTGCCGCCAACCGCTGGGAAATTTTGATTGCCGCGAACCCGAACCCCTCTGCCCGGCATCGCGTTCAGGGCACCTATTCACCGATGGCCGGCAATCTCTTCTTTGGCGGCATTGTCAATGGGCTAACCAACGAACTCTGGCAATTGGCCGCGCCCCCTCCGCCGATCGTTCCCTCCATCGCCGCCGGCGGCCTGCTCGGCGTGTTCGGGGGCGAAGCCGGACCCTTCGCGCCCAACGAGATCGTCTCGCTGTATGGCAGCAATTTTGACGCCGCCACCATCGACATCGAAGGCACCCGCGCCCAATTGTTCTTTTCCTCCCCCAACCAGATCAACCTGCTCTTGCCCTCCTCCTTGGCCGGTCGGTCCACGGCCACGCTGCAGTTGCGGAACGCGGGCGGCGCCACGGCCAGCTACACGCTCAACCTTGTTCCCGCTGCGCCCAAGTTTCACCCCGCGCTCATTCGCGTGGAAGATATCCTCATCGTTTATGGCACCGGAGCCGGCCAAAACTTCACCGGAGCATTAGCAACCTTGAACGCCGCCCCCGCGGAACTGCTCTACGCCGGTCCCGCCCCTGGCTTCGTCGGCCTGGAGCAATATAACGTGCGCATCCCCGCCTCCGAACGCAACGCCACCAGTTATCGCTTCCGCTTAACCCTTGGCAACGCCAGCGGCGAGATCCAGCTCGCGCCACAATAAGGGCATGCGGGTTTTCGCTCTCCTCTGCTATGCTGCTGTGCTCTCGGCCCACGGCGTACACATGAGCACCACTAGCATCGATTACCGCAGCGAGACGCAGTCCCTCGAAATCCTCATCGCCGTCAGCACCCAGCACCTGGAAGAAATCCTCGCCCAACACCACAAGCGCCGCATTGAGCTGGACCGTACGCCCGACGCCGAAGCCCTCGTCAGGCAGTACCTCTTTTCCCGCTTTAGCTTCAAACAGCCGGACGGCAAATTCCTGCCCTTGCAGTGGGTGGGCATGGAGGTGAAAGGCGGCAATACAAATCTCTATGTGGAGGCGAAGGTCGCTGGTGAGAATGGATTGTCATTACGCAATGAACTTCTGCTCGATTGGCAGCGGGACCAAGTGAACCGCGTCCTACCCAAGCGCGACGGCAAAGGCAAACCCCCGCAACTGCTCTTCTGGTCCGGAACGGCCGGAGAACACCAAAACATACGCTTCTGAGCACAAAATTTAACGGTTCACCCTTCTGTGTCTTCCGCTTGTTTCCGATCTGTTATAGAATCGCCAAACAAGTGTTCGTAACGGAGCTAAGTCTATGATTTTTCATAGCTTGACTACGAAAAACGAAAGAGGAGACATGAAAAATAGAATTTTGAATCTGTGGCTCTTAGCCTTGTTGCTTTGTGCCCAAAGTTGGGCGCAGACTTCAACCGGATCCATCGGTGGCATTGTCACTGACCAAACCGGTAGCCCCGTTCCTGCGGCTACCGTAACTGCTCGCAACGAAAACACCAATTCCGAACTAAAGACCACTACCTCCGAGGGAGGCCTATACGTATTCCCGGCGGTCCGCACCGGGCGTTACGTGGTCACCGTCGAAAAGACGGGCTTTAAAAAGCTCAACCGCGGAAACATTGAAATCCGCATCGCTCAGCGCCTTGACCTGGACCTTCGCTTGGAAGTGGGCGATGTGCAACAATCCATTGAAATCTCCGACCAAGCCCCGCTGTTGGAAAGCACAACAGCGGAGCGTGGCAACGCAGTTTCCACCAAAATGATGGACAACTTGCCCTTGTTCACGGGCGGTATCCGCAACCCGCGCGCCTTTGTCAGCTTCATGCCCGGCGTTACGTCGGGGGCTGGCGAACAAAGCGTTTCTGGTTCCGGCGGCCGTGCGCAGGAAGTGCTGATTGACGGCGCCAGCGCGTTGAACGTCGAGTCGAGCGCGGTCTTCAATTTCCCTTCGGCGGAAATGTTCAGCGAATTCAAAATGCTTAGCTCCAACTACTCGGCCGAGTACGGCCGCGTTGGCGGTGGCATTGAAATCTATGTTGCCAAGAGCGGCACCAGCTGGTTCCATGGCGCGGCTTTCCACAATATGCGCCGCGACATTTGGAACGCCAACGCCTGGGCCCGCAACGCCAACCCGAATCCCAACGCGAACTTCCGCCCCAAGGAACGCTTCAACGAAACCGGCGGCGCCATTGGCGGCCCGGTCTGGATTCCCAAAATCTACGATGGCCGCAACAAGACCTTCTGGTACTTCACCAAAACCAAGGACCTTCGCCCCGCCACCATCAGCTTCCCGGTTTCCACCGTGCCGACGGCGGCCATGAAGCAAGGCAACTTCTCGGGCGCGGGCATTCCCTTGATTTATGACCCTGCCACCACGGCCGGCAATGTCCGCCAGCCTTTTCCGGGCAACATCATTCCTCAATCGCGCTTCAGCCGGATTTCGCGCAATGTCGTGCAGGCCATTCCGGACCCCACGCGGCCTTCTTTAATTCAAAACTTCGACTTCGTGAATGAGTCCCCCTTCGAGCGTGACATCTGGAGCTTAAAAATAGACCACGCCTTCACTCCTACCAATCGCGTTTCTTATTTTTTCTCGGACGAAGTGCAAGACCAAAACGCGCTGTCTACTTTCCCTGGCGCCCTAGGCCAAGGCTTGCAAAACGGCCAGAAGCCCTACAACCACCGCATCAACCACGACATTAACATCAAAACCAACCTGCTGATGCATACCACCTACGGCTTTTCCATTACCCGCCAAACCTGGACCAACCCCTTCCAGAACGGTGCGGGTAGCCGCTTTGGTTTTGATCTTTCGGGCGATTCCGATGCTACGCCTCGCATCCAGTTCAGCGGTCCGGCGAGCCTTACCCCCTACGGTGTACAGGACGGCAAGGTGGCCAATGGCGCCCAATTCAACCGCCAATGGTGGTTGAGCCAAAACTACACTTGGCTGACCGGCCGCCACGAATTTAAGTTTGGCTTCAACTGGCGCCGCTACTCCACCCGCGGCGAAGACTTGGCCGGCACCAATGGCCGCTATGTGTTCAACCGCGCGCAAACGGCCCTGCCTTCCGCGCTCACCTCCACGGGCCACGAATTCGCCAGCATGTTGCTGGGCACGGCTGACATTGCGGCCAACGTGGTTCCCCCGGTCCTTTTCGACACCACCTTCTACTACGACACGGCCGTTTACTTCCAGGATAACTGGCGCGTAAACAGCAAGCTCACTCTTAACCTTGGCCTCCGTTATGAAGTGCCCATCGGCTGGCACGTCCCCGGCGGCAATGGTTATTCCCACGTCGATATCAACGTTCCGAACCCTGGCGCCGATGGCCGCCCCGGTGCGCTGGTCTTCTCTGGCACCGGCCCGGGCCGCACAGGCGTGAAGCGTTTCTACCCCACCGATTATTCCAACATTGGTCCTCGCATCGGCTTCGCCTACCAATTGGGCCCCAAGACCGTCATTCGCGGTGGCTGGTCCATCTACTACCAAGGCCTCTCCAGCGGCGGTTGCGGTTGCCGCGCGGGCTTCTCCGGCAGCAACGATCTCCAGAGCGATGGCATCAATCCGGTGCTGAATTGGGATAACGGCATTCCGCTGCAAGCGGGCTACCGTCCCCCGCCGATTCTCGATCCCACGATCGTCAATTTCCAAAGCGTCCAATACCAAGGCCCCACGGCCGGTCAAGCTGGGCGCATCTACAACTGGAGCATCAACATCCAGCACGAGTTCAAGAACTTCCTTTTCGATATCGCCTACCAAGGCAATCGCGGCACGCGCTTGAATTCCACCATCGACTTGAACCAATTGCCGGCCAACGTGCTCGGCTTGGGCAACACGCTCTCGGCGCGCATCGACTCTCCAGCCGCCGCCGCCGCGGGCATTAGCAAGCCGTTCTCTACCTTTCCGAACACCCAAAGCGTGGCCCAAGCGCTCCGTCCCTTCCCGCAGTACCTCACCGTGGCCAGCCTCTTCTCCGGTTGGGGCCGCAGTTGGTATGACGCGCTGCAGTTCCGGGTGGAACGCCGCTACGGCGACTTCCAGATGAACGTCAACTACTCGTTCTCCAAGAGCCTCGGCCGCGGCCATTTCCGCCAAGTCTTCAGCCAGTTGTTTGGCGCCTCTGCTCCGCAGGACTACTACAACCTCGAAGACCAGAAGAGCTACATGCCCTTTGACCAACCCCACGTGCTGAATGTGCTGGCCACTTACGACCTGCCCATCGGCAAGGGCAAGAAGTTCCTCAACTTCAGCAACCCGGTGGCCAATGGTCTGCTGGGCGGCTGGACGGTCGCCATGACCGGCCAATACCGCAGCGGCTCCTTGATTCAAGCCATCACTCCCGGTAACCCCCTCGGCAACGGTGTGCTCTTCGCTGGCCAAACCAAGGCCAACCGCAGCAGCACGGCCATCCAATCTGGCATTGATGTCGACACGCTCGACCCCAACAACCCAGCCACTCGCTACCTGAATCCCGGATCCTACACTGCGGCGCCCCGCTTCACCTTCGGCTCCGCTGCGTTCTTCGACCGCGATTTCTCCAATCCGGCCGTTTTCAGCGAAAATATGTCACTGGTAAAGCGCACCACGCTTTGGGAAAACGACAAAAACCCCATCGTGCTCATCTGGCGCGCGGATGCCTTCAATATGTTTAACCGTACGCGCTTTGGTAACATCGTCGGCACGGTAGGCAACGCCAACTTCGGTCGCCCCACGGGACCCCAGGTAGGTGCACGCCTCATCACCATGGGTCTGCGCTTAGAGTTTTAAGCGCCCATCCACAACCAGCGTGAAAAGGGCCTCCCCCAGCGGGGGGCTCTTTTGTTTGTCATCCTGAAAAGGGAAGATGATCCGGCGGCAGTTTCTGGCTTTATTCGCGCCCGCAACCACAGTGGAAGTCTGGCTCTTCCTCGCTGCCGATTGCCCCCTCGCCAACCGCTACATTCCTACGCTCAACCGCTTGGCTGCCGAGTTCCAGCCCCAAGGCGCAAGCTTCCAGGTTGTACTTGCCTCCCAACCACCCGCAGATTGGCAACGCAGCTATGCGCTTGAGCTTCCCTTCTTAATCGATAAAACAGGGCGCCTCCGCCAGAAGGCGCGTGCCACGCGATCGCCGGAAGCGGTGGTCTGGTCCAATGGAACCCTCGCCTACCGGGGCCGCATTGATGACCGTTACGCCGCCTGGGGCAAGGAGCGCCCCTCCCCAACGCGCCAGGATTTACGCGAAGCCATTACCCTTGCCCTAGCCGGCCGGCCCACCCCCACTCCCTGGCCCCGGCCCATTGGCTGCTATTTATAGCTCAACTTTTCACCGATCAACTTTTCACCATCCCCCGGTACCGCACGTTGATTTCCATCGGCCCCGCCCAACGCCGGGGCACGCGCTTGCCTAGTGCCCAGTGGATGGCATTGGCCAGCAACCGCTGGAAAGGCTCGAGCGCAAAATCGCCCGGGTGTCCCAGGCTGGTGTAAAAAGCCCGCGCGCCGAACGTGTTCGTCAGCGTCCAGGCCACCGGATTCACCACGGCGGGGCGGTTCGGGTTGATCGCCTCGCCCATCAGCGCCACTTTCGCCACCGGTGGCGGGTATTTGGGCAAAACGTGATAGAGCCAGCTGGGTGCCACAAAGGGCGTATTCACGCCGCGCAGAATTTCGTGCCGTCCGGGCGCAACTGTTACGCGGGTTGTGGATTGGTGGCCATAATGCCGGTGCCCGTCCGCGCCCCAACCTGGGGGCGCTCCGAAGGCCGCCGTGGCCATGCGGTTGCGGTTCTCCAGCGGATCGCCCTTGGGGTAATTGAAGGGGTGGGAGGAGGTTCGCAAAGCCACCACCGGCTTGCCCGCCTGCAGGTATTCGTCCAAGTGCCGCACTTGCTCCAACGGCAGGCGGCGCCAGCGCAGGTAAAGCACCACCAAATCCGCCGCCGCTAGTTTTTCCAGGCCCGGTAGATTCGTTTCCGCGTTTTGGTCCGGTTGGCTGGTGAGCACTTCCGCATCGTGCCCGTAGCGCTTTGTCATTTCCGCGGCAAACAGCGGCAGCGTCTTTTCGCCGGAGTACTCATGGTCCCCACACACATAAACCACGCGTGGCCGCGCCGCAGCTGCGAGCGTGCTTTGCAATGCAAAAGGGGCCAGTAGAAACTGGCCCCTCGTGAAGTTTTGCGTCAACTTAGCGTCCTTCAGAGCTGGGAGGCACCATGCCATTCATGCGCATGTAGGTCACCAGGTTGCCGTAGTGTTCAAAGTTGTGGCTTACGTTCAGCAACATGGGGAAAGCGGCGGCGCGCTCGGCGTTGCCCATCTTCACCATCTTGCCCAAGCTCTCGTCCGTGGTCATCGCCCAAGCCTTTTGGCACTTGGCCATGGCGGCCTTCCAGCCTTCCATCAGCTTCGCCTTGTCGGTTTCTTTGCGCATGCTGGCGGGGCGGGGGTCGCCAGTGACGGCGCCGCAGAAGTTGTTGTTCGCGTCGATCAAGTGGCCAACGAATTCGCTAAAGGGCATCACGGTGTCCGTGGCCTTGAAGCTGAACTTCTCAGCGGGCATCTTTTCGATGGACTTGGTAATGTTACCCGCCACCATGTTGTAGAGCGTAGCCGCGCTGGCCGCCGTCGGGCTTGTCTTCGGGTCAGGGCCTTGGGCCAGCAAGGGCAGGCTGAGGGCGGCAATCAAGAGGATTTGTTTCATGTTTGAGGAGAACTCCTGCGAGCAATTATACCTTCAGCTTATAAAAGCGGGCCGCGTTGGGGCCTAGAAGTTTGGCGCGCTCTTCGGCGGGTTGCGCGCCGAGCGCTTGCGTAAACGCCGCCAGCACCTGCTTCCAGGTTCCGGCCAGGGTGCAAACCGGCCAATCGGAGCCGAAGAGCAGGCGGTCAAAGCCAAAAATCGCCAGCGCGTGCTGAACATAGGGCGTCAGTTGTTCGCTCTTCCATTCCTTGTGGTCGGCTTCCGTAATCATGCCGCTCAGCTTGCAATGGAGCGGCTTGTGCTTGGCGATGCGTTCCATGTCGCGCGCCCAAGGCTCGAAGATAGCTTCCTTGATGTGGGGCTTGGCGATGTGGTCAATCACAATGGCCAAGTCCGGCACGGCCTCCAGCAGTTGCGGCACGTAGGGCAGGTGCGGCGGCTTCACCAGTAGGTCATACGGGATGCCGCGCCGCTGCAATTCTTTGAGGCCGGCAATCACCGTGGGCCGCACCATCCAATCTACTTCCGGTTCGTCCTGAATCAAGTGGCGCAAACCGGCAAACTTCGGATGCTTCTGCAACTGGTCCAGCACTTTGCCTAGGTTGGGGTCTTCAAGGTTGGCCCAAGCCACCACGCCCAGCAGGCTTTTGTGGGCGCTGGCCAGGTTCAGCAGCCAAGTGGCCTCCTCGGGCACATGCGCGGCTTGCACCACAATGCTGCCGTCAAAGTTGTTTTCCGCCAGCGTGGGCTCGAGGTCGGCCGGAAGAAAATTCCTTCGCAGCGGGTGCGGCGCCGGCGGCATCCAGAAATAGTGGACGAGGTCCGGGTTCCAGTAGTGTTGGTGGGAATCAATTCGCATAGAAGATAAAAATAGAGAAACCGATGAAATTGTATCGAAGCTTGCCGCGGCGTTCCCTTCTGGCCTTGGGTTTGTTGGCGAGTTGCAAACGAACCCCGACCCATGCGCGTGTTGACCCCGCCCTCGCGCCGCTCATCCCGCCAGACTCCACCTCGCTGGCTGGCATACGCCTGGACCTCCTAAAAAAGGCCCCCCTATGGCAAAGCCTGGGCCAGGACCTCTTGGCCAATTTCGCGGCCCAAAGCGGCATGAAGCCCGCCCAGGAGCTCTACGAATTGGTCTACTGCTTCGGCGGGCGCCACCGCTTAACGCTGCTGCGCGGCAAGTGGACCAACGGCGGCATCGCGAACAGTGGTCTCGAGCCGGAACTGAATATTCCCGGCGGCACCAAGCTGCCGTATAAAGGTTTTGTCTTTCATGGGCGGGAAGATTTCGCTGTTGTCTTCTTCAATTCCAGCGTGGCCCTGGCTGGCCGTGCGGCGGCCTTGCGCGACGCCATTGACGCTCGCAACGCCCAGCGCCCACCCGCGCCGGAATTGCCGCGCCGGGTCAGCCTGCTGCCCCACGCCGCGCATATTTATATGGTGAGCAGCCAACCACGTCTGCCGGAGAAGGGCTTGGGCGGGTTGAAGAGCGTCCCCTTTGCGCTGGAAAGCTTGGCGGCCTGGGCCACCATCAGCGATGCCATCGAATACCGCGCGGAGGCCAACCTCCCCTCCGCCGCCTCCGCCAGCGAAGCGGCTGCGAGTTTGCGCGGCTTGCTCAGCCTGCTGCCCAAAAAACCGGATGTGCAACTCACCACCCAAGGCCAGCAATTAGTGGCGCAAGGGAAACTCAGCCCCGCCGAATTGCGCGAGGCGCTAAGCTGGGCCGAATAGGCGAAACTCTCCCGTGGCGGGTGTTGCGCAACGCAGTTCCCCTGGGCGCCGTCCCTTTAGCTAGCTGTTTGTGGCAGTATGTAGCGAAGGAGAGGCCCACATGAAACATTCATTCTGGTTGGCTTTGCCGTTGGTAGTCTTCAACGCCCATGCCCAACAAGTGACCGACCGCCGGCAGGCGGAGATTCGCGGCGGCGGCGGGGAAGGGAAATGCACCATTGAAGTGGAAGTGGACGACGTTGCCGAAGTGGAGATCTTTGGCTCCCGTGCCAACATTCGGACACTATCTGGATCGCCTTCTACTTTCCGGCGCTTCCAATGCAATCAGGAAATGCCGCGCAATGCTTACGATTTCCGCTTCAAAGGCATTGACGGTCGCGGCCGTCAAGATTTGGTGCGTTCGCCCGGGAATGGAGCGCCAGCGGTAATCCGGATCGAGGATTCCAAGGGTGGCCGCGAAGGCTATACGTTCGATATTTTCTGGCGCGGCGCGTCAGGGCCCTGGAGCGCGGGGAATGGCAACGGGGGCAATCGCCCTGGTTGGAACGGGGGTAACGGCGGCGGCAACAACGGCGGTGGGTGGGGCAACAACGGAAATAACGGCTGGGGCAACAATGGCAACAATGGCAACAACGGCTGGGGCAACGGCAACGTCGAGAGCATTTCGTTCTCCGGACGCCGGGGCAATGGGGACTACCGTAGCTCCGGTGGACGTTCCGGCGCGCTCTTTAGCCCTGTGGTTCGCGTCGAAAGCAATGGCCGCGTCGATCTGGTCTTTTCGAGCGACCAAGGCAATTTGCGTCTGGTGGGCAACGTCGATCGCCGCCAAGGCAACCGCATATACGCCAACGTCAGCGGCGGCGAACTCCGCGGCACGGTGGAGATTCAGGTATCCGGCCGCAACCAGGTGACGCGCATCACCATGCAGGACGATGGCCCGCAGCGCTACCGCCTCAACTGGCGCAACTAAACTGGCGGAATTGATAGGATAGGCGCGTATGTTGGCGCGCCTCAGCATTTTCGTTTCTGTTCTCGCAATCGCCTGCTGGGCCAATCCTGAGGCCGGGCAGGCGACTGCGCTTTTGGCCAAGCAATGCGGCGCTTGCCACTCGGGCCAAGTAAAGCTCTCGGGCCTGGACCTTTCTACGCGCGACGGATTGTTGAAGGGTGGCACCAAGGGTCCGGCGGTAAACTTGGCGCAAGTAGATGAATCGTTGCTGTTGGCTGCGGTCCATCGCAGGCCCGGTGTTGCGGCCATGCCCCCCACCAAGCCTCTGGCTCCTGCCGAGATTGCCTTGCTGGAACGCTGGCTGAAGGCGGGTGCTCCTTGGGTTGAAGAGAGCGCGAAACCTGCCGCACCCACGTGGTGGAGTTTCCGCCCGCCCCAAGCCCCGGTGCTGCCCGCTGGAGTAGAAGGGCATGCGATTGATTTCTTCTTGGACCGCACCCTGGCGCGGGAAGGATTAACCAAAGCGTCCGCCGCCCCGCGCGCCGCTTTGCTCCGCCGTGTCTATCTTGACCTTACAGGCCTGGCGCCCTCGGCGGAAGCTGTGCAGCGCTTTGTAACCGACCCGGACCCCGACGCCTACGCCAAGGTGGTGGATGCATTGTTGGCTTCGCCGCGCTATGGCGAAAAATGGGCGCGCCATTGGCTCGATCTGGTTCGGTATTCCGATACGGCAGGCTTTGAATTGGATAGTTACTTGGCCGACGCTTGGCGCTATCGAGATTACGTTATCGATAGCTTCAACGCCGACAAGCCCTACGACCGTTTTGTGAAGGAACAAATCGCTGGAGACGAATACTGGCCGGAAGACCCGGAAGCCAACACCGGCACTGGCCTCTATTGTGTGGGGCCGAACCGCGACCTCTTCCCGGACCAAGCCGACATCAACCGCGTGGAAGTGCTGACTGATTACACCGACACCACGGCCAGCGTTTTCCTTGGCCTAACCGCCGGTTGTGCGCGTTGCCACGACCATAAGTTCGATCCCATTCCCCAGCGGGACTACTATCGCCTGCAGGCCGTCTTCGCGCCCGCCATCAAAACCAAGGTGGCCTTGAACCGCCTAGGGAGTTTGGGCTGGGAAACGGGCGAAAACGTCCGCGAGATTCAGTTGCGCGAACTTGGGGAACAAATCCGCACCATTCAGGAGCCCTGCCGGAAGAAGTTGTATGCGGCAAAGCTGGCCAAACTCAGCGAGGAAGTGCAAACAGCGCTGCAGACCAAAGAAGATGAAAAAACACCGCGGCAACGCGAATTGTCCACCGAATACGCGACAGCCGTGCGGGTTACGGACGAGGAAATCCGCGGGTGCTTGAACAAAAGCCAAACCGCCGCACTGGCCAGGATTGAGCGCCGCTTGGTGCGCATGTTCCAGGGCTATGCGCCTAAGCCCTTTGCCTGCGGCATCACGGATGTAGGGGACTACAGCCCCAAGACTTTCGTTCCCGCCAAAGGAAAGGCCGAGCCAGTGGCCGTGCAACCCGGATTCTTCACTGCGCTCGGCGGGGGAGATATTGCTGAACGGAGCTTTGAGCGCAAGGTGACCGGCCCTATTCCCATGTTCCCCACCACTGGCCGCCGCCATGCTCTGGCCGAATGGCTGACTCGGCCCGACCATCCCTTAACCGCGCGCGTGCTGGTAAACCGTGTTTGGCAATATCACTTCGGGCGGGGCATTGTGGCGACGCCGAGCGATTACGGCAGCCGTGGTGCCGCCCCAACCCATCCCGAGTTGCTCGATTATCTGGCTACGCGCTTTGTGGCCCAAGGGTGGAGCATGAAGAAGTTGCATCGCGAAATCCTGCTCTCCGCCGCCTACCAGCGGAGCTCCGAACCGGCAGCGGGGGTACGCGCCAAAGATCCCGAAAACCTCTACCTTTCCCACTTCCGCCGCCGGCGATTGACGAGCGATGAACTGCGCGACAACCTGCTGGCCGCCAGCGGCGAATTGAACCTGAAAATGCACGGCAAGCCGGTGGTGCCGCCCTTGGCCGAAGAAGAAATGTTCGGCATGATTGGCCGCGCCGATTCAAGTTGGGTGGTGTCGTCGAACCCCGACGATTTCCGCCGGCGCTCCATATATCTATTCCAAAAGCGGACCTTCCGCATGCCGATGATGGAAGTCTTCGACGCGCCGGAGCCAATGCTGTCTTGCCCGCGGCGCGATGCCTCCACCACGGCACCCCAATCTTTGACTTTGCTCAACGGAAGCTTTGCCCGTGAGCGCGCCCGCGCTCTGGCCAAACGGGGCGACATGGAAGCAATCTTTCGCGCCGTGCTTTTGCGTGCACCGGATACCGAAGAAGCGAACCGCTTAACGGCTTCGTTCGCAAAACTGGAAGCCGCCATTGGCAGCCGCGAAGCCGCCCTGGTGGAAATTGCCCGCGCCCTTTTGAACACCAACGAGTTTTTGTATGTCGACTAAGCATCTATCCAATGCCGTTTCCCGTCGCGCCCTGCTTTCCCAAGCCGGCCATGGCTTTGGCGCCTTAGCGGCCGCCAGCCTGATGGCCGCGCCCATTCCGCAGGCCGCAGCGCAGGCCGTCGCGCAAACCGCTGCCGAAACAAAGGCGAAAGCCGTGATCTATCTCTTCATGCACGGCGGCGTCAGCCACGTAGACACCTGGGACCCTAAGCCTGCCTTAAGCCAGCGCAACGGGCAAACCCTTCCCGCCAGCTTTGCCGCGGGGCTCAAAACCTCGCGCATCGACTTTACCAAGGCCATCATGCGCGGCAGCCCTTGGGAGTTTCCGCACCACGGCCAATCGGGCATTCCGGTGTCTACCCTCTTTCCCCACATCAGCAAACACGTAGACGACATGGTGGTGGTCCGTTCCTGCTACGGCGATGCGTTCGACCATGCCCCGGCCATGTATTTGCTCTCCACGGGCAGCCAGTTTCCCGGCAAGCCCTCGCTCGGCGCGTGGACTATTTATGGCTTGGGTAGCGAGAACAAGAATCTACCCGGCTTTGTGGTGATGAGTGATGGGGCCATGAAGTGCGGCCCGCAGGGTTATGGTGCGGGCTATCTGCCGGCGGTCTACCAGGGCACGGTCTTTCGCGGCGGCAAATACCCGGTGCTGGACCTTGGGAATCCCCAAGGCGTTTCCCCGGAAGTACAGAAGGAAACGCTCGATCTAATTACGGACCTGGATCGCCGCCATCTGGCAGCCCGCCCGGGCGACGATGTCTTGGAAGCGCGCCTGGCGAGCTACGAATTGGCTTACCGCATGCAAGCCGCCGCTCCCGATGCTGTTGACTTGGCCACGGAGTCCGCCTTGACGAAAAGGCTTTACGGCCTGGACGACCCGCTGACGGAAGATTTCGGCCGCAAGTGCCTGCTCGCCCGCCGCCTGGTAGAGCGCGGCGTGCGTTTCATCCAGCTCTATTCGGGCACGCACTTGGGCGACGATTGGGACGGCGCCCACAACGACCTAACTGGAAGCCACCACAAGATGGCCAAGAAGAGCGACCAGCCCATCGGAGCTTTGCTTACGGACCTGAAGGCGCGCGGCATGCTGGATTCCACGCTCGTCGTCTGGGCCAGCGAATTTGGCCGCACACCGCTGGCCGAGGGTAAGAATGGCCGCGACCACCACCCCTACGCTTTCTCGATGTGGATGGCCGGCGCGGGCATTCAAGGGGGGCGAACGTTTGGCGCAACCGATGAGTTTGGCCTACGCGCTGTGGAGAACCCCGTAACCGCGCATGATGTGAACGCCACCATTCTGCGACTTATGGGAGTTGACCATACAAAGCTCACATATTTCTATCAGGGTCGGGACCAACGCTTGACTGATGTGCACGGGGAACACGAGTTCACTTCCTTTCTGCTTGCATGAGTCAAGTATTAAGTTCGCTTTATATTTCATTCCCGAAAATGTGATAGTTTGTCGAACCAGTGGGGTGAAGTTACTCCTTCGCCTCAGGTGGAAAACACAAAAATCATGAGGTTGGAATTTATGACCAAGAAGTCTCAGGTGGTCGCCATTGGTGCGGCCACAATCCTGGGCCTTTGCCTGCTGTTTACCGCAGCTCCGGCATTGGCGCAGAACCTGTATGGCACCCTCGTCGGCTCCGTTTCGGATGCCTCCGGCGCTGCTGTACCCGAAGCAACCATTACGATCCGGAACAAAGAAACCGGATTAACCCGCAGCACCACTTCCAATAGCCAAGGAGGCTATACGATCCCGAACGTCATCAACGGGAGCTACGAAGTGGAAATCAAGAAAGATGGCTTCCGCACCAACAAACAGGACAACGTGGCGGTGTCGGTGAACACCACCATTCGTATCGATGCTGCTCTTACGGTTGGCCAAGTGAACGAGTCGGTTACAGTGGAGGCCAATGCGGCTGTCCTGCAAACCGACCGCGCGGAAGTTCGCAACGAATTAACCGCCAAGCAATTGATTGATATCCCCGTGACGAACGGCCGCAACTACCAGGCATTGTTCCTAACCTTGCCCGGTATTGCTCCGCCTTCCACGCCGCACTCGGTTCCTTCAAACCCTTCGCGCGCGATGAGCTTCCAAACCAACGGCAACAATACCGCCGCGAACAATACGCGGATTGACGGCGCCAGCGCCACCAACGTCTGGCTGCCGCACATTGCCAGCTACGTTCCGGCTTTGGAATCCATTGAAACCGTCGACGTCACCACCAATAGCTTCGACGCGGAAAAGGGTCTGGCCGGCGGCGCCTCGGTAAACGTTACCATCCGCTCGGGCACGAACGACATCAAGGGCGCGCTGTTCCACTTCCACCAAGGCAACTGGAGCCAGGCGCGCAACTTTTTCTTACCCGCGAACCAGGACATTCCAAAGTTTGTGAACAACCAATGGGGCGGCCGCGTGGGCGGCGCCTTTGTGAAGAACAAAGCTTTCTATTTCGTCAGCTACGAAAACTCGACCGACCGCCGCTTTGCCGGCTCCTTGCGCACCGTGCCGACGCCCGAAATGCGCCTGGGCGATTTGTCGGCCTCTAGCCGCGCCGTTTACGATCCGCAAACCGGCGAACGCAATGGTGTTGGCCGCACTCCCTTTCCCGGCAACATCATTCCTATTTCGCGCATCCATCCTACCTCGCGCCTTCTGATGGAGCGCCTGCCCCAGGAAAACAATCCGGCGGCCAATCGCTTGCCCTCGGCCAACTACTTCGCCCTCGGCCAAGCTGCCTTCGACCGTCAAACTATCGACTCGAAGTTTAACTTCAACATCAACGACCGTTGGACGGCCTACGCCCGCTTGAGCTGGCTGGACTTCAATCTAACCGCACCCACCGCCTTCGGTGACATCGGCGGATCGCCCATCGCCTTCGGTAACCCTGGTCAAGGCTTTGGCGCCACCTGGAGCGGCACACTCGCGACAACGTATACTTTCAAGCCGACCTTCATTGTGGACGCTTACTATGGCTACACGTTGATGGACACCAACATTGAACAACCGGGTTTGGGCCCCAACCGTGGGCGCGACGAATTGAACATTCCCGGCACCAACGGCACGCGCTTTTTCGAATCCGGCTTCCCCGGCTTCGGCATCAACGGCTTTGATGCCTTTGGTTCCACCGAGAACTACATGCCCTACTACCGCACGGACCCGCAATCCCAGTACGTGGTAAACGCCAACTGGCTAAAAGGTTCGCACGGCATCCGTTTCGGCATGGACCTCTACTTCCTGCAACTGAACCACACGCAGCCGGAATTTGCCGGTGCGGCGGGTGGCGCGGCGGGCCGCTTGAACTTTGGCCAAGGCCCCACGCAATTGCGCTTGGCTAATGGCAACGTGCAAGCCGGCAACCAATTCAACGGCATGGGCACCTTCCTGCTCGGCTTGGTGGATGGCGGTGGCCGCATCCTCCAAGTGCCGGATGAATACAACACGCGTACCTCCATGCTCAGCTTCTACGTCCGTGACCAATGGCAGGTGAACCGCAAACTGACGCTGTCTTATGGAACGCGCATTGAACACTTCCCCATGCCCATTCGCGGCGGCGACCGTGGCATGGAACGCTACGACTTCGCTACGAACGAAATCCAAGTCTGCGGCGTTGGCTCCGTCCCTCGCGATTGCGGTACAAAGGTTGCCAGCCTACTTTTCAGCCCCCGTTTGGGCGTTGCTTACCGCATGACGGAAAAGACCGTCATTCGCACGGGCTTTGGCATCAACTGGGATCCCTGGAACCTCGCTCGCCCCTTGCGCACCAACTATCCCATCCTTGCCGCGTTCAACCTGGCACCCGCCGCACTGGATTGGGCGACAACCCTCAGCCAAGGTCTGCCAACGTTGCCGGACCCAGTGGTCGGCAGCAGCGGCCGCATCTCCATTCCCACGAATTATGCCGTGAACACCACGGGTGATGAGTTCCGC
Organism: Bryobacter sp.; assembly: GCA_033765085.1. Classification (GTDB taxonomy): domain Bacteria; phylum Acidobacteriota; class Terriglobia; order Bryobacterales; family Bryobacteraceae; genus Bryobacter. The sequence goes on along the minus strand of JANRIK010000022.1, from coordinate 34,987 downwards.
CGCAGCTACATCATGAATTACAACTTCATGATCCAACGTGATCTCGGCAACAACTGGAACGCTCAGATCGGCTATGTGGCCAGCCGTGCCCTGCGCGTCAGCGGCCGCCTGAATCTGAACGCCGGCCAGGTGATCGGCGCTGACCGCGCTGGTCAACCCTTGTTCTCCACATTCGGCCGCGCCGTCGAAACCAGTTTGGTTGGTCCGCTCGGTGGCTCGAACAACTACCATTCCATGCAGTTGACCTTGGGTAAGCGCTACTCCAATGGCCTGCAGGCCAATGTTGCTTATACCTGGTCCCGCGCTATGGGTTGGTGCTGCAACGACGACAACAACGGTGGCCCGCTGGTTCCCGCTCTCGCTTACACCAGCCTGAACTATGTGCCGCTCAACTACGACCGCACGCACAACCTGCAAATCACCGCGGCTTACGAATTGCCCTTCGGCGCTGGCAAGCGTTTCGATACCGGCAACAAAGTGGCCAACGCGATTGTGGGCGGCTGGCAGTTGAACACACTCACCAGCTTCATGACCGGCACCCCTATCCGCGTCACCAGCGACGGAGGCAGCTTGCGCTTGCCCGGTTCCACGCAGCGCGCCGACCAAGTGAAGCCCGAAGTAGCGAAGCTCGGCGGCATTGGCCGTGGCAACCCCTACTACGATCCCTTCGCCTTTGAGCGCGTCACCGAACCTCGCTTCGGCAACGCCGGCTTCAACAGCCTGCGCGGCCCGAACTTCTTCAACACCGACCTCGGCCTGTTCCGCAACTTTGCCTTCAAAGAGCGCTTCCGGCTGCAGTTCCGCGCCGAATACTTCAACTGGACGAATACGCCGAAGTTTGGCAACCCGTCCACCGGCATCAACAACCGTTTGACCAACCCGGACGGCAGCTTCCGCGGCGGCGTGTTCGAAATCACGGGCACCAACTCCGCCGGACGCGAACCGAACGGCGACCGCATTCTGCGCTTGGGCCTCCGCCTGGAGTTCTAAGACGCTTACGATCGAAGCCTAACGAGAGCCCCCGGCTACGGCCGGGGGCTTTTCTCTTTACTTCCGCGCGTCCCGGGGCCGCAGGTAATCGTCGAGCGCCAGCCCCGGCTCCGGATGCGTCTCCTGGAACTTTGCTTCCAGCTTCTTGGTCAGCGTTTCCACCAGGGCTGGGTGCTTGGCGGCGACGTTGGTGAATTCGCCGGGGTCGGCTTTCTGGTCGAAGAGCCGGACGATCTTGCCGGGTGTGGGATTGTCGGTTTCGTAGCCGTCCTGGCGGTGGCGGCGGCCGGTGGTGTAAACCAGTTTCCAGCGGTCCCAAAGCAGCGCAGCTTCTTCGTTTTCGAGGTACTCCACGAAAATCTCTTCGCGCGCGGGGTCGTTGAACAAGTCGCGGCCATGCGTCTTCGGCAGCCTTTCGGCGCCTAAGACCCGCAAGAGCGTAGGCGCCACGTCCACGTGTTCCGTTCGCCGCCGCACCACCTCGCGTGGCTTTAGTTTGCCGGGAAAGCGCATCATCAGCGGCACGTGCATGGCGGGAGTGTACATGCAGTGCTTCTCAAAACGCCCGTGATGGCCCAGCGAATAGCCGTGGTCGGCCATGTAAACCACCAGTGTGTTTTCGGCCTGGCCGGTGGCGCGCAGGTGGTCCAGCATCCGGCCCAAGTTCTTGTCCAAATGATAGGCGCTGGTGTAATAGGCCGCGATGATACCCTGCTTTTGGGCGGGCGAAAGCTTTTGGAAAATCTTGGGTACTTGCCAGGCGTCTTCGGGGCCCACCTTGGGGACCTCAAAACGCGCGGGGTCAAAAATGTTTTGGTCGTCCCGGGGAAACCAGAAGGGCGAATGCGGCTCCTGGATGCTTAGCCACATGGCGAAGGGCTGGTCGGCTTGCTTGGTGTGCTCGGTCAGCCATTCCTTGGCGCGGTCCGTTGCCCAGGTGCTGCGCATCTCTTCAAAGCGAAAGGGTTGGGGCTGCTTGTCGGCGTTCAACCATTGTTCGGCCGGTGTGCGGAAGGGCTGCCAGGGATGGGGTGCGCCGCTCACGGCCGCGCGCCAGCCTTTGTTGATGCGGTCTTCGGTCATGGCCGTCTGGAGGCCGTGCATGCCGTCCTGGCCCGGGCGGTTGAAGTGCATTTTCCCAAAAACGGCTGTGCGGTAGCCGCTGGCGCCAAGCAGGTCGGCAAGCGTGGTTTTGCCTTCGTCGAGCGGGGTTTGCAACGTGGTGACGCCCGCGGCGTGTGGATACAAACCCGTCAACAACGATTGCCGCGAAGGCGTGCAGACCGGTGAATTGCAATGGTGTGCCGCAAAGCGAACGCCCTCGCTGGCCAAGCGGTCCAGGTTGGGCGTGCGCGCCATTTTGTTGCCTGCGCAACCCATGACGTAGCCCGCGTGGTCGTCCGCAATCAAGAACAGTAAATTCGGTTTTCCGTTTGCCGCCATGCGCCCCAGTATATGTAAACTGAGCAAACATGCAACGACTCACGCTTATTTTGCTGCCCACGTTACTTTTGGCCCAAGGCCCCCGCACTCGCGAAATGGAGGGACTGAACTGGATGGAATTCCAAAAGCTGGTGCCTGCGCAAATCAACACCGTCCTGCTGCCGGTGGGCACGGTGGAAGCGCACGGCGTAACGCACAACGGCACCGACAACACCATCCCAACCATGATGGCCCGCCGCATGGCCCCGGCCTTGAATGCCCTTGTGGCGCCGACTTTGAACTATGGCATCACCGGTTCGCTCGATGCCTTTGCCGGCGGCTTCACCATCTCCCCTGCGGCCTACAAGGCTTTTGTAGCAGACCTGCTGCGCGGCTTGGCGAAAAACGGCTTCAAAAACATCCTTGTGGTGAACGGCCACGGCGGGAATACGGCGGCTCTCGAAGAGGTGGCCGAAGCGGTGGGCTCGGAGCGCCGTGTGCGCATTCTTATCGTCAACTGGTGGGGCTATTGCAGCGACCTGACGCTCAGCATATTTGGGGAAGACGGGGGCCACGCCGGATGGAACGAAACCGCGATGGTGCAGGCCACCCATCCTGACTGGGTGCGCCAGGAGCTTTATACCGAAGCGCTCGCCTCGCCCCGCGCCGTTCCGGGGTCCTGGAGCGCCTACCCTTTCCCCAGCAGCATTATTCTGTACCAACCCAAGCAAGGCCTGCCCCGCTTCGATACCACCAAGGCCAAGCAGTACTTTGAGGCTTGTACCGATAAGGTGCAGGGCCTGGCGCAGGATGTGATCCGCAAGTGGGACCTGGCCAAGCTTTTTGTTCCCTAGACAGTTACCGGATTGAAACGCCAAAAGCGTAGCCTAAGAGGATGTTTGTCCGGGCCTTCGTGCTCACTTGGCTCGCGTATTTCGGCCTTTACCTGTGCCGCAAGAACTTCAGCGTGGTGATGCCTTTCCTGAAGCAGGAGTTGGGCTTCAGCAGCGAACAACTGGGCAACGTCTTGTTCTTCTACGGGCTGGCTTACGCCATTGGCCAAGTGGTTATGGGAGCGTTTTCCGACCGTTGGGGCGCCCGCTTGGTGGTATCCATTGGCACCTGGGTTTCCTCCGTCTGTTCGGTGCTAACCAGCTTCGGTACTGCGCTGCCCGTGGTGCAAGGGGCAAACGGCATGGCGCAGGCAGCGGGCTGGCCCGGCGTCTTGAAGTTGGCGCGGGATTGGTTTCCGGAATCGAATCGCGGCGTCATCTTGGCCTGGTGGGGCACGCACATGGTGTTGGGTGGGTTGGCCGGATCGGCTTTCGCGGCGTATTGTTCGCGCTTCGGTTGGCGTTGGGCGGCAATCGCGCCGGCTTTGATTCTTACGGGCATCGGGCTGGCCTTTTTCCTGTTTAGTCGCGACAAGCAGCGCAGTGCTACGTGGAAGTTCACGTGGCCTTGGGCGGACCGCGACCTCTTGGCCAACCGCCGCCTGCGCTCCATTGTGATGATGTATTTCTTCGTGAAAATGCTGCGCTATGCGTTCCTCTTCTGGCTACCGCTGTACATGACGGAAGAGCTTCGCTACACGCCCGAAAACGCGGGCTACGCATCGGCCATTTTTGAGTTTGTGGGCTTTGGCGGTGTGCTGCTGGCTGGGTATTGGAGCGAAAACGGAAACCCCGGAAAACGTTTTAGCGTGTCGGCAACTATGATGTTCCTGTTGGCGGGGCTGTGCATCCTTTATCCGCACGTCAGTCCGCTGGCGCCCTGGGTGAACATCCTGATGATTGGCTTGATTGGGGCCTTCACCTTTGGCCCCGATACGCTGATGGCGGGGGCGGGTGTGCAGGAAGCGGTTCGGCCCGACAAAACGGCCAGCGCCGGGGGCCTGGTGAACGGCCTTGGCTCGACGGGGCAGATCCTCTCGCCGCTGATTGTGGCGGCCTTAAGCGCGAACTTTGGCTGGCCGGTGCTCTTCGCCTTTCTGGGCTGTGGGGCGGCGGTGGGTGGTGTTGTGTTAGCCATTGAAATGGGGAAGAAGTGGGAAGTGGCAGCGGAGGAGGCCTAGACGAATATGAAAGATGTAGCCATTATCGGAGCGGGCATTGTGGGCCTTGCCCATGCCTATACGCTGGCCAAACAGGGTTGGCGCGTGCGCGTTTACGAACGCAGCTTGCGCGCCCAAGGCGCCTCCATTCGCAACTTCGGCATGCTGTGGCCCATCGGCCAACCGGCGGGTGATCGGGCGGCAATGGCCATGCGCAGCGCAGAGATTTGGCGCGAAGTTTTGCACGCCGCCCAGCTTTGGCACGATCCCGTTGGTTCACTCCACGCCGCCTACCATGCTGACGAAGCGGCCGTGGCGCAGGAATTTGCTGCCGCCGAACCGGAGCGCGCACGCTGGATTGGCCCCGAAGAGGCTCTGCGGATTAGCCCCGCGCTGTTGCCCACCGGGCTATTGGGTGCGCTGCATAGCGTGGCGGAAATGATCGTGGACCCACGTTTGGTAGTGCGGCTGCTGCCCGAGTTTCTGGATGAAGTTTATGGCGTAGAGTTCCACTTCGGCTTCCCCGTGGCGGACCCGCACGTGTTGCCCGCGGACCTGGTGCTGATTGCCAATGGCGCTGACTTTGAAACGCTTTACCCCAGCGTCTTCGCCGCCAGCGACCTGACGCGCGTAAAGCTGCAAATGCTGCGCACCGCCGCGCAACCCGAGGGTTGGCGCCTGGGGCCCGCCTTGGCCGCGGGTTTGACCTTGCGCTTCTATAAGAGCTTCGCGCATTGCCCCTCCTTGCCCGCGCTGACCCAACGCATCAACGAGACGATGCCTGCCTATGACCGTTGGGGCATTCACGTTATGGCTAGCCACATGCCTGACGGCACCGTAACGTTGGGCGATAGCCACGAATATGGCTTGGAAGTGGATACCTTCAACAAAGAGGAAATCGACGACTTGATCCTGGACTATCTGCGCGGCTTTGTGCAACTACCCGAGATGGCAATTGCCGAACGCTGGTACGGGGTTTACGCGAAGCATCCTTCGTTGGCTTATTTCCTGGCGGACCCCGAGCCAAATATCAAGATTGTGAACGGCGTGGGCGGGGCAGGGATGACGCTTTCCTTTGGCTTAGCTGAGCGCGTTTGTTCCAGTTTGTAGGCAGGTTGATAGAATGAGGGCGGAATGAAGTTTGCCCCCATCATTCTCGCCTGTTTCACTTCCTTGCTTGGTGCCCAGGAACCGGACTTCGCGCGCGACGTCTTCCCCATCCTGCGCAAGAACTGCTACGCTTGCCACGGGCCGGGGATGCAGCAATCCGGCTTCCGCTTGGACGATGCGGCGGCGGCGCTCGAGGGCGGCAACAGTGGGGCGGCCATCCTTCCGGGCAAGAGTGCCGAAAGCCCGCTGCTGCGGCGCGTACACGGAAACAAAGGCTTGCCGGCGATGCCACCGGGGCCTAAGCGATTGGCCGAAGCAGACGCACGGACGCTGGCCGCCTGGATTGACGCGGGTGCGAAGTTTCCCGCAACGCACGTGGCGCGCGTGAAAAATCCCCGGCCCACTTCGCAGCATTGGGCCTTCCAAACGCTGCGCCGGCCCGAGTTGCCAGCGAGTACCACAAACCTTGTAGCACACAACGAGATTGATCATTTCGTCTTGGCCCGTTTGGCCAAAGAAGGCATTGCGCCCGCTCCCCCGGCGGACAAACGCGTCCTGTTGCGCCGCTTGAGCCTGGACCTTACTGGCTTGCCACCCACGGTCGAAGAGATGGCGACCTTCCTCGGCGATACACAAGCCGGCGCCTATGAGCGCCAAGTGGACCGCTTGCTCGCTTCGCCCCACTATGGCGAACGCTGGGCGCGCCCCTGGCTCGATCAGGCCCGCTACGCCGATTCCGACGGCTACGAAAAGGATTGGACGCGGCCCTGGGCTTGGCGCTGGCGGCGGTGGGTGATTGATTCGCTGAATCGCGACCAACCCTTCGATGAATTTACGCGCGACCAACTGGCGGGCGACCTTGTGCCCAACGCCACCACGGAGCAACGCGTGGCGACCGGGTTTCACCGCAACACCCTCACCAACCGCGAAGGCGGCATTGACGATAACCAGTTCCGCTTCGAAGCCGTGATGGACCGTTCGAACACGGTGGCCAATGTCTGGTTGGGCCTAACCACGGCCTGCGCCCAGTGCCACGACCATAAATACGATCCCATCACCCAAAAGGACCACTACGCGCTTTATGCCTTCTTTGACAATGCCGAAGAGGTGGACATTGACGCGCCGCTGCCCGGCGAAATTGGCCCGTGGCTGCGCACCCGCGCCGAGTACCAGGCGAAGCGCGAAAAACTTCTGGCCGAGTACAACGTCGCTCCGCTGCAGGCAGCTTGGGAAAAGGAAATTCTCTACACCATCCAGCACCCCGGCGAACGCACCGATTGGGACCTGGCCTGGGATTGCGTGAAGAAACTGACCGAGGGCGGCGATGGCGGCAAGATTGTGCAGATTCCGCCTGCCCAGCGCACGGCCCGCGAGCAGGACATCCTAACGGATCACTTTATCGGCAACTATCACTTCGCCGTGGGGCAGAAGAAGTACAAAGAGCTGAAGCTTGACGAACTCAAAAAGAAGATTGCCGCGCTGAAGACCAGCTATCCGCAATTGACGCAGGCGATGACGCTTGTCGAGCGGCCCGTTCCCCAACCGAGCCACGTGCGCGTGCGCGGCGACTATAAGTCTCTCGGTGTGGCCGTGGAGCCGAATACTCCCGCAGTGCTGCCGCCCTTGAATGCTGAAGGGCGCCCCACGCGGCTCGATTTGGCGCGCTGGCTCACCTCGCCCGAAAACCCGCTGACGGCGCGCGTGTTTGTAAACCGCGTCTGGCAGGAATTGTTTGGCGCGGGGCTGGTGCGCACGCCCGAAGATTTTGGCGTGCGGAGCGAAAAGCCCATTTATCCGGAATTGCTCGATTGGCTGGCGGCGGAATTCCAGGAGAATCGCTGGAGCCGCAAAAACATTCTTCGCAAAATTGTTTTATCCTCCACCTACCGCCAGAGCGCGGACGCGCGGCCCGAGTTGAACGAGCGCGATCCCAACAACACGCTCCTAGCCCGGCAGAACCGCTTACGCCTGCCCGCCGAGGTGATTCGTGATTCTGCGCTGGCGGCCGGCAATCTTTTGACCCACGCCGTCGGGGGGCCCAGTGTGCAGCCGCCCATTCCGCCCGGCGTAATGGAAATGAGCTACGCCTCGCGTGGTTGGGGTGTGAGTTGGAACGAAGCCACGGGGCCGGAGCGTTATCGCCGCGGACTTTACATCCAATTCCTTCGCACTTCGCCCTATCCTTTGCTCGCGAATTTTGACGCGCCCAAGTCCACCGTCACGGCCTGCAAGCGCGACCGTTCGAATACGCCGCTGCAGGCGTTGAACCTGTTGAACGACCCGGTCTTCCTGGAAGCCGCGCAAGCTCTTGCCGTGCGGACCCTTACGGAAGCTCCGGCCAATTACCGCAGCCGCCTGGACGCCGCTTTCGCTTTTGCGCTGGGCCGCCCCGCCACCGATGCGGAGGCGTTGCGCCTGAGCGATTACCTCGAAAAGCAGGAGACGCTCCTCGACGGGGACGAGAAGGCGTTGGCCGCGCTCGCGCCCGTTTCCCTACCGGGGGTTTCCCGCACCCACCAAGCCGCATGGACCGGCTTGGCCAGTATTGTTCTGAACTTGGATGAGTTCATCACGCGTGAGTAAAGGCCCTTTCTATGTTTGACGAACGCCAACTTCTGCTCACCCACGGCCGCCGCGATTTCCTCCGCCGTACGGCAGCCGCCCTTTCGACGGCAGCCCTGGTCGACTTGGGCTTGGCTGCCGAAGCCGTTGACCCTCTACTCCCGCGCCAGCCGCACTACGCCCCCAAGGCGAAAAACGTTATCTTCCTCTTCCAGGAAGGCGCGCCTTCGCAGATGGATCTTTTCGACCCCAAGCCGGCGCTCGAAAAGTGGCATGGCCAATCCCTGCCGCCCGAGTTGACGAAAGATCTGAAGCTGGCCTTCATCAAGCCCTCGGCCAAAGTGCTGGCTAGCCCGCGCAAATTTGCGCAGCACGGCCAGAGCGGCATGGTGTTTAGCGACCTGCTGCCCTACACCTCGAAGCACGCGGATCTGCTGTGTATGATTCGCAGCATGAAGAGCGAAGCCTTCAACCACCATCCCGGACAATTGCTGCTCTTCAGTGGCCACATGACGGGCGGCCGGCCCTCTATGGGCGCTTGGGTGACTTATGGCTTGGGCTCGGAGGCGCGCAATCTGCCGGCCTTTGTAGCCATGCAATCTGGCCCGGGCACCAGCGCGGGTTCGGACCTGTGGACCAACGGTTTTCTGCCCTCGCTTTACCAGGGCACGGTGTTGCGCAGTTCGGGCGACCCCATTCTTTATCTTTCGAACCCGGCGGGCTTCTCGGCGGCCAGCCAAAGGGCGCGCCTGGATGCCTTGCGGGATTTGAACACCCAGCACCTCGAGCGCACGGGCGACGCCGAAATTGCCTCGCGCATCCATAGCTACGAATTGGCTTACCGCATGCAAACGGCGGGCCCCGAATTAACCGACCTCAGCCAGGAATCGGAAGCCACGCGCGAGAGCTACGGGCTGAACGAAAAGGAGACGCGCGCCTACGGCACGAATCTGCTCTTGGCTCGGCGCCTGGTGGAGCGCGGCACCCGCTTTGTGTTGTGCATGCACTCCGGCTGGGACCACCACGCGAGCATTAATTCCAACCTGCCCAAATTGTGCAAGGAAACCGATAAGCCCACGGCCGCCCTGTTGGCGGATCTGGAGCAGCGCGGCTTGCTCAAAAATACGCTCGTGGTCTGGGGCGGGGAATTTGGCCGCACGCCCATGAGCGAACTCCGCCGTCCGGAAGATGTGAATGGCGCGGGCCGCGACCACCATCCCGATGGCTATTCGCTGTGGTTAGCGGGCGCGGGCGTGAAAGCTGGCCAGACGATTGGCGAAACCGACGAACTGGGCTTGAAGATCACGCGCGACCCCATTGAGGTGCACGACCTCCAAGCCACGCTGCTGCACTTGCTGGGCATGGACCACACCAAACTCACCTACCGCCACATGGGGCGGGACTTCCGCTTGACCGATGTGCACGGCCATATTGTGAAGCAAATTTGCAGTTAAGCCGATTTGCGTCTAAGCCGCGTGAGCAGGTAAAGTCCCCAATAAAAGCAGGCAATCGACAAACTGCCTAGCGCCGCCGTGGAACCGAGCAGCTCGCGCGTCACGGCCGGGGCGAATTCCGCCTTCACAATAAGCAGCCCAATGAAGCCGTTCATGGGAATGCCCATGGCCAGGCCCGCAATGCCCAACAGCAGCCCCATCTTCTCGTTCGGTTGCCAAAGCTTTAGCGCCACACCAAAGGGCACCGCTGCCGCGGCCAAATAGAGGGGATGCGAGAGTTTGGCGAAGCTGCCCAACATCAAGAGCAACGCGCCGCCCGCCAACAGGAAGCGCGGGTTTAAGCCCGCCCGCGCGGGAACAAAAGCCATCATGGCCAGCATCAACAGCTTACCGTTGAAGAACACATGGTCCACAAACCAGTAGAGCTTTTGGTTGGCGGTGTAGGCCGCGGGGGCGGGTAATTGGTAACGCGCCCATTCGGTGAAGAATAGCGCCGCAATGGCCAGCCAGCCCAGCGGTTGATAAAAGCGATACCCCAGCACAAGATGCGATGATAACGCGAGGGATTCCCGTATGGACCGTACCCAGGATGTCTTTCTCTGGATGGCCTTCCTATTGGCCACCAATACCGGCATTGTGCTGACGCTGTTGCGCGAGCGCATTGTCTTTCGTACCTTCCGCGACGAACTCGGTCGCCTTTTGCCGCCGGGCTACGATCCGAACCGGCTCGATTACCCGTACCTCTTCGATTTCCTCACGCCGCCCGCTTGGCGCGAAGCCTTGCGCCAGCATACGGAGCGCATGAGCGTACACCCGGCGCGGGACCGCTGGCTAACGTTTCGCCGCATCCGCACGGTGTTGATGGTGGTGGAGGGCTTGCTGGTGGTGGCTTTCGTGGTGTGGGCCGTTATGGGTGGCCTCTAATTGCAGTCGGTGATGGGTTAGATTGGTTAATTCCGCTATGAAACCTGTCGTTACTTTTGGGGAGATCATGCTCCGCCTGGCGCCCCCGGGCTTTGAACGCTTGCTGCAATCGCCGCAACTGGTGGCTACCTTTGGGGGAGGGGAAGCCAATGTTGCCGTTAGTGTGGCGGGTTATGGCTGGCCCGCCCGCTACCTTACCGTATTGCCCGATAAGAACGCCGTTGCCGATGCCTTCCTGGGCGAGATGCGGCGCTTTGGCGTGGATATCTCCGGCGTGGTGCGCGGCCCGGGACGCTTTGGCATTTACTATGTCGAGCCCGGCGCCAACCAGCGCGGCGCCAAGGTACTGTACGACCGCGAAGGCTCGGCCATTGCCATTGCTGGCGCGGGGGCGATTGACTTTGCGAAAGAGTTTGCGGGTAGCGGAAAGGGAGCTGGGTGGTTTCACATCACTGGCATTACGCCCGCCATCAGCGAGTCGGCCGCGGCGCTGGCCCTCGAAAGCGTCGAAGCCGCCGCGGCGGCGGGCCTCGAAATTTCAATTGACCTGAACTTCCGCAAAAACCTGTGGAAATGGGGCAAAAAGGCCACCGAGGTGATGCCCGCCCTCGCCCGCCACGCCACCATCTTGATCGCCAACGAAGAAGATTGCCAGATGTGCCTGGGCATTGAAAGCGAAGCCGACGTGCACTCCGGCAAGCTCGACCACGCGGCTTACGAAGAGCTGAGCGCGCGTGTGCTCGAAGAATACCCTCGCGCGCGCGGTATTGCCATTACACTGCGCGAATCCATTTCGGCTTCCCACAATGGCTGGAGCGCGTGCTGGAACGACCGCAAGGAGTTTCTGGTAAGCCGCCGCTACGACATTACGCACATTGTGGACCGCGTCGGCGGCGGAGACAGCTTCGCTGGAGGCCTGATCTATGGCTTGCTGGCGCTGCCCACGCCGGCGGCGGCGCTTGAGTTTGCCGTGGCGGCCAGTTGCTTGAAGCATTCCATTCCGGGTGATTTCAACCGCTTCTCTCGCGAAGAAGTGGAAGGGCTGGTCAAGGGCGGCGGCTCGGGCAGAGTTCAACGGTAGCCGGGTGCAGCGTTAGTTGAGTGCAGCGGCATTTGAGTCCAGCGTTACGGGAAACCCGCCGGCCTCCCGCGCCGTTACAATAGATACTAGTTACATCCTTATGACGTCTCGCCGCCAATTTTTGCTCACCGGTCCCGCATTGCTGGGCACAGCTCCGATTCTGGCGGACCAAAATCAAAGCCCGATCCAGATCAACGTTAGCGAAGTGATCGTGCCCGTAACCGTGGCCGACTCCACTGGCAAATTCGTTACCGACTTGAAGCAGTCCGATTTCAAGATCTTCGATGAAGGCCAAGAGCAAAAAATCACCTACTTCAACGCCGAGCGCGAGCAACCCGTCGTGGTCGGCTTTCTGCTTGATTTGTCGAACCTGAACCGCCTGCACTGGAAGATTTTCCAGGAAGCCGCGCAGGAACTGGTGCTCGCTCTCTTGCCCAGCGAAGGTCCGAAGCGCTTTTCCGGTTACCTGGTCACTTATTCGACCACTGCCGAAGTGGCCGTTGACACGACAGACCGCTCCGACGTTATCTACGAAAAAATTGGCAAGCTGAAGCCCGGCGGGGGCGCGGCGCTGTACGATGCCCTCTACCTATCCTGTACGAACCGCAAGTTGGTGCGCGGCGAACCAATTGAACCGCGCCGCATCATTGTGGTGGTGGGCGATGGCCACGATTCGGCTTCGAAGAAATCGCTCGATGAAGTGCTGGAAATTGCGCAGCGCAATCTCGTCACCATTTTTGGCATGAGTACGGTGGCATTTGGCTTCAGTGCCGCCGGGGAAAAGAATCTGACGCGCTTGGCCGAAGAAACGGGCGGCCGGGTGGTTTATCCCCTGCAAGGGCTATACAAGGATGTTTCCGGTTATCTCTCCACGCCCAGCGACGAAGGCAACTACGCCTTGAAGGTCGGCACGGGCCAATATGCCGCCGAATTGGCCAAAGGTATGTTCAACGCTGTGGCCGCCATCCAGGGCGAAGTCACCACGCAGTACATCATGCGCTATGTGCCGGACGTGACGGATTCGAAAAAAGCCTTCCGCTCCATTCGCGTCGAAGTGCCCTCGTTGCCCGGCGTCGAGGTGCGCTACCGCAACGGCTACTACGCACAAAACCCCTAAGACTTCCCTCCTCTTATCCGATACGATCATTGCCAGGATATCTATCATTGCCGGGACATCTATCGCCGTGACTTTCTCCGTCCTTGAACTCGTTCTGCCCGGGGTTCCCCCCACCCCGGCCGGCGTGTTGCTGTATGACGCGGAAGCCAACCGCCTGGGCGTGAAGCTCCGGCGGGATTGGGTGCGTTTGGGCGAAGAAGCGGAACTCGAAGAAGAAGACCTCGAACTGCTGGCGGCTTTTGAAGGCGAAATCAAGCGCCGCGCGGCGGCCGAAGGCGCGGGCACCACCTTCCGCTGGCTCGAAGACACGCTTTCCAATGTCCTGCGGCTGAGCGAGAGGCGAAGTGTTGGCGGGACGGCCACCCCCGGTTTCGAATTTCTCCTGCACCAGCTTTATCGCGATACTGTTCCCACGAGGGTGGAACCTTTTGTCACGCACCTGCCGCGTTACGCGCTGCGCTCGGCGGCGGGCCCCTTCAGCGCCGTCCAGGATACGGCCGAGGCGGAAGATCCCGCCGAATGGGTAGAAGCGCCGCCGGGGCTGCGCCTATCGCGCGACATGTTCGTCATCGAAATCCAGGGCGAGAGTATGCTGCCGCTCATCCCTTCGGGTAGCCTGTGCGTGTTCCGCAAATTCGGCGCCGGTTCGCGCAATGGCAAAAAGGTGCTGGTGGAAGACCGCTCGGCGCGCGCCGGAGGGGCCCGCTACACCGTCAAGATCTACCACTCGGAAAAGAGCGCGACGGGAGGCGGTGCGAGTGCGGATGGCGAATGGGCCCACCAGCGCGTGTGGCTCGAAAGCCTGAACCCGGCCTTCGCGCCCATTGAACTCGAGCCCGATGCCGAACGCTATGTCGTGGTGGCGGAGTATCTCGGCTTGCTGGACCAATAACTGGCTTGCTGGACCAATAGCGAATGCTTGACGTCTAGAGCAGCCTCTCCAAGTACCAATCGGTCTGCCCGTCGCGGCCCACCCAAAAAATCTTTTCGCCGCGCTTGGTGAAGCCGTGCTTCGTGTAAAAGCGCTTGGCCCGTTCGTTGTGTTCCCAAACGCCCAGGTAGACGCTGCGGTAGCCCCCTCGCCGCGCCTCCTCGAGGCAATGCTCCATCAGCGCGCCCGCGTAGCCCTTGCCGATGGCCGCCTCTTTCAAATAAAAGCGCACCAGTTCCACGGCTGGGCGGGCGGAAACGAAGTCCGGCGGCGCGGTCTCTTCGAAAAGGCGCGCATAACCGAGCGCTTCGCCGCTCTGTTCCAGTAGATAGAAAATGCTCTTTTCGCGCGCGAGTTCCGCGGCAACTTTCTCTGGCGCGAAGCTCTCGGCCAGAAACAGTTCCATGTCTTCTTCGCGGCACGTGCCCGCGAAGGCGGCGTAAAAGGTTTCGCGCCCCAGCTCGACCAGCAGGTCGCGGTCCTCGGGCGTGGCACGGCGGATGCTTAGTTCAGGTTGCATAGCTTATCTCAGGCTGCAGAGAGGGTCCCCTACAATTAGAATCTGCCAGGAAAGTACCGGCAGGGAAAGGTAAAAACTTTCCGCCAGGTTGCGGCCGCTCAAATAGGCGGGAATGAAATAGTCCGGGCGCGGCAGGGTGCTGAGGTAAGGCTCGTCCGTGGCGCCCGCAATGCCGCTGACGCCTTCCCAAACATAATCGAGGATCATCGATTGCGGCGAACCCGCAAACCAGGTCCGCGGATCTTTCCACGAGCCCAACGTCCAATTGCGGGGCGGCTCGCGCAGGGTGCGCGCGCTGGTCGAAACATATTCGGCGGCAATCGCACCCGCCTGCCAGCGGAAGCCCGTGCGGCGGCTGCGGCGCGCCGGGTCGTTCGACCCCCAACTGGCGTAGGCAAGGACGCCCTCGACGTTGGCCACCACGCGCTCGCCTTCCTCCAGCACCACTCTTTCCGCGGGCGTCAATACCGCGGCCGCGCGCAGCCAGTTGTTGCCGTCTTCTCGGCGGCTATCGCGCAGATCCAGCACCACCTTCCCTTCGTTCTTCGCGCCCCGGCAACGTTCCACCGCCCGGCGCGCATCTTCAAAGCTGTAGCCGGCCAGCCGCGTCACCAGGTAAATGGGAAAATCCGGATGCCGAAAGGGAGTGTGGCGCATTTCAAAGTAAGGATTCCGCAAGCTGCCGCGCAAACGGGGGTCCGGCCCCCCGCCTTTTCGCAATTTGGCATAAAGCAGAGGCAGTTCATTATCTACGCTGGCTTGTTCCGTATCCCGCCAATCCGCAACCGCCGCGCCGCGGATGCGCAAGGGAATGCCCTGGGTCAACACCAGGTACCAAGTGCTTTCCACGCGGCCGGAAGCGGCGAGGCAGCGCCCGATCGGCCCTTCGATTTTTTCGAGATACTCTTGGCGGCTGACCGTCTCAAGCTCCCCGCGCGAGGCGTCCGCTGTGCGGATCGGGCAGACTTGGCTTTTCTCCAGCCCGTGCCATTTCTGGTAAAACTCGCCCAAGCGGCGGCTGCGCGCCGAAAGCTCGTTCACCACCACCAAGACCCGGTCCGCGCGGCGCACTTCGGGCGGCGCCGCGTTGCCGCTGCGGGCCACGACCAGTACTCCTACCACGATTAGTTGCGCTGGAAGCCGCAAAACCGTATGATGATAACCTAAAAGTAACGTAAGGGTTTTGCTGCGTTTTTCCTCTGGCAGGTTTCGCCGATGGACCTCGATCAACTTCATACCTTTCTGGAGATCGTCCGCCTCAAGAGCTTCTCGAAAGCCGCCCAGACGTGTTTCCGCACCCAGCCGGCCGTTAGCGCGCAGATCCGCCAGTTGGAGCACGAGCTGAATGCGAGCCTCTTTGAGCGCCTCGGTACCCGCATTGCCCTGACACCCGCCGGGAAAATTTTCGCCGAACATGCCGAAAAAATCCTGGAATTGCGCCGCCAAGCGCAGGATTCGATTCAGGAATTAGAGCGCGTCCCCCGCGGCGAACTCGTCATTGCCGCCAACGAAGCCACCTGCATTTACGTGTTGCCGGAAGTCTTCCGCGAATACAAAAAGCAGTTTCCCAATGTGCAGTTGCACGTGGACCGCAGCTACGGCAGCCGCGTGCTCGAAGCCGTCACCGACAACATGGCCGACTTTGGAATCACCCAGCTTCCCGTCGACGCCAAGCGCTGCCAGGTGGTGAAGATCCATTCCGACGAAATCCGCTTGATTCTGCCCACCGATCATCTCTTGGCCCAAAAGCGCCAGGTAAGCGCCGCCGAGGTTGCCGCGCACTCTCTGTTGCTTCCCAAGACCGGAACCACCCGCGCCAAGCTAAACTCTTGGCTCGAACCGGTCGAAGAGACCTTACAGGTGAGCATGGAACTGGATTCCACGGAAATGATCAAGCGCTTCGTCATTGCGGGCCTGGGGCTCAGCTTCCTGGCCGCCAGCCATTGCCGCGAGGAAGTGCAATCGGGCAAACTGGCGACGGTTGCTTTAGGGCCGGAACCAATGATCCGCCGCCTTGGCTTGATCTACCGCAAAGACAAGGCGCTCAGTCGCGCCGCGCTAGGCTTTATTCAGGTGATCCTCGACCACGCCGGCGAAGGGGCCATGGGCTTCACCTTGCCGCCCGCCGTGGGACAGACTGGCGCGGTGGGTTTGGCCGGTACCGGCGACTAAGCCGCGCCTTCCCCTTCCGAAAAAGACACTCCCCATGTCCTCGCCCGCCCGCACCTTCAAGCGCACCACCATCTACATCGCTCGCGGCAAAGACACCTGGATTTACGATTCCCCGGAAGCCATCCCCGCCCTCTTGCGCAAGCAACTCTTGCGCTCCACGCGCGGTATGAACAGCGCCACCATTCTGATTGCCGACCGCGGCGGTCGCGAGGAGATCCGCAAACTGCTCGAGGGCGAACCCAATGCGCTCGACAATTCGCTACGCATTGCCGTCGGCCCGGCCGCGCCCTTTGAGGGGCCCAAGAACCTAACCGCAACCCTTAGGCCCGCCGCACCACCATCCGCCGCACCACCACCCGCCGCGCTACCCCTCTCTCGCTTTGACCTGCTTTTCCCTCTGTTACTTTTCGTTCTCTTCTTCTTACTCATAAATCTGGATTTTTTCCGATAAGAGCTTTAGATGAGCTTTCAGCTAACCAAGCGCAAGACCTTCTATGCTTTCCACGAGTCTGGGCAAAGCTTCGCCATACCCTTGCGCGAAGAGACAGACCCTGCGGTGGCCGTGAAGTGGGAACCCGAACTGCACGTTCCCCTGAAGCAACAAGCGGCTCCTTTCGCCCTCGAAATCAGCCTCTCGCAATCCTAATGGCCGTTCCGGATAGGCCTTGATAACCTACCTTTGTGGAACAAGCTTTTGTCTTTGGCGCAGAAGGGCAGTTGGGGGTAGAGTTGGTGCGGGTGCTTGAAACCCGCGGTTATACGGTGCGGGGCTTCAGCCGGCGCAGCGCCGACATTACCGACGAAAATGTTTTGGCCACTTTGCTGTCCAGCGAGGAACCGCGCTACGTCTTCAACGCCGCCGCTTACAACAAAGTGGACGTGGCCGAAAGCGAGCCCCAGGCCGCCTATGCCGCCAACGCGCTGGCCGTGCGCAACCTTGCCAACGCCTGCCGCCAGAATGATGCCACCCTGGTGCACTTCTCTACCGACTATGTCTTTGACGGGGAATTGGGCCGCGCTTACACGGAAAGCGACGCCGTTTGTCCCGTGAGCGCTTACGGCATCTCGAAGCTCGCGGGTGAATACTTTGCCCAGGCTTATTGCGATCGCGCGCTGGTGCTGCGCACCTCGGGCGTCTTCGGCCCCCAAGGCACAAAAACGGCGAACGGCAATTTTGTGGAAACCATGCTGCGCTTGGCCACCAAAGGCACGCCCATCCGCGTGGTGGCCGATTATGTTGCTTCTCCCACTTATTCGCCGGAATTGGCGCGCTTTGCCGTAGACCTGGCGGAGGCCGGGCAAACCGGTGTTTTCCACGCCGGGGGCGGCGAGGCGGCTTCCTGGTTCGATTACGCGAAGCTCATCTTTGCCCGCGCCGGCCTTTCGCCCGAACTCAGCCCTGCAGACCCGCGCGAATACCGCACCATTGCCCGCCGCCCGCGTTATTCCGCTCTGGCCAATGCCCGCGCCACCGCGCTCGGCATCGCCCCCTTCCCTCCGCTCGCCGAACAGGTGGACCGTTACTTCACCGCCCGCGCCGCGCTGCTTGAGTCTTAGCCTTCTCTTGAATCTTAGCCTTCGGGAGCATAGTAGCCCCGGCGCGCTTGCACCTTCAGGTCCCTCTGCCGGGTCTTGATCTCAATCTTGCGGAAGGCCCCGTCGCGGTTTTGGTTCGAGGGGCTGTAGGCCAGCGAATACTGGCTGCGCATCTCTTCTTCCAGTTGCGCGAAGGCTTGCTCCAAGGCCCCGCGCCGCGTCACGTCCACCACGCGCCCGCCCGTTTCGCTACTGAACTTCTTCATCGTGCCCATGTCGCTGTAGTAGCCGCGCTCGGCATAAAAGAAGCCATAGACTACCGCGTCGGCCAGGTGCGATTGCTTCAGCGCATCCTGAAATTTGTAGTAGCTCCCTTGGTCCGCGCCGTCGGAAATCAAGACAATCACCTTGCGCCCCGTTTCGTTTTTCAGCTTTTCGTTGGCCGCCAGATAAACAGCGTCATAAAGGCGAGTGCCCCGCGGCGTCGTCGGCACCGGACCCTGCACCATCACGCGCGTGGGCCGTTCGCCGCGCACTTCCTCCAGCCCTTGCGCCAGCAGCTTTTGCGAAGACGTCAAGTCCTGCAAGAGCTCCATTTCGCTGGCGAAGGTGATCAAAAAGGCCAGGTCCTTTTCCCGCAGCACCTTGGCGAAGAATTGGCTGGCCGTATGCCGCGCCGCGTCCAGCACGCCGAACATCGAGCCGGAGGTATCAAGCAACAGCCCAATGGTGAGCGGCAGTGCGTTCTCGCGCTCAAAGCGGACAATCTTTTCGAGCTTGCCGTCTTCGTATACTTCGAAATCCGCTTCTTCGAGGTTGCCCACCAGGCCGCCTTGTTTGTTGCGTACGGAAAAAGTAATGTTTACCAGCTCCACGTCCACGCGAATGATGGGGTCCTGCGCCAGCACGAGCGGCGCGCCCAGCAGCCCCAAGGCCCCCCGTCGCGATACAAGGGGGCGACTCAGTTTATATTGAAATTCCGGATGGAAAATCCTCAAATTACGGAAGCGGTTCGTCATCTTCGTCGCACAGATCCTTTGCTTAGGAAGGTTATCAGCGGCGCCGGTCCCTGCCGCTTAAAGTTGCACGCGCCCACGTTCCATAGTTTGGCGCGCGCCATCGTGTACCAACAATTATCCGGCAAAGCCGCGGCTACAATTTTTGGACGCCTTACGGCCGCCGCCGGGGTACGCACTCTGTCGCCTGCCGCTGTGCTCGCTTTGCCGCAACCCACGCTGCGCGCCGCCGGGCTCAGCAACCAGAAAGCCGCCTACCTTTTGGACTTGGCCGAAAAGACAGCCAACCGGCAAATTCGCTTTTCCCGCTACCCGAAGCTGAGCGACGAAGAAATTGTCGCCGAGCTCACCCAAGTGAAAGGCGTGGGGGTCTGGACCGTCCAAATGTTTTTGATGTTTGCTCTCGAGCGCCTGGATGTCTTTCCCGTCTTGGACCTGGGCGTACGCAAAGGCATGGAGCGCGTTTACGAAATCCCTGCCACGGCCAAGCCGCCGGAACACGAAGCCATTGCGGAACGCTGGCGCCCGTACCGGAGCATTGGCTCCTGGTATATGTGGCGCGCCTTGGAGCTTTAAGCCTTGCCCTTTGCCGAAGATTCGTCGTTTGCCCGCGATTTAAGGGAAGCCTGCCTGCACGCCTCCCAAAGCCCGCAACTAGCGGGCGAGCCCGCTTTGGTAGCGTTGCTCAAAGCGCTAACGGAAGCGGCCATCAAGGATGAAGTGCCGTCCTTGGGCCCCGATGCCGAGCGCCAAGCCCAACGCCTGCGCGCCCGCCTCTACGAATACCGCGAGGCCCACCCCACGCGCCGCCACCACATCTATCTGCCGCGCGATTCCTGGCAGCTTACCCTGCGACGCCCCGGTATTCATCGCTCCGGCAAAAGCACCGAGCCAGAATTGCCCAACGCCCGGCCGTGGTTGGCCGTAGCGGGCGGCGTGGCGCTCTTGGCCTTGTTGGTCTGCGCCTGGATTGGGTGGCGCATTTGGCAGGCCCGCGAAGGCGCTCTCTTCCAGTTTGGCCAAGGCCTGCCCATTGAAAGCTTCGCGGTGAGTCCCGATGAAGCGCAGCTTTTTTACACCGCCGCGCCGCAGGCGGGCCAACCTGCCCGCCTTTTCCGCATTGCGATCGAACAACCCGAACCCGTGGCCCTTGCACCCGCAGGGCAAGCGGTTGCCTTCCCCGCGGTTTCTGCCAAAGGTTGGCTGGCCTACTGGCGGCAAAATAGCCTAGGCCAATGGGACCTGGTGCTCGAAGGAACTGGTACGCAACCCGGTACGCAACCCTATGTTTATGCCACCGCGAACGACCAAGCCTCGCCACTGGCTTGGCGCGAAGGCGCGGTGCTGGCCAGCATCAACGGCGCTCTAGTGGAAGTTCGCGCCAACGGTGTGCCGCCGGTGCCCTTAACCCAGCCCGCGGGGGGCGATCGCGATAGCCACCCCACGCCCCACCCGCAATACCCCGGCTATCTTTTCGCGCGTCACAACCCCGCCCGCGGCAGTACCATTTACCTGCAAGGCTGGGGCACCCGGGACCCCCGCGTCGTTCTGCCGGGCCTTTCTCAATTCCGGGGCATGGCCTGGATGCCCAGTGCCGCGGGCTTTTACTTCGCCGCGGAATACAACAACCAGCGCGGCCTCTGGCTCTACCGCTTTGCCTCGCGTTCGGTCGAACCGGCCAACCTCGGCGGCCCCTTCAGCCATTCCCCCTACATTGCTCTGCCCGCTCAGGAATCGGCGGCCCGTGCGCGAATATTCTGGCTGGATAATTCCGAGGCCCGCCGTCTGGTCAGCAAAAAGGCCCGTGCCGAAGCCACCACTGAGGTCCCTTTGCCCAAACCCCCGCGCGGCGCGCCTGTTTTTTCCCGGAATGGCGAAGCTTGGGCCTTGCGCGTAGACGAAGGCGTGCGCTCCACGCTCTATTTGTGGCCCCGCAACTACACGCTTTCGCTGGGCGATTTAGACGTCTCCACCTCACCCGCCTGGAGCCCCGACGGCCGCTTCCTGGTCTTCGCTGCGCGTCGCACCGGGCGGGCCGCGCTCTATGCCCAAGCGCTGGAGGGCGGCTCGCCGCGCTTGCTCACCTCCTGCCCGGCCGAGATTTCCCACCCGCAGTTCAGCAGCGAAGGCGCGTGGCTCGTTTATCTTTGTGGTACCGACCTGTACCGCTTGCCTTGGCCCGGCGAGGGCAGCGTGCCGGGCGCCAAGTTTGCCGCCGGTATTTTCCGTGCCGTGGAATTTCTGCCGCCCTTAGGCGGGCTGGTGGCCGCCACCTTCGACGGCGCGCGCTATGCTGTGGACCCCGCCCTCGCCCAACTGCGCCCCCTGCCCAAGGCGCCACCCACCGACCCCCACGCCCTGGCCGCCACCTCCAACCGCCTATTCGCTTTCCGCTTCCTCGCCGCGCCCTTCCAAAACCTGCCCGTCCCGGCCAGCGACGTGGACCATGCCTTCTCGGTCTCGCCCGACGGACAAGTGTTCTATGTCCAAAGCCGCGAGCCGCGCGACGAGGGCATTTCCGGCATCCGTCTCCCCGCGAATTGATTGCCCAGTGATTGATCCCCCGGGTAATTGATAAAGTAGGCGCATGCCGAGTTCCATCCCCCGCCGCTCTCTCTTGGCTTCCTCCACCGCCTTCCTGGCGCAGCCGGGCCTGCGCGCGCAAGCTGCCCGCCCGAACATCCTTTGGATTTTGGCCGAAGACATCAGCACCAATCTCGGCTGCTACGGCGAGCCGCTGGTCCAAACGCCAAACCTCGATCGCCTGGCCAAACAAGGCGCCCGCTACACCCACGGCTTCACCACCGCGCCCGTCTGTTCGGCCAGCCGTTCGGCGCTCGCCACCGGCATGTACCAAACCACCATTGGCGCCCACCAACACCGTACCTACAACAAGCAACCCCTACCCGTCCCCGTCCGCCACATGGCCGAACACCTGCGGGAGGCTGGGTATTTTACTGTGCTCGCCGCGCCCCCCAAAGGCCAAAAAGGTTCCGCGGGGCAGGGCAATGGCGCTTGGGGCAGCGGCAAGACCGATTACAATTTCGCGGCCCCCAACCCCTTCGATGGCAACAATTGGGCCCAACGCCCCGCCGGCAAGCCCTTCTTCGCGCAGCTCACCATTCAGGAAAGCCACAAAGGCATTGGTTGGCCCCTGGGCCGCAAGCTCACGCCGAACATCGACCAATCAAAGCTCAAGCTTCCCCCGTACTGGCCGGACCACCCCGTCGCGCGCGACGAATACGCCAATTACCTCGAAGCTATTCAATTGATGGACCGCTATGTGGGTGAAGTGCTGACGCGGCTCGACAACGAAGGCCTGGCCGACAATACGCTGGTGTTCTTCCTGGGCGACAACGGCGCCTGCACCTTCCGCTCGAAGCAATTTCTCTACGACCCCGGCATCAATGTGCCCCTGCTGGTGCGCTGGCCCGGCAAGGTGCCCGCCGGGGAAGTACGCACGAATTTTGTGGAGGGCATCGACATTACCGCCGCCACGCTCGCCGCCGCCGGGGTGCCCGTACCCAGCTACATGCAGGGCCGCGATTTTCTGGCCCCCAACGCCACCCCGCGCCCCCACATCTTTGCCGCCCGCGACCGTTGCGACACCGCCACCGAGCGCATGCGCTGCGTCCGCGACCGCCAGTTCAAATACATCAAAAACTACCTGCCCGCCATTCCTTACATGCAGCGCAATCCTTACAAGGAAAAAGAATACCCCACCTGGAACCTGGTGAAGCAGTTGCATCGCGAAGGCAAATTGACGCCCGCCCAAGCCCTCTTC
This sequence comes from Bryobacter sp., assembly GCA_033765085.1. Classification (GTDB taxonomy): domain Bacteria; phylum Acidobacteriota; class Terriglobia; order Bryobacterales; family Bryobacteraceae; genus Bryobacter. Next base: position 12,315 of record JANRIK010000022.1, on the reverse strand, counting down.
GCCGCCGAAGCCAAGCCCATTGAAGAGCTTTACGACCTTGCCGCGGACCCCCACGAAGTAAACAACCTCGCCGAACTTCCCGAACACCTGCCCCGCCTGCGCGCCATGCGGAAGCTCGTTGACGATTGGGTAGTCTTCACCAACGACCAGGGCTACCGCATGGAAGACCCCGTCCCCATCGATCAAAACTACGGCTCAAAACGGCGGTAGCAAGATTGCAAGGAGAAGTTTATGCCTACCCGACTAGCTTGCGCTTTAGTTCTCCTCGTCGGCCTACAGGCCATCGGGCAGACCGTATCCACCGAGGCCCCAATTCTCGTTGAAGTAATCGAAGAACCAGGATCCCTGAACCGGAAACCGCAACTAACCATGAATTCGGACCGGAAGGTTCGAGGCTACGTTGTGCTCGTGGAGTTTCTTCGGGATGGAAAGCCCGCCATGACCTTTGCCTTATCCAAAGCCGGATTTAGCCGTGGTGTTTGGCAGAAAGGGCAGGTGATCGACTGTGAACAAGTTGCTGCACCTGTTGATGGCCAAGGCCAGCCGCTGCCCCTTCGCGCAACGGTTGACCTGGTGATCTTTGAGGATGGCTCCGATTGGGGACCGCAGCGGCATAAGCAAAGCGCGCGACTCTTGGGTCAAGCCGAAGGAACAAAGATTTATCACAGTCACATGCGGCAAATGCTGGCCAAACAAGGCGTTTCGGCAGTCGTCGAACACCTCTCAACGCCCCTAAAGTGACTTAGGGCGTGAACCGGTTTAAGGCAGCACGCTGAGCGCCACGCCGCGCGGAATAAGGTGGCACTTGGTTGCTTGCCCTGGTTTCGCTGGCTCGCAGCTTTCGACCAAGTCCTCCCGCCGCGGGGCGCTCAACAGGGCAGCGTCGTTATCGCGATCGCTTCTCCGGGTTAAATACAAAAGACGCAGAAATTGTTTTGGCCCCTTCGCGGGCAGAATTTGCAGAACCGGTGCTTTCGTCGCGCTTTCCTGCCCGTTAAAATTCACCACGGACGAGACCCAGGCCAAGCCCCCCGCCTCCACGCGGTACTCGGTTCTTTCAAACGCAAATTGCGCTTCGCTATCCAACTGCACCTGTATGGCAATGCCCGTCACCTGGGAGCCTTCGGTGGTCACGGTCGTATTGCTGAGCCCAAACTTCCACGGCGCCTGCGGATTCTCGCGCCGCAGCGGCGTCACCATTTGCAAGCGATCGCCGGGCTTCAGGTCGCGAAAGGTTTCCATGGGCGTGGGCGGCACTTCTCGAGAATGCACTTGGCTAGTTTGCACCCTCGCGCAACCTACCGCGAACAACGACATCGCGAGAGCGAGCTTGCTCATCCCTTCGCCCGCACTCCCAGGCCCAGCACATCTACGGCGTAGCGGATGCTTTGCTCCATGTGGTCTTTTTGTTGCGCGGCCAAGGCGGGCAGTTAGGCCGCTGGCGTTGGCGTGCCGGGCGTGTCCATTTGCACCACCGTCTTTTCGTAAGGCCGGCCCCGCTTGGCCAAGGCCACAAAGCGCGCGTATTCCCGCGCCCGCGCCTTCGGATACCAACGCGCCCAGAAGGCATCGTCGCCCACGGGGTGGACGTAGGGCGGGCGGCCCGTGATGGGCTTAATGTAAATGCGAACTTCGGGCTTCAAAAGTTCGCCCGCGCGCTTGACCAGGGCGGGGAAATCCACCGTACCCTCTCCCAGCGGCACCCACTGCACGGCAATGCCGCGCGGGTGCTCGTAAACCACGCTATCGCGCAGGTGGAAGGTCAACACGTAGGGCGCCAGCGTTTCAAGCGTCAACATAGGATCCTCAAGCGCGAAGACCGGATTGCCGGTGTCGAGATAAGTGCCGACGAAATCCTTGCCCGCTGCTTCGATAATCTGCGCGTGCTCCCAGGCTTGAAAATCCTTGTGAATCTCAATGGCCAACTTCACACCGGCATCCAAGGTTTCCTGCCGCACCGTCTGTAAGAGCTTCACCACCAGTTCCTGGTTTGCCTCAATCGTGGGCAAGGGCAAAGCAAAGCGGTCGCCCGCGCAAACGCAGCGCACCAGCGGCGAACCCATGGCGCGGGCGCGCTTGATTTGGTAGCGCAAATTCGCCACCGCAGCGTCAAACTCCGGCCCGCTCATGGCGCCACCCTTGGGCAAGATCCCGCCGCCCCCGGTCTCCAGGTGCAGGCCGGCCTCCATGGTCCAACGCCGCACCTCAATCCAGTGCGCGGGGTCTTTGGCGCGCGGGTCCAGCGTGTCCTGCAGGAAGAGGGCATCCAGCTTCCAGGCCACGGCTTGGTCAATGTGCTGGCGGTCCGTCATGCGCAAGCCGCGCAAGCAATAGGTGTTGTAGCCGATGGGCCAGCGGCGGGTTTGCGCGAGGAGCGCACCCAGTCCTGTTCCCATTCCTGCCCCCCAGGTCAATAACGTTCGTCGAGTCATCTAAACCTCCGTTTCCTTTGCCAGCGGACTGCGGCTCTTCGAGTATCCAAAATAAATGGCCAGCCCAATCACTAGCCAGATGAAAAAGCTCAACCATGTCTGCACGGGCAAGCCCAGCATCAGCACCAGGCAGAACAGGATGGAAAGAATGGGCACAATGGGCACCAAGGGTACGCGGAAGCCGCGCGGGCGGTCCGGCTGCGTGCGGCGCAAAATGATCACCGCCGCTGACACCGTGGCAAAAGCAAACAGCGTACCAATGTTGGCCAATTCGGCGAAGGTGGCAATGTCCCAAATGCCTGCCGGAATGCCTACCACCAGGCCTGCGATCCAGGTGCTGATGTGCGGCGTTTTGTACTTCGGGTGAACTTGGCTGAACATGCCCGGCAGCAGCTTATCGCGGCTCATGGCGTACCAAATGCGCGTTTGCCCGTATTGGAAAACCAGCAGCGAGCCCCACATGCCCACCAACGCCCCCAGGCTGACAAAGATGCGCAAATTGTCGTAGCCAATGTCTTTCAGCGCCCGCGCCACGGGTTCGGATTCATCGAGCGTCTTCCAATCCACAATGCCGGTCAGCACCAGCGCCACGGCCACGTACAGCACCGTGCAGACCGCTAATGTCAAAAAGATGCCCCACGGCAAATCGCGCCTTGGGTTGCGGCATTCTTCCGCCGCTGTCGACACGCTGTCGAAGCCGATATAGGCGAAGAACACTATCGCCGCCCCACTAATTACGCCACCCATGCCGTTTGGCAAAAAGGGTTGCCAGTTCTCGGGCTTGATGGCATTGGCCGCCCCAAAGACAAAGGCGAGAATGGCCACCGTCTTGATCACCACCATAATGCCCGTCGCGTTGGTGGATTCCTTTACCCCCCGCACCAGTAGCCAAGTCATGGTCACCATCACAATCAGCGAAGGAATGTTGAAGTAATTGCCGGTGAGTTCGCCACCGCGCAGCGCCGGACCCGACCATTCCGGCGGTATGCGAAAGCCGAACAGATTGTCCAAAATGTCGTTGAAGTAGCCCGAAAAGCCCACCGCCACGCTCATGTTCGAGACGGCGTATTCCAGAATCAAGTCCCAGCCCAGAATCCACGCCACAATCTCGCCCAGCGTCGCGTACGCATAGGTGTAGGCGCTGCCCGCCACGGGAATCATCGAGGCCACTTCGGCGTAACAAAGCGCCGCCAATCCGCACGCCACCGCCAGCAAGACAAAGCTGAGCGCTACGCCCGGGCCCGCTCCGGGGCGGCCGATTGAGGCGATGGCCTCCGGCCCGCGTAGCACCACGTCCATCACGGGAGCGTGCATCACGCTCGAATACCTGCTGGTGTTGCCCTTGGCGGCCGTGCCGATGACGGTAAATATGCCGCTTCCAATTACCGCGCCCACGCCCAAAATTACCAGGGACCAAATGCCCAAGGTCCGGTTCAGTCTGGGTTTTTCGGCGTCCTCGTCCCCCAAGAGCGCTTCGATGCTTTTCGTGCGCAGCAATTGATTCATCGCTCTAGCTTACTGAAGGAAGCCCAGCGATGGCTTAAAAATCAAAACGGTTACGAAAAAGCGAAAGGGCCGTGGATGGGAGGACATCCAACGGCCCGGGGGAAACCAATGCAGGTTTGGAGGGGATACCCGCATTGGCGTCAGCTTGAATTGCCTGAAAGCGTTCCTTCGCCTATTGGCACAGAAGGGTTACGATTAAAAGTTTATAAGAAAACTAGCGCTTGCGCTGACCTTTTGAGATCTTCCGCACTTTTTTCTTCATCGAGCCACGCGCTTCATTTTGCGCACGCCCGGTGTAGGCTGGCGCTTCCTTGCGCGCAGTCCGCTTGGCTTTCTTCCGTTCGGCCCGATCTTTGATGTGCTTCGTGTTCATAACAATGACAAACTTTCAGTATAGCCGAATGCGCGCCAAGTTGGCAAATTCGCCCTTAGCGCCATTCCACGATTGCACTTTTTAGCATTCGGCTGCGCCCTGCCCAGGGTTTTCCATCGAACGTTGAATCTCGGCGAAACGGCACCTGCAGCCCGTCCACCTTGCGCCAATCGGAAAAAACATCCACTGTCTCGCCCATCATGGAATTCGGACCCCGCGTTTGGAAACGAGCTTGCCGCAGCAGATGCGTTTTGGCGTCGAAGGTCAAAATGCGCAGCCCGCCGGCAAAGAAAACGCCCAACTCCACTTCGCTTTCCGACGCTTTTTCCACCCAGGCGGAGAAGCCGCTTTGACCCCGCGCAAAAAATACAAAGAGGGGGTGTTGCCAAAAGCCGCGACGTGCGGAAGCAAACTGCGTGGGACGATGGGGAATCGCCTTGCCCCGGTCCCAATAAACACCTTCCGCCTCGCGGATCTCATCGCCGTAAACACCAAAGCCAGGATAATCGGTTTTCGATTGAATGCTTTGCGGCGCGCGCCATGCCAATTCCACGCTTATCTTGCCCGCCTCAATCTGCCGTTCTGTGAATTCGCTATACGTTTTCGGCAACCGCGCCAGCCCTAAAGCCCGTGCAGACTGCTCAAGAAATTCTAGGGCGCGGGGTTCGTTCCGCAAAGCCACCTCTGGCGTTTCCAGGTGCCCGCGGGGATTGCTCAAAAAGCCTTGCTTGCAGCCATCGCTCGCGAAAATGTAGATCCTGCCGTCGTACACGGTCCAGCGCTGGGGCGAGCCTTGACCGGAGTTGGCTCCCATGCGCGCGCAGGCGCCATCCAATTGAATGGCGAATCGCTCTGGGTCGTTGGCAAATTCGCTTTGCGTGGCGGCGCTGGCAAATTGATAGGTGTACTCGCCGTGCTTCCGGCCAAGCTCCGGTAAACCGGCTCTTTCCTCACCGCGAGTCAGTAGCACCGGGTCCAGTCCCGAAAGTGCGGCAGGCTGCTGCCCACTTAGCGGCCTAGCAATGGATAAGGTAAGCAATAGAAGCAATTGGTGGCATTTGTTGTGGAGCTGCATGCGTTATTCCCCCACCCCAACCGGCTCTTCCGATCGCGCATACGTACGGTCCACGTAGTCGTTCAGGATCTGCGTAAACTCGTCCACGATGTTGTCGCCGCGCAGCGTCCGGAAAAGCTTGGCATCCACATAAACCGGCGCCACCGGCTCTTCAAAGGTTCCTGGCAAACTAATGCCGATATTGGCGTGCTTCGATTCGCCAGGCCCGTTGACAATGCATCCCATGACGGCCACCTTCATGGCCTCAACACCGGGATATTGCGCCTTCCAGACGGGCATCTGATTGCGCAGGTAGGTTTGGATGTCGTCCGCCAGTTGCTGGAAGTAGGTGCTGGTGGTGCGGCCACAGCCAGGGCAGGCCGTTACTTGGGGGGTGAAACTGCGCAGTTCGAGAGCCTGCAGAATCTGCTGGCTTACGATCACTTCTTCCGTGCGGTCCCCTCCGGGCAGCGGGGTAAGCGAAGTGCGAATCGTGTCACCGATGCCTTCCTGCAGCAATACGCTCAGCGCGGCGGTTGTGTACGTGATGCCCTTTGAGCCTAAGCCCGCTTCGGTAAGCCCCAGGTGCAGAGGATAATCGCACTTCGGCGCCAGCTTGCGGTACACGCTGATCAAGTCCTGCACTCCGGAAACCTTGGCCGAAAGCACAATCTTGTCGTGCGCCAAGCCATAGCTTTCCGCCGCCGCCGCAGAACGCAAACAGCTTTCCACAATGGCGTTCAACGTAACTTCCCGCGCGTCCAACGGTTCGGGCAGGTTTGCGTTCTCGTCCATCATCTGGGTCAACAGCTGTCCATCCAACGAGCCCCAATTTACCCCAATGCGCACGGGCTTATCGAACTCAATGGCGCACTCAATCATGGTGCGGAAGTTATTGTCCGTCTTCTTACCAATATCGACGTTTCCAGGATTGATGCGGTACTTTGCCAAAGCCCGCGCGCAAGCCGGGTACTTTTTGAGCAAGATATGCCCGTTGTAGTGGAAGTCCCCCACCAAAGGCACCGTCACCCCGTGCAGCATCAACGTATCAAAGATTTTGGGTACAGCGGCGGCGGCCTCTTCCGTGTTCACCGTTATGCGCACCACTTCCGAGCCGGCGCGGGCCAAATCCATTACTTGTTGGGCCGTGGCGGTGACATCCGCCGTATCCGTATTGGTCATGGATTGAACCATGATCGGGTGGTCGCTCCCAATGCGCACACCACCAATGTTCACTGAAACAGTTTTCCGGCGAGAGTAGGGCATAAGTGAAAGATTTTTGACGAGATTTCTCTAGGACACTCGTTATTTTAGCAACGCTGTTGGCGAATAGGGAATACAATGAGGATGTATGAGGGACGTAGCTACGAAAGCGCGTTCCCTATGAACCTCCCCCGGTTCCTTCGCTCCTCCTTGTTTGAGTTCTTTTCGAATTCTTCGCGTTTTTTGAATGACAAAGGCACTTCGCGCCTTTGGGGCACGCAGTAGACGAGCTTCCTAGAAAGCCGGCCCCGTGGCGCAGAAAAAATAGGAGACCTGATCCGATGAAGTTCCCCCGAACGGATCGTCAAAGCAGCCACGCGGCAGACCAAATTCTGCTCGCTGGGCTTGACCCCAAACTTACCCGAGAATTGACCGATTCGCTGGAGTCGCGCGGTTTGCGCGTAAAGTCTTGCGATCATCTTGATTGCCAAGCCGCCACCTATACGGAGGATTGCGCACTTGCTTTTTGCGACATCCGCCAGGCGGACCTCGTGGCCATACTTCGCGCCGTATCCATACCGGTTGTCGTCGTTAGCCGCTTGCCCGAAGTGAACGATTGGTTGGACGCCATGGATGCCGGCGCTGCCGATTATTGCGCCGCCCCGATTGAAGACCGCCAGCTGGAATGGATCCTCGAATCGAACCTGCACCAGGAAAACCGCCGCGAAAAAGCAGCCTTCGCTTAACGCCAGCAGTCAATGCCTGAGGCAATTTGCCCCGGCCCCTGTGGCGCATTGACACACTTAACAACACACTCATCCCCACCCCCCAAGCGTTCTATTGCTAGGATGAAGGTTGGAAAGTTCGGCTGATCCTCGTTTCGCAAACGGGGCGAAAATCAAAACTCGGCTCTTGCGCCAACGCGCCTGCAATGAATTAAACGAAAAGGGCAAACTCTGCGCAGGCCACCTGAAGCGCTGGTTCCACTACGGTGTGGATGGCGAAAAATTATGGGGAAAGAACGGCGAAGTCTATCGCTGCGAACGGTGCCGGACGATTTATTTACCGAACCCGGAAGAGGTTCCCCGTACAGGTACGCTGGCTTGGTGAACGCTGCAGCTGGCTTGGCGTTGCCGCAGGCACCCTTTGAAAATGTCTGCAAACTGTAGTACTGTCAGATTTTACGGCTTCCCGCAGTTTTTTCGGTTTTTCGCGCGCATCTCTCTCCGCGCCGCGATGCCAAGCACCGCAGGGTAGTAGAAAGACCGCATCGGATTCGGGTGGGTAGGTTATCGAGGCCTCCTCCGATGCGGTCCGCCCTCGGTTACACTCGCAAGTTGCCTTTCAGCGTCTAATGCATTGACGCAACTTTGGGCTTCCACCGGTACGCCTTCCGCAAGAACTCAAACGTTTCCCGCCATCTGGCTGAGAGAGGCCCGCGTCCTATGTGTCCTCTTCTCAGCCGTCCTTGTCATGACGGTATACCGGCAGATGTAGATCAAAAACTAGTAAAGAACAGGTGGAACACACAATTCCACTCATCTAGCATGCAATTCAAGGGCCAGCATTTTCCGCTAGTAAATTTCCTGGGGGAACCGATGGCCTCCCTTGCCTCTAAAAATAAAAATCCCCTCTGTAGGAACTTTTGACCGGTCGAGTGAGCGGCATTGAAAATTCCGATCCCGACTCCCGCAAGCACGCAAGCCTTTCGGATGCGCTCGCTAAACCCGATCATCCATCGCTACAGAGGGCAGGTTTTTAGAGGTACTCCATCAATTCAGATAACAAGATAGCAAATCTTGGGCCAAGCGTCACAGATTTCTTCGCATTGATTGCAAAGGACTTTCCTTGCCTCACCCAAGCCTCCGGGGCAAGCCTGAGGGCAAAATGCCTCAGTTCGTGGGGGCATTTGACACACTTGGGCGCTGAGCCTGCCGCTTTACCAATTGCTCCACATGCACCGTGGGCGAAGTCCAGCGGTGCCGCCAGGAAGTACGCACACAAATTTCCAACAATCCGTCCCGGGCCAAGCTTTGCGCGAGGCGCGGATTGCCATTGGCCTCCATGGGCCAATACCAGCCCTGTGTACTCGCTTTGCAGGCCGGGCGCTCCGACGGGCCCAGCAGCATGAGAAGAAGCAGCGTCGTGCTCATGGTTTTTTCAGATTAGCCTGCCGCCAGAAACGGTCTAAAGTACTTGCGCGAACGCGGTTCTATTCCTTTCCAGGCTCTCGTAAGGCTAAACTCTCCCGGACTGGTACGGCACACCTTACAACCCAACGCCTACAGCCCAACGCCTACAGCCTAAAGCCCGCTCCCCTGCGTTAGCCTGTTGCTATGGGTTTGCTTGTCCGGCTTTTCCTCGCCTCCAGTCTGGTTCTGGCGCTAGCCCTCGCCCAAGAGCCCTTCGCCGATGGCTACAAAGCGTATACAGACGCACCCCGGCTGCTGCTGCGCCCCAATCGCCTGCGCCTGTTGAAACGCGAACGCGAACGCGAAGCGATGCGCTACCGCCAATTCGATGCCTACATCGCCAACCGCCAGGACCTAGAGGAAAACGCCTTTGCCTACGCTCTCGCCGGCAAAGTTTACGAAAACCCCGCCTACTGCCGCGCCGCCGCCGATTGGGCACTGAAGCCGAAATTCGGCGATCTTCGCCAACTAGCGCTCCTCTATGATTGGTGCGCGGAACTTCTGCCGGAATCCCAATTAACCGCCCTCGCCGCCCGCCTCCGCGCCGAATTACCCCCTCCGGATTCCATTCCCCATCTGCGGGACCGCGCCTTCGCCGCCCTCGCGCTGGTCGATGCCGACGGCAATTGGAGCGAAACCACGCTGCGCTCCACGGTCGCCTATTGGCGGGAAACCGTGGCCCCGGCCATCCGTGCCCAAAAGCCAGTGAACAAGCGCGATCTCTACGCCTTGGTCGAGTTTCTGCACGCCATTCGCGATAACTTCGATGTCGACCTGCGCCGCGATGCCGCGCAGTTTTTCCTCGACCTCCCCCTGCTGCAAATGCTGAGTTACTACCCTGCCGGCTTTCCCGGCCGCGATAACGAATTCCGCATTAGCTTTTACACCACCAACACCGACCCCGACCTCACCCTTGCCACCCTCGAGCGCGCCGCCGACCTCGCCCTCGTCGCCTACGACACCAACGCCGAACTCGCCCAGCCGCTCCAAGGCTGGTTGATGCAGGACCGCTACCTAATGCGCGGCCCTTCCGGCATTGCCTACGAGTTTCTTTGGGCCAACCCCTACCAGCCCGGGCTTACTTACCACCACCTGCCCAACAGCTACCACGACCGCGCCAATGGCCGCCTCTTCCTGCGCGCCGGCTGGGAGGAAGAGGCCCGCTATATGTGCTTTTCCGACGGCAAATTGCAGGTTTTTGAAGACGGGGCGCGCAAGTTGATTGCCCTCCAGCCTGGCCGCGAACCCATTGAGATTGGCGAGGCCACGCTGCTGGTGGGCGAGCCCGGCGCCACCGCCGAGGTAAAGTTCCAACTCCACGGCCTCGATCGCGAAGCCTGGTACGTGGTGGGGCTCGAAGCCAACAAGCGCTACGACATTGAGGTGGACGACGAAGAACTCTATGACCAGGCCACCGATTCGGGCGGCATCCTGAGCCTCGACTTTCAGAAACCAATTGAGGGCGCCGCCGTGCGCGTCCGCCTTTCGCGCTTCCGCGCCGGGGAACCCACGCAATGAGGCTATGCTTCGTTCTTGCCTTCGCCCTACCCTTGTTGGCCCAAATCGGGCCCTGCCGCGTGCCCGCCCAAGGCGAACGCACCCGTCCCACGCGCACGGACTGGGTGAACCGCGATACGCGCACCGATTATTTCGCCCTCGCTCTCAGTTGGAGCCCCGCCTTTTGCGCCGAATCCAAAGGCAGCCGCAGCCAGCGCTGGCAATGCCAGGAAAATTCCTTCGGCTTTGTGGTGCACGGCCTGTGGCCCCAATCGGCCGCCGCGCGTAGCGGACGCGAGCACCCGCGCCATTGCCAGGCCGCCACCCAACTTCCCCCGGAAGCCACGCGCCCCTACCTGTGCACCCTGCCCGGCGCGCAATTGGCCCAGGACCAGTGGGTGAAGCACGGCAGTTGCGCCTGGCCCGATGCGGTCAGCTACTTTCGCCAAATTGAAAAGCTCTACCAATCGCTCACCCTTGCGGACCCGCCCTCCGGCCGCCACACCGCCGGCGCACTGAAGCAAGGCTTCGCTCGCGCGAACGCCGCCCGTGGCCTACGCCCGGAACACTTGCAGGTACGCGTTCGCCCCCGCAACCAGTTCAGCGAAGTCCTGGTTTGCTACGACAAACAATTCCGCTTCCGCGCCTGCCCCGCTTCCGGCAATACGCCCGACCGCGTGGAAGTTTTCGTCACCCCCAGGGGGAAGTAATCCGCAGGGCGGCCTTGCCCCCCTCTGCTATGCTCGGATATGGCCGCGCTCCCAGGGCTTCGGCCGGTTTTTCCCCGATGAATCTGCTCTTCATCGGCGACATTTACGCCTCGCCCGGGCGCAATGCCGTCGCAAACCACCTAGCTGAGCTCCAGGCCACTTACGGAGTGCAACTCACCATCGCTAATGCGGAAAATGCCGCGGGCGGCCACGGCGTCACCCCCGCCATTGCCGACGATCTTTTCGGCATGGGTGTGGATGCCATTACCACCGGCAACCATGTCTGGGACAAGCGCGAACTCTACGAATACCTCGACCGGAGCCACCGCATTGTCCGCCCCGGCAACTACCCCGAAGGCTTGCCCGGCAAGGGATTGACGATTGTCGAGGCCCGCCACGGCGTCCCCTGTGCCGTGCTCAACCTACAGGGCCGCGCCCACATGACGCCCATCGATTGTCCCTTCCGCAAAGCCGATGAGTTGCTCGCCCAAGTCCCCCCCGAAGTGAAGGTTCGTTTTGTCGATTTCCACGCCGAGCTCACCAGCGAAAAGGTCGCCATGGGCTGGTACCTGGATGGCCGGGTAAGTGGCGTGGTCGGCACGCATACCCACGTCCCTACGGCCGACACGCGCATCCTGCCCGGCGGCACCGCGTATCAGACCGATTGCGGGATGACGGGGCCGTACGATTCGGTGATCGGCGTCGAGAAGGACCCGATCATTCAGAAGTTCCTCACGTCGATGCCGGTGCGCATGGAAACGGCGCGAGGCAAGGTCGAGATGCACTGTGTGATCGTTGAGTGCGACGAATCGACGGGCCGCGCGACGGCAGCCCGCCGGTTGGTGATCGAAGGCGACTAGCCGCTACTGCTTGATGTAGACGCGCGTCTGAATTCCCGCGACCGTGTTCAGCACGCTCTTCAGTTGGACGACGATGATGTTGCCGTCCGTGATCGGCAGAACCGAATCGGGAATTCTGACGTTGATCTGCCAGACGCCGACCAGTCCCGGCGCGAGCCCGGAGAACTGAACGACCTCGGTGCCCAGGAAGTTGCCGCCGATGGCGATGTTCGGCTTGTCCGCGGTTTGGACAAGGCGGTCGGTCGGCGCGGCGTCGCCGTCCGGCGGCGCATTGGCGACAAATCCCTGGCCCGTGCCGAACATCTGCAGAACCTTGCCGCGCTGGAGCGGATTCTCCGGACCGTTGACGGTGTTGTCTTCGTTCAGCGCCGAGATCGCGCCGCGGCCCGTCTGATTGCGGGTAAACAGACCCGGAGAAACTTCCGCCATCTCGATCTGATCAGCGGCCAGAACGGCGCCGGTCGAGACCTGCGTGACCTCGACTTCGG
>JANRIK010000001.1:0-58277 GCA_033765085.1 Bryobacter sp. | reverse complement strand
ACTCAAACGGTTCAAACGAGAGTTTGATCCCGGCTCAGAATCAACGCTGGCGGCGCGCTTAACACATGCAAGTCGAACGAGAAAGGGGAGCAATCCCTGAGTACAGTGGCGCACGGGTGAGTAACACGTGGGGATCTACCTTCTAGTGGGGGATAACCCTGGGAAACCGGGGCTAATACCGCATACGCTTGGGAGAGGAAAGCCGAAAGGCGCTGGAAGAGGAACCCGCGGCCGATTAGCTAGTTGGTAGGGTAACGGCCTACCAAGGCAATGATCGGTAGCCGGCCTGAGAGGGCACACGGCCACACTGGCACTGAAACACGGGCCAGACTCCTACGGGAGGCAGCAGTGGGGAATCTTGCACAATGGGGGAAACCCTGATGCAGCGACGCCGCGTGAGTGATGAAGCCCTTCGGGGTGTAAAGCTCTTTCGGCAGGAACGATAATGACGGTACCTGCAGAAGAAGCTGCGGCTAACTACGTGCCAGCAGCCGCGGTAATACGTAGGCAGCAAGCGTTGTTCGGAATTACTGGGCGTAAAGAGTGTGTAGGTGGTGTCGTAAGTTTGGTGTGAAATCTCCCGGCTTAACTGGGAGGGTGCGCCGAAGACTGCGATGCTGGAGTATGGGAGAGGAAAGCGGAATTCCTGGTGGAGCGGTGAAATGCGTAGATATCAGGAGGAACACCTGCGGTGTAGACGGCTTTCTGGACCATTACTGACACTGAGACACGAAAGCGTGGGTAGCAAACAGGATTAGATACCCTGGTAGTCCACGCCCTAAACGATGCATACTTGGTGTGAGCCATTCAGTTGGTTCGTGCCGGAGCTAACGCGTTAAGTATGCCGCCTGGGGAGTACGGTCGCAAGGCTGAAACTCAAAGGAATTGACGGGGGCCCGCACAAGCGGTGGAGCATGTGGTTCAATTCGACGCAACGCGAAGAACCTTACCTGGGCTCGAACGGCTTTCGAACGTTCATGGAAACATGGATATCCCGCAAGGGACTAGAGTCGAGGTGCTGCATGGCTGTCGTCAGCTCGTGTCGTGAGATGTTGGGTTAAGTCCCGCAACGAGCGCAACCCTTGCCCTGTTTTGCCATCATTAAGTTGGGAACTATCAGGGGACCGCCAGCGATAAGTTGGAGGAAGGTGGGGATGACGTCAAGTCATCATGGCCTTTATGTCCAGGGCTACACACGTGCTACAATGGACGGTACAAAGCGCTGCGAAGCCGCGAGGTGGAGCTAATCGCAAAAAACCGTTCTCAGTTCGGATTGCAGGCTGCAACTCGCCTGCATGAAGCTGGAATCGCTAGTAATGGCAGATCAGCATGCTGCCGTGAATACGTTCCCGGGCCTTGTACACACCGCCCGTCACATCACGAAAGTGGGTTGTACTAGAAGTCTGTGCGCTAACCGCAAGGAGGCCACGGCCCAAGGTATGACTCATGATTGGGGTGAAGTCGTAACAAGGTAGCCGTAGGAGAACCTGCGGCTGGATCACCTCCTTTCTAAACGAGGACGTGGATAGAGTCATTGAAGAAGAGCGGACTTGCCCAATGGGTGAGCCGTTCAGTAAATGACAGCCGTTCTATTCCACATCGTCGCTTCCTTATTTTCTCGATTATTCTAAGTGGTTATGCGGGCTGCCCAGCGCAGCCGGCAAGAGACATCCAATTGGCCTCGACGAGTTCACTCTCGTAAGTTGGTCCGGTGGGCGAATGGCAATCCCGTTGGCTCACCGGATAGACAGAAAAGAGTACAGGGGGCTGTAGCTCAGCTGGGAGAGCGCCTGATTTGCATTCAGGAGGTCATCGGTTCGATCCCGTTCAGCTCCACCAGCTTTCAGCCAATACGGGCCTGTAGCTCAGTTGGTTAGAGCGCACCCCTGATAAGGGTGAGGTCGGTAGTTCGAATCTACCCAGGCCCACCAAAACCGCTCGAAACGGGGCGACTCGAAACAGGGACTCGAAACGGATTGGAAGAGAGCAGAAGCGATCTTTGGTTGCCAGGCAGGAGCCGTGGCAAAAGAGATGACTTCTGAGCTTTTCGAAGCGAGGAAACAAGATCTTTGACAATTGAATACTGACGGGCATAATAAAGCACAAATAGTACTGGCCGCCCAGGAGATAGTTACTCAGCACGGGTAATTATAGGGTGGCCGGCCTGAGTAGCGTGTAATGTGTGTAGAGTAAATTTTATGGTCAAGCTACTAAGGGCATGCGTGTGGATGCCTAGGCGCAAGAAGGCGATGAAGGACGTAACTAGCTGCGATAAGCCTCGGGGAGATGCAAGTAATCTGTGATCCGGGGATTTCCGAATGGAGAAATCCAGGCTGTGAGAACACAGTCTATCCTGTCCTGAATACATAGGGGCAGGAGGCAAACCCAGGGAAGTGAACCATCTTAGTACCTGGAGGAAGAGAAAACAACAGTGATTCCGCTAGTAGTGGCGAGCGAACGCGGAATAGCCCAAACCGGACAATTCTAACGGAGAGTCCGGGGTTGTAGGACCACAATAATCAACTGGATAAGCGGAAGGGCCGGAGACGGCTACGGCCGCGGATTCAGTTGGTTAAACAAGGAATAGGAACGCGTTAAGAGAAAGGTCTGGAAAGGCCTGCCATAGAGGGTGACAGCCCCGTATTTGAAAATGCAATCCTTCTTTCAGTGGCTCCTGAGTATCGCGGGACACGTGGAACCCAGCGAGAATCTACCGGGACCATCCGGTAAGGCTAAATACTCTCTTGCGACCGATAGTGAACTAGTACCGTGAGGGAAAGGTGAAAAGAACCCCTGCGAGGGGAGTGAAATAGTACCTGAAACCGCATGCCTACAAGCAGTGGGAGGACTATGCCGCGCAAGCGGAATGTCTGGCCTCGTGCCTATTGAATAATGAGCTGGCTAGTTAGTCTCAGTGGCAAGGTTAAGCGAAAGCGAGCCGAAGCGAAAGCGAGTCTGAATAGGGCGATTGAGTCGCTGGGATTAGACGCGAAGCGGGATGATCTATCCTTGGCCAGGATGAAGGCCGTGTAACAGCGGCTGGAGGTCCGAACCAGTGTTGGTTGAAAACAGCTTGGATGAGCTGAGGATAGGGGTGAAAGGCTAATCAAATTCCGTGATAGCTCGTTCTCTCCGAAATAGCTTTAGGGCTAGCCTCGTATGATCCGTCCCGGTGGTAGAGAACTGAATGGACTAGGGGCCTTTCCAGGTTACCGAATCCAACCAAACTTCGAATGCCGGGAACGTGTAATACGGGAGTCAGACTGCGAGGGCTAAGCTTCGTGGTCAAAAGGGGAAGAGCCCAGACCGTCAACTAAGGCCCCTAAATCTATGCTAAGTGGTAAAGGAAGTCGGGAGGCTCAGACAGCCAGGAGGTTGGCTTAGAAGCAGCCATCCTTTAAAGAAAGCGTAATAGCTCACTGGTCGAGCACCCCGGTGCCGACAATCCAACGGGGCTTAAGCATAGTGCCGAAGTTACGGGTGCACAGAAATGTGCGCGGTAGGAGAGCATTCTCACAGCAGTGAAGGTCGACCGTGAGGACGGCTGGAGCGGTGAGAAGAGACTCTGCCAGCATAAGTAGCGATAAGCCAGGTGAGAACCCTGGCCGCCGTAAGTCTAAGGTTTCCTGAGAAAGGTTAATCCGCTCAGGGTTAGTCAGTGCCTAAGGCGAGGCCGACAGGCGTAGCCGATGGACACACGGTTAATATTCCGTGACCACCAAAACTCGATCAAGACCGACGGGGGGACGCAGACCGTAAGCCTAGGGGCGAAATGGTTACAAACCTAGGTGAAGGGAGATCTGGAAAGGCAAATCCGCCAGATCGTCTGCCAGGAAAATCCTCTAAGGAGAGTTAGGTGACTGTACCACAAACGGACACACGTGGACGAGATGAGTATTCTCAGGCGCTCGGGTGATGAGTTGTTAAGGAACTAGGCAAATTAACCCCGTAACTTCGGGAGAAGGGGTGCCCACGCAAGTGGGCCGCAGTGAATAGCGTCAGGCGACTGTTTAACAAAAACACAGGTCTCTGCTAAGTCGAAAACGACGTATAGGGGCTGACGCCTGCCCGGTGCCGGAAGGTTAAAGGGAGTGGTTAGCGCAAGCGAAGCTGCGAACTGAAGCCCCGGTGAACGGCGGCCGTAACTATAACGGTCCTAAGGTAGCGAAATTCCTTGTCGGGTAAGTTCCGACCTGCACGAATGGCGTAACGATCTGACGACTGTCTCAACAACTCGCCCGGCGAATTTGTGGTTCCGGTGAAGACGCCGGATGCCCGCCACAAGACGGAAAGACCCCGTGCACCTTTACTATACCCTATCAGTGAATTATGGGTTGGACTGCGCAGGATAGGTGGGAGGCTTTGAGATCGGGTTTTCGGACTCGATGGAGCCAATGGTGAGATACCACCCTGTTCAATCTGTGATTCTAACCTGCTTCCATGATCTGGAAGAGGGACACTGGTAGGCGGGTAGTTTGACTGGGGCGGTCGCCTCCTAAATTGTAACGGAGGCGCTCGAAGCTGCGTTCAGGTGGTTTGGAAATCCACCGTCGAGTGCAAAGGCATAAACGCGGTTAACTGCGAGACCTACAAGTCAAGCAGGTGGGAAACCAGGACTTAGTGATCCGGTGATTCTGTATGGAAGGGTCATCGCTCAACGGATAAAAGGTACGCCGGGGATAACAGGCTGATCGGAGTCAAGAGTTCACATCGACGCTCCGGTTTGGCACCTCGATGTCGGTTCATCGCATCCCGGGGGTGTAGAAGCTCCCAAGGGTTAGGCTGTTCGCCTATTAAAGCGGTACGTGAACTGGGTTCAGAACGTCGCGAGACAGTTCGGTCCCTATCTGTGGTGGGCGCAGGAAATTTGAGGGGGCTTGTCCCTAGTACGAGAGGACCGGGATGAACAAACCTCTTGTGATTCAGTTGTCACGCCAGTGGCACAGCTGAGTAGCGAAGTTTGGTCAGGATAAGCGCTGAACGCATATAAGCGCGAAACCTTCCCCAAGATGAGATTTCCCTGAAGGGCCCAGAAAGACGATCTGGTTGATAGGACGGATGTGTAAGTGCAGTGATGCATTCAGCTTACCGTTACTAATAGCCCGTTCGGCTTGACCATAAAATTTACCTCAAGCATAGTGATTTACTTCAAGTACAACTTGTAGCCCGTCAACATTCAATTCAAAGTCATCCCAAGTTTTGGGTGACCATAGCATGAGGGTCCCACCCGTTCCCATCCCGAACACGGAAGTTAAGCCTCATAGCCCCGATGGTACTGCATGGGCAACTGTGTGGGAGAGTAGGACGTCGCCCGATTAACAAAAGAACCCCGCTCTAAGCGGGGTTTTCTTTTTCCCGGCGCATATCCTGGATCTATGCGGCTTGCCTGCTTTCTTCTGCTTTCCTGCCCCGTGCTGGTCCGCGCGCTCGAGTTGGAAATCCAATTCCCGTTGCTCGAGCAACAACTCAGCCAACAGCTATTCACACAAGACGGCCGCCACTACGTAAAGGGAAATCCCAACCCCCGCTGCAATTTTGCATTCCTAATTGATCCCCGCTTCGCCGCCCGAGAGTCTTCCCTGGTGATCCGAGCAACTTTCACCGGTCGCAGCAGCCTGGACCTTTTTGGTAAATGCGTGGGTTTTGGCGATAGTTTTCCTTTTGAGGTATTGGCTGAGGTCGATACTGATATTGGGGTGCTTCGGATCCGCAATCCTCGGGTTACTCTCACCGGCAAAACTTCTTTCTATGCCCGGCGAGTTCGCGGCGAATTGGAAAAATCCATCGCGAGTGCCATTCGCTACCCCATTCAGGAAGAGGTCCGCAAGCTGCTCGTTGCGGCCAGTCAATCGGGACCCTACAAAGTTTCCATCGCCAAGCTGGCGATTCGTGGCCTGCGGGTTCAGGCCAATTCGCTGCTTGTGGATGTTGATACTCGCTTTGTGGTCGAATAGCCCTTCCGGCCCAGGTGCACAAAGCTGCGGTGGTCCAACCATTGCAGCTCGTCTTCGATGTGTATCCCGCTCAGCCGATCCGGCCACCACGGCAACAGATGATATACCTTATCCCGGTCGTGCCGCACCCCAAGGGCGCCGTGCTCTGTACACCCCAAAACATCGATCCAGCGGCTAAGGCCATGTTCGAGTAGTGCTTCACAGACTCCGTCTACGATTGGGTCTCCCGCATGCACTGCCGTAACATTTTCGGGCCAGCGCAGATGTTGCCAACGCTTCCAGGCAGAGGCGAAGCCCACCACCAGGTCTCCCGATCGAACAAACGCACCGAATTCTTCCACCGTCCAACCCCGAACGGAAATCGATTCCACCTGCTGGGCCTCCGGCAACGCCCATCCCCACAGGTAGCCATAGATATGCTCAGTCTTCGCTACCCTCAAGATCCTCCGCACGGGGTAGGCCTTTGCCCAGTAGGTCAGCTCTCGTCCAATTTCAGAAGCTGGGCGTTCAATCCGTTTCGCTTTCCCCGTACTTCCCGAACTATGGAAGACGAACTTTTGGGGCAACTTTAGTACCTTAGTACCATTCATGAATCGTTCACACTCGGCGTACACTAGTGAGGTTGGCCTTCCCCTCCAATGGGCCAACAGAAGCAAGCGTTGCACAAACGCTTACTTCCCACAGGCCGCTTTCCTCCAGGGCGGCCTGTCTTATTTTCGGTTGACCAGCCACAAAACCACGCTCAACAACAAACTCAGCAGAATGCTCGTGGCCAAGGGAAAGTGCACCGACCAATTCTTCCCTTGCCAGCGAAAATCGCCCGGGAGCTGCCCCGGCTTGATGGGCCAGCGATCTCCAAACCAAAAAACAAGGCCGAGCAGCATAATTATGCCCCCGGCCAGAACCATCATTTTCCCGATGCTGCTCATCCAAATTGCACAAGGCCCGCCGCCGCCGCTTCCGCCTGCTTCTTGGCGTCTTCGCTAAGTTGCTGCGTTAATTCCATGGAGCAGAACTTGGGGCCGCACATGCTGCAGAAATGGGCGGTTTTAGCGCCATCGGCCGGCAGCGTTTCGTCGTGATACTCTTTGGCGCGTTCGGGGTCGAGCGACAGGTTGAACTGGTCTTCCCACCGGAACGTGAAGCGGGCACGGCTGAGCGCGTCGTCGCGGCGTTGGGCGCTGGGGTGGCCTTTCGCGAGATCGGCGGCGTGGGCGGCGATTTTGTAAGCAATAACGCCTTCGCGGACGTCCTCGCGGTTGGGCAGACCGAGGTGCTCTTTCGGAGTGACATAACAGAGCATGGCGGTGCCGAACCAGCCAATCATGGCGGCGCCAATGGCGCTGGTGATGTGGTCGTAGCCGGGAGCGATGTCGGTGGTGAGGGGGCCGAGGGTGTAGAAGGGCGCATCGTTGGTGAGGGCGCGCTGCTTTTCCACATTGACCTGGATTTTGTGCATGGGGACGTGCCCGGGCCCTTCGATCATTACCTGGCAATCGTAGCCGTGAGCGATTTTGGTGAGTTCGCCCAGGGTCTCGAGTTCGGCGAATTGGGCGGCATCGTTAGCATCGGCGATGGAGCCGGGGCGCAAACCATCGCCCAGCGAGAAGCTGACGTCATAGCGGCGCAAGAGCTTGCAAATGTCCTCAAAGTGCTCGTAAAGGAAGTTTTCCTTATGGTGGTCCAGGCACCACTTCGCCATAATGGCGCCGCCGCGGCTGACGATGCCGGTAACGCGGTTCACGGTGAGGGGGATGTATTTCAGGCGAACGCCGGCGTGGATGGTGAAGTAGTCAACCCCTTGCTCGCATTGTTCGTGCAGGGTTTCGTAGTAGACGTTCCAGTTCAACTGGTCGGCCTTGCCCTTTACCTTTTCGAGGGCTTGGTAAATAGGCACGGTGCCGATGGGGACGGGGGAGCGGCGCAGGATTTCTTCGCGGGTTTCGTGGATCTTCTCGCCGGTGGAAAGGTCCATCACCGTGTCGCCGCCCCAGCGAATGGCCCAAAGCAACTTTTCCACTTCTTCTTCAACGCTGCTCCAGACAATGGAGTTGCCGATGTTGGCGTTGATCTTGGTCAGAAAGTTCCGGCCAATGATCATGGGTTCGCTTTCGGGGTGGTTGATGTTGGCCGGGATGATGGCACGGCCAATGGCTACTTCCTGGCGGACGAACTCCGGGGTGATGGGGGAATCGGGGTTGCCGAGGGACTCCCGTACAGCAATGTACTCCATTTCGCGGGTGATGATGCCGGCGCGCGCGTAGGCAAGCTGCGTGACCGCACCGTTGACGGGTTCGCGCTCGGCGATCCACTGGGCGCGCAGTTTGGGGAGCGCGTCATTGGGGTCATACGCCGGATCGCTCCAGGCGCCGGAGGTGTCGTAGAGGGGAAGCGGTGCTTCCTTGGCGCTGGGGTCAAGGGTGACTTCGCGCATGGCAACGTGGAGGTCGCCACCGGTATAGATTTTGCGGGAAGAGGGATAAGAAAAGGTCGAAAGACTTGTTTGTTCGAGAGTTGGCACGGAAGTGCTCCTTTCCACGCCAAAGGGTTTTCGTCGCCCATCCCTACGCCGGTATGAGCCGGATCAGGTGCGAAGGGTACAATCTCAGCCCAGCCATTTTGGCCAGACGCCCCTTGGACTCTTCCTATTGTGGCACGCTGAAGGCGCGGCCTTTGTGGGCGCCGACGAGAATCTGGAAGAGGCGGTGGGCGATAAGCTCGTGCAGGTTCCAGAGTTCTTTGTTGGCTTCGAAGATGGTGGTGGCGTCGTAGCCGCCGGAGGCTTCGGCGCCGGCTTTCAGGGCTTCGCTGGCTTCCTTCAGTATGGGGTCGGTGAGTACCTCGCCCGCCATTTCCCAGAGGCTGATGAAGCGATCGACGGCCGTGGGGAAGCTGATGTCAAACACGCCATCGTTGGAGGTGGTTCTGGGCGGCTTGTAGTCAAGATTAAAGGGACCGCTAAAGCCGTAAGAACGGAGCAGCACCAGCACGTTGAGCCAATCGAGAGGGTTAACGAGACCGACGGCAATGTCGACGTCGTGCTTCAAGCGGTAGCCGTCGTTGATGTCGAAGTGGAAGAGCTTGCCGCACATCAGTGCGCGGGCGAGGGAGGCGCGGACGGCGCCGCCCCACATGAGCTCGTGGAGATATTCGGGGTTGAGGCCGACCATGTCCGGGTACTTCAAAAGGCCGGAGAAGATCCAGGCGAGCATGGCGTCCGAGGTGGGCAGGAGAATTTCCGCGGCTGGTTCAAAGGGTTTGGCTTCCATGCAGTGCTTCATGGTGGAGCGGCCTTTGGCTTGGGCGAGGGCGATATCAGCTTCGCAGGCGGCATTCATGCCCTCGGCGAACCAACGCAAGGTTTGCACTTCGTCCATGGCCCCTTGGATCTGGTAGCCCAGCGAGCCGGGCCAATAAACGACAAACTGCGCGCCTAAGTCGTGGCCAATGCCCACGGTGTTGCGCAGGCGCCATTGGGCGTATTCCCGGACTTCCGGCTGCTCGCCCGCGGGACCCCCGGCAAAGACGGCGTGGTGGAAGGTCTCTGTGGTGACCATGGAACAGGCGAGGCCATGCTTTTTGAGGGCGCCGTCAATCTGGCCCACGATGTCGGCCTGTTGCTGCTTGCCGAGGGCTTCGTAGGGGATGACGTCGGTGTCGTGCGTGCACCAGTAGCCAATGCCAATTTCGGCGTATTTGGCGATGACCGTTTCAAAAGAAACGGGCTTGCGCGTGGGGGCGTGGAAAATCGCGTTGCCCTCGTAAGCGGCAGCCCACTGCGGGCCGGTAATGAAAAACTTGCGTCTTTGTTCGGGCGTGTAGGCACCCCCGCACGCTTGGTAAAGCCGCGCAACCAGCGCTTTCTGTTCCGTAGGATTAAGAGCCATTCCGCTCTCCATCTTATCCAGCTTCGCGCTCGATCCACTCGACGGCGAAGCGCACCAATTCGGGGGCGGGAAAAAGCGCGCTGCGTCCCTGGCCGACCTTTCCTCCGCGCCCTAAGCCGACTCGCAAAGCGGCTTCCGCAATTTGCGAGAAATAGTCTTCGGCCAATCTCTCGTGCACGGGGATTTCGGTATTGAACTCCTCGATCTCCACCCAGCCCTGGCCGGGCATCAGGCGACGGTAATGTTTCAGGCGCTTGTTCGGGATCTGGGCGAGGTGCTCGGCGTAGTGCAGAATCGTCAGCGTATCGAGCGGTGCGCCCAACATCAGTACCTTGCCGCCCGCCTCAACAAAGCGGGCAAAGGGAGTGCCCGTGCCGTAGCCATATTGCAAGGGGTGCGGATTTACGAGCCACTCGGCTTGTGGACCTATGGCGACAACGCCGGCGTCCGGGTGATCGCTACGCAGTGCGCCGGGCCAAGTGCGGATGACTTCGTGGAGAATGCCGTGGTCCCGCGCGGCGGGGGCAATGCGTTTGTCGAATACTGGGACTTCTTCGGTATCGTCGTCTTCGTAATAGGGTTCAAAATCGACGTAGGCGAAGAGGGTGCCGTCCGGGCCGATGGTCTCCTGCAGCGCCTCCACAATCACAATCGCTCCGCCACGCACGGGCCCCAAGGCGCGCAAGCTGGAGTGCACCATCAGCACTTCGCCTGGGCCCACGCCGAGATTTTGCAGATCCTCGCGCAAACTACTTTTTGTGGCAACCATGCCTTCATTCTCGCGCCTTGATAGAATCACCCTTTTGCTATGAGCCAAGCTCCTGTTTACCCTCCCTCCCCGGAATTTGTCGCCAAAGCGAACGTTTCCGGGCGTGACGCCTACGATGCGTTGTACCAGCACGCCGCCGACAAGCCCGAAGAATTCTGGGGCGATTTGGCGAAGAAGTGGATTCACTGGTTTGAGCCGTACTCGCACGTATTCGAGTGGAATCCGCCATTCGCGAAGTGGTTTGTCGGGGGCAAGACCAACGCGTGTTTCAATTGCCTGGACCGTCACGTGCTGGCCGGCCACGGCGAGAAAGTGGCTTTGCTGTTTGAAGGTGAACCGGGCGATACGCGCAGCATCACGTATGCCGAAGCGCTGGCGGAAGTTTCCAAGCTCGCCAACGCGATTAAGGGGCTGGGCCTGGTGACGGGCGACCGCGCCATCATCTACCTGCCCATGATTCCGGAAGCTGTCTTTGCCATGCTGGCTTGCGCACGGCTGGGCATTACGCACAGTGTGGTGTTCGGGGGCTTTTCGAGCGAAGCTTTGAAGGCGCGCATTCAGGACCTGGGCGCGAAACTGGTGATTACCGCCGACGGCGGATGGCGCCGCGGCAAAGAGATCCGCTTGAAGCCGGCCGTGGACGAGAGTTTGACGGATTGCCCCACGGTGGAATCTGTGATTGTTTGCCAGCGCACCAATGGCGAAGTCTCGATGCACAGCGGCCGCGACCATTGGATGCACGAACTTGTGGCGCAAGCCTCGCCTGAGTGCCCCGCGGTGCCGCTGGACAGCGAGCACCCGCTGTATGTGCTCTACACCTCCGGCACCACCGGCAAGCCCAAGGGCATCCTGCACACCACGGCGGGCTATCTGCTGCAGGCCACGATGACCGTGCAATGGGTTTTAGACTTGAAGCAAAACGACGTTTACTGGTGCACGGCCGACATTGGCTGGGTAACCGGGCACACGTATATCGTCTACGGGCCGATGGCGAACGGGGCCACGCAAATTATTTACGAAGGCGCGCCCGACTATCCGGCCTTTGACCGCTGGTGGGCGATTGTTGAAAAATACAAGGCCTCGGTTTTCTATACGAGTCCGACGGCGATTCGCGCTCTCATCCGGCAGGGCAACCAATGGCCCGAGGGGCACGACCTTTCAAGCCTGCGCCTGTTGGGCAGCGTGGGCGAGCCAATCAACCCGGCGGCCTGGGAATGGTATTACAACGTCATCGGCAAGGGACGTTGCCCGATTGTGGACACGTGGTGGCAAACCGAAACTGGGGCGATCCTGATTGCCCCCATGCCCGGGGCGGTGCCCTTGAAGCCGGGTTCCGGCACGCTGCCTATGCCGGGCGTTATGGCCGATATTGTGGATCT
The DNA here is from genome assembly GCA_033765085.1 of Bryobacter sp. GTDB lineage: Bacteria > Acidobacteriota > Terriglobia > Bryobacterales > Bryobacteraceae > Bryobacter. The sequence continues at coordinate 46,288 of JANRIK010000001.1, read as the reverse complement.
GGATGGCAATTCGGTGGGAGCCAACCAGGAGGGCTACTTGATTGTGCGCCGCCCCTGGCCCAGCATGATCCGCACCATTTGGGGCGATCCGCAACGCTACGAGGCGCAATACTGGTCCCGCATGCCGGGCAATTACTTCACGGGCGATGCTGCCAGGCGCGACGAAGACGGTTACTTCTGGGTGCTGGGCCGCGTGGACGATGTGCTGAACGTTTCCGGCCACCGCTTGTCGACCATGGAGGTGGAGAGCGCGCTGGTGCGGCACGCAGCGGTTGCCGAAGCGGCCGTGGTGGGTAAGCCGCACGAAATCACGGGCCAAGCCGTATGCTGCTTCGTCACGCTCAAGAAGGGCGATTGGAACCACGAAGAGCTGTCGAAGGAATTGCGGCAATGGGTGGCCCACGAAATTGGCGCCTTTGCGCGGCCCGAGGAAATCCGCTTTAGCGATGCGTTGCCCAAGACGCGCAGCGGCAAGATTATGCGCCGTTTGCTGCGCGAATTGGTAACCACGAATACCGTCGCCGGCGATGTCACCACGCTGGAAGACCTTTCCGTAATTACCAAGCTCGCCGCGCAACAAGATGACGAAGGGTAAACCAGCACCCCTAAGCGCCCAAATTTTCGGCGTGAAGAATTCGCAGGAGACACGCGCCGCCGAGCGCTTTTTCAAGGAGCGGCGCGTGGCGATCCATTACGTGGATTTGAAGGTGAAGCCCATGAGCCCGGGCGAGATCAAACGCTTCCTTGATCGCTTTGGTCTGGATGCTTTGCTTGATAAAGAAGGCAAAGAATACGAAGCGGCGGGCTTGAAGTATCTGAAGGTGTCGGAATCAGATCTGCTGGCTCGCATCGAAAAGGAGCCAAAACTTTTGCGCCTGCCCCTGGTGCGTTGCGCCAATAAGCTATCCATTGGCAAAGATGAAGATGCCTGGAAAGCAATGCTTGCTTGAGGTGCCCAACTAAGGGCATTCTTCGAGGCGAGTGAGGTCCTTCGCCAGGCCGGCGCGGATGCGGGTAACGCGGTCGCCGTCCGATTCAAAGACGATGGCCAGATGGCGTAGATTGGCTTCCTGGGCGCTCAACAGCAGCAGGCGGCCAGTAACGTCGATGGGGTGCGGTTCCTCGCGCAAGCGCCGGCCGTAGATCTTGCGCAACTCGCCCTCCGGCATGCGAACGCGGGCACCGGATTGCGTCTGCCAATCGGGCGTATCGACATCTAGGCGGGCAAGGCGGCCGTTGCGGATGATTAAGACAAGCCCAGTCAACGGAGAAGCGCCGGAGGTGGCGAAGCGGCGCGCGTGGCAGGCTTCGCCGGGAGCTTCGGCTTCTTCCAATGCTTCGCCAAATCGCTCGGCGATTTGCGCTTCCGGCATGCCAAAGTACAAGGGCCCTAAACCTGCAAAGCCCAGGCGGTAGCGGGGAGAGAGCCCTTGCGCACGGGCTTTGCCCGCAATTGCTGCCGTGGAGGAAAGTAGGAAATTACGCCGCTTGATCATGTTGAAATGCCCCTTGGCGGAAGTGTTCCCGCGTGGCCCAGGTTAAGAGAGCCGCCATGGCCACGAAGGCAAACGCGATGTGGTCCAGCAAACCGCTAAGGCCGTCTTTGCCGGTGGCAAACTTGAGCAGCGCGTAGGCGACGGCGCTCCAGGTGGTCGCCATGAGCATGGCCCAGGGACGGTCGCGCCAGCGGGCCGTGCCCACCGCAAAAGCCAACGAAGCGGCGATGGCGGGGTAGAGAGAAGTGACGTCGAGCGCAAAGGCGAAGAAGGTGGCGGTATAAGCCAGGTGGCCCGCCAGCCAGGGCCAACGCGTGACGACAATCAAGGCCGGCAGCGCGGCCAGCATGTAGCCGAAGCGCGACTGTGCCACGTTGGCCACCAGAACCAGCAAGCCAACGAGCGCCGCCGCGGCGGGGTACTCGAACCAGATGGGGGCCTTGGGCAATTGGATCTCCTGTTGTTCCTGCTCTTCGGGAAACGCGAGCGCCAGCGCGTAGCCAAGGGCGAAGCCGAAGAAGAACTCCATATACTTCCACCAGTGCAGATTCCATTCGGCGAAAAAAATCCGGCCAACCCCCTGGATGGCGCCCCCAAAGCCGAAGCCGATGGCCCCGCCGAGAAAGCCCGCAAGGGTAAGGCGCCAACTCTTCATCAGAATCGTTACCGCCAAGGCCGCCAGCAAAACTCCGGCCCAGACTTCTTCGCGCGGCCGGTCCAGACGGTTCGAAAAGTAGATCAGCTTCGGGTGGTTGACCCACATCCACCCCAAGTATGTCGCCACCACGGCCAAGAGCGCGGCCACGCGGAGCAGTTTGGCTTGTACAGCGAGATGAGCTCTTGCGCCCAGGGCCAAGAACGGTGCGGCCAAAGCGCCCCAAACGGCTCCTTTCACAGCAAGCCCGAGAAAGCCCCACCAAAAGGTTTCGCGCTGGACGATGAAGCCGACGGTTTGGCCGTAGGTCATTTCGCCGCCAAAGCCAAGGGCCACGGCACTGTAGGCCGCGAACAAAGCGGCAGGGGTTGCGGGGCGGGTTAACAGGAGGCTTAGGCCGAACATTGCGCCGGGAATCATGGCGCCGAAGGGGCCTCCGCCGATGAATCCACGCAGTCCCCAGCCCAGCATCATGGCCAGGGCAGGCACGAGGTAGCGGAGGGAGAGCATTCTTCAAATGTATTCCGGCGGCGAGGGCAAAGAGGAGAATAGTCTATAATGAGAAAGCTAACTCATTATCAAGAAGAACCCCATGCAGAACACCACCGCAGACAAAGTGCCCGTGACCGTGCTGACCGGCTTTCTCGGCTCCGGCAAAACTACCTTACTGAACCGCATCCTGACCGAAGAGCACGGCAAACGAATCGCGGTCATCGAGAACGAGTTTGGCGAAATTGGCGTCGACAATGAACTGGTGATTGGCGCCGAGGAAGAAGTTTTCGAGATGAACAACGGGTGCATTTGTTGCACCGTGCGCGGGGATTTGATTCGCATCCTGGGCAACTTGATGAAGCGCAAGGACCGTTTCGATTACATCCTGGTGGAAACTACCGGCATGGCCGACCCGGGGCCCGTGGCGCAAACCTTCTATGCCGACGATGAGATGCAGAGCAAGCTGCGCCTGGACGGCATTGTGACGCTGGTGGACGCCAAGCACATCTGGCAGCACATTGACGACAGCGAAGAAGCCAAGGAGCAGATTGCGTTCGCCGATGTGATCATCTTGAACAAGTCGGACTTGGTGCCAGCGGCGGAGCTGGATTTGCTGGAAAAGCGCATCCACAATATGAACGCGCAGGCCAAGATTTACCGCACCACGAACGCGGCCGTGGAGGTGGACAAGGTGGTGAACGTGGGCGGCTTTAATCTGGACCGCGCCATGGAAATCGACCCGAAGTTTATGGAGCCGGAGTACCCGTTTGAATGGGGCGGGATTTACGAGCTGAAGCCTGGCGTCTACAGTTTGGTGATCCACGAAGGGCCAGACCCGAGCATGGAAGTTGCCCTGGAGCGCGCGAACGGGACCGGCCAGGAAGCGCTGTTTGAGGCGATTGAGAACGCCATTCGGAAGGAGGCCACAGAAGTGCCTTGCCCGAGCAATTTCTCCCTAGAAGTGGAGGAGGCGGGATACTACGCGTTGTTCACGCAGCATTTGCCGGAGGAATTTGGCGCCGTGTTGCGGGATGCCCAAGGCGAAGAAGTGCCGGTCTTGGCCTCGCATGAATTTAAGCCGGACCACGAGCACGACGAAGAAGTTTCGAGCGTGGGGATTCTCGAAAAAGGGGCCATTGATGGCAAGCGGTTCAACCAATGGTTGAGCCAGTTGCTGCAAACCAAAGGCACCGATATCTTCCGCATGAAGGGGCTGGTGAACATCAAGGGGCAGGAGAGCCGCTACGTGTTCCAGGGCGTTCACATGCTGTTTGACGGCCGCCCGGACCGCCCTTGGAAGAGTGAAGAAGAAAAGCGCAACCAATTGATCTTCATTGGCCGGAACCTGGACCGGCAAGAGTTAACCGAAGGGTTCCGCCAATGCCTGGCCTGAAAAGCGCGGCTAAGGCCCGCGCACTGGCGCCAAGTTGGAGCGTTGATCTAGGCGAGCACATCATCGGCTTAGCGTGGCAGCCCGGGGGCGAAGTTCTGGGGGCGGCGCTGGTGGGTGGCGAAGTGGCGTTGTTGGAGGCAAAGAGCGGCCGCCGGGTGCGAGTAGTGGAGGCGCATGCGCAGGGTTCCTTCGCCGTGCGCTGGCATCCGAAGGGCACAGAATTTGCCACGGTGGGGCAGGACGGCAAAGCGCGCATCTGGACTTTGGATGGCGAGGCGCCGCGTTTGGTTTTGGAAGGTGGCGCGCCTTGGGTGGAGCAACTTGCCTACAGTGCCGACGGCAGTTTGCTGGCTACGGGCGCGGGGCGGAAGCTGCGCCTTTGGGACAGCCAGAGCGGGGAATTGTTGCAGGATTTTGCGGACCATCCGGCGACGATTGCCGACATTGCCTGGCACCCCTTGCGGAACGAGTTGGCCACCGGCAGCTATGGCGGCGTCTGGATGTGGAACGCCGCGCAAGCTACGCCAATGAAGCATTTTGATTGGAAGGGAAGTGTGCTGAAGCTGGCCTGGAGTCCTGATGGAAAATACATTGCCACGGGCAACCAGGACGCCACGGTGCATTTCTGGATCCTCGCCACTGGCAAGGACCTGCACATGTGGGGCTACCGTTCGAAGATTCGCGAACTCGCCTGGGACCCGAAGAGCCGCTACCTGGCGACCGGGGGAAGCGCCACCGTTATCGTTTGGGATTGCAGTGGGAAGGGCCCGGCGGGAACGAAGCCGCAAATGCTTGACTTTCACGCCAATCTGCTAAGCGCGCTGGCGTTTCAAAGCAAAGGCGGCTATTTGGCCAGTGGTTGCCTGGAGGGCTTGGTGGCCGTTTGGCAGCCCGCGAAGAGCGACCAGCCGTTATCGACTGAACACTTCGGCACGGCTATTGCGCAACTGGTTTGGAGCCCGGACGAAAAGTCCCTGGCCATTGGTACAGACGCGGGAAAGGTAGCGGTATTGGTTCCATGACAACAAAACGGCATGTTTGGGCGCACATTCTGGTGTGCAACGGTTGCTGCTGCGGCAAGGTGGAGAAGGGCAACCCGGCGGTTCCCGTGGATTGGCTGAAGCAGCAATTCAAAGAGCGGAAGTTGACCAAGAAGGTGCACTTGACGATTGCCGGCTGTTTGGGGCCGTGCGATGTCTACAACGTGGTGACGGTAATCAGCGACCACGGGCAGACGTGGCTGGGGCAGATCTCTGAGCAGTGGCAATACGAGAGCTTGATGGATTGGGCGAGCGAATGCGCTACGGCGGAGGCTTGCTTACCGCTGCCTTTGTGGACGCGGCGGCATGAGTTTTATCCCTTCCGCGAGGTGGGGTTGGCGCGAGTGGGGGCGAGCGAGCGCGTAGCTTAAAAAACGCCTGGCCTAAAAAAAGCCGCCTCCTCGGCAAGGGGAAGCGGCCAAAGGGAATAGTTAGAGGGAAAAGCTAATTGGCCTTGGCGCGGGAGATGCGGCGGCTCACTTGGTTGAATTCCTGCTGGGCTTCCATGCGTTCGGCGTAAGTGAAGCGGCCGCCGTCGCGGGCGTCCCGCTGGGCATCGCGTAGCGCTTCATTGGAGAGCGCGTTCAAACGAGCGGCTTCGCGGGCATTAAGGGAGCCGGTGCGTATGCCTTGGCGGATGCGGGCATCCTGGTTGCTTTCCCGCTGGTAAATGTTCTGGGCCGAAAGCGTGGGGATGCAGAGGGCCGCGGTAACGGCAAAGGTGAAGATGAAGTTGGTCATGGTGAGAGTTCCTTTCTGTCTTGCCAATCTGACTATCGAAACCCCACCACGCCAAAAAAGTTGCGGCAAATTTAGGCGCTCTTGACGCCCATTTTTCGCAGGAAGGTCATCATCGGGCACCAGTTGGTAAAGGCGGATTGAAACAGATTCAAGCCCACGAAGGCAGTGAAGTAGTACCAATTGGGGTGCACGAAATGGCCAAGGGCCACGCTGGTCATCACCACAATTCCGGCAATCATTCGGAGCATTCTTTCCAGGTTCATACGGCAAGGGTTCCTTTCTTGTTTTGGTTGAAGAGGTAGTAGAAGATGGGCACGGCCATGCGGCTGAGCAGGAGCGAAGCAATTTCGCCCGCCATCAGGCTAATGGCCAAGCCTTGGAAAATGGGGTCGAAGAGGATGACGGAGGCCCCCACGACGACGGCTGCCGCGGTTAACAGCATAGGCCGGAAGCGGATGGCGCCCGAGTCGATGACGGCCTGCGCCAGGGAGTGGCCTTCCGCCAGGCGGAGTTCAATGAAGTCCACCAGGATGATGCTGTTGCGCACCACAATGCCCGCGCCGGCCATGAAGCCGATCATGGAAGTGGCGGTGAAGAAGGCGCCCATTGCCGCGTGGGCGGGCATGATGCCCACCAACGAGAAGGGGATGGCCAGCATGATGACGATGGGGGTGACGAAGGACTTGAACCAGCCCACCATCAAGCCGTAGATCAGGATCAGCACCGCCGCAAAGGCAATGCCCAAATCGCGAAACACTTCGTAGGTGACGTGCCATTCGCCGTCCCACTTCATCTCGTAGGCGCTGGCATTGTGGGGAACCTCGGTGTAGTTTTGCACCAGGCCCAATGCTTCGAGCTTCGGGGCGAGGTTGAGAATGGCGTAGACCGGGCTTTCCGTGGCCCCTGCGACGTCGGCAATGACGTACGTAACGGGCATCAGATTCTTGTGATAGATGCTTTTCTCTTCGACGCCTTGCTCGGCATGAACAAGCTCCGCCAGGGCGACGCTTTGGCCGCCGGGGCCGGCGACGCGCAGGCTGAGCAATTGCGAAAGGCTGGCCCGGTCGGCGCGCGAAAGCCGCAGTTCAATGGCGATGTCTTCCTTTTCGCTGTCCACGTGGAGCAGGCCGGCCGGGTAGCCTGCTGTGGCCAATTGCAATGTGCGGGCTATTTGGGTGCGGCTGATGCCGCTAAGGGCTGCTTTTTCCTGGTCAACGCGGAAGCGGAGCTTGGGTTGCGGGTCTTCGACAAACCAATCCACGTCGACGACGCCGGGGCTTTCGCGGAAGAGGCGCTTCACTTGATCCGCCAAGGCAATGCGTTGGTCCAGGTTGGGCCCAAAGATTTCCGCCACCAGCGTGGCCAATACGGGAGGACCGGGAGGGACCTCCGCCACTTTGATGCGCGCGCCATATTTCGCCGCGAGGGGAGCGATGCGAGCGCGTACTTGCTTGGCAATGTCGTGGCTTTGCAATTTGCGATCGTGCTTCGACAGCAGGTTCACCTGCAGGTCTGCCACTTGCGCGCCGCGGCGCAGGTAATAGTGCCGCACCAGGCCATTGAAGTTATAGGGTGAAGCCGTGCCGACGTAGGTGATAACCTCCGTCACTTCCGGCTGCTTTTCCACTTCGGTGGCCAGGGCTTGCGCGACGCTGGCCGTTTTCTCGAGCGACGTACCGTTGGGCATGTCGATGATGATCTGGAACTCGCTCTTGTTGTCGAAGGGGAGCATCTTCATCTTCACGCCGCCGAAGTAAACCAGCGAGCAAGCCGCCAGCAGCAGAAGGAATGTGCCGCCCAGAAAGGACCAGCGCGCCATGGGCGAGGCCAATAGCCGGCCCATGAAGCGGCGGTACCAGCGGGTGAACCAATCCTCGGCGTGTTCCTCGTGCCCGGCTTCGTCGCGCTTCAAGATGCGCACCGCGGCGTAGGGTGTAACCAGGAAGGCGACTATTAAGGAGAAGACCATGGCGGCGGTGGCGCCAATCGGAATGGGGCGCATGTACGGGCCCATCAACCCGCCCACAAAGGCCATGGGCAGAATGGCGGCGATGACGGCGAGGGTGGCCAGTATCGTCGGGTTGCCCACTTCGCTGACAGCTTCGACGGCTACCTGGAAGGGTGCGCGCTCGGCATTCTCCGGCATGCGCCAATGGCGGACGATGTTCTCCACCACCACAATGGCATCGTCCACCAGAATGCCGATGGAGAAGATGAGCGCGAAGAGCGTGATGCGGTTGAGGGTGAAGCCATAGAAATAGAAAACGGCCAGTGTGAGCGCCAAGGTGACGGGAATGGCGAGAAAGACGATAACCGATTCCCGCCGCCCGAGCACCAGCGCAATCAACACGCTCACACTGATAACCGCGATAGCCATGTGCTCCAAGAGCTCATTGGACTTTTCCTGGGCGGTTTCCCCGTAGTGCCGGGTGATGGCGATATCCACGCCGGCGGGCAGCAGTTTGGCCTTGGTGCTGTCTACGCGCGCCAATACGGCTTCGGCAACGGCGATGGCGTTGGTGGAGGGGCGCTTCGAAATGGCCAGGGTTACGGCAGAGTGGTTAGCCCCGTTGGTTCTCTCTTTGGAGCGGTAACGGACGTAGACAAGCGCCTCTTCGCCGCCGTCTTCCACGCGCGCCACATCGGCCAAACGCACGGGCCTGCCGTGCTGCGCATGGATGACGACTTGGCGCACCTCTTCGGCACTGCGCAAAAAGTCGCCCGCCTCGAGCAGAATCTGTTGGTTTTCTTTGGCGATTGCGCCGGCCGGCAGGCTTTGGTTGGCCGCGCCCAGGGCTTGTGCGATGCCCAGCGGAGACACGCCGTAGGCGGCCAAACGATTGGGGTCGAGCGTGACCGTGATCTTGCGCCTTTGCCCGCCGAGGAGTTCCACGGCGCTGACGTCGGGGGTTTGCTTCACGACATCGTGTAATTGCGCGGCGATGCGGCGCAGTTCAAAGTCGGAGTAGCGGCTGCTCGATAGCGTCAAGGCGAGAATCGGCACATCGTCAATGGAACGGGGCTTCACCAGGGGCGGCGAGGCGCCGGGAGGAATGAGGTCGAAGTTGGCCTGCAGCTTTTGGTTCAAGCGGACCAGGGATTGCTCCATGTTCTGCCCCACGAGAAAGCGCACAATCACCAGAGCTTGGCCGGGGCTGGAGGTGGAGTACAGGTACTCCACTCCCGAAATTTCCCAAAGCAGTTTCTCCATGGGTTTGGTTACGCGCTCTTCCACTTCGCGTGCGCTGGCCCCTGGCAAGGAGACAAAGACATCGATCATGGGGACGGAAATTTGCGGCTCTTCTTCGCGGGGCAGATTCACGACGGCGAAGATGCCGACGAGGACCGAAGCCACGATGAAGAGCGGCGTGAGCTTGGAATCAATCCAAAGCTGCGCGAATTGCCCGGCGGGGCCGAGGCTTGGTTCCTTGGCCTTCATTGTTGTACCTCAACCGGCTGCGCGTCTTCCAGCATGGGGGGAACGGGGTTCACCACGTTTTCGCCCTCTGCTAAGCCGGAAAGAACTTCCAACTGTGTGCCTATGGCTGCGCCGAGCGTGACCATGCGCAAGCGGGCGATGCCGTCTTCCACCACAAAAGCGCTCGCCAACTGACCGGTTTCGCGGATGGCGGTCTTCGGCAGCAGCAACACGCGCCGGGCTTCGCCGGCAAAGCGGGCGCGCCCGAAGAGGCCACTGCGCAAGCCTGCCACAGCGGGCAGGCTGATCTTCACGGTTCCGCTTCGCGTGGCGGCATCGATGGTGGGCACCACCTCGGTAACCCGGCCGGCCAAGGGCGCGGCAAGACCATCGAGCACTACTTCTGTGGCCTGGCCCACTTTGAACTTCGCCAAGCTGCCCTGGTCTACGCTCGCTTCCAATTGGTAGGCGCCATCGCGTTCTAGCGTCAGCAGCGGCTGGCCGGGAGTGGCCAGCGAGCCGGCCTCGAGGTGTTTGGCGGCAACCACCCCAGAGAAGGGCGCCACAACCGTGGCGTATCCCACTTGGATGTTGGCCTGGCGGATGGCTTGGTCGGCCTGCGCCAGGCGAGCTCCCAATTGGCCGCGCTTGGCCTTGGCCAGCGACACCTGCGCGGCGGCAGACTTGAGTTGCGTATTGGCCTGGTCAAACTCCTGGGCGGTGGCGGACTTTTTGTCGAGCAATTCCTTCATGCGCCGTTGGGTTACTTGCGCCAACTCCAATTGCGCTTCGGCCGCGGCAATGGCGCTTTCGGCTTCCGGGAGCACGCTTTCAACTTCTTGCTTCATGGCGCGGGCCTGTTGGGCGCCGCTAGCGGCTTCGGAGGCTTCGAGGACAGCCAGCACCTGGCCCTGCTTCACTCGGTCGCCCAAGGCGACGCGCAATTCCCGCACGTAGCCCATCGTGCGCGCGGCAATTTGCGCGGAGGTCTTGGCGGTGACGGTACCGGTGGCTTCGCTTTGCGTGGCTACTTCCTGTGGGGCCAGGCGAAATGCCGAAACTTTCACCTTCTCCTTTGGTTTGGCTGCGGGGGCCGCCGCATGTTCTTTGCCGCAGGCTGCCAGCCAGAGCAGCGAGAATGTGGCAGCTATCCAGGGTGATGGAATTTTCATTGCAATATCTCCGAATTGGCGGTTAGGTCGGCCGTAGCTAAGGCGAGGTGGGTGGCGGCCAGGCGTTGGAAGTGGATGGCGGCCAGCAGGCGGGTTTGCGTTTCCAGGCGGCTGCTTTCGGTGCGCAAGAGGTCCGTCATGGTGGCGAGGCCAGCGCCGTAGCGGTTCTGCGTAATGCGCAAGGATTCTTCGGCCTGTTCCAGGGCGCGATTCGCAGTTGCAATGCGCGACTGTGCGGCTTCAAGCTGGGCCCATGCTCGCCGGACTTCCAAACGCACTTGCGAGGCGGCAACCTTGGCCATGGCCTCTTGCTTGCGCGAGTGCGCCGCGCTTTCCACCACTTTGGCGCGGTCCGCGCCGCCATTGAAAAGATTCCAACGCAAGCCCACGCTCACCAGCCAGTTCGCGCCGCCCTTGGTGGCGAAGTTCTGCCGGTTGGCTTCCACCGCGCCGCGCACGTAAACCTGCGGCAAATAGAGCGCCTTGGCGGCTTGCTGGTCGTTGGTGGCCAACTTTTGGGCAAGGCGAGTTTGCTCCAGTTCCGGGCGGGAGGTGCTGGCCTGTTGTTCGAGCGCGGCCAGCGTTTGGCTTGCCGGAAGAAGCGGCTGCAGGCGGGTGCTTAGCTTGTGCTCGGCCTCGAGCGGCAAGCCCAAGGCATCGTTCAAGGTTGCTAGGGCGGTTGCGCGGGCGGCAAGCTGGTTGGCCTTTTGCTCGTCAATCTGCGCCAGGTAGACCTTAACGCTGAGCACATCGGCCTCCGTGGCCATTCCTGCGGACAACCGGTTCTGCGCTTGTTCGAGATCCGCCTCGGCGGATTTCCGCGCTTGATCGGTGGCGGCGAGTTGTGCCTCGCTCACCTGCGCATCCAAGTAGGCTTGGACAACGGCCGCCGCCAGGCGTTGCTTGGCCAATTGGGTATCCTGCTGGCTCATTTGCAAAGCAAGGCGAGCGCTGTTGACGGCGCGGCGGGTTTGGCCGGCGTCAAACAGAATTTGGTCCGCGGCCAGTTGCGACTGGAAGTTATTCAAAAAGTCCGGGCGGTTCAGCGGACCGAGGGCAAAGTTTTCCGCGGTGAACTGGCGTTGTGTCAGGAGCGAGGAAAAAACGAAGACGGGGTTGTCGCTGCGGGTGAAGGATTCGCTGAAGTTTACCTTGGGCAGATAGCCAGCTTTGGCTTGGGCGATGCGAGCCGTGGCGGCATCTTCACTGGCACTGGCGCCTTCCATCCGCGGATTGTTGGCCAGGGCCTTCTCCACGGCTTGGCGGAGGCTCAATTCATTTCCTTGCCCCCAAGCAAGCAACGGCAGGAAAAATAGGATTCGCATGATTTCCTCCAGCACAGATGCACTTGCGGAAAATTGGTGACGCGCTGTCACGCTTGCCCGCAACCTGCATCTGAACAAATGTCATGATCATTACCGCAAAAGCGCAGGGATACAGCAAAGCACTGGTGGAAACGCGGGGACACGCGATTCTGTGTGACCAACCTACCAACAATGGCGGCGAAGATGAAGGGATGACGCCCACCGAATTGCTGGTGGGGGCCTTGGCCGCTTGCGGCCTCTATTATGCCGCTCAGTATTTGAAGGCACGCAATTTGCCCGCTGATTCGCTGGAGGTTTCCGTGGAAGCCGAAAAGGCGCCGGCGCCTGCGCGACTGGGGTCGTTCCGGATCGTGGTGAAGACGGCGGCCCTCGAGGAGCGCCACCATGAGCCGATCTTGCGGGCCGTGAAAAGCTGTGTGGTGCACAATACGCTGACCCATGCCCCGACGATTGAAGTGCAGTTGGAGACTGCCCAGGCATCGTAAATTCATGCCGGCATCGTAAGCTCATAGGGAATGGATCGTGCGGAAGAAGCACAGCTCGCCACCCAACTCTTGGCCCGCGAACCCGCGGCCTTTGAAGCCTTTGCCCGCCATTTCGGCGGCAAGATTTTTCACTACAGCTGGCTTATGTGCGGCCAGCGGGAAGACGCCGAGGAGGTTGCCCAAGAGACCCTGATGCGCGTTTTCGAGAGCCTAGATCAATTGCGCGAGCCCGCCTTGGTGCGGCCGTGGGTTTTCCGCATTGCCAAGAATGTTTGCCTGATGAAACGGCGGCGGAGCCTGTTTGCCCCGCAACCGGGCCAGGAACTATCGCTGGACCACGTGATGCCCGCCAAGGTGGAGCGCAACGGCGAAGTGCGGCTGGAGATTGCCGATTGGTCCCAAGTGCCTGAACAGCAGGCGATCTCGGCGGAACTGCGCGAAATGCTTGAGGGCGCCATCCGTGCGCTTCCTCCCAACTACCGCAGCGTGGTGCTCTTGCGCGACATTGAGCAACTGAGTACGAAGGAAACGGCAGAGATCCTGGACCTTGCCGAGGATGTGGTGAAGCAAAGGCTGCACCGGGGCCGGCTGGCCCTACGCAAAGCCTTGGACGGCCAATTGAAAGGATTGAAGCATGGGCGCGGATAAAGAAGAACTCTGCCGCCAGCTTTTCGAGCGACTGGTGACGACGTTGGAAGCCGATGCGGCCTCCTCCGCCGAGTTGCGCGAATACCTGCGCGATTGCGAGCCGTGTGTCGAATTTATTGACAGCCTGGAGAAGACCCTGGCGCTTTGCCGGGGCTATGAAGCTTCGGCTGCTATTCCAGAATCAATAGCAAGTCTTTGGGCTCCACCGTCTCGCCGGTCCGAACCAGAATCTCTTTAATCTTGCCGTCCTGCGGGGCAGTGACGGTGGTCTGCATCTTCATGGCTTCCATCACCAATAAGCGGTCGCCTTTTTTCACGGCGGCGCCGAGTTGGGTATGAATGGCGGTAATTGCGCCGGGGATTGGTGCGGCAATGTGCTGCGGGTTGCCGGAGTCGGCTTTGGTGCGCTCGGCCGTTGCTGCCTTTAAGCTCTTATCCCGCACCTGCACTTCGCGGGGTTGGCCATTCAGTTCAAAGAAGACCGTGCGCGTGCCGTCGGGATGCGGCTCTGAGGTGGTGAGGTACTTCACGATCAGGGTCTTGCCGGGCTCGAGGTCAAAGGTGATTTCCTCGCCGCGGGTCATGCCGTAGAAAAATGCCGTGGAGGGCAGCACTTCAATGTCGCCGTAGGTGGCGCGGGCCTTGGCGAATTTCGCGAAGACATCGGGATACATGATGCTGCTGAGCAGGTCCGTGCGGCTCTTGGAGGGGTCTTCCAAATTTGCTGGAGGAAGCTTGGCCCCGGGCCGGCCTTTGATGGTCTTGCGCCCCTGCAGAATAATGGCTGCTACCTTTTTGGGCCAGCCGCCTTCGGGCTCGCCCAGGCTGCCTTCGAACATGTCGATAACGGAATTGGGAAGCGTAAGGCTGTGGTCGACGGGGAGGGCGAGAAACTGCTCCATGCTCATGCCGCGGCTGATGAGGTAGAGCGCCAGGTCGCCCACGACTTTGCTGGAAGGAGTGACCTTCACAATGTCGCCAAAGGCGGCATTCACATCGGCGTACATTTGGGCAACCTCCGGCCAGCGGGAGCCCAGGCCCATTTGTTCGGCTTGTTCGCGAAGGTTGGTGTATTGCCCGCCGGGCATTTCGTGAATGTACAAGTCCGCCAGCCCGTGGCGCGGGCTGGTGTCGAAGGCGCTGTAATTGTGGCGTACGGCTTCCCAGTATTCGCTGTAGGCAAGCAGGGCGGAGGAGTCCAGGCCCGTGTCGCGCTTGGTGTGGGCCAAGGCCGCGACCACGCTGTTTAGGTTCGGTAGGGAAGTGGAGCCGGACATGCTGGCCACGGCGGCGTCGGCCACGTCCACTTTGGCCTCCGCGGCTTTCAAGATGGAGGCCGCGTTCAAGCCGCTGGAATCGTGGGTGTGGAAGTGTACGGGTAGGGCCACTTCTTCGCGCAGGGCCTTGACGAGAATCTCAATCGCGTAGGGTTTGGCCAGCCCGGCCATGTCTTTGATGGCCAGCACGTGGGCGCCCATCTTTTCCAATTCCTTGGCCATGCGCACGTAGTAATCCAGCGAGTACTTGGTGCGCTGCGGATCCAACAGGTCGCCGGTGTAGCAGATGGCGGCTTCGGCGATGCGCCCCGTTTTGCGCGTGGCTTCAATGGCCACCTTCATGTTCGGCAGCCAATTCAAGGAATCGAAGATGCGGAAAATGTCGATGCCTTGCGCGGCGGCTTCCTTGATGAACTCGCGCACCGCGTTATCCGGATAGGCGGTGTAGCCCACCGCGTTGGAGGCGCGGAACAGCATTTGGAAGCAGATGTTCGGAATGGCTTCCCGCAGGCGCCGTAGCCTTTGCCAGGGGTCTTCGAGCAGGAAGCGCATGGAGACGTCAAACGTCGCGCCGCCCCACATTTCCAGCGAATAAAGACCGCTCAGACGATGGGCCACAAAATTGGCAATGGCCATCATGTCATAGGTGCGCATGCGCGTGGCCATCAGGGATTGGTGCGCGTCGCGGAAGGTGGTGTCCGTGAGGAGCAGGCGTTTTTGTTCGCGGGTCCAGGCGGCAAATTTTTCGGAGCCCATTTCATCCAATAATTGGCGCGTGCCGTTAGGCGGAGGCCCGGCAATGGCAGCGGGTATGCGGGGCGTGCGGAACTGCGCGGGGCGTGGTTTGCCTGCTACTTCCGGGTTGCCGTTCACCAAAGTTTCCGCCAGGAAGCTGAGAATCTTGGTGGCGCGGTCTTTGCGCTGTTTGAACTTGAACAGTCCCGGTGTTTCTTCCAGGAAGCGGGTGGTGATCTCGCCAGCTTGGAATTGCGGGTGGTTCACCACGTTTTCGAGAAACGGGATGTTCGTTTTTACGCCGCGAATGCGAAACTCGCGCAGGGCGCGGTCCATGCGCTGGCAAGCCTGGTTGAAGTCCCGCCCCCAAGCAGTAGTCTTCACCAACAGGCTGTCGTAATAGGGCGTGATCACCGCGCCGCCATAGGCGGAAGCGCCATCCAGGCGGATGCCGAAACCGGCGGGCGAGCGGTAGGTTTGGATGCGGCCGTAGTCCGGCACAAAATTCTGCGAGGGGTCTTCGGTGGTGACGCGGCATTGCAGCGCGTAACCGTGCACCGCGATTTCTTCCTGTGCAGGAAGCCCAATCACATCGCCGTGCAAGCTGTGGCCTTGGGCAATTTGGATTTGGCTGCGGACGATGTCGATGCCGGTGACCACTTCCGTAACTGTGTGCTCCACCTGCACGCGGGGATTTACCTCAATGAAGTACCACTCGTTGCGGTCCACGTCCACCAGGAACTCCACGGTGCCCGCGTTGACGTAGCCGGCGGTTTTGGCCAGCGCCACGGCGGCGTCGGCCAGTTCCCGGCGGATGCGTGGGTCAAGGTTTACCGCGGGCGCCACTTCCACCACCTTCTGGTGGCGGCGTTGCACGCTGCAATCGCGTTCGTGCAGGTGCAGGACATTGCCCTGGGTATCGGCAAGGATTTGGATTTCCACATGGCGGGCGGCGCGTATGTAGCGCTCCAGAAAGACGGCATCGTTGCCAAAGGCCGCACCGGCTTCCCGCCGCGCTTCTTCGATTTTGGGCGCGAATTCGTCGGCATTGTTCACAACGCGCATGCCGCGCCCACCGCCCCCGAAGGCGGCTTTGATGATCAGGGGGAAGCCAATTTCCTTGGCCGCCTTATCGATTTCTGATTGCTTGGTAATCGCCTTTGGAGTTCCGGGCACAATGCGTATGCCCGCTTGGATGGCCAGGTTCCGGGCAGCAGTTTTATCGCCCAAGGACTGCAGGATTTCCGCCGAAGGACCAACAAACGTAATGCCGTGCTTGGCGCAGGCACGCGGCAGCGCGGGGTTTTCGCTCAAGAATCCGTAGCCCGGGTGGATGGCATCAACGCCCACGCTGGCCGCCGTGGCCACGATGTTTTCCACGTCCAGGTAAGCTTCAATCGGCCCTTTGTTCTCGCCAATCAAATAGGCTTCGTCCGCCTTGAAGCGGTGCAGGCTCAGGCGGTCTTCTTTTGAATAAACCGCCACCGTGCGAAGGCCCAGTTCATTGGCGGCGCGGAAAATGCGGATGGCGATTTCGCCACGGTTCAGTGCAAGTAGTTTTTTCATCCGGTCGTTCTGCTGTTCCTAGTTAGGATAGCGGCAAGTGCTTGAGTCTCCTGCCTCAGTTGATACTCTGAAAGCGTGGCAGAGCTATGCAGTTGCGGGGCGCGTTTGGTGGAAGACGCGCGTTTTTGCCACCGTTGCGGCAAACCCACCTTTGAGCCGCTGTTGGAAGACGAAGCCGAACAGGCGGCGGAAACCCAAGGGGAAGCCGCGGCCGCTCCAACACCGGTGGATACTCTGTCGCCCGCCCTGGCCGCGCTCGGAGACATTACCTTTTCCAATGGCCACGCGGTTCGCATCGGCTTGATTGTGGCGGCCTGTGCCGTTTTGATTTTCGTGCCCCTCTCGCAGGCCATCGGACTTAGCTTCCTGGGCATCTTTTTCTTGACCATCGCCTCGGGCCTTTTGGCTGTGTTGCTCTACCAGCGCCGCACCGGTGCGGTGCTTTCGGCCAAACAGGGGGCCCGCCTGGGATGGATTACCGGGATTTTCATTTTCCTGATCTTCCTCGTGCTATTCACCATTAGCCTCATTCCGGCCCTGGAATCAGGCGAACTGGCGCGGGTGCCGGACGAAGCGTTGCGGGGCAAGCTGCCGCCAGCGGACATTGAACAAGTGAAAAAAATTCTGGCCAATCCGCTTTTGCTGTCCGCATCGATACTGTTTTTTATGGCGATCTACTTTGTCGGCGCCACCGTGCTGACCAGCTTGGGCGGAATGCTGGGGGCCAAGTTTCTGCGGCGGGATGCGGGAACCAGCCGCTAGTCCTGCTTTTCGTTTGTTTGCTTTTTCTTGCCCTGCTCCAGGGCGATCCAAGACTTGAAGGCTAAGCCACCCATCAGGACCCACACGGCCCACAGCAACTCTTTCTCCAAGGTGAAAGCGGCGCTCAGGGCGATGAGTGCGTAGCCAGCAAGGGCGCCGAGAAATCTTGCGCGATTCATACGTTTAAAGTTACTTGCAACGGGCGGGTCTCGTTAGGGCATGTTATAGGAAAAGGAAAACTGCAGGCGAATCTCGCCGCCCTTAAACTCCGGCGGCAGAGCAGGGAAGGGGTTCGATGCGCTGATGCCAGCCACGGCAGCGCGGTCCAACGATTCTGTGCCGCTTGGTCCCGCGATAACCAGCTTCGGCACGCGCCCGTCCCGCGCGATGGCGAACTGAATTACCGTGCGACCGCGGCGGCCAAACTTGGTGCTCTCAGGCATAACGGCAAACCAGTTTTTCTTCACGATGGCCAGGATGCGGAGCATGTAGGGGCGGAAGTCCACGCCTTGCGGGTCGCTCAGAAGTTCGAGGCTGGAGCCAATGCGATTCTGCGGGGTTTGGGGCGTAAGCGGTACATCCGGCAGATCAGTTACCGTAATGCCGCTGCGGCCCTGCCCGCTACGAGCCGATTCGCGGGCGATTTCGTCCAGGCTTTGCTTCCGCACCGGCGCAATAGCCCCGCTTGCGGAACCCTTCGGCACACCGGCATTCTGGCCAACTTGCTCAAAGGGGTTGCGGCGGGGCGGCTCTGCCGTTTGGATCTGTGGCAGTTGGGGCGTGCCCAGTTGGGCAATGTCGCTGGTTTGCTGGGCGCCCGTAGAAATCTGCGGGGGCGCTTCGAGGGTTTGTTCCCGCGGCGCACTTTTTTGCGGAGGGCTGGGCGGCGGCACGAAGGTCTTCGGCGCTCTTTGCTTGGCAAGGTTGGCGGCCAATTCTTCCACGTTTACTTCTTGCTTGATGGGGCCGCGGTTGGCTTCTTTTTGCGTTAATTCAAAACGGGGGGCAATGAGCGGCACTACCTTTCGCCGCGGAGCTTCGGCCTCCATGGTCCGCTCCACTGCGCTGGGCAACCAAATTTCTTCTGGGGCTTGCCAAATGAACACAGCAGCCAACAAGTGGAGCAGCAAGGACAGCGCGCCCGCCAGCCGTGGTTTCGGCTGCAGTTCCGGGTCGCCCCACTCGAGTTCCAGCTTAAGCTCGGAATCCATCCCAACCTGCCTCAATCATTGTCTTGTTCACCACATCAGCGTGGGCATCAATGCGCTGGACGATCTCCAGCGCCACACGCAACGCTTCCACAGACGTGGCGCCATCCACTTTCGGTTTCTCCCGTGTTGCCATGCTGCGCAAAAAGGCGCGTAGTTCGCGCACGAGCGGCTCTTCTTTCGGGATCGCCTGCGGCTCCAGGCGGATTTGTTTTTGTTCGCCCACGCGAATCGTAAACAATTCCTGCTTGGCGTAATCCAGGCTGTGGTACGCGCCGGGCTCGAAAACGCGCATTTTGCGAACGCGCTCCGTGGAGGCGCGGCTGGCGGTTAAATTCGCGATAACGCCGCCCGGAAACTCGAGCCGGACGTTGGCAATGTCGCTTTTCGCGCTCAGCACATGAATGCCCGCCGCGCGAATTTCCACGGGAACTTGCTTGGTGAGGGCCAGCAGGATCTCGAGGTCGTGAATCATCAGGTCGAGCACCACGTCCACGTCCAAGCTGCGGGGCGTGAACACGCTCATGCGATGAATCTCAAAAAACAAAGGCAGCTTCAGCTTCGCCTCCAGGGCCTCCACGGCTGGATTAAAGCGCTCCAGATGGCCCACTTGCAAGATGCGCTCGCGCTCTGCGGCTGCCTTCACCAAGCGCTGGGCCGTGGCCAAATCCGCGGCGATAGGCTTTTCGACCAAAATGTCGAGACCCGCTTCCAACAGCCGCAGCCCTACTTCGCCGTGCGCGAGCGTCGGCACAGCCACCACCGCTCCGGAGGCCGCCGCGATTGCTTCTTCCAGGCTGCCAAAGGCGATGGTTTGAAACTCTGCGGCGAGTGCCTGCGCTTTGGCGTGGTCTAAATCAAAAAGGCCCGCGAGCGGAGCATCCGCCAGTTCCTTCAACACGCGCACGTGGTTGCGCCCGAAGGCGCCCGCGCCGATGACTGCAATTTTTTTGCTCAAACTACTAGTATTTCATCTGCGTTATGATGCCCATTCGGAGCCTTGCCATGAAATTTACTCTTCGCCTGTTCCTTAGCGCCCTTTTGCTCGTCGCCGTTGCCGCGGCCCAACCGGCCCCCCGCAAAAAACGCGTTCTCGCCATTGGGGAAACGCAGGGCTTTCATCACGACGCCACCTCCACGGCCCTCTACATGGTCTACCAATTGGGCAAAGAGACGGGTTTGTGGGACACCTACATCCAAACCTCCAGCGAGTTCATCACCAAGAAAAAAATGACCGGGAACAAGAAGAATCTGGATTATTTCGATGCGGTCTTCTTTTACACCACGGGCGAACTGAAGATGGACGACGAACAGAAGGCGGCCCTGTTATCGTTTATCCGCGACGAAGGCAAAGGCTTCATTGGCGGCCATACGGCCATCGATACCTTCTACCAGTGGCCGGAATACGGCGAAATGGTGGGCGGATATTTTGACCGCCATCCCTGGAATACGTTTGATGCGCCCGTGATTGTGGAAGACCGCGAACACCCCATCACCAGCCACTTCCCCAAGGCCTTCACCATCTTCGACGAGATCTATCAAGTGAAGAACTACAGCCGCGACAAGGTGCGGGTGCTGGCCCGTTTGGACGAAACGAAGCTGGACATGAAGAAGCCAAACATCAATCGCACCGATGGCGATTTCGCCGTGGCCTGGACCAAGACCTACGGCAAGGGCCGCGTCTTTTATTCCACTTTCGGCCATCTGGACCAAGCCTTGAACCGGCCTGACATCCGTACGATGTACACGCAGGCGATTAAGTGGGCCTTGGGCTTGATTGAAGGCGAAGCCACGCCGCGCCCGCGTCCGGCGCAATAACGTCGCAAGCCCACCACGCACCAACTCTATGGACTGGTTTCCCTTTTGGCTCAGCCTGAAGGTTGCATTGCTGGCGACCGGGCTTGGCTTCCTTCTAGCCTTGCTGGCCGCCTGGGCGCTAAGCTACCTGCGCTTTCGCGGCCGCGAGGTGCTGGATGCGCTGATCACGCTGCCCTTGGTGCTGCCCCCGACGGTGCTTGGCTACTACCTGCTGGTGCTGGTGGGCCGCAATACGCTGCCGGGCCAGGCTTACGAGGCGGTCTTTGGTTCGCCGCTCGTTTTTACGTGGCACGCTGCGGTGGTGGCCGCGTTGGTGCACACCGTGCCTTTGTTGACCAAATTCATCCGGGCGTCGCTCGAAAGTGTGGACCCGGTTTTCATTAAGTCCGCGCGCAGCCTCGGCATTGCTGAGTGGCGCATCTTCCTGCTGATTGTGCTGCCGATGGCGCGGCGGTCTTTGTTGGCGGCGTTGGTGCTGGCCTTCGCGCGCAGCTTGGGCGATTTTGGCGTTACGATCATGATCGCCGGCAACATCCCCGGCCAAACGCAAACCTTGTCGGTAGCCATCTACCAGGCGGTGGAGTCAGGCGACGCGGCATTAGCGCGCGGCATGGTCTTGCTACTCTCGCTGTTTGGTTTCCTCGTTGTTTGGCTCGCCAACCGCTTCAATCCGCCCCATCCTTCCGTGGCTTAAGGGATCGTCCTAACGCATGCTCGAAGTGAAGATCAAGAAACGGCTCAGTGGCGATGCCTCCAGCCCGGGTTTCCACCTTGACCTTGCGTTTCGCGCCGAAGCGGGCATCACTGTATTGTTCGGGCCTTCCGGAGCCGGCAAGACCCTGACGCTCGATTGCATTGCGGGCTTCCAAAGCCCGGACGAAGGCAGAGTTCTGCTGGCAGACCGTTTGCTCTTTGATGCGGCGACACGCGTCAGCCTGAGTCCGCAGCAACGGGCCTGCGGCTATGTGTTCCAAAGGCCAGCGCTGTTCCCGCATCGCACGGTACGCGATAACTTTTTCCTCGCCTTGGCCAACCGTCCGAAGTTGGAGCGCCACCGCCGCACCGCTGCCGCGCTGGAAGATTTTGGGCTTACCGCCTATGCAGCCCGCTTTCCGCGCGAGCTTTCCGGCGGCCAACAGCAGCGCGTGGCCATTGCGCGCGCCCTGGCCACCCAGCCTTCGGCGCTGTTGCTGGATGAGCCGACAAGCGGCCTGGACCAAGGCTTGAAAGAAGATTTTTACCGCATCCTGGCGCAGGTGCGCGACGAGTTTGCCATTCCGGTTTTGCTGGTGACGCACGATCTCGAAGAGGCCTTCACCGTAGCCGACCGCATGCTGGTGCTGGTGGAAGGCCAATTGGCCCAAGCGGGTACGCCGCGCGAGATTCTCTCCAATCCGCAAAGCCCCGCGGTGGCGCGCCTGCTGGGCGCGTTCAATCTTTTGCCCGCGGAGATCCTCGCGCTTGACCCCGCGCAGAATCGCAGCCGCTTGCGTTGGAACGATGTGGAACTGGCGGGCATTTACTATCCGAGCCACTTGATTGGCGACCAGATTACGCTTTGCATCCGGCGCGACGAAGTGATTGTAGAGCCAAAGCCACAACGGCCGGCCAAGGGGCAACTGGTGTTGCCGCTGGAAGGCTCCAGTGTGCAAACCCGTTCGGCGCTGCTGGAATTTCCCGGCAATCTTCGCGCGGAAGTGCCGCTTGACTTCTACGAGTTGCACCGGCATCATCGCGAGTGGCTGGTTAGCTTTCCCGCGGCCGCGCTGCGCGTGCTGTGAGCGCGTATGCTGCGCCATGCCCTTAGCCGCGGAGACTTGCCCACCAAGCCGGCAGACTACCTACACTTGCGCGTCAAAGATCTTCCCGCAGCGGAGTTGTTGTGTCGCGCTCGTGCCATGCGCCAAGCCTGGGCCAAGCCGCTGCTGATTAACGACCGCGTAGATGTTTGTCTGGCCGCTGGCGCCGACGGAGTGCACCTGCCCAGCCGTCGCATGGCCCCTTTGCGCATCAAAAAATGCTTTGGGGCGAAACTCCTGGTGGGGGTGAGTTGTCATAGCATCCAGGAGGTCCAGGTGGCCGAACAAGAAGGAGCGGACTACGTGTTTTTGAGCCCGATTTTTTCTCCGCTTTCAAAGAAAGTTTTTTCGCCGCCGCTGGGCCTAGAGGTTTTAAGCCAAGCTCAAAGTCTGGTAAAAATCCCTGTACTCGCGCTGGGCGGAATTTGTGAAAATACTGAGGAAAAATGCCGTTTGGCGGGCGTTGCGGGCTTTGCCGCAATTTCTTTTTTCTTTCCCCTTGCCTCGCCCGACCGGTAGCGTATACTGAGGTTGCCCCCCTCCCCAATCATCCTCATAAACCATGTTTGCGGAACCTAATCACATCCTTCCTACTTTGGCGCATGAATTGCGCCAGCCCTTGAGCACCATGGAGTCGATTGCCTTCTACCTGGAACTTGCGTTCCCCCACGCAGACCCCAAGTTGAAAGCGCAATTGGAAAGACTGCGCGACGCCGTTGCCCAAAGCGACAGCATGCTGCGCGACGCGCTAGCCTTGGCGCAACTCGACGCTCCCCGGCCTGTCACGGTCGATTTGGAAGAGCTTATTGAAGAATTCGCTTCCCCGCATTTCACCCTGCAATTGGCCGCCGTGCCGGTGCAGATGGATTACTTGCATGCCCGCAAGATGATCGAAACGCTCTGCTCGCTTTTTCTGCACCAATCGCCTTCGCAAGGCCGCTCCATCGCGATTCAATGCGCTGGCGCTGACCGCGTGGTGCTCACTGTTACAGCGCTCCAAGGCCCGCACGAAGGCGCCAGTCTCTCTTGGCTCTGTCTCGAATCTCTCGCACAGGCCAACGGCGTTACTTTGGAGCATCGTCGTCGTGCTTCGGGTCAGCAAGAGTTGCTGGTGTCGTTTCCGCGGGCACACGCTTTTCTTCCCCATCCTGAGCCTGTCGCTTCCGCTCTTGCTGCCACTGCTTCTGCCAGTGTGGCAGCCGGCTCAAGCACGCTAGCTGTTCCAGATACTCTTTAAGCGGCCGGGCGGGCGTTCCCCAAACTACCTGCCCGCTGCGAACAATTTTCGAAGTTAAAATTCCGCAGCCGGAGCCAAGAGTAGCTCCGGCTTCGATTTTGGCCTTATCGCCAATCCCTACCTGGCCGCCAATCACGGCGCGGTCTCCCACCGTCACCTGTCCGGAAAGCCCGGTTTGCGCGGCAATCACCACGTGGTCCCCAATGCGGCAGTTGTGGCCGATGTGCACCAGATTATCGATCTTCACCCCGTTGCCAATCCACGTTTCGCCCAGCGCGGCGCGGTCGATGGTGGTGTTGGCGCCAATTTCCACGTCGTCGCCTAGGACAACCGTTCCTACCTGCGGGAACTTTACGTAACGGTCGCCCGCCCAGGCAAAGCCGAAGCCATCGGCCCCAAGGACACAACCCGAATGCAGCACCGCGCGCGCGCCAATGCGCACACCCTCGTAGATCGTCACGCGGGGATGCAACACACTGCCGGCGCCGATTTTCACGTTCTTGCCCACCACGCAGCCTGCCCCAATGCGCACGCCCTCGCCCAGTTCCACACCCTCGGCAATCACCGCGGTCGGGTGAATGCTCTCTGTCGTTTCCGCCTGCGGGTAGAGCCAAGTCAGCGCCTGCGCAAAGGCCATGCGCGCTTCTTTGGCGCGAATCAACGTGCGGCCCGGCGCTTCAAAATTGGGCGTCGCCACCAGGCATCCGGCGCTCGAAGCGTGCGCGGCTGCGAAGTATTTCGGACCTGCCACGAAGCTCAAGTCTTGCGCTCCAGCGCGCTCCAGTTCCGCGGCGGCGGAGATTTCTTTCTCGCCATCGCCTTCAAACGTCAAGCCCAATCGTTCCGCCAGTTCACGTACGCGCATAATCTATTTATGCCTATTGACCCTGGCGCAAGTATAGCCCCCACGGCACGGGTTCACCCGGAGGCCCGCGTTGGCCCCGGTTGTGTGATTGGCGAGTACGCCATCGTGGAGAGCGACGTTGAGCTTGGCGCGCGCTGCGTGCTGGAGCCTTATGTCTATGTGAAGCGCTTCACTACCCTGGGCGAGGACAATGTCATTTCCGCGCACACGGTGCTGGGCACGGACCCGCTGGACAAAAACTTCCACGGCCAACGCAGCTACTTGCGCATTGGCAACCGCAATAAAATCCGTGAACACTTCACCATCTCCCGCGCGACGAAGCCCGAAGGCGAAACGGTGCTGGGCGACGACAACTTCATCATGACCTCGGGCCACATTGCGCACGATTGCCGCTTGGCCAACCAGATTGTGGTGGCAAGTTGCGCCTTACTGGCGGGTTACGTTGAGGTGGGGGACCGCGCCTTTATCTCCGGCGGCGTGGTCGTGCACCAATATTCGCGCATTGGCCGGCTGGCTATGGTGGGGGGCAATACGCGCGTAAACTCTGACCTTCCACCCTTCTTTCTTTATTCGGATTTCGATGTGGCGGCGAAAGGCATTAACGCGGTTGGCTTGCGGCGAGCAGGGCTTTCCTCTGATAGCATGAAGCTCCTGAAGGAATGCTTTCGCATTCTCTACCGCTCTGGGCTCAAGTTCTCTGCTGCCCTGCTCCAACTCGAAGCTATGCAAGACCCTCTCGCTCAAGAAATCGCCGATTTTGTGCGCCAAAGTAAGCGCGCCATTGCGGGTGCCGCATGAAGGCGTTCTTGCTGCTGGCCACCGCCACGGCGCTGCTCGCGCAACCTCTCAAGCTCAGCCAGGCCCTCGAGCAGGCCATGACGCAGTACCCCTCCTTGCGCATCAACGAAGAGCAAATCAAGGCCGCCGCTTCGGGCATTCAACTCGCTCGCACGGCTTACCTGCCCAAGGTGGACACCGTGGCGCAAGTGAATCGGGCTACGCGGAACAACATCTACGGCATGCTGCTGCAACAGCAGGTGATTTCGCCCATCTCCGGTCCGCCGCTCATCGCCAACGCGGGCACCAATGTTTTCGGCTCCGCCGTTGGCTTTCTGGTGCAATGGGAACCCTTTGACTTTGGCTTGCGCAAAGCACAAGTGGGCGTGGCGGAGAGCGAAAAGCGCGTGGCTGAGGCATCTTTGCGCAAAACCCGTTTTGAAGTGTCCACGCTTACCGCCGATGCCTATCTGAATGTCCTCGCCGCCGCGCAGGCAGTGCGCATTGCGGAAGCAAATTTGCAACGCTTGGTTGCCATTGAAGGTGTGGTCAACCCGCTGGTTACAGCAGGCTTGCGCCCCGGCTTGGATGCTTCGCGCACCGCGGCGGAAAAGGCAGCCCTCGATGCTCAACTTGTGCAAACGCAACAGGCCCTGGCGGTGGCGAAGGCGAACCTTGGGCAATTTGTTCCGGGTGCGCAGGACGTGGATCCGCTCCGCTTTCTGAATACACCCCTGCCGCCGCCTGCGTCTTCAACCAGCACCGCCAACCATCCGGCCGCCGCGGCGATCAAGAGTTCGCTCGAAGTGATCGAGGCCCGCCAGCGCGCGCTGCTTCGCACTTACTTCCCGAAGTTCAATGTGCAAGGCACCACTTACGCGCGCGGCTCCGGCGCCAACCCGGACTTCACCACCAACGGCGGCGCTTCGGGCCTGGGACCCAATATCTACAACTGGGGCCTAGGCTTCACCATGACCTTCTCACTCATGGACCTTCCGGGCTTGCGCATCAAGCGGGAAATCGAATCTGCGCGCAGCCGCGCCGAACAGGCTCGTTTGGAAGCCTTGGCGCGCGAGCTGGACACGCAGCGCGCTCGGGCGCTGGCGCAGTTTGAAGGAGCGGTGCAACTGGCGCTGAAAACGCCAGAGCAAGTGAAAGCCTCCCGCACAGCGCTCGATCAGGTGACGGCTCGCTATAAGGCCGGGCTCATCGATATCCTTCCGGTTGCGGATGCCCAGCGGGCGCTGGCCGCCGCCGAGGTGGACGACGTGCTGGCCCGCTTGCAGATGTGGCGGGCGAAACTTTCCCTGGCGGTGGCTGCGGGAGACCTGGCGCCCTTTGTGGCCGAGGCGGAAGGGAACTAGTTTATGGGTCTCGTATCGTTTGCCTTGCGCCGCCCCACTACGATCTTTGTTGGCATTATTGCCATCCTGTTGGCCGGCTACTTTGCGTGGAAGCGTTTGCCCGCGGACATCTTCCCGAACCTGGGCGAGCCGGTGGTTTACATCGCGCAACCCTACGGTGGGCTGGACCCCGCGCAGATGGACGGCTTCACGACGTTCTATTACGAGTACCACTTGCTCTATGTGGCCGGGGTGAAACAGATTGAATCGAAGTCCGTCCAAGGGGCGGCGTTGATCAAAGTTACTTTCCACCCCGACACAGACATGAGCTCCGCCCTGAGCGAGGTGGTGGGCTATGCGAACCGGTCCCGCGCCTTTATGCCGCCGGGGGCTGTGCCGCCTTTCATTACACGCTTTGATGCGGGCAGTGTTGCCATTGGCCAGTTGGTCTTTTCCAGCCAAACACGCAGCGTGCCGGAGATGCAGGATTTCGCCATCAACCGGGTGCGCCCTCTATTCGCCACCATTCCCGGCGTCAGCGCGCCTCCGCCCTTTGGCGGCGCGCAACGCACCATCCTGGTCCGCATCGACCCGGACAAGCTGCGCCAATACCGCGTTTCTCCTGAGGAAGTCATTCAGGCCGTGGCAAAGCACAACGTCGTGGCCCCCTCCGGCGTTTTGCGTACAGGCGACTTAACGCGCATCGCCAGTACCAACGCCACCGTCGCCGCGAACTTGGGCGATCTGGCCGGAGCGCCGCTGCGCCCCAGTGCGGGGACGCCAATCTACATTCGCGACGTGGCCACCGTGGAGGCGGGCAGCGACCTCATCACCGCCTACGCCCACGTGGATTCGAAGCGCACGGTCTACATTCCCATCACGAAGCGCGCCGATGCTTCCAGTCTTGCGGTTATGCGCCGCGTGCGCGCCGCCTTGCCTACCCTGCAGGCCGCCGTCCCGGAGGATGTCGATGTCCGCATCGAGTTCGATCAAACCGGGTTTGTGGAACGCAGCCTGGCCAACCTGCAAAAGGAAATTCTGCTGGGCGCCGGGCTTACGGGCCTGATGGTGTTGCTCTTCTTGCGCGATTGGCGCAGCGCTTTGATTGTCCTAACCACCATCCCCGTCAGCTTGCTTTGCGCGCTCATCGCCCTGTGGGCCTTTGGCCAAACCATCAACATCATGACGCTCGCGGGCTTAGCCCTCGCCGTGGGCGTACTGGTGGACGAAGCAACCGTGGAAGTAGAAAACATCCATAGCGAGCTTGACCGCGGCACCGCGCGCGAAGAGGCGGTCCGCCTGGCCTGCTCCCGCACGGCCATCCCGCGATTGTTGAGCATGGTGGCCATTCTCGCCGTCTTTGTGCCCAGCTTCTTCATGTCGGGCGTCGCCAGGCAACTCTTCGTACCACTGAGCTTGGCCGTGGGCTTCAGCATGATTGCCTCCTATTTGCTCAGCAGCACGCTGGTGCCGGTGTTGGCGCAACGACTGATGCGGGCGCACATCGCAACCGGCGAGCCGGTTTTCAAAACCATCTACCGCGGCTATCTGGAGCGCGTCCAAGGGCTACGCTGGCTGGTGGCGCCGGTTTACCTTGTCATTTGTGGCCTCGTGATTGCGTTCCTGCTGCCCCGCTTGGGCCTGGAAATCTTCCCTCAATCCGCTTCGCAACAAGTGCGCCTGCGCGTCTTCGCACCCACGGGCACGCGCATTGAACGCATGGAAGTGTTGGCGCTCAAGGCGCTGGCGGTGCTGAAGGAAGCGATTGGCAAGGATCGTGTTTCGCTCACCACCAGCTTCGTGGGCGCTCATGCCTCCAGCTACCCCGTAAACCTGATTCACCTCTTCACCACCGGCCCGCACGAAGCTGTGCTTACCTTGGCCCTGAAGCCCGGTGCGCCGTTGAACTTTGAAGATCTGCGCTCGGCCTTGCGCAAGCAAGTGCCCGAGTTGAGAGTTCTATTTGAGGGCGGCGACATTGTGGAGCAAGTGATGGGCTTTGGCTCGCCCACGCCCATCAATGTTTCCATCACCGGCCCCAACCTGGCGGCCGATCGCGAGTTTGCCCGCAAAGTGGAAGCCGAGCTCGCCAAGCTCCCCTTCCTGCGGGACTTGCAATTCCTGCAACCGGACGATTACCCCACCATGGACCTCACCATCGACCGCGACCGTGCTGGCCAATTTGGGCTCAGCACGGCGGATGTCACGCGCAGCCTGGTGGCCGCCACGTCCTCCAGCCGCTTCATCGAACCCAACTACTGGCGCGACCCCGCGAGTGGCAATGCTTTCCAAGTGCAGGTGGAAGTGGCGCCGCACTTGATGGGCTCGGCCCAAGATCTTGCCGACCTGCCTTTGGCCAAGCCCGGCCAATCGCAACCTTTGGTGGGCGATGTGGTGGCCATGAAGCCCGGCAAGATGTACGGATTGATTGAGCGCTTCAATGGCCAAAAACTAGTGAGTCTCGCGGCGAACCTCGAAGGCATCACCCTTGGCCGCGCCCAGCCGCTGGTGGAAGCGGCGGTGGCCAAAGCGGGCGCGCCCCCGCGCGGCATTGTGGTGCGGATTCGTGGCCAGATCCCTCCGCTCGTCGAAACCTTGGAGGGCCTGGAAACCGGCTTGCTCATTGCCCTCGGCAGCGTGTTCCTGCTGCTGGCGGCCTTCTTCCAAAGCTTCCGCCTCGGCCTGGCAGTTTTGCTGATGGTGCCCGCGATTGTCGCCGGCAGCCTGCTGCTGATGTTCGCCACCGGCACCACCATCAACGTGCAAAGTTACTTGGGCATCATCATGGCTTTGGGCATTGCCATGGCCAATGCGATTCTCTACATTAGCTTTGTTCAGCAGGGCAGCGACGGGGCAGACCGCTTGCGCCCCATCCTCATGACGGCCCTGGCCATGATTGGCGGCATGTTGCCTCTGGCCCTGGGCGCCGACCAAACCGCGCCGCTCGGCCGCGCCGTCATTGGCGGATTGCTGGCCGCCACCGTCGCCACGCTATTCGTTTTGCCCGCACTCTTGGGCATCCTCAGGAAGGAAACCGCATGATCACGGCAATCTTATCCGTCGCGCTTTTTGCGCAAAGTCTGGAAACCACGCGGGTCGAGGCGAAGCCAGTAGATCGCAGCATCCTCATCACGGGCGAGATCCAACCCTACCAAGCCGCCGATCTCGTCGCGCGGATTCCCGGTTATTTGGAAGCGGTGGAAGTGGACCGCGGCTCCGTGGTGCGCAAAGGCCAAACCATCGCCCGGCTTTCCGCCCCGGAATTGCAGGCGCAAATTGCTGAAGCCGAAGCCCGCATCGCCACCATTGATGCCCAGGCTGGCGAAGCCCAAGCCCGCCTCGCCGCCGCCCAAAGCACCGCCACGCGCTTGAAGAATGCCAGCGCCACGCCCGGCGCGGTGGCCGCCAATGAATTGGTGCTTGCCGAAGAGGCCGTAAAGGCAAACCAAGCCTCCCTCACCACCATCGAGCGCAGCCGTGCGGCGCAAGCCGCCAGCGTGAAGTCTTTGCACGAACTCGCCAGCTTCCTTACGGTTGTGGCTCCCTTTGATGGCTTGGTCACGGAGCGCCATTTGCACCCCGGTGCTCTCGCCAGCCCCAGCGCTGGGCCCATTGTCCGCCTCGAACAGCTAAGCCGCTTGCGCGTGGTTGTGGCGGTGCCGGAGGCGAACGTTGCCCGCATTCGTGCCGGACAATCAATTCCCTTTAGCGTTGCCGCTTTTCCGGGCGAAACGTTTCGCGGCGCCGTTAGCCGTATTTCCCGCGTGGTCGACCCCGCTACGCGCACCATGCCCGTAGAGCTCGATTTCAACAACGCCACAGGCCGCTTGGCGCCGGGCATGTATACGCAAGTCACTTGGCCCGCCGTCGCGGGGCAAACGCGTCTGCTGGTTCCCCCCACAGCGATTGCCGTGAACACGGAGCGCAGCTTTGTGGTGAAGGTGGAAGGCGGGGTGGCCCGTTATGTTGATGTACGCCGCGGCGCTACCCAGGGCAACCTCGTGGAAGTAAGCGGGGCCTTGTCGGCGGGCGACACCATCCTGTTGCGTGGCACTGACGAGGTTCGCGAGGGCACCCCCATTCCCGCGCGCTAACGCCTTGAACTCGCTAACCCTTTTCGCGCCTCCGCGTCCAAGTTGCTAGCATGAAAGTGATGAAATTTGGGGTATTTTTGCTGGCCATTGGGCTGCTTGGCGCTCAAGAGGCCGGCACCCGGGAAAGCCTGTTGCGCGAGCGCGTCACGGAGTTTTGGAAAGCTTTCGAAGAAACCAAGTACCGCAAGGCCGACCTCCTGGTGCGTGAAGAGGACAAAGACGATTTCTTCAGTTGGCACAAAAAACCCATCTTCAAGCAGGAAAAAAGTGACGTTAAGTTCAGCGAAGACGGCAAGTTTGCCCAAGTGATGACGCCGGTGGAGACCGACGAATTCATGGTGGGTGTTGGCCGCATGCGCATCATGCGCCCCATCCTGACGCATTGGAAGCTCGAAGCAGGCACCTGGTGGTGGTTCCAGCCGAAGTCCTCGATTGTCGAAGGCCCCTTCGGCAAGTGGGATTACGGCAAAAAGACAGGAGATGGCTCCGGTAACGCGGTGCCCTTGACCACCGCGCTTTCGCGGGCGCCTAAGTTTGAAGACCTGCAAAAGCTCGTTACGCCGAACAAGACCAACGTTACCTTTAGTTTGAAAAATGGCGGCCAGGATACGATTGAGTTTCGTAATGCCCTTCCTGGCCGCGTCAGTTTGCTGATCGATCAGCCCTCGCGGGAAGAGTTCCAGGTTTCGGTTGATCCCAAGGAAATCCCGCGCGATGGCACCGGAGTGGTGACCGTTAAGTACACACCGATTCCGAATAGCACCGTGGTCCCGCTGACGGCAGGAATCTATGACCTGCGCATCACCGT
Source organism: Bryobacter sp. (assembly GCA_033765085.1). GTDB lineage: Bacteria > Acidobacteriota > Terriglobia > Bryobacterales > Bryobacteraceae > Bryobacter. Next base: position 15,134 of record JANRIK010000001.1, on the reverse strand, counting down.
GGCCCAAACGGGCAAGACTTTCACGATCCAAATGAAGCTGGAGTAGCTCTGAGCCCCCCGGCTAAGCTACGCCCAGCTTCTCGGCAATCTTGTAAAGCACCGTCCGGTCATCCACGGTAAAGGCATTCACGTCCGTCTTGAAAGCACCTTTCAAGCGCACCGCCACCGCGCCGCCAAACGTAAAGAACAATTCTTCTTCCGGCTTCAATTCCCGCAAAGGAACCGGGATGGGAGCCATCCTGCCGCCGGGACCGTAGTCTACGAGTTTCTCCGAGGGCAGCATGTTCACTTCCGCCGCAATCTCGCGCAACAGCGCCAGATTGTCCAACTGCGGCCGCCCATCGGCATCCGGAATCGCCATGCCGTTTTCGTCGTAAAGCAGCACGCGGTCATAGAGCATGGTGCGGCTGCGCGTGGTCCGCGCGGCGGGGTCGAACCAATTCTTCACCGGTTGGTTGGGGTTCCACGGTGGCGCTTCTTCCCCCGTGTGTTGTTTGTATTCTTCCCGCGTCTGAAAAACGGGGAACAGAAAGAGCTGAAATAGCGAGAACATGCTTTGGTCCGCCATGTGCTTCACCTGCCTTGTAGGGATTTGGCGAAAAGCCTCCAATCGCTGGAGGCCTCCGCGCATATACGCATTCAGTCTCTAACGTGTTGTTCAAGGGAATCCTAAAAGTGCCCCGTAACTGCTTGAAAACATGAGCGAAAAATTTTCATGCGCAGTCTGAAAACCTCTAGCCGCAGTTTTGCAGAAATTGGTTGCTCCACCTGGTTCAAGCTATCCCACTCTCTGCTACAGATGCGGCTGCACAATAATCTTGCTTCGCCTTATAGTTTGCCCACTTTCATTGCTAATCCGGTAGCGGACGTATCTTGCGCCGCTCCCGATGGGCATGGTAATTGCGAGTCTCCCATTGACTGAACTGATTGGGGCAAGGCTTTGAGGTGAGGAGAAGTCAGGTGTGGCGCTATATTCAACGATAGCCATATCGCCGCTGTTCGCTGCTTCATACACCAAGTCCACCTTAGCTGCTTGCTGGCTGTCTTGTGTTTTTAGCCAGCCTATCGCCCAGAGCTCTCCGCAATCAATGTGGTATTGGTACCTGGTGCCAGGAGTCAGGGCGGCTTCTGCACCCAGCAAAAATTGTACTTCGCTACCCTCAACAATGCTTGAAGCTCGATTGTCTGCCTGCCTACTTGCATCTTGAGTGTCCGGCGCAAGATTTGTTGCGATACGAGCTGAATCGGTGTAAAGCCTCACGCTGCATGCTTGCTCGCCCGGGCGACGGAAACGGACCACAGCTTCCGTAGTGCCACTTTCAATCGACACAGCCAACTGTTTAGGCATTGGTGGTTGCCCATGCTCGGCTGGCTTGGCAAACATCTCCACGACATCGATGTCTGCTCCCAGACTCGTCCCATCAGTGGCAAGAAGTGTTGGCGTTCCGTTCTCTGCGTTGTACGGGCTACTAGCCTTTAGGCGGTGGTTCGAACTGGAAACGAAATCAGGTGCTGAAACTGAACTTGCAAAAAGATTGGATTCAAACATCCTACTAGTGCAGCCGCTCTGTTGTATGAAATCGTTACCATTAACAAAGTTACCGCCATAGAATAAGTTTCTTTTAATCCGCTTCTCAGTAGTATCTGGCACCCACAGAAAGAAACCGTTTGATGAGCAGTTATTGGCTTCAGCCGGAGGAAACGAAATGCAGAATGCGCACTGGTTCGTCGAACCGTCGAATGCAAATAGGTTGTCTCGCATCTCAAAATCTTGAATAATGTTTGCCTCTGGCCATGCTCCTGGGCTGAACAACACTCCATTGCGGGCGATTGCACCTGGAGACGGGCGAAAAGTGTTTTTTGCTACTTTGATTCCTACCGCCCCGCGCGACAAAACTAGGTTCCGAATCCTCACTGAATTCGCGGCTGGCCATTGGCTCAACGCTGGCCAGCGAGCAAAGTTTGAGATCAAGTTATTCTCAAACACGATATTCCTTAATGGGACTTGGTCAAACCCTGGTCCACTTATAAGGCCATTTGAAGCGCTCAGTCCACCGTAGACTTGATCGCACCAATTATTCTTGACCAAAACATTGTGGTTTCTGTGGTATCCGCTTCCGAAGCCTGTACCGGTTCCACTAGTTACCGAAATACATGCACCTTGGCCCGCGTCGGGGCCGATGTAGCTGCCTCGCAATAAGTTTCCCTCAATAACACAGTCTTCACAATCCTTTAGCTCAACAAGATTTTTCGTTAGGTAATTTGTAGGGAGGTAAGTAGCCTCAGTGTTCAATTGCCAAGTTCCGTTCTCTTGGCACTCATAACACGCGCCATTCTCGCAGGTATTTGGATTAATGTCGGTCCTCCGGTAGAATGCTCCGCTGCCGCCTCCGTAGTAGCATTCTCCAATTGGTTCACCCGAGCCAGATTTGTACATCATATACCCTGGCTTTTCGATAAGGTTCTGCCTTATGGTCAAATGTCTTACCACATCTTTGCGGGCGGAATCGCCTCCCGCAGTCAATATGTTGATCGATGCTGCGCTTACATAGTTATTGAAAATGTCTATATCTTCGGTATTTTGCAGCCAAATTCCCTTACTTTCAACGCCGCCAACTGACTTGCAATGACCAATCCAACTGGAAGTAACTTGATGACCTCGTCCTGCCCCGAGAACCAAACAGAAACTAGGTCCGTTTATATCATCCGGATCGCCACTAAAAACTGTTTGTTGGAACTTAATGTCATTCGGCCCCATATGTCGGCTAGGCTGCTGGTTAGAGCCAACATTCACCAGCCAACTTATTGGGCTCGATCCAGCCACTTTGGTCGTCTCGAATCGCATCCCCCTAAAGGTCCAATCCGAAGCACTGTCCCAAGCCGTACACCTAGGCAGAGCATAGAAATTACTCGAACCGGCGGAGCCGTTCGAGAGCAGATCGATTGGAGGTCCGTCTGGGGATAAGGCTAATCTCCCGGATTTGGTCTCTTGGCTCCAATCACGCAAGAATACTTTTTCTCCAGCTGTTAGAGGTATCGGCAACTGTTCACCTGTACAGGCAACAGCCACACCCTCGCCAAGTCCAAAAGCGGACTGGAATTGAATTGTGTTGGCGTTGATATCAATCCCATTGGTCGCAATCACGCTTTCCTCCTGGCCAATCGACATAGCTGTGCTTGACCGACTTGGACTTCTAATAATCGCCAACATGTCTGCATGTTGTTTAGGATCAATCCGCTGCTCCGGCGGCGGCAGTTCGCGCCATCTTGACGTTCTAATCAGAATTCCTCTCTTGGCTGGTGGCCGCAAGCTTTCATCAAAAACCTGACCTGCCTCAATTTCCACCGTGTCGCCATCAGCCACATCATTGAGTGCTGATTGGACTGTAGTGTAAAGACAACCACTCTTACAAACATGCAAAATTTCTGCGCTACTCCCAACTGCCATCAATAGCGTTGCTAAAAACGCCAAAACCACTGGCCCCGGCAATTGAGCGCATGCTCTGTGCTGTTCATATCGGTTGACTGAAGCAATCAACCAGTTGCAAAAATTCATCAGGCGAAGGGAACTGGGCTCCCACCTCATAAACACGCATGGTTGCGCAAATTTGATTTTCATATTCATGTCAAGCCTCTCTTTGAATTGGGATACTTCGCTCGGTTGCATTCTGCCTCGCTAACTCGGCTCACCCTTCGCCAACAGTACGCATCTGGTTGATAACAGGTGGTTTAGCTGTTTCCGTTTGGCGTGAATCGAGTTTCCACTATACTAAGGTGGATGGTTTGGGCTATAAACCTTGGTATTGCATTGCTTTGCCTTTTCTCCTTCGTCAACAATCAACAAATTCTCCTGCGAAGCGATGGTGGCATCTTCGCTCACATTGGTCAACAACTGGCACTTGGACGTCAGCTTTATGTTGACCTTTGGGACCATAAACCACCTTTAATCTATTGGTGGAACGCTTTAGGATGCCACCTTGATCCCCAAGGCCTCCGGGGCATCTGGTTCTTAACCTCTGCTCATTTCTTCGCAGCAGGAAATTTGCTCTACTTCGCCTTGCGCCCACGAGTAGGTTCTTTGCCGGCCGGGATAGCATGTGTATTGTTTGCCGCTGGAATTTTCCACCAACTGGATCAGCCCAACTATACAGAAACCTTCGCGCTTCCTTGGCAGATCACCCTTCTTTGGCTTGCTTTCATCGCGATGGAAAGGGCTCATTCGTTGCCAAGCACTTTTTTCGCCGGAATTTGCACGGCGATGCTCCTTGCCACCCGGCCCAACAACGCTGGCGCGGGAGCTTTCTTCCTTGCCTCATTAACCATTTCAGGTCTTCTTTCTAAGAAGGATCAGAAGTTATCCATCCATTACGCCCTCTGGCTCGCCGGTCTTTGTGTCGCACTCTTGCTAATTTCAATCCCATTTATACTCTCAGGTGCATTTGAGGACTTGCTATTTGCCTCGTTTCAATTCAACTTCATTTATGCTAGCCAAAAATCCTTGTCGCAACAAGTTGGAGCTGCTCTTCAGGGCTTGTTGCAGCTTCACGCTGGAGGTGCGCTTCTCTTTGCTTTTGTCGGCTGGCTTCTATTGGTAAGTTTCAATCGGACTTTGGCGCTCCTTTTGGGGTGTTGGTTCTGCCTGGAGATTTTTCTCGCAAGCCTAAGCGGCAGAGCCTACGAGCACTATTTCGTCGTACCCCTGGCTGCGGCTGTATCGTTAGCCGCATTCGGTTTGAGGCAAATTTTTGAAGAACTTGAGTTCGGTACGCCCTTATACAAATCAATATTTGTTTCTCTTTTGCTTCTTTTCGGCCTTCAGGCTCTTTGGGCCATTCGCGCGAATCGCCAGAAAGGGTTGGATTCAGAGAGTCCGGGTTTTAAGTCGATGGTGAGCTTTCTTGGCCCAAAGGATTCATATTATTGCTGGGGAAACGGACCCCGGCATATTTGGTTCAATCTCCGCAGGCCTCCTCCTGTCCCGCTTTTTCACACTACCCCCCTCCTTGCCAATGAGGGGCAATATCGCATTCTTGCTCCCGCGCTTTTTCGAAGCCTTCTCGCCAATCCGCCTGTGCGACTCATTGAGTATAAGGATACTGTTGTTTCCTTATCACCTGATGTCTGGGACTCTCAGGAGACCGCCCAACTAAAGCGTCAGTTTCTTGCTCTTTACCTGGTAGCAGAACAAACCCACAATCACCGGTTTTGGGTAAAGAGGACTGGATGAAAACACACCCCGTCCTTCTCATTGCCCACGCTTTCCCCCCGGAAAACCTCATCGGCGCCTACCGCCCCGGCCGTTTCGCCCGCTACCTGCCCGACTTCGGCTTTGAACCCTGGGTCATGACGGCCAGCGACCAGCCCTCCCCCCTTCCCCCGCGCCTCCTCCACGTCCCCTTTTCCTACAACCTTCTCGAAATCGCCTTCGCCAAATCGTTTTTTCCCCACGACGATCGCATCACCTGGGCCCCCCGCGCCCTTCGCGCCGCCTCCCGCTGGCTTTCCCAAATTCCCGGCAAGCCCATCATTTTTTCCACTTCGCCTCCCGTCGCCAGTCATTGGGTGGCTTGGCGCCTCGCCCGCCGCTTCGGCTTGCCTTGGGTGGCCGATCTTCGGGATCCGCTCGTTGCCAATTTCGGACGTCGCACGCGCCTGGGAAAATACCCCGACGGCTGGTTCGAGTGCCAAACCGTGCAGCGCTCCGACCGCCTCATCATGAATACCGCCGCCGCGGCCCAGGAGCTTTGCTCCCGCTATCCGGAACACGCCCACAAGGTCAGCTCGCTGCCCAATGGTTACGACCCCGCCGATTCCTTTGGCCCTTTGCCCATCCCCCCTCGCTCTTGCCGCGTTTGGTTTTATGGCGGCACCATTTACCAGAACCGCTACGCCGAACGCCTTCTCGATGCCCTTTGGCGTCTCGTCGACTCCGGACGCCTCGCCCTCGATTGGCAACTCCGCTTTCTCGGCCTCATCGAAGACCCCTCGCTCATGCAGCGTCCCAGCGCGCTTGCCCTCGCAGAGCGTGGCGCCATTAATGCCCACTTCCACCACGTACCCCGGGCCGAGGCGCTGCGCGAAGCCGCCGAAGCCGATGGCACCCTCATCCTGGATGCCTTCCACTCCCGCAGCCCCAATCTGGTCATCCCCGGCAAGAGCTTTGAATGCGTCCGGTTAGGCCGCCCCATCCTGGCCTTCACCAGCCCGGATGCCCCCCTCGACCGCCTGCTCAAGCTCTCTGGCGTTCCCTCTTCCATCATCTACGAGGAAGATCCTCCCACTCGCATTGAAGAAAAGCTCCTTGCCTACGCCCAGCTTCCCTCTACGCCCGTCTCCCCCAGCACTGCTTTCGAACTTGCCCACAGCGCCCCCCACCAAACCCGCACCTTAGCCGCCCTCTTCCAGGAATTGTTACCCTCTTAAAGGAATGTTGCGCAACCTTGCCATTGCCGCCGCAAAAACCGTACCCGGCCCGGTGCGCCGCTTTCTGCATTCCAATCACACCCTCTACCACGCCTCCACCCGTCTTTTCGCCTCCCTCGTAGGCAAGCAAAACGTCGCCATTCCCGCCGGCCCCATGCAGGGCATTCTTCTTGCCCCCAGCGAACACACCTCCCACGCCCACCTGCGCGGCGTTTATGAAACGGAAACCCTCGACGCCCTGGCCCGCCTTCTCGCTCCCCACATGGTCTGCTACGACATTGGCGCCAGCATTGGCTACTTGTCCTTATTGATGGCCCGCACCGCCCGCCACGTCTACGCCTTCGAGCCCGCGCCCCACGCCCGCGCCGAAATGGAGCGCCACATCGCCGCCAATGGCTTCACGAATATTGAAGTCATCTCCACCCCGCTCAGCGGCAGTGTCCGCGAGGTGGAGTTTGCCCTTACCGGCGCCGCCTATGGCTCGGGCATCGTGGAACAAAACCAACATGGCTGGCCCATTCTGAAGTTAACCACCGCCACCCTCGACCAGTTTCTCGCCGGCCACCACCCGCCCCACTTCCTCAAGGTAGATATTGAAGGCGAAGAAGCCGTCCTTTTCGACGGCGCCACGGAAACTCTCTCCCGCCACCGCCCCATCATCCTTTGCGAACTTCATTCACTTTCTGCCCAAAACGCCGTATTGCAGGCGCTCGCTCCGTACGATTATTCCTTTGAAGACCTCAGCGGCCAAGCTTTCGTTCCCCGGCAAACCGTCGTAGCCGGGGAGTTCCACGTTGTTGCCCGGCCGCCCGCTTCCTTTGCCACCGCATGACCAACCCCAACACATCCGAAGCGCCCATCTCCTTCTCTTTTGGCAAAAATTGGGAAGCCTTCGTCGAACAGCATTATTCCCCCGAACGTCTCAGCGTCGCCCGCCGCCACCTTCTCGATTTTCTCGGCCTCCATTCCCTCGCCGGTAAATCCTTCCTCGATATCGGCTGCGGCAGCGGCATCCATTCCCTTGCCGCTTTCACTTCCGACGCCGCCCAACTCACGAGCTTCGATCTCGACCCCGCCAGCGTCTCCACCACCCGCAAACTTCGCGAACTCCACGGCAGCCCGGCCCATTGGACCGTCCACCACGGCAGCATTCTCGACGAAACTTTCCTCGCCACCATCCCACCCGCCGATATCGTCTATTCCTGGGGCGTGCTCCATCACACCGGTCAAATGTGGAAAGCCATCGAAAATGCCTCCCACTTCCTCGCCCCCGGTTCGCTGTTCTACATCGCGCTCTACCAAACCACCCCGCGCACCCCTTACTGGATCGACGTCAAAAAGCGCTACAACGCTGCCGGCCCCTTCCAAAAGCGCCTCATGGAGTACCACTACGTCCTCCGCCACGTCCTGCTCCCGGACCTCATCCGCTTTCGCAATCCCTTCTCCCAGATCCTGGGCTACGAAAAGAATCGCGGCATGGATTTCATGACCGACATCCGCGATTGGCTCGGCGGCTACCCCTACGAGGATTCCTCCATTCCCGAAACCCTGCACTTCGGTGTGCGCAAACTTGGGCTCCACCTCACCAACATCTCCATCGCCCCCACGCTCGTCGAATACCTCTTCGAAAAACCCCGCTAGAGGCGGAATCCCGCCTCGCCTTCCCACTGCTCCAACCATTCCCCCAACATCAACAACATCCACAACAAGTGGTAGTTGTCCCTTCTGCCGTTTTGGTGTTCTTCAAATATGTAGCGGACAAAACTCTCCCGCACAATGCCCCGCTCAAGAAATCTTTTCCGGAACAAGCGCCCCACCAAAAACTCCCGCGCCTCTTCCCGAAACCACTTGGCCAGCGGCACGCCAAAGCCCCGCTTCGGCAGGTTCAGGTTCTCCGGCGGCAAGCGGTCCCCCAACACATCGCGAAAAAACGATTTCCCGACTCCCTCGCGCAGATTCCACCTTGCCGGAATCTTTCGGGCAAACTCCGCCAACTTGTGGTCCAACAATGGGCACCGCACTTCAATCGAGGCCGCCATCGACATCCGGTCTACCTTCACCAACATGTCCCCCGCCAGTTTCCACGTCGCCTCAAACTCCACCACCTTCGCCAGGATGTCCTTTCCCGGCCAGGGGTCTTCGGCGTCCAAGCCGCCCGCGTAGTCCCACCCTTCCCCCACCAAGCGCCGCCGTAACTCTGTCGGAACGTGGTTCAGTTCCAAATACCGCTCCCACGCACTAGGCCGCGAAATCATCCGCACGAAATTTTTCCCTGGCGCTTGGTAGGGCAGCAGACCTCCCACTGCTCCTGCCAGCGTCCGCAGTGCCTGCGGCCAGGCGTCCCATTGCCGCAAGCGGTCCACCGCAAAAAAACTGTCGTAGCCCTGAAACAACTCATCGCCGCCATCCCCGCTCAGCACCACCTTCACATGTTGCCGCGCAAATTCGCTTACCAACAGCGTCGGAATTGCCGAAGAGTCCCCAAACGGCTCGTCCAGATAGCGCCCAATTCTCTCCATCAGCGCCACGCTATCCGGCGCCACCTCAATCTCATGGTGTTCGCAGCCATACTGCCGCGCCACGCGCGCCGCCCCCTCCGTTTCGTTCGCCGCCCCGCCCCCCACAAACCCAATCGAGAACGTCCGCACCGGCTCGCCGCTCTGCTTCGCCATTGCCGCCACCACGGAACCGGAATCAATTCCCGCGCTCAAAAACGCTCCCAGCGGCACATCCGCCACCATTCTCATCCGCACGCTCTCGTCAAACAGATGGCGCAATTCCTCGCCCGCCTGCCGCCGGTCCAACCTTCCCTCGTCCTCAATTTGTTGCGCCGGTAATTGCCAGTAAATGCCCTCCTCCCGCTTCCCGCTCGCGTCATAGCGCAACCACCCCCCCGCCGGCACCTTTTTCACCGCCTTAAAGATACTGCGCGGTTCCGGAATATAGCGGTAGCGGAAATAAAGCTGCAGCGCTTCCCGGTCCACTTCCAGCGGCAACCCCAAGCCCCGCAAGCTCTTCAACTCACTGGCAAAATACAGCGCGCCCCTATGAAAGCAATAGTGCAAAGGCTTCTTGCCAAAGCGGTCCCTCGCCAGGAACAATTGCTTTCTCTTCCGGTCCCAAATCGCCAAGGCAAACATGCCCCGCAATTTTTCCAGCGCCGGCTCCCCCTCGTCCTCCCACAGGTGCAGAATCACCTCCGTGTCTGTTGCCGTCCGAAAGCGGTGCCCCCGCTGCTGCAATTCCTCCCGCAGCTCGCGGTAGTTGTAAATCTCCCCGTTAAATACAATCCACGCGCTCTCGTCCTCGTTGGCGATTGGCTGCCTGCCTCCCGCCAAATCAATAATGCTCAGCCGCCGCATCCCCAGCCCGCAACCGTCCCCCGTCCAATACCCATCCTCGTCCGGCCCCCGGTGGACAATGCGGTCGTTCATCTGCCGCACCACCCGTTCCTCCGCTTCCCCCCCGGCCACAAAATAACCCGCAATCCCGCACATAAGCCCAAGTGTAAAATACAGAAACGGTGATGATTGTTCCGGACTCCCCTTCATGTTGAGAGCCCTTAAGCGCTTCCGCCCTTTTCTCATTCCGTACACGGCCTTGCGCAACTACCAAGCCCGCCGCCGTTACGAGTCCGGCAACATCGCCTCCGTTGGCGGCTCCACCACCGTCCACCGCCCTTTGGCCGACAGCCTCGCCTACATTCACCAAACCTTTGCCGACTTCAACCAGTACGCCAATCTCAGCGCCGCCTCCGTTGCCGGCAAACGGATGGCCGAAATCGGGCCCGGCGATAACCTCGGCATTGGCCTGCTTTATCTCGCCTGGGGCGCTGCTTCCTACACCGGCCTCGACCGTTTCTATTCCGTTCACGACGAAGCTCGCGAACGCGACATCTACCTTGCCCTCCGCGCTTCGCTCCCCGCAGACCAGCAGGCCCGCTTCGACCAGGCCGTAGACCTCTCCCACGGCGTCGCTTTCAACGAGTCCAAAATCCGCTACCTCTACGGCCATGCCGCCGAAACCTGCGACCAGGCCCTCGGCCCCGCCACTGTCGACATTCTCCTTTCCCGCGTTGTTCTCCAAAGCGTTGACATCCATAATGCCCTGCCCGCCATGCACCGCCTCCTCGCTCCCGGCGGCCAAATGGCCCACAAACTCGACTTTCGCGATCTCGGCATCTTCCTGCCCAATGGCTTCCACGCCCTCGAGTTCCGCACCATCCCCGAAGACACCTACCAATGGATGATCCAGCAAGGCGACCACCCCAACCGCCGCCATCTCCCTTTTTACGAATCCGAACTCCGCCAGCTTGGCTACCGCTTCCAACTTCTCCGCACCGGCGTTATCAGCCCCGCCCATCCGGACTTCTGGAAGCCCGTACTTCCCCACACGGAAACTCTTGTTCCCGGCCAACATTACTCCCCCGCCGACCTCGCTTACGTCGAATCCATCCGCCCCCGCCTCCAGCCCGAATTCCGCGATCTTTCACCGCAAGATCTCCTCACCGCCGGCATCTTTCTCGTGGCGGAAAAACCCTCGGCCTAAATGCGCTCCCCCGCCGAGATCGCCTTCCGCCTCCGCCAGGAACTCGCCAACCTCCTGCTCTATCTCCGCCCCCCCCACGCCCCCACTTCCCTCCAGCCCCTCCCTCTTCCCCCGCTTCCTCCGGTTGCAGCAGCTTTGCCCACCATCGCTCCTCCTGTCCCTTGGCGCCAGGATCCCACTTCCAAAATCGAAACTCCGCTCGTCTACTTCCGCCGCATCCCCTATCTCGATCCCGCCCGCGCCGGCGACCACAAAGCCATCTGGGACCGCAACCGCTGCCAGGAACTCGCCGTCCTTTCCTCCCAAGGCCAGCACGCTCTCGTCCAGGCCTTGCTCGCCGATTGGATCGCCGCTAACCCCGTCCACCGTGGCATGAATTGGACTAGCGCCCTCGAAGTCGCCTTTCGTGCCCTCAGTTGGCTCTACATCTGGCACACTCCCGGCGCAACCATTCCGCCCTCGTTTCTCAATGTCCTCTACGCCCACGGCGCCCACCTCTTCCACAACCTCTCGGTTTACTTCTCGCCCAATACCCACCTTCTCGGCGAAGCCGTTGTCCTCCACGCCCTCGGCCTATTCTTTCGCCAACCCCATTGGGAAAAACGCGGCCGCGCCAATACCCTCGCTTGCCTTGAATCCCAGGTCTTCCCCGACGGCGCCTACTTCGAGCAATCCACCTACTACCACGTCTACGCCCTCGATTTCTTCCTCCTCCACCACGCTCTCGTCCCGCTCCCTGCTCACCTTGCGCCCATCCTCACCCGCATGGGGCTTTTCCTCCAGTCCCTCCTCGGCCAAGCCGGCGAAATCCCCTTCCTTGGCGACGACGATGGCGGCCGCCTCTACCATCCCTTCGCCCCCCACGCCTCCTTCGGCCTTCACACCCTCGCCCAACTTCCCCCCTTGCCCCCCGCACCCCTCGCCTTCCCCTCCACCGGACTCTATTTCCTGGCCAACGATCGCCACCAAATTCTCTGCGACGCCGGACCCTTCGCCCGCGGTTCCGCTGGCCACTCCCACGCCGATACGCTGCAAGTCCTTGCCCGCATCGGCCCCGAAGAAGTCTTAATCGACCCTGGAACTTTTACCTACGTCGCCGACACCCAACTCCGCGACCTCTTCCGCGGCCCCTCCATGCACAACACCATCGCTTGCGATTCTTTCCCCCAGGCCCTTCCCGCCGGCCCCTTCCGCTGGCTCCACCCTCCCCAGGTTCGCGTTCTGGCCTCCTCCCCAAACTTTCTCGAAGCCGAGTCGCTCACCGCCGGCGGCTTCGTCCATCGCCGCAAGCTCCAGTGGAATCCCGCCACCTTCCAACTGCACATCGAGGACTCCCTCGACGGCCCCCCCGGCCAACACCCCATTTCCCAGTTCTGGCACTTTGCCTCGCCCCCGGCCGCTTCCCGCCTCCATTGCCAGCCCTGCCCTGGCTTCTCCTTAAACGAGCGCCCCGACCTCAGCTTCCGTTCCCGCCGCTTTGGCCACCGCGAACCCGCCCCCGCCCTCGCCTTCTCCGGCACCACCTCCTTCCCCGCTAACCTCAGCACTAGGCTTGACTTAACCCCCAGTGCTACAATCCCTTCGTGAGCCTTTTTGCCACCGGTCGGCTTCCCCAAGCCATGCTCGCCCGCCAGACTGCCCCGGTGGAGAATCCCAATTTTCAGCCCACCCCCTCGGCTGCGCCTACCGCCGCTCCTTCCACCCCCACTCCTTCTACCGCTGCCCCCTTGCCCACCCGCCCCGCCGCCAATCCCTTCTCCGGCGTCGGCGTTTTCTTTCTTTCCGTCTTCCTTTTTTTTCTCTTCTCCCGCGTTCTCGATTTCAAGCTCAATAGCCTCCACCTCCCGCTCATCTTCTCTTCCATTTGCCTGCTTCTCGCCTTGGCCAGCGGCGTTCAACGCGCGCTCCGCATGCGCGTTTTCCAACTCCTCCTCGGGCTCACCGTTTGGATGGTCATTTGCATCCCTTTCAGCGTCTGGCGGGCTGGCTCCTTTGAAGTGCTCAAAGAAACCTGGAGCAAATCCCTCATGGCCGGCTTCATCGTCGCCGCGCTCATCCAAACCAGCGGCCAAGCCCTCCGCGTCATGCGCTATGTCTGTTTCGCCTTCCTGGCCACCGGCATCCTCGGCTTGCTCTATTCGGAAAGTCTCGATGGCCGCCTCATGCTTTCCCAAGGTTCCTACTCCAACCCCAACGATTACGCCACCGCCATCCTCTATGGCTGCGTCTGTTGGTACTTCCCCCTCCATAACCCGCGCTCTTCTATCTTCGTCCGCATCTTCTCTCTCGGCGTCATCGGCTTCCTCGGCGTCATGCTCTTGAAAACCGGCTCTCGCGGCGCTCTCATCACCGCCATCCTCACCTTCATCCCCGTCTTCTGGCGCTACTCCGTCATGAAAAAGCTCGCCTTGGTTGTCGCCCTCCCCGTGGTCGCAATCCTGGGCTTGCTCGTGCTTCCCTCTGAAATGCGCACCCGCTACACCACGTTTTTCTCCCGCACCACCATCGAGAATGCGCAAACCGCCGAAGAGCAAGCCATGCTGGAAAAGGCCCAAGGCTCCTCCCAACAACGCCTCCAACTCCTGAAGGACGCCATCCGCCTTACCTTTGAAAACCCCCTCTTCGGCGTTGGCCCCGGCATGTTTGCCGTTGCCCAAAACGAAATCAGCGTCGACCGCGGCCAAAGCAAAGGCGCCTGGCTAGGCACCCACAACACCTATTTCCAAGTCTCCAGCGAAACCGGCTTCCCGGGCTTCTTCTTCTTCGTTGCCGCTCTTGTCGTTTGTTGGCGCGATCTTCGCCGCCTCGATCAGGACCTCGCCCGCCGCAGAGATGCGCAAGCCCAAGAGGTGCAAACGCTCGCCTTCACTCTCCGCCTACTCCTTCTCTCTTCCTTTATCTTCTTCATGTTCGAACACATCCCCTTCAGCCCCTTCGTCCCGGTGGTTGCTTGTTGGATCTCCGCCTTTGCCGCCGCCGCCCGCCAGGAACTCCTCTCGCAATCCATGCCTGCGCCCCAACCCCTCCCCGCCGGACCCCGCCGTCCCGCCATCCCCTCTCCAGTCTTCCCTCGCTAACCATGTGCGGCATCGCCGGTTTCGTAAGCTCCACCCCGCTTTCCGCCTCCTCACTCTCTACCCTCACCCGCATGGCCGATTCCCTCGCCCACCGCGGCCCCGATGGCCATGGCTATTGGCACGATGACCACGCCTTCCTCGCCCATCGCCGCCTTGCCATTGTCGATCTCGCCGGCGGCCACCAACCCATGCCCAACGAAGACGAGTCCCTCTGGCTTACCTACAATGGCGAGGTCTTCAACCACGCCTCCCTCCGCCCCGCCCTCCAGGCCCAAGGCCACGTCTACCGCAACCGCTCCGATTCGGAAACCCTCATCCACGCCTACGAGCAATACGGCCCCTCGAGCGTCGAGGCCTTCCGCGGCATGTTCGCCTATGCCCTTTGGAACCGTCCCGCGCGGGAACTCTTCGCCGTTCGCGACCGCTTTGGCATCAAGCCCTTCTATTACTACTTCGACGAGCAAATCTTCGTCTTCGCCAGCGAAATCAAGGCCCTCCTCGCGCACCCCGCCGTCCCCTGGCGCCCCGCTCTCTCCACGTTCTCCGAATATCTCAGCTTCGGTTATCTCGACGGCGCCCACACCATGTTCGAGGGCATCCACGCCCTCCCCCCGGGCCACTGGCTGAAGCTCCAACGCCAACCCGGCCAGCTGAGCCTCCACCTCGAGCGCTATTGGGACGCCCCCGTCGCCTCCGCTGACCAGCCGCAATCTCCCGAACAGGTTGCCGCCGAACTTGCCCACGTTGTCGACCTTCGGCTCATGAGCGATGTCCCCCTCGGCCTCTTCCTCTCTGGCGGCGTCGATTCTTCCACCATGGCGGCCCTGGTCAAACGCCAAGCCTCCGGCCCCGTCAAAACCTTCAGCGTGGGCTACGCCGAAACCCGCTATTCGGAGCTCGCTTACGCCCGCCAAACCGCCGCCGCCCTCGGCACCGAACACCACCAGGTCACCGTCAGCGCCCAAGAATTTTTCGCCGCCCTCCCTCACCTGGTCTTCCACGAAGACGAGCCCATCACCTGGCCCTCCAGCGTTCCCCTCTATTTCGTCTCCCGCCTCGCCCGCCAACACGTCACCGTTGTCCTTA
>JANRIK010000056.1:0-21030 GCA_033765085.1 Bryobacter sp. | reverse complement strand
CCCAACCAACGGGCATGAAAGTAGTCCGCGGAAGCTTCCGGTACGCGGTCCTTGCCGGTGTACTTTGCCCGCTGCTCATTGGAACCGGTATAGCCGCTCACGCCGCTGCGCTGCACCTCCACGCCATAGGGCTCGTAGTCGATGCGCTGCAGAACGTCGCCGTTGGCGTCGAAACGGACGCGCGTCGAGCCCAGTTGATCGCCCACCAGGAACTGCCGGACAGGTCCGGCCGCGGGAGCACTCTCCCACTCCGCCGCCACCTCGCCGTCGAGGCCGTAAACGTAGTGCGTCGTTGTGCTCGCCGCGCCTTGGCTGATTGTCATCTTCACGCGCTGCCCTGCCCCATTGTAGGTGTTTTCGGTTAGCGTCTGCGCGGCATCCCAGGTTGTGCCAACCGCGACTTGTTGTTATGAGCCAACCACTACTAATGGTTTAACCAATTATATCTATGGGGGCAATTCTAATATTTACATTTCATCGCTTGCAAGCAACGTATATAATGTAGCAGCCCAGAGAAAAAGCAAACATCTCAATAACAATAGCAATTATCCCATTGTCTCCTTGAAAATACAGCGCCGCTCCACCTGAAGCAATTGTTGATCCAATTAGCAAGCCCGCAATGCGCTGGACGAGCGGAGCATTTCTCGAACCACGCAGCAGAACTCTATCGATATTCCTACCACTCCGCAGAGTGTCGGGCCATAATGTATTCTTTTGTTGAGTTTCTAATTCCTTTAGATACTCTTGCAGTTGCGCTTTTTTCCGTCTTCTTGACATTACTGATTTCCATTGAGAACTGCCCGGCACTTAAGTGCGTTGGAAAGGTAGGTAGTAAATCCACTTACATTGCCGACAGTTTTCTCACGAGATGCCCCAACTGGCCCATATCCACCGTTCTTCGACCGACCCGTTGGTTGCCAGTAGGGGCCCGGCCCACCTCCGAGTAATGAATCACTTGGTCGCGAATTGGCCGTTACACCAAAAATCGCTTGGTTCTCAAGAAAAAAGGCGGGTGCTATAAAACAGATCGACCCATTAATTCTTGGACTTGGCCTCTTTGGCGGAACCGCCATAATTACCGGCCCCACCGGCGGAGGATCGCCAAGGTTTGCCAGCCCCGTAGAGTTACCAAGAAGATCTCGAAAGATAAGGGAGATCTCCTGCCTTTCTGCTTGGGTGAGTTCTTTGTCGGCCTGAGCTTTGGTTTCCACGCCGTGCGCAATTATGTCGGAGCCGGGAGGAGAGTTAGAAGAGGTTATTGGATTAACCCCCGCTGCGGCACACCCCTTTCCATCCCCGTCGTCCGCTGCGCTATCAATCAAGTTGCCATCCGCATCTCTCGTTTGAACCTTGACACAGCTGCGACCGTCCGGATCAATGCCAAAAAGCGGATTGTTGCGGACATACCCATACAAATTCCAACTCCTTGCATCCTCCACCTGCTGATCCACCAGCGGCCCATCCGGTGTCGTAAACCTTCCCAGGCCCATGCCCAACCAACGGGCATGAAAGTAGTCCGCGCTCACCTCCGGTACGCGGTCCTTGCCGGTGTACTTTGCCCGCTGCTCATTGGAACCGGTATAGCCGCTCACGCCGCTGCGCTGCACCTCCACGCCATAGGGCTCGTAGTCGATGCGCTGCAGAACGTCGCCGTTGGCGTCGAAGCGCACGCGCGTCGAGCCCAAATGATCCGCCACCACGAACTGCCGGGCAGGTCCGGCCGCGGGAGCATTCTCCCACTCCGCCGCCACCTCGCCATCGAGGCCGTAAACGTAGTGCGTCGTCGTTGTCGCCGCGCCTTGGCTGATTGTCATCTTCACGCGCTGCCCTGCCCCATTGTAGGTGTTTTCGGTTAGCGTCTGGAATAGCGGCTGTGCGGCGGTATGGGTTCAATCGGGCGTGGCCCAACTCGGCTAAGACCCGGACAGCTCCAAGCCCGTGAAGGTGGATTGCGCACTCGAGAACGCCTTGGCTTCGATGCCGAAGCGGTGGAGGATGCTGAGGTAGAGGTTGGAGAGCGGGTAATTGCGCTCGCCGGGCATGGTGAGGTGTTTGCCGTGGCGGAAGCCGCCGCCGGCGAGGATGGCGGGGAGGTCGTTGGTGGTGTGTTTGTTGGCGTCGCCAAAGTTTGAGCCGTAGAGCACGATAGTGTGGTCCAGCAGTTGGGCGGACTTCAAGTTGCCGAGCAGCTCGGCGAGCAGCTTCATGTGCCAATGGTCGATGGCGGCGAGTTGGGTGAGCTTCGAAGGATTTTTGCCGTGGTGGGAGAGGTTGTGGTAGCCGTCGGTGATGGGTGTGCCTTCCACCTCGATGGCGGGGGAGTTCACGCTATCGAGGAAGAGCGTGATGAGGCGCGTGGAATCGGTGGCGAAGGCCAGGCGCGCCATGTCGTACATGAGGCGCACCTTTTGCATATAAAAGCGGGGGTCGCCGGGGTCTTTGGGTTCGGGGGCGGGCGCGGCGGGTTTGGGCTTTTTCTCCCAGGCCTGGGCCAGGACCAGGCGGCGCTCCAGTTCGCGGACGCCGGTCATGTATTGGTCGAGGCGGGCGCGGTCCGGGGAGGCGAGGTTGCGGGAGAGGTATTGGGCCTCGCCGGCGACGGAATCCATGATGGATTGGCCGAGGCGGAGACGCTCGATTTGACGCTCAATTTCGGCGGCGGAGCCTTGGAGGAAGAGGCGGCGGTAGAGTTGGGCGGCGGAATCTTCGCAGGGAATCATGACACCGGAACCGGTCCAGGAAAGGCTGCGGGGACTCTTCATGACGTTAACGCCGAGAGTGAGCGAAGGGAAGCGGGTTTCGACGCCGATGTGCTCGGCCAGGTATTGGTCGAGCGAGATGGTGTTGCGGAAGCCGCCGTTGGAGGGGTGGGGGGCGCCGGTGAGGAAGCAGACTTCGGAATTGTGGCTGCCATCGACGTCGGGAAGCCAGACGTTGGCGAAAGTGGTGATGTCGTTCTGGAAAGGCGCCAGGTGTTGGAGGTAGGGCGAGGAGGTGGGCGCGGCGCCGGGGGCGGGGAAAAAGTGTTCACCCAGCAGGCCGAGGTTGTTGCAGATGCCGAGGAAGCGGCGGGGCGGGGCTTCGGCGGCGGCGCCAAGCAAGGGCAGGGCGAAGGCTACGCCGGTGGCGCGGAGAAACTGGCGGCGGTTGGTAGACACGAATTTATGGCTGGGCATGGCGGATCTCATTTCTCTAGAAACAGCTTGCTTTGGACAACTTCAAGCAGCAGGGTGCGGACGCCGTAGCCCGAGGGCTGGGCGGCGTCGAGGATGCGTTCGACTTCTGCGCGTTCGTGGAAGGCGGGCGGGGCGCCGGTGGCGTAGGTCAAAAACTGGCGGACGAGGTTGCGCGCCAGCACGCGGTCTTGGCGGGCGAGCAGGGATTGGAACTCCGCGAGGTTGGCGAAGGGCTGGCCCTGGAATTCTCCGCTCGCGTCGACGGGCTTGCCCTGCTTGAAGGTGAACTCGTGGCCGTTCTTGCCAATGCCCCAAACGGGGCTTCCTTCTTCGGTGGAGCGGTAGTGGGTGCGCTCGCCGCCGAGGACATCGAAGCTTTCGAGGGCAAAGCCGGGGGGGTCGATGTGGCGATGGCAGGAGGCGCAGCCGGGGTTATTGCGATGTTTGTCGAGTTGCTCGCGGATGGTCGTGGCGCCGCGGGTATCGGGCTCCACTGAGCCAACGCCGGGGGGCGGGGGCGGGGCGGGTTGGCCAAGGATGCGCTCCATAATCCAGGCGCCGCGCAGGACGGGGGAAGTGGTGGTGCCGTTGGCGGTGAGCTTCAAAATGCTGGCTTGGGCGAGGAGGCCGCCGCGCGGGTTACCGGGGGGAAGCTCCACTTGGCGCAGGGCGCTGCCGGGAACGGCGGGAAGCTTGTAGTGGTTGGCGAGGTGGAAGTTCAGGAAGGTGTAGTTGGATTGGACCAGTTCGCGGGCCGGGCGATTGTGGGTGACGAGGTGGGCAAAGTAGGCGCGGGTTTGCTTTTCGGCGGACTCGGTGAGCAGGTCGTCGATGTAGTAGTCGGGGTAGAGGATGACGTCGGGGGTGTTGTCATTCAACTTGCGCAGGTCCAGCCAATAGTCGAGGAAGGCATTGAAGAACTGCTGGGATTGGGGCTGGGCGAGCAGGCGCGCGGCTTGGGTGCGCAGGGTGGCCGGCTGAAGAATTTGGCCATTCGCGGCAAGGGCGCGCAGGGTGGCATCGGGGGCGGAGTTGCTGAGGAAATAGGATAGGCGCGCGGCGAGGGCGTAGGCGTCCAAGGGGCCGGGTTTTTCTTCGAGATAAAGGAAAGCGGGCGAGCAGAGGACGGAAGTGTAAGCGGCGATGGTGGCTTCGCGGAGGTCCGATTTTTGGGCGGCAATGGAGAGGGAGTGGTCGAGTTCGGCAGGAGTGTAGGGGCGGCGGAGGGCGCGGGCGAGAAAAGCGGCGAGGGTGGGGCGGAGTTGTTCCTTGCGCTTGGGCAACAAAAGGGGACTGGGCGGTGGGGCGGGGCCTTCAACCTCCATCCAGCGGTAAGCCACGCCGGGCATGCCCTCCTTGGAGGCGTGGGGGCTGCCAAGCCAACCGGGGCGGGTGCGGACGAGGCGGGCGGCATCGGGCGTGATGGAGTCGCCAGCCACGAGATCCACTTCCACTTCGTGGACGGTAGGTTCGGGGCTGAGGTCGATGGTGGTGAGGTAGCGTTTTTCGCCGCCGGGTTGGAGGGCGTAGAGGCTGAGGGGCTCGTTGGTGCGGCCTTTCTCGGTGTGTT
The DNA here is from genome assembly GCA_033765085.1 of Bryobacter sp. Taxonomy (GTDB): domain Bacteria; phylum Acidobacteriota; class Terriglobia; order Bryobacterales; family Bryobacteraceae; genus Bryobacter. The sequence continues at coordinate 16,284 of JANRIK010000056.1, read as the reverse complement.
GGCGGCTGGGGCGCCACCAGGGTTTGCGATTGGGGTTGTTGAAAGGCCCTTCAACGGTGCCGAGCCAAAGGCTAAAGGCATTCAAACGGATTTTGTAGCGGCCACCCACGGGGGCGCGAAATTCGTCCCAGGAATAGTCGTTGCCGTTGAAGGTCCCAGCAGGGGTGGCGAAACCTTCAAGCTCGCGGAGGGCAGCGTTATAGGGGGCAATCGAGATGGGCACGCTATCGCTTAAAACATCGCGCTGGGCTTCAAAGCCATAAATGGGGATCATGGCGCGTTCGGGTGCGGTGTTGAAGGGGCTGTAGCGCATGCGATTGTGAAAGCGGCGCTGGTCGCGCGCATAGTAGCGCCGGATGGACGGAGGGTGCTGCTGGGCGGCGAAAACATCGCGCAAGGCCTGCTCGGCGGTGTCGAGGTAGCGGGCCATTTGGACGTGGCTAATGTCGAGGGCCTCGCCGGACTTGTTGAAGCGGTGGGCGATGCCGTCTTCGGGCAGGCTGTCCTTCAGTTGCAGCCAAGGGGCGCCGAGCAAATCGCGGAGGGTATTTTCGTATTCATAGCGGTTGAGGCGGCGCAGAATGCTGCGGCCCTGGGTGCGGGCGCGGGTGGCGGTGAAATTGGCGACGGGGGCGGCAAGATTACGCAGAAAGACCTGGCGGGCGTCGGCGGCTAGGGGGCGGGGCGGCATGGAGCCTTTTTCGACGGCATCATGAATGCGTGTCCAGCGGGAGAGAGTTTCGGGGTGGGAGAGGTCGAAGGTAAGCTGCTTGAAATCGAGGCCAAGCGGCGCCTTGGCGCCTTGGTGGCAGGGGACGCAATTCTGCGCGAGGAAGCTGCTGACGGGCGCGGGGGGAAGCGGCGGCGGGGCTTCGGCGGCAAAGCCGAGCAAGCCGCTGAAGCACCAAGCAAGCGTGCGGGGAAAGGACATTCTTGCGCCTCAGTGTATCAATGCAAACAGTTAAGCGCCACCGGGCAGGGGGACGGCTATGCTAGTAGGAATGTGGCGCTTTGGTAGGAGGAAGTGGGCGTGGTCCGGATTGCTGCTGGTGTGGGCAGGTTTGGCCGGTTGTAACACTGCGGGGACGGCGGGGACGGCGGCGAGCGCCGAGGTGGCCAAGGAGTACATCAAGAAGCTGGGCTTGACGGAATTTGACATGAAAGCCACGGAGAGCCTGGGCGGGCAGCAGTTGGTGGAAATTACCGGCAAGATTACGAACCATGGAGACCGGAAGATCCGGCAGGTGGAACTGAACTGCGTGTTCACTGACCCCTATGGCCAGCCGGTGTTGCGGGAAAAAGTGGCCATAGTGCGCGCCGACCGGGGGGGCTTGGCCGCGGGCGAGACGAAGCCGTACCGACTGGCTTTCGATACCATCCCCAATACATGGAACGAAGCGCCGCCGCACATGGTGATGGCCGGGGTGGTTTTTGACTAGCGAAGGGCCGGCTGTCCGGCTGCTGGAGGACGACCCCGGGCAGCGGGAATTGCGCGGGCTGTTGCTGGAGGCCAAGGGCTTTCGCGTGGTGAGCGAAGGGGGGGACTTGGTGTTGATGGATTTGTGCATGCCGCGGGTGGAGGACGGGCTGCGGGTGATTCGGGAAATTGCGGCGGAAGTGCCGCGGCCAAAGATTGTGGTGATCAGCGGTTATGCGGCGGCGTTGCGCGGGCGCGAAGAGGAAGAGATGGTGGATGCGGTGCTGGAAAAGCCCTGCCCGACGGGGAAACTGGTGGAGACGCTGCGGAGGATGCTGGCGTGAAGCTGGGCTTATGCTGCTTGATGTAAAGGTGGCGCCGCGGGCGTCCCAGAGCGAAGTGGTGGGGCCGATGGCCGATGGGACGTTGAAGGTAAAGGTGGCGGCGGTGCCGGAGGACGGCAAGGCGAACGAAGAATTGCGGCGGACACTGGCCGAGCATTTTGGCGTGGGGTTGAAACAGGTGGAGATTGTGAGCGGTCATAGTTCTACTCGGAAGAGGGTGGAAATCCAGCAGAGCGGGGGGGGGTAATTCCCTGAGGGCAGTCTGCCGATGGGAATAAGACGAGGATTGGTGTGAAACTGCTCAAAAAAGATTGGCTGGTACTGGGTGCTTGGGGCGCCGCGGCGGGAGTGGGCGCGTTGGTTTGTGGGGTGGGTTTGCCGGGGCCGTGGAAAGTGGTGGGAGCGGTGTGGCTAAGCGGATTGGCGCTGGCGGCACTGGTAATGTTGGCGTACCGGAACTTGGCGCTGCACCTCTACCGATTGCACGAACAAAACGAGGAAGCGCAACGGCGCGAGACGCGCCAGACGGAAGCCCTGATGAAAACGTTGCTCTTGGTGAAGCCGCGCCGCCTCCTGCCGCCCCTGCGCGGGATGGCCATTAGCCCGGACTTTGCCGCGTTGCTGGTGGACACGATTCTGGCCAAGAAGCCACGGCATATTGTGGAATTGGGCTGTGGCGCTTCCACGATCATTTCGAGTTATGTGCTGGAACAACTGGGCGAAGGGGGGCGCGTCACTTCGCTCGATCACGATGCGCGCTTTTCGGAAGTTTGCCGCGGGCAATTGGCGGAGCACGGGTTGGCCAACATAGCCACGATCTACGATTGCCCCTTGCGGGAGCAGCAGGTAGGCGGGAAGACTTGGCAATACTACGACCTAAGCGGGGCGCAGTTGCCGGAGGAGATTGACCTGCTGGTTATCGATGGGCCGCCGGAATGGATCGCCCCGGGGGTTCGCTACCCTGCCCTGCCCTTGCTGAAAGAACGCTTGAGTGCCCGCGCGGTGGTGTTGCTGGACGATGCGGGACGCGAGCACGAGAAGATAACCGTGGGGCGCTGGTTGAAGGAGTTTGCGGGTTGGGAACACCGATTTGTGGAGTTGGAAAAAGGCGCATCGCTGTTGACGCGCGTAAGCTGAATATTGATGGAAACACCGCCGCCAAACCGCTTTCTGGCCGCCTTGGGAACGAACGCGGCCAGCATGGCGGCAACGCAATTGTTGGGCCTAGGCCGGGCGATGGTGCTGGCGCGCTTGCTGACGCCGAACGACTACGGTATTTTTGGCATGGTGAGCACGGTGATGTTGGCCGTGCAGGTTTTGACGAACCTGAACTTCACCATCAACGTGGTGCGCCGCGAATTTGCGAACGAAGAAGAGAAGCTGCGATACCTGAACACCACCTGGACGGTGGAGCTGGCACGGCAAGGCTTGGTGAGCTTGCTGCTGTTGGCGGGTGCCTGGCCGGCGGCGCAGTTTTACGGCACGCCCGAGGTATTCCCCGTATTAGCGCTGTGTGCCCTGACGCCGATACTGACAGGGCTTACCAACGCGGGCTTTATCTTATTGCGGCGGGAGATGGACTTTCGCACCATTGCCCTGCACCGCTTCTGGAGCGAGGTATTGATGACGGTGCTGGCCGTGGGCGTGGCGTTGGTGGAGCCCAGCGTGTGGGCCTTGGCCGTCAGCCAAGTGGCAGGGACGCTGCTGGCGGCGCTGCTTTCCTACGGCATGCACGGCTACCGTCCGCGGATGGCCTGGGATAAGGACGTGCTGCGGGATTCAGCCAGCTTTAGTGCGCATCTGTTTGTGGCCGGGCTGATGACCTACATCACCACGCAATTTGACAATCTGGTAGTGGGCAAATATCTGGGTGCGGCCACCATGGCGGCCTACATGCTGGCCTATCGCCTGGCGAATCTGGCGGCGGAAACGACGGGGGAACTGTTGTCACCGGTGCTGTTTCCCGCCGTGTCGCAAATGCAGCGGGAAAGCCCGGAGCGCGTGGGGACGGCATTTTACGAGGGATTTGGGCTAAGCCTGATGGCGCTGTTGGCGGCGACTTTGCCTTTGCGATTGGGGGCGGAGTGGGTGTTGCGAGTTGTTTACGGGGGCCAATGGACCGCGGCGGCGCCTATGCTGGAGTGGCTAGTTTTCGTGGGCATTTTGCGGGGGGCGGCGCGCTTGGTGGCGCCATTTGTACTGGCGCTGGGGATGCCGAAAGTGGAATCCATGTCAAAGAGTGTGGAGGCGCCGGTGTTTATTGCGTTAAACCTATGGCTGGTTCCCCAACACGGGCCGTGGGGGGCGGCGGTGGCGGGGGTAGTTTCTTACTCCATTGCGTTCGTGTGGCGCTACTTTTCGGTGTTGCGCGTGTTTCGGAAAGAGCGGAAGGCGGTTTTGCGCATGACAGTGGCGGTGTTGATGTCGGCAGTGGTGGCATATGGCGGGGCGTCTTGGACGCTGCGGCAAGGGGCGCCGATGTGGGCGGGATTGGTGGTGTTTGAAGTGGCATTTGTGGCGCTGGGATTGGCGTGTTTGCCGGCGTTGCGCGGGCGGTTGACGAAATCCTTTGCCGCGCTGCGGCGTATGAGGGTCGTGGCGGCATGAGCTACGGACGGCAAACGGCAGTTTTGGCTTTGGATCTTAATCCTTGGCATGGGCGGCGCCTGGGGCGGCAGCATCTGCTTTCAAAACTGGCGCAGCGCGGCTGGGACGTTGCCTATTCGACCGGGGCCTACTCGCTTTGGCAAAGGGGCACGGAAGCATTTCGGCGGGCTCCGTGGTGGCCGAGCAACGAGATGGCTGAAGGAGTAACGCTGGATGTGCCGGGCAAACTATTGCCGCGATCGCACTCGCGCCCCTATTGGGACGCGCTGGCAGTGGCATGGCACGCGGGGCATTTGAGGCGCCTGGCTAAGCCAGGCGGAGGACCGCTGATGCTCCTGGTATATCACCCTGCCTTCTGGCCTTATGTAGAGGCGTTGAAACCGCGGTGGGTGGTTTACCATGCCTATGACGATTTTGCGAGGGCACCGGGCTGGAACAAGCGATGGGCGCGCATGGAGGCGGCTTTGTTGGAGCGGGCCGACGTGCTGCTGGCCACTTCGCTGCACATGGCGGACCGTTTCCCGGAGGAGCACCGGCGGCGAGTAAGGGAATTGCCAAACGGAGTGGATTTTGAAGCCTTTCGCCAAGCCGATTTGCGTTGCCCCGATGCCCTGGTGCGCATTCCGGCGCCGCGCGTGGGTTCTATTGGCACCATCAACCATAAGCTGGATATGCAACGCCTGCGGGAATTGGCCGAAGCCCGGCCCCAGTGGAATTTCGTTTTTGTCGGCAATTCCTATCTCGAAAGTTTGCCCAGCGAGGCGGAAGCAAGGGATAGCTATGCACTCTGGCAGGCATTGCGGCAACTGCCCAACGTGCACTACTTGGGGCCATGCCCGTATGAGCAGGTTCCCGCCTATGTGGCCAATTGCGAGGTGAACATTGCGTGTTACCGGCTGGAGGGTGGTTGGTGGGTGCACGGGTTTCCGTTGAAGTTGTTTGACCCGTTGGTGTTTGGCAAAGCGGCCATTTGTTCTCCGCTGAAAAGTGTGGAGCCGTATGCGGAAGTCGTGGACCTGGCGCGCACGAAGGAAGACTGGCTGGGGGCTATTGAAAGGGCGCTAGTGGAGGACGACCCTGCTCGCGCACGCGCCAGAATTGAGTGTGCCCAGTCCAATTCCTGGAATAGCCGGGTGGACAAGTTGGAAGGTTGGCTCCAAGATTTGCTGCGATAGGATCGCACGACGCTACGATTATTTTTTGGCGGCGATTATTTCTGAGCGCGGACCACCGGCAATTGCCGGGCCTTTTCCACATCGGCGCGGAGCTGGCGGGTGATGCGTTCGGCGACGTCGGCGGAGGCGCCCCGGAACTTGGCGCCCAGGCTTTCCTGTGTGGTGGACCAAAGGACATCGCCATCTTTGTTGACGATGCGGACGGCGGCTACGGCCTCGTGCTTGCGCTCCTGGATGCGGACGTTTTCGTCGGCGCTGACCCCTGCGTTTGCGCCAAGGCGTTCGGAATTGCGCCCCACCGCGGCGCCGCGCCCGGCGTTAAAGCCAGAGCGGAACCCAAGGCTTTCGCTGGATTGGAATTGATCGGTAAAGACGAGGTCTTCGGCGGTGCCGCGCAGGAAGGCATCGGCGCGCTCGGGGTTTTCCGTAATGGCGAAAAGGCCGCTGGACTGGATGGCGGCGATAATCATGTCGCGGATTTGGTTGGCCGCTTCGCCGCCGGTAAGGGGTTCAACGTGAAGGCGGCGGATGCGCAGAAGCTGGGTGAGGCCCTCGGCGAGAGGGTCCGGTAGGGTTGCCGCACTGGCAGGAGCTGCGGGCGGCGATGCGGGCGGGCTAGCGGGGGATGGGGGAGGTGGCGAGCTGGGCGGAGCAGAGCTGTCCGCGGCGGCAAGGCTTGTCAACGAAAAGCCGAGCAGCAGCTGCCTAGCCGCGGTACGCCTTCCGGGCTTCATCGTCTTGTACCTTTACGCGTAAGCCTGTGCGAGCTTCCAAGCTGGCCAGGGTGGGACGAACCGAAGAAGAGGGAATTTTGAGCACCATAGCTTGATCGACCCCTTTCTCATCCTTGTAGTGGATGGTTAAGTAGTGAGCTCGCTTTTTGCTCAACAGAAAAAGGGGCGATACCAGAATGGCTTCGAGGTACCGGCGGTCTACTTTTTGACCGTATTCGAGGGAACTGATCTGAGTATACGGTATTTCGAGGGTCTTTGCCTTCTGGCCCAGGCGGAGCTGGTTGGCTTGGTTGAGTTCCAGGCGATACTCCTCGCCCGCGCGGAAGGCTTCGGAGGTGCCGCCGATGTAAGTGACCGAATTGGAGGCGGCATTGGCCAGAACCAGCGAGATGAGCAAAATCAAGAGAATCTCGCGCCGCCAGGGACAACAAACGTTCACGGAGAGATAGTGTGGAAACCTGCGCCTACCTCTCAGGAAAAGACCGCAGTACGCTACCGTTTTTTAGAGCGGTAGTACCGTGCCAGGACGTCCATGGCAGGTTTGCGGTAGGGTGAGTGGGAAAAATCCGTTTCCCCGCCCCGGCCGTTGGAGCCCAATTTCCACCAATAAAAGCCGGCCATCCAGGGTTGTTGATAAAAGGTTTTCAAGAGTGCTTCGTAGCAGCGGGCCTGGTCTTCGAAATAAACTTCGCGGCGGGAAGAATCCCAAGGTTCGCGGTGGGGGGTGCGAACGCTGGCGTAGCCGCATTCGGTGAAGAGCACCGGCTTGCGGTAGCGCTTCTGCACGGTTTCCACTTTGCGTAGGACGGGGGTGCAATCGAGCGTGTCCGGCAGGGGGTAGTAGTTGTTGAGGCCGATATAATCCACGGCATCCCAGAAGCGGAGGGTTTCAAACTCTTCGCCCTGCACGGCAGCGTAAGTTATGGGGCCTTTGAAGATGCCGCGAGCGCGGGCAATAAGGGCGCGCCACTCGGTTTCGTATTTCGAGAGCTGGACAAACTCGTTACCCACGGCGAACATTTCGGCGCCTACCTCCTGGGCCATGCGGGCGTAATGGTCGAGGAACTTGGCGTATTCAGCAAACCAGGCAGCGCGGTCCGTAGGGCTGGCGTAATGCAGCTTGCCGGGGAAGCCGCCGCGCACCCAAATGTGTGGCTTCATGAGGACACGGAGGCCCAGGCGCCGGGCCTCCGTGGCCACATCCCGCACTCCGGAATCGGACTCCCAACTGCGCTCGCCGGGCAGGCGGACGGTGGGGGCATCGCTGGGGGAGAAGCCGTAGGGAACGACGGCAATAGAATTGACACCGTAATCGAGAAGCTTGGCGAGGTTCTCGCGGGCGCCGGCCGTGCCGTAGATGTCGGGGCGCTCGGCGGTGAAATTCACACCGCGGCGGAAGCCAGTGCGGGCGGGTTGGCCCGGGGCGGCGAAGAGGGGGGAGGAGAGGGGAGAGGAAAGGGGCGCCGCGGCGGCGGCGTGCAGAAGGGAACGGCGAAGCATGCTTTAGGGTAAGACGACGGAGGGGGGTGATTGGATACGGGGGGTTAAGATAGGGGTTGCCAGGAAGAGTCTATCAAGCCGCTTCGACCACCAACCTCACTCCCACCACTTGCTGCAGTACTTGGAAAATGGCGAAGAAGTTCGTCGTATTCGGATTTCCACTAGGGCCAAGCATGCGGTGCAAGCTCTTAATGGATTTCCCCAAAGCTTCACCCAGATGGGGAAAGCCAATCGTGGAATGAACTACATCGCGAAGAATGGTCTTACCCGTTGCTTCATCTCCACTCAAATAAGCATTCATAGCTTCGGTTAACAATGCCTTGACGAAGGCTTGGTCGCTTTGGGCACGCGCGCAAACGGTATCACGAATAGTATTTGTAAGTGGCAATTTACGTTTCTCCTTTTTGCTTGCGCAACTTATATTGCTTCCAAGCCTGTTGCGCCTTGGCGATGGCGAGGGATTGGCGTTGCGTCGTGCTCCCACCTAATAGAATTACCACTTAGTCGCCTACCCGGCCAAAGTACACCCGATAACCGGTTCCAAAGTGAATTCTTAATTCGAAAACACCGTGTCCAAAGCCCTTCACGTTGGGAAAGTTGCCAATCTCAAGCCGGACATCCCCCCTCACAGCAGCCCCTGGGCACCCAGCCATTCGCGGAGGCGGTCGGGCCAAGTGTCGACGGGTTGGTTGATTTTGCGAATGCCGAAGCCGTGGCCGCCGCGGGAGTAGATGTGGAGTTCGGCGGAGGCGCCGGCTTGTTTCCAGAGGTTATAGAGACGGACGGAGGTGTCGCGCGGGGGGACGGTTTTGTCGTCGTCGGCGTGTAGGAGGAAAAGCGGCATGGGGCGCGCCGGGGCTTGGGCATCGGCGGGAACGCCGGGGTAGATGGGGATGGCGAAATCCGGCCGGTTGGCGGGGGTATGGACAAGGGCGGCGGCGGCGGCATGATAGCCACCCGCGGAAAAGCCGAGAATGCCGATGCGGTCGGCGCGAATTTTGAATTCCGCGGCGCGCTGGCGCAGCAGGGCGAGAGCGGCGCGGGCATCGTCGGCGCCTAGGCGCATCCCTTCGGCGCGGCGCATTTCAATGTGCGAAGCCGTATTGGAGGGCGTGAGATCGTCCGAGCGATAGACGCGGTATTTCAAGACGAAGGCCGAGACGCCGAGGGTATTGAGGAAGCGCGCCACCTCGTGGCCTTCGTGGTCGATGGCCAAGTGGCGGAAGCCGCCTCCGGGGCAAACAACAATGGCGGTGCCGTTGGGGTTCGGCGCAAGGTAGGGCGTGAGCGTGGGGCGCGTGACGTTGAAGATGCGCCGCTTGCCATCGTTGGCGGGCAGGAAACCCTCCTGCCAGGTGGCATTTTCCGAGCCGGGAGCGGGGCCGGGGTAGAGGGGGAGTTCTTGGGCAAACAAGCAGAGGGGCAAGCAAAATAACAAGAGGCGCATCAGCAGCAAACTATCACGCTTCGGCTCAACTCGGCCACTGCTGGTTAACTCGGCCACTGCGGCCAGACATAGGCGAAGAGGCGGGTGCGTTCGGCGAAGCCGGCTTGGGTGTAGAGGCGGGCGGCGGGGAGGTTTTCGGCGGTGACGGTAAGGGTGGCCCAGTCCCATTTCTTATCGGCGAACCAGGCGAGGGAGGCGTAGAGCATGGCTTTGCCCAGGCCCAGGCCGCGCGCAGGGCGCTCGACACAAAGCTGGGTGACATGGCCCACGCCTTTTTGGATTTCGCTGGCCGAGAGGAAAGCGCAAGGGGTGCCGGTGGCTTCGTTCAGCACGAAGAAGCTGGCGTCGGCCAGGAATTGGCCGCAGCCGGGGTAGCTGAGCAGATTGTGCAGATAGTCTTTGGCGGTGCCGGGGGCAAGGTATTGGTCGTTGATTTGCGCGTCGATGTGGCCGGAATAGGCGTCGAAGAGGATGCGGGCGGCGGCGGCTTCGTGGCGCCAGCTCCAGGTTTCGAGGCGATAGCCGGGAGGAAGGGTTAGCTCGGTGGGCCAGTTGGTTTCGGGAAGGTGGAGCTCCAAGTAGTGGCGCTCGATGCGTTGGGCGCGCGGGTGGCTGTAGGGGTAGCGCAGCATCATGGGTTGGGCCTCGACGCGGCGGACGGCGGGTAGGCGGCGAATGGCTTCGAGCGTGGCGGCCAGCAGCAGGCGCTCGTTGCCGGGCGTATCGAAGGGAGCGCGGACGTAGGCATCGCCAATCACGGCCTTGTGGCGGTCCACGACAAAATAGGTGTAGCCAACGGGCTCGCCCGCGGCCAAGAGCGCCACGCCGAGCAAGCCGCGCGTGGCGACGAGGTCGTTCACCAGCTTGGCGGAATAATCGAAGCTCCAACGGTAGGTGCGCAGATAGTCTAGGCGTTCAACGCTGAGCAGAGAGCTAAGGGCCGAACCCCGGAGCGAATCAAGCGGCGCAGTTTCAAGGTGCATGAGAAGGCGGGCCGCCAGCCCAGAAGCAAACGGCAATCCTACTATTGTAAAGAGATGGAATTTCGAGCCCGTGTTTCGCTTTGCCTGATGATGCTGTTGTTGCCGCGGCCGGCCCTGCCGCAGAGCAGCAAATTGACCATTGAAACGGTGATGAAAGGGCCGCAATACGCGGGCTATGCGCCGCAGAACGTGCGCTGGGCGGGAAACAGCCAAAAGGTGTATTTCGAATGGAAGCGGCACACCGATGCACCGCGGGACCCCTACGATACCTACGTCGCCAACCGCGATGGCAGCGGGTTGCTGAAGCTGACACCGGCCGAGGCCGAGCAAGCACCGCCCGCGCAATGCAACTACGATGTGCGGCGGGAGCGCTGTGTGTTTACCCGGCGCGGGGACATTTGGCTCTACGATTTCCGCACGGACAAGGCGCTGCGCCTGACGCTGACCAGGGAGGCCGAAGCTTCGCCGCGCTTTTTGGCCGATGGCGAACGCGTGGCCTTCCAACGGGGCAACAACCTTTTCGCATTGTCCCTGAGCACGGCGGCGCTGGAGCAACTGACGGACATCCGCACGGGCAAGCCGCCCGCCGACGAAGAAGAGCCGAAGCCAGAGGCGAAGAAGGAGCTCACCGCGCAGGACTTTTTGAAGCAGGAAGAAGCCACGTTGCTCGACAGCGTGAAGCAGCGCGCGGAGCGCAAAAAGGCTGCTCGCGAACGCCGGTTGAGCGTGGAACCGCGGAAGCCGCATTACCTGGCGGCGCAGGAAAGCATTGCCAGTTTTGCCGTGGTGGCGCAGGGACAATCGCAAGGGGAACACATTGCGGCCATTGTCGCCAAGCGCGCCGATGGCGCGAAGGCCACAATTGTGCCGAACTACATTGCCGAAACGGGCTTTACCGAAAACCTGCCCGCCCGCACGAAGGTGGGCGACCGGCAGGCGGAAAGCTATCTGGCAGTGCTGGACGCGAAGACCGGTGCCTTCCGCAAGGTGGATTACGGCCTTCCCGCGAAAGAGGGGGAGAAGGCCACCGAGAAAAACCGGGCGACGCGTGTCTTTGGCCTGGAAGTGGCCGAAGATGGCGGCAATGCGGTGTTTTTGTTGCGCTCGGCAGACAACAAGGACCTGTGGCACATGGCGCTGGAGCCGAAGGAAGCCAAGGCGCGCCTATTGGCGCAGGATCATGACGATGCCTGGATCGGCGGGCCGAACATCTACTTCACCAGCTTCAGTGCCGACGGGCAGACGGTGTACTTTCAGAGTGAACGGACGGGGATGTCGCACTTATACCATGTACCTTTCGCCGGAGGGGAAGTAAAGGCGCTAACCACTGGCAAGTACGAAGTTACTGATGTAAGTTGGAGCAAGGACCGGCGCCTACTTTACTTAACCACCAGCGAAGTGGGCCCCTATGAGCGGCACTTTTATACGCTCGACCCGACGACGGGCGCGAAGGTGAAAATTACCAGCGCGGTGGGCAACCACGCTGTGCTGCCCTCGCCGGACGAAAAATGGATTGCGGAGATTTATAGCTACACGAATAAGCCCGACGAAGTGTATGCGGCGGAGTTTAAGCCGGGAGCGGAAATGGTCCGGTTGACGAATTCGCCCTCGCCGGAGTTTGCGGCGCGCAAATGGATGGAGCCGACGCTGGTGGAAATTCCCGCACGCGATGGCGCAAAAATTCCCGGCAAGCTGATGAAGCCCGCGGGGGTGCGGCGCGGGGGGCCGGCGGTGATTTTTGTGCACGGGGCGGGTTACTTACAAAATGTGCATAAGTGGTGGAGTAACTACTACCGCGAATATATGTTCCACCATATTTTGGTGGAGGCGGGTTATACCGTGCTCGACATTGATTACCGCGCCAGTGCCGGGTATGGGCGGGATTGGCGGACGGGTATTTACCGTTTTATGGGCGGCAAGGATCTGGACGACCACGTGGACGCCGCGAAATGGCTGGTTTCGGCGCAGGGAGTAAATGCGAAGAAGATTGGCATTTACGGCGGCAGTTATGGCGGCTTTATGACCTTGATGGCGATGTTTACCTCTCCGGGAACCTTTGCCGCCGGAGCTGCGCTACGGCCGGTGACGGATTGGGCGCATTACAACCACGGCTACACTTCAAACATTCTGAACGAACCGCACAAAGACCCCGAAGCCTACCGCAAGAGCTCGCCCATTTACCATGCGGCGGGCTTGAGCGGTGCGCTGCTGATTTGCCACGGGATGGTGGACGTGAACGTGCATTACCAGGACAGTGTGCGGCTGGCGCAGAAGTTGATGGAATTGGGCAAGGAGAACTGGGAGCTGGCCAGCTACCCGGTAGAAGACCACGGCTTTGTGGACGCGGCCAGTTGGACCGACGAATACAAGCGGATCTTCAAGCTGTTTGAGAGGACACTGCGTTAAGGGCAACGCTTTCTGGCGAAGCGGGCAGCCATTTTTCGAGGATTTTGCCGAGGGCAAGCTGGGAGATGGGCTTCGAGATGTAATCGTCCATGCCGGCTTCCAGGCAGCGTTCACGGTCGCCCTGCATGGCGTGGGCGGTCATGGCGATGATGGGCAGGCGGGGCTGGCCAGCGGCTTGTTCCTGGGCTCGCCAAGCGCCGGTGGCAGCAAAGCCATCCATTTCGGGCATTTGGCAATCCATAAAGACGAGGGCGTAAGAGGTGCCAGCCAGCGCCTCCAGCGCAGCGCGGCCATGGGGGACAACGTGCGGATCTACCCCCAGCTTTTCGAGCATGCGCACGGCCACGCGCTGGTTGATGGCGTTGTCCTCGGCCACCAGGACGCGAGGAACACGGTTGGCCGGAAGCGGGAGCGAGCCGGATGGCGGAGCTTCCAATTGGTGGTGCAGGCGGCCTAAATCGGAAGTAAGAGTTGAGGTTTCTTCTATATTGTAAATGGCTTCAAGGAGTTGCGAGAGATGGCAAGGCTCCGGCAAGGTGGCGGCGAAGAGATCGTCGTTCAGGCGTTCGAGCGAGCGCTCGCGGCGGCGCACCAAACGGACCAGGCAGCGGGCGGCAGCGGGGTTTTCGCGCTCCAGGAGTTGTTGGAGGGCCACGGCGTTAGTGTCCGGCAGTTCCTGATCGGCCAGCAAAAGTTGCCAATGCTGGCGGCGGGCGAGGGCCAGAGCCGCCGCGCCACTGTCGACGCGTTCCACCCGGTAGCCCAGGCGCGTGAGGATGTCTTTATAGGCCAAGCGGCGCTCGCCCGAGGGAAGAATCAGCAAGGCGGTGCGGGAACTGGCGGGGCGTTGGGGTAAAGCGGGTTCCGCGCTGGGGCTGGGCGCCAGGGGGAGTTCGCAATAGAAGATGGAACCACGCTCCACCGCCGCTTCCATGCCAATGCGGCCGCCCATCAATTCCACTAACTGGCGGCTGATGGCAAGGCCAAGGCCCGTACCGCCGAAGCGGCGCGTGGTGGAGCCATCGGCTTGCGTGAAAGGTTGGAAGAGGCTCTCGCGGCGGTCCGCCGGAACGCCGATGCCGGTATCCTCTACCTCAATGCGAACCGCGTCGCCCAAGCGGACCCGTACGGCCACACTGCCGGCGGGCGTGAACTTGATGGCGTTGCCGACGAGGTTGGTGACAATCTGCTGCACGCGGTAGGGGTCCCCGAGGAAACGTGAGGGGAGGGCGGGGTCGATGTTGGCGAACAATTCCAAGCCCTTTTCCTGGGCACGATCGGCGAGCAATTCCAGGATGTCTTCGATGGAAGAGCGGAGGTCGAAGTCGATGTGCTCCATCTCCAGGCGGCCGGCCTCGATTTTCGAGAAGTCGAGAATGTCGTTGATGATGTTCAAAAGGTAGTGGGCCGAGCGGCGAACGGCGTCGGTGTATTCCTGCTGTTCCTGGTTGAGCGGCGTATCGGCCAGGAGGTCGGCCATGCCGATGATGCCGTTCATGGGGGTGCGGATTTCGTGGCTTACGTTGGCCAGGAATTCGCTTTTCAATTGGGAGGCACGCAGGGCCTCGTCGCGGGCATCCTTCAGCGCCACTTCGGTCTGCTTCAGTTGCGTAATGTCGGTGAGGGTGCCTTCGTAATAGTCAATTTGGCCGGCCGGTCCGCGCACGGCACGGGCGTTTTCGAGCAGGATGATTTCTTCGCCATCGCGGCGGCGCAGGCGGAGTTCCCTGCCCTCCAAGGAGCCTGTTTCGGCCAGAAGACGCTGGGCCTCCCGGCGATCGGCGGGGTCGGCATAAAGGTCCCGGGCAATGTCGGCAGCCTTCAACTCCTCTAAGGTTTGGAAGCCGAGCATAGTCACGAGCGCGGGGTTGGCCTCGAGGATGCGCCCATCGACGGTGGATTGGTAAACGCCTTCGCCCACGTGTTCAAACAGACTGCGGAAGCGGCGCTCGCTTTGCTCCAGAAGGGCGGCCTGCTGTTGCTGGATGGAGACATCGCGCAACATCATCTGAACCGCGAGAGAATCCTGGTAAGTGAAACTGGCAGCAAGCACTTCCACATCGATGGTGGTGCCATTCAAGCGCTCCAAACGGAACGTTCGGGCGGCGGAATCTTCCGCCGAAAGGCCCACCTCCACCCAATCCTGGTTGGCGGGGCAAAAGTCGCGGATGTTGCGCGCCAGCAGATCGCGAACGCTTTCGGCGCCCAGCAACTTTACGCCCGCCTCGTTGACGAATAGGATTTCCCCCATGCGGTGGACCAGAATGGCATCGGGCGAAACTTCCACCAGACGGCGATAACGCTCTTCGCTTTCGCGCAAGGCGTGTTCGGCGTCCTTACGCACCATGAGGTCCTGGTGGAAGCTGCGCAAAGCGAGAGCCAGCACCGAGGCCAACACACAACAGCCCAAAACCAACAGGCCCACCGTCTGCCAGCGACGGGAGATTTCGAGCGCGATGGCGGCGTAGCTTTGCCAGAGGCGGGAAGTGACGCTGCGCACCTGCTGGATGGCGGTGCGAGTTAAAGCGGCGGCATCGTCTTCCGCCAGGGGCGAAGAGTTTTCGAGCGGCAGCAAAGTGGCGTCCAAGCGTTTGAGGGCGCTTTTGAGTGGGCCATCGAGATTCGGGTGGGCGTTGGCCTCGTTCCAGGCGAAGCGGACCTGGCGAACGTCGCTGCGAATACGGTCTGCGGCCTCTTGCTCGCCACGCGTAGACCACGAATAGGCCTTAGCCTGGACGGCGGCTTCGAGATTCCACAGGGATTGCTCCAAACGGGCAAAGGACTGGGCAACCTTAGTGATTTCTTCCAGGCGCGCCTGTTCCGATTCCACGGTGCGCAACTGCTGGTTGCCCGCAACTAAGCCCAAAAGGGCCACGAAGACAACGACCCAGATCCACCCCGGGGATGTAATGGCCCATTTCATGACAATTTGCCGTGTTCATAGATCGGCGGGCCGGAGAAAAAGCTGTAGTGTAAAGGCCTGAGAATTAGCCCAGAGAGCGTGCTTAGCTCTGCGGGGATTTCCGTACCACGCGCTCGATGGAGGTGCAGCGCCCGGTGGAATCCTCAATCACAAGCAATACAGCGTGAAGTTCAGCGCCGCGCTTGGCAGCTTCGAGGCGGATGGGAAGGCCGGTGGTGAAGCGCTTCAACACAAGTTCGCGATCGGCACCAATAACGCCCTCGTAGGGTCCGGTCATGCCGCAATCGGTTTGGTAGGCGGTGCCGCCGGGCAGGATGCGGGAGTCGGCGGTGGGGACATGGGTGTGTGTACCGATCACAGCGGAAAGCCTCGCGTCACAATGCCAGCCCATGGCGACTTTCTCGCTGGTAAGTTCGGCGTGGAAATCAAGAAAGCGGACTTTGATGCCAGCCGGGATGTCGGCGATGAGTTCGTCGGCCTTACGGAAGGGGCAATCGAGAGGAGTCATCATTGCCCTGCCCTGCAAATTCAGAATGGCGACCTTTACGCCGTTGCGGGCCTCGACGTAAATGAGGCCCTTGCCGGGCAAGTCCGGTGGATAGTTTGCGGGGCGCGTGCAGCGGGGGCTGCGGTCGAGATACTCGTAGAAGTCGCGCTTGTCCCACACGTGGTTGCCGCTGGTGATGGCGTCGACACCGATGGAGAGGAGTTCATCGGCGATCTGAGGCGTGACGCCGAATCCGCCGGC
>JANRIK010000012.1:0-140602 GCA_033765085.1 Bryobacter sp. | reverse complement strand
CGCTGCTGTTTTGGAGCTGGATCCTGAGCTGCTACGGCGCTGTCGTCGTGTTCACCAATCGCAAGCAGTACAAGAAGCTGATGCCCTGGGTCATCGCCGTGTTGATGTCCACTCAGATCTTCTTCCTGATCCTCAACAACTTCGTCGTGCCGCCCTTCCAGGTTTGGGCGATCGGCAAAGGCATCATTGCGCTGCCTGACGGGCAGGGGCTGAATCCGCTGTTGCAGACTCCGTCGATGGCGATCCATCCGCCGATGCTCTATCTCGGCTATGTCGGTTTCATTGTCCCGTTTGCTTTCGCCATCGCCTCGTTGATCACCAAGCAACCGGGCGATGAGTGGATTCACACCACGCGGCGCTGGACGCTGGTGACCTGGTTGTTTCAATCGGTGGGCATTACGCTCGGCATGGGCTGGGCCTACTATGTACTCGGCTGGGGTGGCTATTGGGCCTGGGACCCGGTGGAGAACGCGAGTGTTCTGCCCTGGATCACGGCCACCGCGTTCCTGCATAGCGTCATGATGCAGGAAAAGAAGGGCATGATGAAGGTCTGGAACATTGTCCTCATCGCGGCCACTTTCTTTCTCTGTATTTTCGGCACCATGCTCACGCGCTCGGGCCTGGTTTCCAGCGTCCACGCCTTCGCCGTTAGCTCCATTGGCAACTACTTTGCGATCTTCATCGCCCTTGGCATTGCGGGCACCACTTGGCTGGTGCTCGACCGTCTGGATTTTCTCAAGAGCGAATCCCACCTGGAATCGATCGTCAGCCGCGAATCGAGCTTTCTGTTCAATAACCTCTTCCTGTTGGCCAGCTGCTTCGCCATTCTTTGGGGCACGCTGTTTCCGGTGATCAGTGAAGCAGTAAGCGGCGAGAAGATCAGCGTCGATGCGCCTTTCTTCAATCGCGTCAATGTGCCGATCGGGCTCTTCTTGCTATTCCTGACGGGCGTTGGCCCGCTGGTGGCTTGGCGCCGCAGCAGTGTGGATAGCCTACGCCGCAACTTTCTATGGCCCACCATCGGCATGTTGGCGATTTTTGCGGGCTTGCTGGGGGCGGGCGTGCGCAATGTCTACGCCATTATGAGCTTTGGCCTTTGCGGCTTCGTCACCATCACCATCGTCAGCGAGTTCTTTAAGGGCACCGCCGCCATCGTCGCCAAAGACGGGCTTGGCTGGGTTCCGGCCTTCGTTGAACTAACCCATCGCAATACCCGCCGCTACGGTGGCTACATTGTGCACATGGGCATTGTGTTGATGTTCATTGGCTTTACCGGCGCCGCGTTTAACCGGGACACCACCGTGGAAGCGCAAATGGGCAAGGCCTTCCAACTTGGGCGCTATGAGATGAAGATTACCGACATCAAGGATGGCGATAACGAGAATTACGCCTGGGTAAAGGCGGCAATCGAAGTCTCCGCGGGCGGTGAAAAGATCGGCACCATGGAGCCCGAGCGGCGCATTTACAAAGCAAGCCGTCAGCCCACCAGCGAAGTTTCCATTCGCCGGCGTCTGAACGAGGACCTTTATCTGAACTTCGCCTCCATGGCCGCCAATGGCCAAGGCGCGGTGATTCAGGCCTACATCTTCCCCTTGGTCAGCTGGATTTGGGTCGGCTTCTGGCTGGTTCTTTTCGGCACGCTCATCTGCTTGGTTCCTTCTAAAATCAAATACAGTTACGCGCGGACGCAAGTGGTTGCCACCGGCACTGCCGTAAAGGTTTCTGAGCATGCGAAAGCTTAAGAGCATCTTTCTTTTGGGCCTGCTTGCCACCCTTTCGGTGGCGCAGAACCCCGTGGACTTCATCTCGCCCGAGATCAAGCGCGTGGGCATGAAATTGGCCTGCCTTTGCGGAAGTTGCCGCAATACGGTGGGCGATTGCGCCATGATTGGTTGCAGCTATGCTTTCCCGGCGCGGCAGAAGATCAAGCGCTTGCAAACCATGGGTTCGTCGGACTCGAACGTGATTGCTAAGTTCATGAAAGACGATGGCCTAAAGGTGCTCGCCGAACCGCAGACCTCCGGCTTTGGGCTTTTGGGTTGGTTGATGCCCGGCCTCGCTACTGCGCTTGGCTTGATGGCCATCCTGTTTTATTGGAAGCGCTTCCGCAACCCTGTCGCAGTTGCCGCCCCGATTGCCTTGGACGAGGAAACCTCTGCCCGCTACGCTGCGCGCGCCAAAGAAGAATTGGAGAAGCTCGAGAAGTAACAGCTCCCGCTCCCCATGCTTATCGCCCTCGCTATTGGCCTTACGGTGCTTGCTCTTGCTGCCGTTCTCTACATTCGACCTGCTGACCTTCCCCAGCCGCCCCCGCCCAATCCCTTCAAGGTGCACGACGAGCGGAAGGCGCGCATTTATGAAAACCTTCGCGATCTGCAGTTCGAGCTCCGCCTCGGAAAGCTTTCCGACGAAGACTACGCCACCGCCAAGGCCGGACTCCAAAAGGAATTGGCCCAAGTGCTGGCGGAGGTGGAAGCGCTGAAAGCTTCTTTGGAGGCCAAGCCCTCATGACGCCCCTACTGCTTCTATTCCTTGCCATTGACGGCACGGTAGTGAACAAGACCACGAACCGCCCCGCCGCCGATACCCCGGTAACGCTGCTTCGCTTAGGCGATGGTGGCATGATGCCGCTGGGCACCGTAAAGGCCGCCGCCGATGGGAAGTTTCAGTTCGATCAGCCCTTGGATAGCCCGTATCTCCTGCAGGCCAGCTTTGACGGCGTCACTTACAACAAGATGATCCGTCCGGGAGAAGCGGCCAACGGCATTGAGCTTGCCGTGTTTGCCACCAATCGGGACCGCTCAAAGATCCGTATTCTCCAACACATGATGCTCTTTGAGCCGAACGAGGGCACCCTCAGCGTTAGCGAGAGTCTCTTCATTGAAAACTCCGGCGACGCCAGCTTCAACGACCCCGCCGGCAACTATCGCTTCACGCTTCCTCCCGAAGCGAATGGCCAAGTGGAGGTGCGGATTACCGGTGCTGGCGGGATGCCCTTAAACCGGGAAGCTGAGCCCGCGGGGCCGCCGAATACCTACAAACTCACTTATCCTTTCAAGCCCGGCGAAACGCGCATCGATTTTCAGTACTCGTTGCCTTTCACGCCGCCCGCCGTCTTTCCGGCGCGCGTCTTGCATGCCATTACGCCGCAAGATGGAGTTACGCGCATTGTCACTCCCAGTGGGGTGAAGGTTTCCGGCGAAGGCATTGAAGATCTTGGCGCGGAGCCCCAAACCCAAGCTCAGGTTTATGCGCTTACCCGCGGCACCGCAGACTTGCGTATTGAAGGCACCGGCTCCTTGCGGGCACTCAATGCCGACGAAAGCGCTTCCCCCGAGCCGCGCGCCATTCCGCCCCGCTTGATGGACCGCAAGGAATGGATTCTGGGCATTAGCCTCTTCGCCCTCGCACTCGGCTTTTTCGCCCTCTATAAGCGTTCATGAACGCCTTGCTTAGCGCTGATCGTCTGACCAAGTATTACGGCAGCTTTCCTGCGCTGCGCAATGTCTCTTTCACGGTTTCGCCCGGCCAGTGCCTTGCCCTGTTGGGCCGGAACGGTGCGGGCAAAACTACTTTGCTGAAACTGCTGGGGGGGCTATCGAAGCCCACCGAAGGCACTCTCGCCACCCAAGCGCGCATCAGTCTGCTGGGGCACGGCATTGGGGTTTACGACGAACTCAGCGCCCGCCAGAACTTGCATTTTTTTGCCGCCTTTTCTTCCGTGCCGTTGGCGGTGGACGCGTGGCTTGAGCGGGTGCACTTGCTGCACGTTGCCGACGCTCCCCTGCGCGAGTATTCCCGTGGCATGCGCCAGCGGTTGGCCTTGGCCCGCGCCTTCATGGGCGAGCCCAATCTGCTTCTGCTCGACGAGCCCTTCACTTCGCTGGACGATAAAGCTACGGCGCTGCTGCAGTCCTTGCTCGAAGAAGCCCTTGCCCGCGGCGCCGCCATACTGCTTTCCACGCACCAAATTCCGGAGGCCATGTCGCTGGCCACCGATATCCTCTTTTTGGAGCGCGGCCGCCTGGTGTTCTCCGGTGCTCGTCCGCCGGAAATGCTGGACGACCCAACCTGGCTCTATCGCAACCACGGAGCGGCCTCCTAAATGTTGCGCCAAACTCTCGCCATCTTTGTCAAAGACCTGCGCATGGAGTTTCGGGGCAAAGAAGCGCTGAACGCGGCCATCGCCTTCTCGCTGGTGGTCTTGATTCTCTTTAGCTTTGCCATCGACCCTTCCGTCGAAGATCTGAAGGCCATGTCGGGCGGCTTGCTGTGGATCCTCTTCGCCTTCTCGGGTGTGCTGCTGTTGAACCGCAGCTTCAGCCGCGAACAGGCCAACGATACGCTCGAAGTGCTGCTGAGCCTGCGCGTATCGCCCTCGGCACTCCTGCTGGGAAAATCGCTCGCCAACCTTGTCTTCATCCTCCTTGTGGAGTTGATTGCCCTTCCGGTCTTTGGTGTCCTCTATAACGTCAACATCCTTCAGCAGCCGCTTTGGTTGCTTTTCACCATGTTGCTGGCCACCTGGGCCATCGCCATCATCGGCACCGTGTTTGCCGCTATGACCGTTAACCTGCGGCTGCGCGAACTGATGCTGCCCGTTATCGTTTACCCGATGATTATTCCGGCCCTGGCGGCGGCCATTCAGCTCACCACCCTTGCCCTAAACAACGAAGTGCCCACCGGCGACAATCTCATCTGGGTTCGCTTGCTGGTGGGCTTCGATATCATTTTTACTGCACTAGCCCTCGGCTTGATCGACATCGTATTAGTAGATTGAGTTATCCCATGAACAAGATTCTTGCTTCGCTCGCAGTTGTTTCCGCGCTTTGGATCGTGCGCAATCTTTACGTCATCTTTCTCCAGTTGCCCGACGAGGCAGACCAGGGCGCCATTTATCGCATCATGTTTTTCCACATCCCCAGCTGGTTTGTTTGCTTCGCGCTTTTTTTAACGAGCGGCGTGCTGAGCGCTTACGCGATTGGGAAGCGCAACTTTCACGCGGATTCTCTGGCCGTTGCCGCCACGGAAGTCGGCTTGGTCTTTACTTCCATTGGGCTGGTCACTGGTATGATCTGGGCACGCATCATTTGGGGCATCTGGTGGACTTGGGATGCCCGCCTTACCTGGGCCTTCATCACTTTCCTCATCTACGCTGGCTACCTGATGATGCGCCGCATGATTGAAGAGCCGGCCGAACGCATGCGGGTGACCGGTGTGCTGAGCGTCTTCGCTTTTGCCAGCGTGGTGATCACCTATAAAGCCATCGACTGGTGGCGCACACAACACCCCCAACCAGTGCTGAGCATCCGCACCGGCGGCGGCAATATGGACCCCGCCATGGAGGCTATGCTCTATTCCAATTTCGTCCCGCTGCTCCTGTTTGCCATTGTTCTGGTGGTGTTGCGCTACCGCCAGGAAAACAATTCCCGCGAAATCGAAGGCCTTCGCCGCCTTGCTTACTCGCACTAATCCCGAAGGACCGTATCCCATGGACTCACGCAATTTCCTCTTCATGTTCTACGGCTTCGCCGCCGTTTTCGCATTGCTAGCCGCCTACGTCATTTCTCTGGCATTTCGTGAGCGCAAAATCCGCGAGCAACTTGATACATTAAAGCGGACCCTCACGGAAGAAAAACCATGAAGACTCCTCAACTTTCCCGTCGCCAAGCCATTGGGGCCGCTCTGGCCACAACGTGTCTTCCCGCCGATATGTTGGGCTGGCAAGCCCGCTCCGGCATGCCAAGCCCCAAGATCAAGGACGTTCAAGTCATCGCCACGGCCCCCGCGGGCCTGCGCCTGGTGGTGGTGAAAATTGTCACCGACCAAGATGGGCTTTACGGTTACGGCTGCGCCACTTACACGCAACGCGCCGACTTGGTGGTGGAAGCCGTGAAGCGTTATTTGCGGCCTTTCCTGCTCGGCAAGCCCGCCGACCGCATCGACGATACCTGGCAGGCCTGCTACAACTCCAGCTATTGGCGCAACTCTCCGGTCTTGAACAACGCCATCTCCGGCGTTGACCAAGCCCTTTGGGACATTAAGGGCCGCCAAGCGGGCATGCCTGTCTATCAAATCTTGGGCGGCAAGAATCGTGAAGCCGTAGATACATACCGCCATGCTGCGGGCGCGGAAATTTCCGAGTGTATTGACCAGGCCAAGCGCTTGGTGGCCGAGGGTCAACGCCATGTGCGCATCCAAGTGGGCACGCCCGGCCAAGCGGCCTACGGTGCGGGCCGGGGCGCCGCCGCCGATGCCACCGGCCGCTTGCACAACGGTCCGATGTACGAGCCCCAAGCCTACATCAAGCGCACGCTCCAACTCTTTGAGGCGGCCCGCAAGGAGCTGGGCCCGGACGTGGAATTGCTCCACGATACCCACGAACGCATCCACCCCACCCAAGCCCTGCAAATGGGCAAGGACATTGAACAATTCCGCTTGTTCTTCTGGGAAGATCCAGTCAGTCCCGAAGATGTCGCCTGGTTCCGTCGCATCCGCCAACAAACCAGCACGCCCCTCGCCATGGGTGAACTCTTCACCCACCCGCTCGAATGGATGGACCTGGTGAGCGAGCGCTTGATAGATTTCATCCGCGTGCATCTTTCGATGATTGGCGGCCTTACTCCGGCCCGCAAGCTTGCCGCACTGTGCGAAGCGTTTAACGTCCGCACGGCTTGGCATGGCCCGGGGGATGTTTCGCCCATTGGACACGCGTGCAATGCTTCGCTTGACCTGGTCATTCCGAATTTCGGCATCCAGGAATACTCGGCCTTTAACGAGCGTGTGCGCGAAGTTTTCTCCGGCGTGCCGGAGTTGAGGAACGGGTACATCTACGTCAGCGAAAAACCAGGATGGGGCATCGAAGTGGACGAAAAAGCCGCTGCCAAGTATCCCTTTGGTTCTGGGGAGCAAGGGGAGCGCAAGGAATTGAACGGCGGCTGGGGTGCGGTGCGGCGGCGCGACGGCACCATTATTAAGCAGTAGTGCCCAGACCCGGCTCGCTCGATCACCTGCCATGGAGTGGCTTAACTATCACCACCTGCTTTATTTTCACGTCACAGCGCGTGAAGGTTCCATTGCCCGGGCGAGCTCGATCTTGCGGTTGGCGCAACCCACCATCAGCGCGCAGTTGAAGGCCCTCGAAGACCAACTCGGGGCGAAGCTCTTTGCGCGCTCCGGCCGCGGATTAGTTTTGACGGAAACGGGCCGCACGGCCTACCAGTATGCGCAGGAAATTTTTTCGCTGGGGCGCGAACTCCAGGACAGTTTGGCGGGCCGTCCCGTATCTCGTCCCCTTCGTTTGGCCGTGGGAGTGTCGGAGTTGGTGCCCAAGCTTTTGGCTTACCGCATCCTTGCTCCGGCCCAGCGGGCCATACCCGAGCTTCAATTGGTTTGCCGCGAAAACCGCATGGAAATTCTGCTCCAGGAATTGGCCCAGTCCCATTTGGATTTGATCCTGAGCGACGCCCCGCTACCTCCGGGCTTTCCGGTGCGTGCCTTCAACCACCATTTGGGCACCTCCACCCTTTCCGTTTTTGCCGCCCCTCCCTTGGCGCGACGCTTGCGCAAGAATTTTCCCGCTTCGCTGAACAAAGCACCTTTCCTCTTTCCCTTGGCCGGCTCCATTCTGCGCCGCAATCTCGACCAGTGGTTCAACGCCAACGAGCTAAGCCCCGTCATCGCGGGCGAGTTCCAGGATTCGGCCTTGTTGAAAGTTTTCGCGCAGGCCGGCGTAGGCGCTTTCGCTTCCCCCACTGCGCTGCGCGAGGACATCCAAAGCCGCTACCAGGTGCACTGTCTGGGCGAATTGCCGGGTCTGAGCGAAACCTATTACGCCATCAGCCTGGAGCGCCGCGTGAAACACCCGGCCGTAGTCACCATTTGCGCAACGGCCCGGGAAGAGCTTTTCGGCTAGTTTCAATACTTAGGTCTAGTCTAAGTGTTAGCGCGAAATTTTCTAATTGTCGAAGATATGCAGTTTTCTTATCCTGTGAATGTCAACCGACGAAATCAATCAGGAGAAAGCAAAGCAACATGAAACAAATCACTCTCCCTCTCTTCGTTCTTGCCCTGGCCACGGTTCCCGCCCTGGCCGATACCAACCTTGCCGCCCTGCGCAACGAAGCCCAATTGCTTCGTACCGAAAGCGCCACCGTAAAGTCCCTTTTGCGCCAAAAGGCTTTGGACGCCAACACCATCCAAGAGAAAGTGGCTGCCACCCGCGCCAGCGTTCAGCGCATTCAGGAATTGGTAAACACCATCGATGGCCAACAGCCCGCATGGATCAATAGCGCCGCGCCGATCTGGAGCGAAGTGAAGACCCGCGCCGAAATCCTTGGGGTGATTCACGAACGCAAGCAGGAACTTGCCAACCCCGATGGCATCACCAATCAACGCAAACTATTGCTCGCCCACGTCGATGGCGTGCTGGACCGCGCCGACAAGCTGGCGCAACGCCTGACCGAACTGGAACGCAAGGCGGTGGCGAAACCGTAAAAGCTCTTACACCCCGATCAGAGTAGAGAACTCTCATTCCTCAAATCAGAGACCCGGTTGGACAATGTTCCAGCCGGGCATTTTTTTGCGGATACAGCAATCCGATAGCATTGAGCAGTGAAGCCGCGCTCCCTTTTGGTCGCCCTTGCCGTTCTTCTTGCCGCGGGCGTGATCGCGGCAATTGTCCTGATCCCAAATTTCACGCTCACTCCCGCTGCTAGCTTCGGTCCTCCCGTACGTGCGGGGAATCGGATTTATTTGCTTACCGGGCAGTGGAAAAGCCGCTGGTTCTCCAGCGGGCGCAGCGCTCGTTCTTCCGATCGATCTACCGACCTGTTGGTGGATCTCTGGGCCTTCGACGCCACAACTTTGCAGCCTATTTTCCGCCGCCGTTTGCAAACCGTGCCCGATGGCGCCATGTATGGACGCGCCATTCTGGGGGTGCAAAATCAAACAGTTTGGCTTCTGCTGCCTGGCGGGCTTCATGCCGCGAGCGCGCAAGATGGCCGCTTAGTTGCTACTCCCGAAACTATAGAAGAGAAAAATCCCAATTTGCGGGGCTTGCTTTCCACCGAAAGCCGCTTCTACCGTTTCACGGCGCAGCAGGGCCTAATCATCATTGCGGCTGATGCTGCCACATGGTACTTGCACCCGGACCACTGGCAAGCAGCCAAGCAGCCCTTTGCGCTTGGCGCCGGCGGGCATTCGTATGCGCCCGCTTACTTCACGCCCAACTCGACGCTTTCCTTCAAGGGCCGGGGTTACCCGCTAGGGGCCAAGTGGCTGGGGGTGCTTACGGAGGCGGAGTCGAAGGTCTTCAACCGTGAATACGGGATTCCTGGCTTGGATGATTTTACGCCCCGCGCGGTCTATGCGGGCGACATCAGCCAGGAAAAGACCTTCTTTGGTGACCAGGCACGCTACGGCAACTTTAAGCAGTTGACGCAACTTTTCCTGGCGGCGGGCGTACTCGTGCTGCCCCAACCTTCAGGCCCGGGTGCTTTGGTGTACCGCCAGGGTCCGGATAGCATTTTTGTACTGCACAAGTCACGCATCGATGAAGAGGCCGTGCTGCAACTTGCCCGCGTTACCGGTCCGGAAGGGAAGTTGCTTTGGAACATCGCCTTGCCGCTATCGGTCCTGCAATCGGTGTTGCCCGGCGAAGAGTCGTTGGTGCTGTACGGCCGCTTGTTCACCAAAGCAGACCCGACCAACCCGGGGCCCCGCGACCCCTTTCATACCGCGCGGGAAATGCTCGTGGCTGTCGATTGGAAAAGTGGCGCTATTCGGGAGCACGACCAGTCGAACATCAAGTCGCACCCGGACGCGCGCTAGCGCCACTTCATTTTGAAGCTGCGCTAGCCCATCACCTTTACGAGTGCCGCCTTGAACTTGTCCATGTCGTCCTGGGTGCCGATGGAAACGCGCACCATGGTGGGATACACGGGCCAGGTGCGGCCAATAAAGACCTTGTGTTGCGCAAAAGCTCTCGATACTTCGGCGCCGGGTTTGCCCGTTTCCATCAGGAATTTATTCGACACGCTCGGGATGTACTTGATGCCCTTTTTGTCCAAAAACTCGAGGGTGTTTTCGCGGATCTTCGTGTTGATGGCCTTGCGCTCCGCCACCAGGGTCTTTACCCGTAAGCTGGCCGTCGCGGCCGCTAGGCCGGTAATCGGCAACATGCCGCTGCCATAGGGGCGCATTTTCGCCAACAGATCCGGGCGAGCAATCGCCATGCCGGCGCGGATGCCAGCCATGCCGTAGGCTTTGGAGAAGGTGCGCAAAACAACTACGTCCTTGTCTTTGGCCACTAGGTCTGAACCGGGCATCTCATCGCAAAAATGGATGTAGGCTTCGTCCAGCACCACGACAGAATCTTTCGGCTTGTTGGCGAGCAGCCATTCAATCTCGCTCCGCTTGGTGATGGTGCCGGTAGGGTTGTTCGGGTTGCAGATGTAGTAAACGCCCGCGTTTGGGTCTGCCTTCAGCATGGCCTTCACATCGTGCGAATAATCGGCCTTCAATGGCACCCGGTGAACGTTCACGCCAATGAACTTGGCGGTGCCAGCTCCGGATTCGTAGCCTGGGTTTGACATCACCCAGCTTTTGGTTGGCGAGGTGAAGGCGCAGACGGAGCGGTGCAGCGGATCGCTGGAGCCCGCGTAGGCAGCAACATAGTCCGGCTTCACGCCTTCAACGTCGCAGACTGCCTGGACAAAATCGCCCTGTTCCCCGTTGGGCGAATAACGGCCGCCAAACTTCGCCACCTTGTAAATGGCTTCCAACGCTTCCGGGCAGGGGCCGAGCGGATTTTCGTTGGAACCGATCCGAACAGCATCGGCGGGCATGGCGGCGCGCATTGCCCGGCTTGCCTGTTGGGCCATAGCGAACTCGTTGTAAAAGGGCAGGGATGCCCCAACTCCAATAACACTCGCTGCACGCATCATCTGGCGCCGCGAGAAACCTTGCATGGCGGGAAGAATTTGCTCGGCCATACGCGTCTCCTTGTTTCCTATTTTTTGTGGGGGGCTCAGACGAGGAGTTGCCCTTCAATATACAGCAATCTGACGGAAGAATGTTGGCCCTCACCTTTGCACATAACAGTCGATCGCTAGGACCCATAACTGTTTTGTAGTGGCATGAGACTTCTGTAATGTCTTCATAGTAGAAGGCTTATGTTAAAGTCCCGGATTTAAAATTTTTTTGCATCTTTTGCACCCACTCAAAATCTCGCGCATCTCGTCTCCCAAGGAATCCTATGTATCGATTCAATTACAGGCTTTTGGCCTTATTGGCCCTGATTGCGCAACTTGCCTTCGCCCAAGTCCGCTCCGGAACCATTGTCGGTTCCGTGGTTGACCCTTCGGGTGCACCGGTCGCCGATGCCGAAGTTATTGTTCGGGAAGTACAAACGAACGCTACCCTCAACCTCAAAACAAACGCCACGGGCGAATTCAACGCTCCCTATCTTGGCTACGGAAACTATACGGTTTCGGTACGGAAGGCGGGCTTTAAGCAAGCCAACCGTACGGAGATTGTCCTTACAACCAACCAAACCGTTCGCGTGGATATCCGCTTGGAAGTGGGCGCTGTCGAGTCGTCTGTCACCATCACCGGTACGGCGTTGGAACTACAGACCGAATCCAGCCGCGTAGTGAACACGGTTTCGGAAGAGGTCATCAAATCCATTCCCAACATCAACAACAACCCATTGAACTACGCCACCTTGACGCAGGGCGTGGTCGCGCGGCAATCCATGAACCAAACACAATCCGCCCAGAGCTTTGGCATTGGAACGGAAGGGCGCCGCGCAATGTCGAATTTCAGTGTGAACGGCGGCAACTCGTTCACCAACGACATCCAACTCGACGGTGTTTCGATTCAAGCCTCTGCTTGGAACGAAGTGGCCATCCTTCCCAACACGGAAGGCATTCAGGAAGTAAAGACCAACATCAACAACATGAGCGCCGAGTATGGCCGCTCGCAGGGCACGGTTGTGTTCACCACCAAGTCCGGCACCAATGAATTCCACGGTTCCGGCCAATTCCGTTTGCGCAACGAAGCACTAAACGCCAACACCTTCAGCAACAATGCGCAGGGCTTCACTCGCCAGCCTTTCAAAGTGCAAAACTACTCTGCCACCCTCGGTGGGCCGGTTTGGATTCCGAAGCTTTATAACGGCAAGGACAAAACCTTCTTCTTCGTCTCTTACGAAGGCATGCGCTTCAACCAAGCCGTGGATTACCTTCGCACGGTCCCAACCGACCTGCAAAAGCAGGGCAATTTCTCGCAGACCTTTGCCAACGTCAGCGGCCAATTCTTGCCAGTACAGGTTTTTGACCCCTTCAACGTTGCTCCCGTCGGCACGAACCAGTGGCGGCGTGTGGCCTTCCCCAATGCCACCATTCCCGCAAATCGCATCAATCCGGTGATGCGGAACCTGGTGAACCTGTTCCCAACCCCGAATCGCACTCCACAAGACCCGATTTTGAACACCAACAACTTCTTCAACCGCGCCACTCGTAGCTTTGAGCGCAATTCTACCAATGCCCGCTTCGACCATCGCCTGCAGAAGCACTCCATCTATTTCACGGGTGGGGCTAACCTTGCTTCCATTGCTTCTCCTTACGGCTACGGAGAAGGCACGCGCACCTATATTCAACAGGGCGGCTTCATAGGTCCCATCAACGGCGACAGAAACTACTACGCTTCGGTCGGGGACACTTGGGTGATCAGCCCGACTCTCGTCGCGGATATTCGCGTTGGCTTAACGCGTGTCGCCGCCGACAATCGCGCGGAAACCTTCAGTGACATCAATTTCCAAAACGATTTCGGAATTCCCAATGAGTTCCTGGGCGCACAAGGCTTGACGAACGCCTTCCCCGAACTGACCCAATGGGGTGGCGGGTGGTCGCCGATTTCCCCCTTGAACCAAACCGCATATCTCGCCAAAGTGGAACGCCAGACGAACTGGAACATTGTTTATTCGGTTACGAAGACAGCTGGCCGCTGGACGCACAAGTGGGGCGGGGAATTCCGCAACTACCTATCGAACTATTCCGATGCCCGCGGCTCTTTCAACCTCTTGGCTGGCAATGGTCTTACCTCGGGCAACACATTAGGTCCGCTGGCCAACAACATCGGCAACGTTACGGCAGAGCGCGCAGGCGGCGGCATTGCCACTTACCTGCTCGGCGCCGGTTCGATTGCCGCGGGCGAAAACGCCGTGCTCATGGCGCTTTCCGCCAAGTACCTCGCCTTTTATCAGCAAAGCGATTGGCGCGTCAACAATCGCCTGACTGTGAACCTGGGCCTCCGCTGGGATATTCAACCATCGCCCACCGAACGCTATAACCGGCTCAGCAGTTTTAGTTATCGAGGTACAACGCAGGGCACTCCCGGCAGCTTGTACTTCCCAGGCGTGACCGGCGACCGCCATCTCTATGAAACACCCATGCGGGACCTCGGCCCTCGCATCGGACTGGCCTATCGCTTGGGCGATCGCACCGTTGTCCGCTCTGGCTTCGGCGTCAACTTCCTGCCCACCAACACCGGCTACTACGGTGGCCCGTACTATTACGGCAATCAGAACTTTGCCCCCATTGTTCGCTCGCAGCCGAACCTCCAATTCGGTCCGAATCCGCAAGCGGCGATCATCAACCCTTACAATCGCGCGAATGAATTCATTCCGGTTATCGGCGCCAACCCGGACGCTCCCCAATACTATGGCGCCGGCGGCAACGAACCTCGCTTTGACCGCGAAGACTTCAATAATTCCCGCGTTTACCAATGGAACTTCTTCATTGAACGGAAGCTGGGCAACCACTACCTGGTGAATGTGGGCTACACGGGCTCGAAAGGCAGCCGTTTGTTGATGGCGCGCTTCAACATCAACAACGATCAACTCCTGCCCCAGCAACTCCTCGACACCTGGCGCACCCAATTCATCGCTTCCAACGGCAACAACCCGGCGACCGTGCAAGTCCCGAACCCCTTCAACCCTGGTGGCGCCATTCGTTACAACGGTAACCTGGGCAATGCAACGATGCCGCTGCGCGACACAATTATTCCGTATCCCTTCTTCACGGGCAACCTTGTGGGTACCTTTGTTGGCTACAGCACGTACAACGCCCTGATGGCCAGCATCCAGCGCTCCTACTCGAACGGGCTTCTCTTCAACCTTCACTACACTTGGTCGAAGTCCATTGACTTCTCTTCTCCCGAGTTGCAAAACAACAACTATGGAGAAAACGGAGGCTTTTCCCAAGCACAGGCAGACCGGCGGAACTACCGGAATTCTTACAATCTGGCCACCAACGACATTCCGCACCGCTTCGTGGGCACCTTGGTCTACAATTTGCCCTTTGGTAAAGGGCGCAAGTATGACCTCTCAAACAAATTCCTTAACGCAATTGCCGGCGGTTGGAATGTGGGTTCGGTGCTAATGCTTCAGTCGGGTCAACCTCGCTCGGGCTTTGGCGGCTGCGGAGGAGCGTTAAACGGGCTGTGCGATCGCGTTCCCGGTGTGGACATTGAAGTGCCGGAAAATCTCCAACGCTTCTATGACTCTCCCAACGCTGCCGACCGCACGGTAACCTTGCCTTCGGGGCGCCAAATCACGGTGGCGCGTTTCAACTACCTGAAGTTCAATCCGGATGCATTCCGCGGCCGCACGGTCACGCTGCCCAATGGCCGCGTCGTCCCGGATGTCTACTGGTTCGGTACCTCCGCTCAAACCTACAACGACGTTCGCGGACTTCCTTTCTACAACCACAACATGAGCTTGCAGAAGGACTTCAACATCTTCGAACGCATTACGGCTACCTTCTCGGCCGAGGCCACGAATCTTTGGAACCGTGCGCAATTTGTGAGCAACGCCAACGTTGGTTCCGGCAACGTGTTTACGGCCAACAACCCTGCTCGCGGCCAGCAAATTGGCATGATCCAGAACGAAAACTTCGGTACCTGGGGCATGGCAACGTTTGACCCGCGCCAGATCGAACTCCGTCTCCGGATTCGCTTCTAGAGAGGCTTCACCTTCAACTCGCGGAAGCAGACCACTCCGTCGTGGATCTGCAGCGCGATGGGTGACTTTTTCTGCTCTTGTTTGCGCAGCATTTCGCGGCTACCGCGCTTGCTTGTGGCAAACGCAAGCTTGGCTTGCTCGGTTGCGAGGTCCAAGGCAACCGTTCTCTCTCCGTCCAGCCAATGCTCAATTTTCGTGCCCTTCACGACAATCCCGGCGCGGTGCCAAACATCGGCTCGCGCCGGATTTCTTTTCTCGGGGGCGACGTAGTCATAAATCGCGCCGGAAGTGTGTTTTACGGCGGACTTGGCATCCCGGTTGTCTACGTCGTCCGTAATCTGATATTCCAAGCCGCTTGGCTCTAAACGGCGATCGCTATTGCCCCAAGTCTGAATGCGGTACTTAATTCCGGAATTGCCGCCTGTCTCTGTTCGCCATTCAAAACGCAATTCAAAATCCTCGAATTCCCGCTCGCTGATCAGATAAACCGCTTTCCCTTGGCCCGGCGTCGTACAAAGCATGCCGTCGCGCGCTTCCCAACTTGGCACATTGCTCTCGCCCGGCTTGTCCCATCGCCATCCGGCCAAGCTCTTGCCATCAAAAAGCGGCGTCCAGCTATCGGTGGCCAACCCATTAGCTGCAGTCAATCCCAGGAAAATCGCAATCAATCTCACGTCCCCAAATTAACATCAGGGTTAGCATCGGAATTGATGCGCTACTTGTTTGTTCTGCTGCCCGCCCTACTCTGCGCGGAAACCCATAAGCTCACCTTTGACCAAGCGCTGGAGCGCGCTCGCCGGGAAGCTCCTGAAGTTTTGCTGGCCCGTTTTGACGAGGTGCAGGCCCAGCAGGCCATCCGGATTGCCCGCGATCCTTTTTCCCCAAAAGTCGCCGTCGGCTCTGGCCTCGCCTATACCAACGGCTTCCCCTTGAGCATTGAGGGCAGTGCGCCCTCGCTCTTCCAGGCCAAAATCAGCCAGAGCTTGTTTAACCGGCCCCAAAGCTACCTCGTGGCCAAGAGCCGCGTGGATAGCCAGTCCGTTGCCCAGTCGGTAAACGAGCGGCGCGATGCCGCGCTCGAAAAAACCGCAAAGCTGTACCTGGATGCCAACTTGGCCCAACGGAATCTCGAACTACTCCGCCAACAAATTGCCAACCTCGAAGCCGTCTCTTCCACGGTTGACGCCCGTGTGGAAGAAGGCCGTGCGCTTGCGATTGAATCCCGCCGTGCCGCGGTGAACTCCCGGAAAGCGCAACAGCGGCTCCGCCTGCTCAACTCGGAGCTGCAACAGGTGCAGCGCACGCTTGCCTTTGTTCTCGGTTTTCCCACTGAAGACCTGGTGGAAATAGAACCGCTCGCTGCCCTCGCCACCGCGCTTCCCTCGCAAGAAGAAGAGGCGATTCAAGCCGCCCTCGCCAATAGCCGCGAATTGAAGCGACTCCAACTGGATATGCAAGCCAAGGATCTGGAGGTCCGAGCGAACCGGGCCGCCTACTTGCCGCAAGTGGACCTTGTGGCCCAATACGGCCTCTTCGCCCGCTTCAACAACTTCGACCGCTTCTTCAATAGTTTTCAGCGCAACAATGCATTGGTCGGATTGAGCTTCAAATTCCCAGTGGTTCCCGGCGTCGCTTCCAGCGCACAAGCTGCCAGTGCGCTCAACGAAATCAACCGGCTGCGTCTTCGGCTCACCAATACGCGCAACCGTATTGCCCTCGATACGCGAAAGCTGCTGGAAGACCTGCGCCTACAAAGTGAAAACCGGGATCTCGCCAAGCTTGACCTCGATGTTGCCCGCGACCAGGTTTCTCTCATCCTCGTGCAAATGGAGGAGGGCAAGGCCTCGCGCCGTCAGCTTGAAGAATCGCGATTTCTGGAAGCCGAAAAGTGGATTGCCTACTACGAAGCGCAGCACGCCATGGACCGTGCGGGGGTGTCCTTGCTAGCTGCGCTTGGGCAGTTGGATCAGCTGGCAGTTCGTTAACGGTCTGCCAGTTGCAG
Organism: Bryobacter sp.; assembly: GCA_033765085.1. Lineage (GTDB taxonomy): Bacteria > Acidobacteriota > Terriglobia > Bryobacterales > Bryobacteraceae > Bryobacter. The sequence goes on along the minus strand of JANRIK010000012.1, from coordinate 123,575 downwards.
TTCGTATAAATTGCCCGTGGTCTCGGTTAGTTCAAAGACCATCCAATTGCCCTGCCGGCTCCAATCCGGATAGCGCACGAAATAGCGGAGAGATTGGTAGTTGGTCAACTTCGTTTCTACGCCGGTATCCGCGTCTACGCTATAGACGTTCCACACGCCCTGTTTTTGCGCGGCCATAGCGATTCGCCGCCCGTCCGGGCTCCAACTGTAGACCCACGCTTGCTCCGGCCCGCTGCCCCACTGCTTCGCTTTACCGCTTTCGCGGTCCACGATGGTCAAATGGGTAAAGCCATTCTCAAAGCGCTCCGCGGCGATCCGCTTGCCATCGGGGGAAAGAAATCCAAAGGCCAGGTTGTCAAGATCGCTGCGAAGCTCTTCGCGGGTTCCTTTACGAAAGTCCAACAACGCCATGCGCAACTTCTCCTGCACAAATTCGTGCATCATGGCCAAGTCGCCAAACCCTGCGTAGTTGTATTGCGACAGGGTTGGCGCCGCGATAGGAATCGCTTGGCGGGTACGCTTCTCCAAATCGACTCGTTCCAAACCCTGGTTTCCCGACTTGCGATAAATGACGGCCTTCCCGTCCTGGGTCCACACCGGCTGATTGGTGCTGCTGCTTTCGCCGCTGATGCGTTCGGCATTGCTGCCGTCAAAATCCGCTAGCCAAACCTGGGCCGGAGTTCCCACCTGCCGCGCCACATAGACGATCTTCTTGCCATCCGGGGAAATCCGCGGTGAGGTGTTGCGGAAGTTCCGGTTGGCTGTTAGTGGAATGGGCTCCCCTTCGCTGCTTCCATCGGGCTTAATCGCCAGGCGGAAGAGGTTGGAGTCCTGGACAACCCCGCCCAAAACCAAATGCTTCCCGTCCGCAGACAAGGCTAAGGCGGTAGGCAGAGAATCTGCGCGGAAAACAACGCGAGGCTGCGAGCGTGGCTTCAAGTCACTCTTCGAGAGTTCCAATTCCATCACGCGGGAACCTTCGGCCTTGCTGAACTCGGTGTAATAGAGGCGGTCCTGTTGCGTACTAAGCGCCAAGGCGCTGCTTAGCCCCTTGGTCCTGACGAGCACTTCGCGTTTGCCGGTCAATACTTCCCACGTCTCAATCCTGTCGGCGTCTAGGTCCGGCCCCACGAAGTAGACAATGTGCTTCCCATCGCGGCTCCATTGCGGCATGCTCAGGTTTGCCAACTTCGCGGGCAACCGTTCGAGCTTTCCACTTTCGATATCCACAATGCCGAGACCTCTCGGCAAGAGGCCAAAGAGGTCCAGCGGTGAAGTTGTGGTCGCAGGCACTTCTCGAAAAACGATTCTCTTGCTATCTGGGCTCCAGGCCGGCTCGGAAGCCGGGACATGCAGAATGCGTGCGGCACCTCCCGTTGCGGGAATTACGCACAAGCCCCCGCGCGCGAGGCAGTGATAAGCAATCCACTTCCCGTCGGGGCTCCAAGCTGCCTGCAGATTCGGTCCGCCGTCCTTGGTAATTTGCACCTCCGCCCCCACGCCATCCATTGCCCGCAAATAAATCTCGAACTGTCCGCCCCGGTCGGAAGAATAAGCCAGCCATTTCCCATCCGGCGATAAGGTCGGGCCGGTGTCCAAGCCCCGGGAATTGGTCAGTTGCCGCAGCTTGCTAGGCGGTACCTCTTCGTACACTCTTGCGGTCGGCCGCTGCAGCCAAAGCAGCAAAATTCCGCCCAAGGCAACAACCAAAGCAGCAACCAAAGCGACAGTGGCAGCCTGACGGTTCCATTTAGCGGGCGCCTGCGCCGGTTGGCTATCCTCCTGGGCAATAAATCGGTACCCCACCGTGGGTACCGTTTCGATATATTTCGCCTGCCGCGCGTCGTCGCCCAACCCCTTCCGCAACTGCCCGATGATTCGCGTAAGGGCGTTGTCGGTAACTTCCGCGCCGCTCCAGACTTTGGCAAAGAGTTCTTCCTTGCCTACCACCCGATCGCGGTGGGCCATCAGGTACAACAACACGCGAATCGCCTTCGGCTCCAATTCCACCAAAGCGCCGGCTTTGCGCACCGTCAGTGTGCGCGCATCCACCTCAATTTCGCCAAAGCGTTGCATTCCCACTCTTTCCTACGCGAAAAATCCGCGTTTCGTCACGACCATCACCCCATGATCCTCTCATTCTGGCCTCACTTGGAGGCCACATGCCAGTATTTCTTCTTCTCTTCTTCGCCCACATGCCTTTTGTGGATAACGTTTTCGTTCGCGGCCAAGGACCCTATCGCTTTGCCGTGGACACGGGTGGGCAATCCAGCATCATCGACACGCGCCTTGCCCGGTCGCTCGGGTTAACGCCGGAGTTTCGTGTTGAACTAGTTACCCAAGCCGGCAACTCCCTGGCTCCCGGTTCGGCCACCACGCTTGCGGTGGGCGGTCAGGAACTTGCAAAAGTCGAAACGCTTTTTCTGGAGCTCAAAGACCAAGCGGGCATTCTAGGTCAATCGGCCCTTCGCCAATTGGACTACACCATCGACGTGGGGCGGAATCGCGTGGTCTTGGAGTCGCACCCTGAAGGTATGGAAAAGGCAGAGATTCTTCCTCTTCGCTATTCCTTCGATCACATCCTACTTCCGGTTGAGATCGGGGGCCGAACCTATCAATTGGCGCTGGATTCCGGATCCAATGTGCTTTTGGTTCCCGGTTCTGTTCCTGGCTTTCGAGCGCTCGAACAGGCAACGCTCCTTTCCCACACGGGCAGCACAAAGGTCCGGACGGGACATCTACGCTGTCTAAAAATTGGCCGTTTCCAGTTTCGCAACGTCGCCGCCGCGTTGTTGCCCGGTGTTGCCCAAGCCGCAGATGGGTTGATTCCCGCGCAATTTTTCCATAAGATCCACATCTCCAACCACACGGGGAAGATCTATTTGTTGTGAACTATAATCGCAGTGTGCTGCGCTTTGCCCCCATCCTCATCCTGGCTCTACTCTGTTCCTGTTCGAAAAATATAGAAACAAAAGAGGCGGTTCAAGCCGCTGTGATGAAACGGCTGACCACCGTGAGCGGCTTAAATGTTGACGGCATGGATGTTGAGATCGGCAACCTGACCTTTAAGGGAAAGGAAGCCGAGGCCGAGATTGTGTTTCGCGCCAAAGGCAGTGCAGACACCATGCTCAAGATGACCTATAAGCTGGAGCGCAACGGGGAGGAGTGGGTGGTGAAGAGCACTTCCGGTGGTATGGGCGGACAGCTTCCCCCGAGCCACGGAGGCCCCGCGGGAGCGAATCCGTGAGAACGGTTGCCGTTCTGGGGGGCGGCCCGGCCGGGGCCCAATGTGCGGCGCAATTGGCCGCGGCTGGTTATCGTACGCTTCTGCTAGATGAAAAGCTGGCTTGGGAGAAGCCTTGCGGCGGCGGTGTTACCTACAAAGCCTACGACCGCTATCCCCATCTTTTCGACAACTCTTCACAGCGCAAGGCGGTTGCGACCTCTTCTATTGGCGCGGAAGGTTGCCGCAGTGTCGCGCTGCAACTCAGCCAGCCGATTCTCATTTATTCCCGGCGCGAACTGAACCAATTGCTGCTGGATCGGGCCTCCCGGGCGGGCGCGCAATTGGAGCAAGTTCGTGCCAGTGCTTTGACTCCGCTTGCCAACGGCTGGCAGATCCAAACGCGGCATGGCAAGATTGAAGCGGATTACGCCATTGTCGCCACCGGCGCCCGCAACCCCTTGCGAGATTACGGCACCGCCTGGTCGGCGGATTCCACCATGGTGGCGCTGGGCTACTTCATCCCCTCCCAGCAGGACCATATTGATATTCAATTCCTGGAAGGGCTAGAAGGCTATATCTGGGTGTTCCCACGCCAAGGGCACCTAAGCGCTGGCATTTGCGGCCGGGGCGTCTCGGCGGCAAACTTGCGGCTGCGCCTGGAACGGTATTTGGACGAGAAAGGCATTCCCTATCGCCAAGGCCAACTTTATGCCCACATGCTACCCAGCCTGAGCGTGAAGCATTGGAAGAACAATCGCATTGCCGGCCACCGCTGGCTTGCCGTCGGCGATTCTGCCGGCTTTGTGGATCCCATCACCGGCGAAGGCATTTATTACGCTGTGCGTTCGGGAGATCTCGCCGCGCAGGTGCTCTCGTCGAGCAACTTCGATCCCGCCACGGCCGCCGCGCAGTACACTTCCCACATCGAGGCCGATTTCGGAGCTGACCTTTGCTTTGGCGCCAGTTTTGCGACCAAGCTCTACTTAGGCCGTTTTCTCTTCCGCAGCATTCCCGCTTGTATTGTCGACTACATGCGCCGCAGCGAAAAGTTGAACCAGTTGATGCAGGACATCTTCTCCGGCACCCAAGATTATTTGACTTTCCGGCAGCGTCTTCTGCGGAGCCTGAACGGCACCCTGAACGAGATGCTCCTGAACCTCGTATTCACCCGCATTCTTCCCGAACCACCTTCCCATGCAACGCAACCGTTCCGCCGCCCTGCTTGAAAGGGCCCAAAAGATCATTCCAGGCGGCGTCAATTCGCCGGTCCGCGCCTTCAAGAGCGTGGGCGGTAAGCCTGTCTTTATTCACCACGGTGAAGGCTGCCGTCTTTTTGACGAAGACGGTAATTCCTATATCGATTACATCGGCTCCTGGGGGCCCCTCATTCTGGGCCATAAGCCGCCTTGTGTGATGGAAGCTCTGCAAGCGGTGCTCGAAATCGGCACCAGCTTTGGCGCGCCCACAGAGCGGGAAATTGACTTGGCGGAAGCAATCCGCGACGCCGTGCCGAGCATGGAAATGGTGCGCCTGGTGAACTCAGGTACTGAAGCGGCAATGAGCGCGCTGCGCGTGGCCCGTGGCTTCACTGGCCGCAATCTTTGCATTAAGTTCGAGGGCTGCTATCACGGCCACGTGGATTCCTTGCTGGTGAAGGCGGGCAGCGGTTTGGCTACCTTGGGGCTTAGCGATTCCGCCGGTGTGCCCGAAGCCTTCGCCGCCACCACGATTAGCGTGCCCTTCAACGACATTGTTGCCGTTGAAGCTGCTTTCCAGAAGCATCCCGGGCAAATTGCCTGCTTGATGGTGGAGCCGGTGGCTGGCAATATGGGTTGCATCCCACCCGCCCCTGGCTTTCTGGAAGGGCTGCGCAGCCTTTGCACGCAACATGGCGCCTTGCTGATTTTCGATGAGGTGATGACCGGCTTCCGCTTGGCCTACGGCGGCGCCCAGCAACGCTACAACATTCAACCCGACATGACCGCCCTGGGCAAAATCATTGGCGGGGGATTGCCGATTGCGGCCTATGGCGGGAAGGCGGAAGTAATGAGCTACGTCGCCCCCTCTGGCCCGATTTATCAGGCGGGTACCCTCAGCGGTAATCCTCTTGCGGTTTCCGCAGGGCTGGCGATGTTGCGGTACCTGAAAGCGCATCCGGAAGTTTACACAACCATCGAAGAGCGCACGGCACAACTCTGTGCCAATCCGCCTGCCGGGGTGACGGTGAACCGCGTAGGTTCGATGTTCACCTTCTTCTTCACCGAGGAACCGGTTTACGATTACGCCTCGGCCAAGAAATCCGATACCGCCAAATTCGGCAACTTTTTCCGCCACATGCTCGACCACGGCGTGTACCTTGCCCCCAGCCAATTCGAAGCCGGCTTTGTCAGCTTTGCCCACACGGCCGAAGATATTGAGACCACCCGCGCAGCAGCGCAGGTGTTCTTCAATTCGTAACGAAGAATTGATAGCGTAGCGTCTACGCATGCGTTTGGTATTCATTCTTCTTTCGCCTCTTCTCTTGCTTGCCCAGTCGCGTCCGCCCCAACGGGCTGTCACCGACCCCGGCGTGGTGACCACGCGCCAAGCCATTACGCCGGCCGGTGTGACGAGCGTTTTCGATGGCCGCGTCTATGGGGTCAGTTGGTCGCCGCAGGGCGACCATCTCTGGGTGCTGGGGGCGACGGAGCTCCAGCAACTGGATTGGAAGAATAACGAGGTGAAGAAGAAGGTCGCGCTTGGCGGATCGCCCGGCATTGCCGGGCTTCGCACGCACCCGCAAACGGGCGAAGCAGTTTTTGGGTCCTCTTCCCGAGGCGCGCCCGCCGGACCGCGGCTGGCCACCTTTGCCCAAGGCTCGCTCAAGATCTTGGCGCAGGGGCTGGGCAAGTTCCAGGTAGGCGGCGTGGGCGTATCCACCTCCGCTCCTTTCGTCATTGCTCCCCTCATCTACGAAAACAAGGCCGTCGTGGTGGACGTCACCTCCGGTGCACAGCAGGCACTGCTCGATACCGGAATTGCCCCTTGGGCCGCTATCTTGAATGCCGAGGGCACAGTAGCTTACGTGGCCAATCTCGGAGGCCGCCCGCCCCGCTCGCAGGATCTATTTGCCAGCTCCATGGAGAAGCCGTCAGAGAAGATTACTGTTGATGCGCGTGGTATTGCTTCTACGGGCACGGTTCAACGTTTTGATCTCGCCACTGGGAAAGTCACCCACACCATCCCCGTTGGGCTCCATCCCGCCAGCCTGGCCTGGGATGAACAACGCCAACTACTTTATGTCGCCAACGGCAATACCGACAACATCAGCGTCATCAACACAGCGAACCAGCAAGTTGTGGCAACCCTTCCCGTGCAGATCTATAACGAAAAGGCCAAAGGCATTTCGCCTACGGCTCTTGCGCTGAATGCGGATGGCACACGCCTTTTCGTCGCCTGCGGTGGCATCAACGCGGTTGCTGTTTTCAATACATCTACCCGGAAGATGACGGGATTGATCCCAACGGCCTGGTACCCCAACGCGCTTGCGCTTTCGCCGGACGGCCGCCAATTGGCCATCGCCTCGCTTCTCGGAGCAGGGTCCGCTTGGCGCGATGAACCCAAGCGACGATTCGTGCATAGCTATCGCGGCAGCGTGAGCGTGGTGGATGTTCCGGACGAAGCGCAACTCGCCAGCTATACCACCGCCGTAGCCGAGAACAATCGAGTACGGCTGAGCGGGGGCGCTGCGCCCAATCCCAAGGCGAAGCCCAAGGCCATTCCCTTGCGCTCGGGCGAACCCTCGCTGATTGAGCACGTTGTTTACATCGTGAAAGAGAACCGCACTTATGATCAGCTCTTTGGCGATCTTCCCCAAGGCAATGGCGACCCTTCGCTGGTGATGTTCGGCCGCAAAGTTACGCCCAACCAGCACAAGTTGGCCGAAGACTTTGTGCTGCTCGATAACCTTTATGCCACCGGTGGCAATTCTGCTGACGGGCACCAGTGGCTCACACAATCCAATGAGGTAGAGTACGCCCTTTGGCCCGGTTACCAAGGCCGCAGCTATCCTTTCGATGGCACGGACCCCATGGCCTATTCCGAAGGCGGCTTCCTTTGGGATTATGCCATTGCCAAAGGCAAGACGGTGCGCGTTTATGGCGAGTACGCGGGACGCCTCTCGGAGCCCATCGAGCAGCGTATGAAGCTGTTTGAGGAATGGAAAGCCGGCAATGCGGATTTCTCGAACCGTTGGAATATCAAGGCCCCGATTGATCCCCTGAATAAAATCCTGGCCGCGAACTACCCCACCTACACCAACTCCATCCCCGATGTTGTCCGCGCACAAATCTTCTTGAAGGACTTGGCCCGCTTCACCCGCGAGGGCAAATTCCCCAACCTGGTTCTGCTTCAACTTCCGTCCGACCATACCTTCGGAGCGCGCCCAGGCGCTTCCAGCCCCAGCGCTATGGTGGCCGATAATGATTATGCTCTGGGCCAAATCGTTGAAGGCTTATCTCAGTCTCCTTTCTGGCCCAAGATGGCGATCTTCGTCATTGAAGACGATGCGCAGAACGGCGTGGACCACGTGGATGGCCATCGCATGCCCGGGTTGGTGATCAGCCCCTATACGAAGCGCAAGAGCGTGGATTCTACCTTCTACGCCAACCAAAGCGTGAATAAGACGATTGAACTGATTCTGGGGCTTCCCACGATGAGCCTCTTCGACATCATTGCCAACGACATGCGGGCCAGCTTTACGGATACGCCAGACCTTACCCCGTTCAAAGCCGTCGAGCCCACTTATGACCTTTACGAACTGAACCCCCCAGTGCGTGCGCTGAAGGGGCTGGCCCGCGATGCCGCCATTGCCAGCAACAAAATGAACTGGGATGTCCCCGACGCGGCGCCTACGGAGCGCGTAAATCGCATCCTTTGGGGCATGCTGCGCGGCTGGGATACCCACTACCCGGCACCCAAGAACGCCGTGTTCTCACCCCTCGCCATCGACATCGAAGACGAAGAACGGGAAGAGAAGAAAGAGCGTAAGCCGTAGGCTTGCCAGCCCTTGGCACATTCTGTCTCATTTGTTGGTTACCCAGGGCAATGGGTCTTCCGCATCTAGCCAGCGTGAGGTTCGTCCTCCAAATTCCCGCGCCACTTCCAGCACCATGTCGGCCTTGAGAGGCCACAATAGAGAGAATGTGCGGAATTTCCGGTTTCACCCACCTTGCTTCGCCTGCTCCCCCAGGGCGCATGCTTGCTTCCACCCGCACATTGCACCACCGCGGCCCCGACCAGCAGGGAGTTTACGAAAACCAGTGGGTGAGTCTGGGTGCTGTCCGGCTAAAGATTATTGATCTCGGCACCGGCAATCAACCGGTCACTTCCCCGGACGGACGGGCGACGATTGTTTTCAACGGCGAGGTCTACAACTACAAAGAACTCCGCCGCGACCTGCAGGCCAAGGGCGCCCGCTTCCTGACCCAATCCGATACCGAAGTGGTGCTGGCCGCTTTTCGCGCTTGGGGAACGCAGGCATTCGCCAAACTGCGCGGCATGTTCGCGTTTGCCATTTGGGACGAAACCGAGGAGGCGCTCCATATTGTGCGGGACCGTATGGGCATTAAGCCGCTGTACTATTTCCGTAAAGGCGGAGACCTTTACTTTGCCTCGGAGTTAAAGGCGCTGCTAGCTCACCCGGAAATCCCGCGCCGCCTGTGCCCGGCGGGATTGAGTTACTTCCTCCGGCTGAATTACATTCCACAGCCCTATACCCTGGTCGAAGGCATTCACAAGCTCACGCCCGGCTGCTATCTTCGCTGGGCAAAAGGTGAGCTCACTCAAGAGACCTATTGGCGCCTTTCCCTCCAGCCAAAGCCGGCATCTTTGCCCCAAGCCACGGAGGAACTCGAACTGCTGCTTACGGCCAGCATTCGCGAACACTTGATCTCCGACGTGCCTTTGGGCGTTTGGGCCTCGGGTGGGCTTGATTCCACCACGATCCTGCATTACGCCAGCGACTTTGTTCCGCATCTGAAAACTTTTTCTGTTTCCTTTGCCGGCCGTACATTTGATGAATCGCCCTGGTTCCGCGAGGTGGCCAAGCACTACGGCACCGACCACCATGAGTTCGACGTGAACCCCGATGCCGGCCTTGCGGACGCCATCGAGCAAATGGCTTACTTTTCCGATGAACCATCGGCCGACGCGGGCGCGTTGCCGGTTTGGTTTCTTTCGCGCCTCTCTCGCCAGCATGTCACGGTGGCTTTGTCAGGCGAAGGGGCGGATGAACTCTTTGCCGGCTACCAAACCTATCTAGCAGACCGCTACGCCGGCTATGCCCGCTTTGTTCCCAGCCCGCTGCGCCGCCTTGCCTTGGCGGCCGCCGAACGACTGCCGGTTTCTGACGACAAGATCAGCTTCGAGTACAAGCTGAAGCGCTTTCTCGCAGGCTCGCTGCTGTCTCCCGCGGAAGCCCATCTTTACTGGAACGGCACCAACTCCGCTACCACGGCTGCCGCGCTTGCCCCGGGTATCGCGCCCGCTAAGCTCGCTGAACTCTATCGTGGCAACGCGGCCGGCACTCTGAACGCGCACCTTGCCTGCGACCAGTTGCATTATTTACCGGAAGATATTCTCTACAAGTGCGACCGTATGTCTATGGCGCACTCCCTGGAAGTCCGCCCGCCTTTCCTCGACCACCGCATTGTGGAGTTTGCCGCCCGGCTGCCGGAAGATTTCAAACTGCGCAAGGGCTCGCTGAAGTTTGTCCTGCGGGAACTGATGAAGGACAAGCTCCCGGCCTCGGTGCTCCAACGGCCGAAGCAGGGTTTTGATATCCCCACTCACCATTGGTTTCGCACCATCTTGAAACCTTTGCTGCTGGCCACGGTCAATGAAAAAGCGGTCCAGGCTTCCGGTGTGTTTGCCTGGCCGGCGGTGAGCAATCTCCTGGAGCAACACTTGGAACGCCGCGCCAACCATGGCTACTCGCTTTGGGGCCTGTTAACCCTCTTCCTTTGGATGAAGCAATGGAAAATCGAAATCCCTATTACCTCGTAGTTGTGCTGGCCGTGGCCGCGGCGATCTACCTGCCCACCTTGCTTAGTCCGCCCGGCCTGATGGACGACGTAGACGCCGTGCAAGCGCAAATTGCGCGTACCATGCTGGAATCGGGAGACTTTGTCACGGCCCGCCTGAATGGCATCGCTTACCTGGAAAAATCGCCGCTGGTCTATTGGCTCATGGCCTTGTCGTTTGCGATTTTTGGTGTGTTTGATTGGGCCGCTCGTCTGCCGCTTGTGCTGTTTACTATCGCTTTGGCCGGGCTCACGGCGCGGATTGGCGCCTGGGCGGGGGGCACTCGTTTGGGGCTTACCAGCGGACTCGTCATGGCCACCGCGCTAGGGCTTTGGCTCTTCACGCGCATTCTGATTCCGGACGTGATTCTTACCTTCACCATTGCGCTTGCCCTTTGGGCTTTTCTGCGAGCGTTGGACGAGGACGAGCGCCGCCCCCGCCTTTGGTCCAACATCTTTTTTGCCGCCATGGCCACGGGCATGCTGTTGAAGGGCTTGATTGCGGTGCTCTTCCCCGGCGCCGCGGCGTTTCTTTACCTCTTGTTGACGAACCAACTGCTCAGCGGCAACACGTGGCGGCGCCTGCGTTTGGGCGAGGGGTTGCTGGTGCTAATTCTCATTGCCGCACCTTGGCACATTGCCGCCATGCTGGCCAATCCCCCGCTTTTTGACCTAACCTGGCGCAGCGTGCCCGGCGAGTACCACGGCTTCTTTTGGTTTTACTTCCTGAACGAGCACGTCTTCCGTTTTCTCAATATGCGCCACCCGCGCGACTACAACACCTTCCCGCGCCTTGCCTTCTGGCTTTGCCATTTTTTGTGGCTCTTCCCTTGGGCGCTGAATTTTTTCACTCTTGGCCCCCGCCGTTCTTCGCGCGAGCGCAGCCTGCTTTTGCTGTGCGCTTGTTGGGCTGGTTTTCTGCTGCTGTTTTTCACGTTTTCCACGACGCAGGAATACTATTCGCTGCCGGCTTATCCCGCTTTGGCGTTGATCCTCGGTATGGCACTATCGCGCGAAGAACTGCCCCGCTGGACCTTTCGCGCCACCGGTAGCCTTGCCACCGCCGCCCTTGCCGCCGTTCTCTTTCTGCTGGCGGCGAACTGGAACGCCCCAACGCCGGGAGACATTTCGCAGTCCCTGGTTACGCAAGCCCCGGACGCCTACACGCTTTCTCTCGGCCACATGGGAGACTTAACGCTGGCCTCTTTCGCTTACTTGCGAACGCCTTTGCTGGTGGCCGGTCTCGCCTTTCTTGTGGGGGCGCTAGGGGCGTGGTTCCCGCCGCGGCAGGCTCTCTATGCGCACGTGCTGATGGCAATTCTTTTCTTGAATGCCGCCCGGCTTGCGCTAGTTACTTTTGACCCCTTCTTGGGTAGCCGGGCCATTGCCAAGGCCTTGATCGCGGCCCAACGGGAAGCTCCGGGCGAGTGGGTTTGCGACAACCAGTACTACGCTTTTTCGAGCGTATTCTTTTACAGCAACCAACGCGCGCTCTTGTTGAATGGCCGTGTGAACAATCTCGAATATGGCTCTTATGCTCCCGGTGCGCCGAACGTTTTTTTGACCGAACCACAATTGCGCGAGATGTGGCCCTCGCTGGAGAAACGCTACTATCTCACGCTCGAAAAGCCGCGCCTGGGGATTCTGAAGCAAATTCTGGGAGAGTTTCAGTTTTTTGTGCTCCAGGAGTCCGGCGGAAAGTATCTCGTTTCCAACAAACCGCTACCTTAGCCGGGGGTAGACTAAAGGCGTGAGCTTGAGTGCAATGTTTGTCGTTTTGAGCTTGCTGGCTCAGTCGGATCTGGCTCAGTCGGACATGGAGTTGGGTATGAAGGCGCTGGACGCCAACAAGCCCGCCGAAGCCGAGGTCTATTTCGCCAAAGCCGCCGCGGCGGACGCCAAGGATTACGCCGCGTTCTTTCACCTTGCTCTCGCGCAATCGCTGCAGGGCAAGAACGACGAAGCGATCGCCAATTACGACAAAGTACTGGCCCTGAAGCCCAAGCTCTATGAGGCGTCGTTGAATGTTGGCATCCTCCACTTGGGCAGAAAAAATGCCAAGGCCGCCATTCCGCACCTAGAGGCTGCGGTGGAGACAAAGCCGGAAGTTTATCGTCCGCGCTTTTACTTGGCCGAAGCTTTGTTTGAAGAACGCCGCCCGGCCGAAGCAGAGTCCCATTACCGCAAGGCGCTGGCCATCAATCCCAACTCCGCCGAAGCCGCGCACGGTTTGGGCCAAGCGCTTTTGGGCTTGGGAAAGACGGAAGAGGGCGCTCCCTTTTACGAACAGGCCGCTCAGTTGGACCGCGCCTTCGAGCCGATGTTGCTGCATTTGGCCGAAGTTTACGAAGCTGACAAGAATTACGCCAAAGCCATCGCTCTTTATCGCCGCTTTCCCAATGACCCGGCCGTGCGGGAACGCTTGGGGCATCTGCTGACCGAGACCGGCGAAGCGGCGTTGGCTATTCCAGAGCTTGAGGCGGCCGTAAAGAATTCGCCCACCGTGGCAAACTTGACCGCCCTCGCCACGGCTTATCTGCAAGCGAAGCAGGCGGAAAAATGCCAACCGCTGTTGGACGAAGCCTTGCGCCTGGAGCCCAATAACGGTGATCTGCGCTTGCTCTATGGCCGGCTGTTGCGCGAGTTGCGCAAGATGGACCAGGCAAGCCAGCAGTTTTTCCTGGCCACCAAGCTCAACCCCAATTCCGCGGAAGCCTGGAGCGATCTGGCCACGACAACGGTTTTGATTGAACGCTACGACATTGCGCTCACTGCCCTTGACCGCGTCCGGGCCTTGAACGCCGAGAAGCCTGGGCACAAATACCTGCGCGCCATTACGCTCGACAAAGTCCGGCAAAACCGTAAGGCCGCCAAAGAGGTGATCCTGGCTTACGAAGAATTTTTGGCTAGTTCCCAAGGGAAGTTTCCCGACGAAGAGTTTAAGGCGCGACAGCGCATCAAAATCTTGAATAGGGAGCTAAATCGATGAATTGCACGCTTGCCCTTTTATTTTTCTTCGCTCTGTGGCAAACGCCCGAGAAGGCCTATCAAGATGCCCTTATTCGGGCGGACCAAGCCGTTGATAGCGCAAGAAAGGCGAATGACGAAGGGAATTTTGACAAAGTGAAGGAAAAGCTGACCGAGGTGGCCGTGGAGGTGGAATCCGTCCTGGCCACGCTCGAGGCAATGCCGAAACCAGCCTACAAGAATGGCAAGAATTATAAGCGGGCGGAATTGCAGACCAGGAGTTTGTTGCGCCGGGTGGACGCCATTGTGCAGGATACGGGCTTTGAAGAGCGCGAAGCACTGAAGCCGATTCGAGAGCGGGTTAACGCAGTTCACGAAAAACTCTTGCTGGGGGTGATGAGTAAAAAGCCATGAAACAGCTCCTACTTTTGATCCTGATGATTTGCCCGGTGCTTGCCCAAAAGGACTTCCTGACGGAGGACGAGGTGGAGCGTGTCCGTCTGGCCCAGGAGCCGAACGAAAGGCTGAAGCTCTACACAACGCTGGCGCGTCAACGCGTTGACCAGCTCGATCAGCTGTTTGCGAAGGAGAAAGCCGGCCGCTCCATTCTCATCCACGATTTGCTGGACCAATACGCCAAGATCATTGAGGCAATGGACTTCGTTGCCGACGACGCACTGAAACGCAATTTGGTGATTGAGGAAGGCATCCAAGCCACTATTGACGCCGAAAAGAAGATGCTGGCAAAGCTGAAGTCTTTTGAAGAGCTGGAAGCCAAAGATTTGTCCCGCTACGAGTTTGCGTTAACGACGGCAATTGAAACCACGGCGGACTCTATTGAGATGAACGAGGAAGACCTCGCCTCGCGGGCAAAGCGCGTCCTCACTCAATCGGAGCAGGAAAAGAAGGAACGCGAGTCCATGATGAGCGCCAAGGAAGTGGAGGAGCGCAAGGCGGACTTAAAGAAGGCTACCACCGACCCGAACTTGAAGGGTAGAAAACCGCCGACGCTGCGTCGCAAGGGCGAAACAGCGCCGGCGAAAAAACCGTAGCGAGCGTTAAAGCTTCGTTCCACCGCTCACTTCAATTACCTGTCCGGTAATCCAGCGGCCATCCGAGCTGACGATTGCCGCAATGGCATCCGCAATTTCTTCCGGTTGCCCGACGCGCTTCAAGGCCTGGATGCTTTGGATGAACTGCCGGCCTTCTTCATTCCCGAGGGAGCCATGGGCCATTTCGGTTTCCGTGGCGCCGGGGGCGATGGCATTCACCGTAATGTTGCGCCCACCGAGTTCATTGGCGAAAGCGCGAGTGAGTACGTCAACGGCCCCTTTGGTGGCGGAATAGGCCGCGATGCCGGGGAAATCTGTGCGGCTCACCACGCTGGACAGGTTCACCACGCGGCCGCCGTCTTTGATCTTCGGGGCCAATTTCTGGGTGACGAAGAAGAGGCTCTTCACGTTCACGTTGAACATTTTGTCGAACTGCTCTTCGGTGGTGTTCGATAGCCCGCCGGCTTCCAGCACACCGGCGTTATTGATGAGAATATCGAGCGAATCGACGGCATCGGCCAGTTTTTCGGCACCGGCAAGGGTGCTTAGGTCAGCCCCCACGGCCTTCGCCTGCCCACCTTTTTTGACAATTTCAGCCACCACTTCGTCGGCGGCTTTCTGGCTGGCGCCAAAGTGGACAATCACGGTGGCGCCTTCTTCGGCCAGGCGTAGCGCGGTGGCGCGGCCCAAGCCCCGGCTCGCGCCGGTGACGACCGCAATCTTGTTTGCGAGTTTCTTGCTCATGTGTGTCTTAACGACCTCCATTGTTTTGGACTCATCAGTCTAAAATGAGTCGCAAGTATTTTTGGATTGTTTAGTCTAAAACTGTTAGGGCGTGCTCAATCACCGGTTCCAGCACTGCGTTGCCGCAGTAAACCCTTACCAGCATGAGAATGCTTACCATCGTGCCCAAAAGCGCAGCCGAGCGGTTCTCTACCTCTTCGCCCGTCCAGCGCTCTTCCCGCGCCAGCACTTCCCGGAAAAGATTCCGGCTGGCCTCGAGGGCGGCCTTCACGCGCTTGCGAACCTCAGGGTCTTCGCTGGCAAGTTCACTGCCCAGGCTTAAGAAATAACACCCGGGATTTTCCCTTCTGGCCAAATTGTGGAAAAACTTCGCCAACACTTCTCTTGCCGGTCCCGGACAGCCCAACGCACTATCGCGAAACTCCTGGGTGAGGCGGCTGGCGCAGCCCAGCGTCTCGAGCATCAAGCCACGTTTGTCGCCGAAAGAATTGTAAAGGCTAGCGCGCGATATGCCGAGCGCAGTTGTCAAATCGTCAATGGAGGTGCCCTCGTAGCCTTGGCGAAGAAACACTTTCATCGCTTTTGCGATCGCTTCTTCGCGGTTGAACTCGAGTGGGCGCGCCATTTTGGTTTACGTAACCGGTCCAGGGTTAAAGGGCGCCAGGGCGTTGGCCAATCCCCATTTTTCCGCCCAGGTTTTCTTGCTACCGCTGGCAACGGCAAGAATCATACGGAACAATTCCCAGCCTACCTGTTCGATGCTGGCGCCTCCGGTGGCGATGCGGCCGGCGTCGAGGTCAATCAAATCGGGCCACTTTTCGGCGAGCGCCGTGCGAGAGCTGACCTTCAGCACCGGGACGATCGCCAGGCCGTAAGGAGTGCCTTCACCGGTCGTGAAGATGTGCAGATTCATGCTGGCAAGTTGCTGCGTGCCACAAATAAAATCGCTTGCCGGGGTGGCCGCGAATACCAAGCCTTGGCCCCCGCTCACTCGCTCTCCGTGGGTGGCAACGTGGCGAATGGCGGTGGACCCCGCTTTCGCAATACTGCCCAAAGACTTTTCCACGATGTTGGATAGGCCGCCGCGTTTGTTGCCGGGCGTTGTGTTGGCGCTGCGGTCCGCCTCGCCGCGCGCCAGGTATTCGTCGTACCACTGCATTTCGCGGATGAGCGCCTTGGCCACGTCTGGCGTGGCGCAACGGGGCGTTAACAGGTGAACGGCATCGCGCACTTCTGTAACTTCGCTAAACATCACGGTGGCGCCGGCGCGTACCAGCAAGTCTGCCGCAAAGCCCACAGCGGGATTGGCGGTTACCCCCGAGAAGGCATCGCTGCCGCCGCATTGTAAGCCCACGACCAGCGACGAAGCCGGGCAAAGCTCTCGTTGTCTCCGATTGAGCTCCTGCAACTTTTTCTCGGCCAATTCCATGATCGCGGCCACGGTGGCGGAAAAGCCGCCTTGGTCCTGTAGGCGGATGACGTTATCCTGCGGGTCGAGCAGCGGAAAGAGTTTCGACGGTTGCAGCTTTTCGCAACCCAGGCTCACCACCAGCGGAACACCGCCGAAGTTGGCGTGTTGGCCAATGTGGCGGAGTGTGGCGATGGGCACCGCGGCCCCCGGGGCCTGGATAGCGACGCCGCAACCGTAGCTGTGCGTAACGGCCACAACGCCATCCACGTTCGGATACTTGGGCAACACTTCGCTGCGTAACCGCGCGGCAGCGTATTCCACCGTAGGGGACACGCATTGCACGGTGGTGGAAAGCCCCAGTTGGTTCCGCGTGCCAACGCTGCCGTCCGGATTGCGATAGCCAAGAAAGGTAAAGCCTTCGAGAGGCTCCAGCGCAGAGGGAAGTTGGGTGGCTAAATCCAGTTTGTCCAGGGACGGGGGCGCGGGGAGGCTGATCCGTTCCTCGCGGACCCAAGAGCCCGCGGGCAGATCCTCCAACGCATGGCCAATGACTTGGCCGTAGCGCAGGATTGGCTCGCCCGCAGCGAGGTCTCGGAGCGTCACTTTATGCGACTGGGGAATGTGCTCCCGGCCGGCGTAACCTTCGGGATGCACCACGATGGCCACGTTGTCGGCGGAATGAACTTGAACTAACCGATCCACTCGTTCAATTCTGACGTAGAAAGTTCGATCACGCCCTGTTGGGGGATGGCATCGAGCGGCAGTCCATTCTTCCAGAGCGAAAGTTGAAACTTCAACGACCGGGAACGATTGGTGCGCATGCCAAAGCGCATCTCGAAAATCTTCCGGTAAGCGGCCTCAATGGCGTGCGCTCCGGCTTCCACAGGGCGGTAGTATTCCTGGAGAGGGACCGTGAAGGCGTGCCCATCGATATTGAAACGAATCTCGCTTTGGGCGAGGGTTTCCTCCGTACCGGCGGCGAAGTCAAGACGGATATAAAGAAAAGCCCCGTCCGAACCATAGTGCATCTGCTTGATCAGAAACTTCTGACCGTGCATGGCTCCACTGCGCTGATCAATTTCGTAACTCCCCGCACCCATCCATTCGAAGTAGCTGGAGACCAAGCCATCCACCGTGGCGGAGATGGGGCCACGCGGCTCCTGGTGAACCACTTGCGATTCCACTTTAAGAATCGGACGCGACAATTCCTCCGGCGGAACAAGATTTAGCGCACGATAAACGTTGGCGAGGTGCTCCCGGTACAGGCGGTCAAAGTCCGGGCGGTTGGCCGAGCCGTGCTGGGGTCCGTACCACCAATTCCAATCGCTTCCTTCGGCGATGAGCAATTCTTCAAAAGCAAGTTGACGGGCTTCTTCGCTGACCGCATCCTTAGCGCGTTCGTAAGTTTGCCGGGCGCGCAGTAGATATTCCCAGGCTAGATTGTCTTCTTCAAAGCCGATCCAAACATCGAAGTTTGCGTTAATCCAAGAACCTGGGAAGATGTGCGCAAGTGGCTCGGCCGGTACGGCGGCAAGAGCTTCGGTGACGGTGACGGCGTGCAACTGCGGGTCTTGCGTGATTTGCCGGTAGAGCTCCCGCAAGAAGGGGCGGCCCGATTCCTCATAGTACTCCCAAGCATTTTCGCCATCAAGAATGACGGGCACCAAAGCGTCGCGGCCTTGGGCTAGGATGGGCGCACAGTTGGCGCGAATGGAACCCAGGAAGTGGTTGGCGGCATCCCGGGCGGGCATGCGCTGATAGACGAAACCAATAAGGTCGCTGAGCGTGTGGTCCCGGAACAAGCCGTGCATCTGGCGGTTTCCCTGTTTCCAAAGGTATGGCCGGTAGGTAACATCCGGGGACCCTGGGTGGTGAATGGTTCGCGCGAGCACGCCGTTATCGGTGGCGAACCACTTAAAGCCCAAATCGGCCGCGAGGCTAAGGGCTTCGTCGGACACCGATCCTTCACTTGGCCAAAGCCCAGCCGGGGCTTGGCCAAACTCCTGTTGCATATACGTGCGGGCCCTTTCGAGCTGTACGCGCGCGTCTTCGGGATAGCGGAAGCGGGTGGGCAACGGAACGTAAGGGTGCGACACGCCAGCAATGTCGGAATCGCAGATTAGCGGCAGGATCGGATGGTAATAGGGGGTGGCGGAGATTTCAATCTGGCCCTTTTGTTGGAAGCGATGGTAGATGGCCTTGACCAAGCCGAGCTTCTCCAATTGCTTTTGCGCCAGGTTGGACTGATCTTGCGCGGTGAAGTCCCGGCCTTTCGCGACGAGGGCAGCGACAACCGCATCGCCAACCAGGAAGTCTTCGTCGAACCAGGCAAGCTGGCTTAATACCTGGAGGTCTCGCATGGCTTGGTCGCTGAACAACGCGCGGGCACGTCCGGGGTGCTCGTCAACGCCGCGCCAGGCTTCGAACAATTCTCCGTAGCGTGGATAGCGGTAGATTAGGCGTTGCTCGTTGGCCTGGAAAAAATAGCGGAGGATGAATTCGCGTTCGGCGTCCGTAAGCGCGGTGGTTTCCTTGTTAGCCGCGCGAAGAAAGGGATCTTGTGCTTTGCCCGCGGCATACTCGTCCAACTGGACGAGCATTGAAGGCACAAGGTTGAAGGTCTGCTTGATTTCGGGAAAGTCCTCCAGCACGCTGACCATGCCGTAGTAATCTTTCAGCGCATGCAGGCGGGTCCAAGGTAGCTTGTACTCTCCACTCACCAAGTCCTTATAAAAGGGCTGGTGCATGTGCCAAACGAAAGCAAGATAAATTTTGCCCATGTATCTTTATCGTCCCCCGAAGAGACTGCGAACAGGGGCTGGCGGCGTGGTTTTGCGGATGGCGAGCCAGAGAATCTGGTTGGCTTCGTTGTCGTCGATCTCGTCGGCTTCGTCCCAATCCATTTTCAAGGTACGTGCCGAAAGCGGCCCCTCAGGGTTGCGCTCTTCCTGGCTTTGCTTGGGAACAACAGCGGCGTAAGGGGCACTATTGGGTGTGTTGGAGAAGGCGCGCGTCATGGGATTGGAACTCGCATCATAAACCGTCATGGGGCGAAGGCCCAACAGGAGTTCCATGGTGCGCAGCATGGAGGTGGTGTTGTAAAACGTGGAATCAATAGCCGCGCGGCGGGTGTAGGGGCTCAGCACGTAGGCGGGGGAACGGTGCGAATCGACGTGGTCCGGGCCGTTTTGCGCATCGTCTTCCACCACAAAAATGGCGGTTTTAGCCCAAAACTTCGACTTTGAAAGGGCCTCGACAATCATGCCCAAGGCGAGATCGTTATCGGCCATCATGGCCAGGGGAGACAGCCGGCCAGCGGCGGCGCCGTAAGTATGATCGTTGCCGAGACGGAGCGTCATGAAGTTGGGGAAGGAATTCTGGGTTTCGAATTGCTTCAGCTCTGCAATGAAAGTCTTTGCCCGCTCCACGTCGCGGTATTCCAAATCGTAGCCGCGGTATTGCATGGCGGTATGGGGCGCGAGTTGGGGATCCCGCACGACCTTAATGTGGCGATTGCCTTCGGGCTTGGGCAGGTTTTCGGCCCACCAGCCGTAGTTGCGCACGCGCAAGCCGGCGCTTAGGGCGTTGTTCCAGATGCGGCCAGCCGGGCCCTCGGCGGCAGGTTCTCCGCCTTCGTAGTCGTAATGCTTCCGCCGCCCACCGTAGCTATTGGGCCACATGCGTTGCACATAGGCTGGCGCAATGGCGGCCGTCGACCAATTGTGGCCGTCGGCGGATACATCGGCATTGACGTAGAAATTATCGAGCAGGACAAACTCTTCGGCCAGCTTGTGATGGTTCGGCGCTATATCGCGGCCGAAGAGAGTGAGCGAGGGGTCGCCGTTGCCTTTCTCGAGATCACCAAGTACCTGATCGTAGGTGCGATTTTCTTTGACGATGTACAGCACGTGTTCAATTAAGGGGCTGCGCTGGCCAACTTCGGCGGGGATGACCGCATTCGCCACCGGGTTGGCTTCGCGCTGCGAATCGCGGTAGGGAGAATTCTGCAACACCCGGGCTGTATATTCGCGCAAGGTGGCGTTATCGGTAGGGCCAATCACCGAAATGGTGCCGCGTTGCAAACGGCCAACATAGGCTACCGGTGCGCCGCCCAAGTGCAGCGGGGCAGGGCGCTTGGTGGGCAGGGGGCCATTCACGTTGTTCGGATAACTGCGGGAACCCTTCCCGTTGAAAACCAATAAGGACTCGAGTTCGCCATTCTTCAGCACGTGCGCGCCAATCGGGTACCAGCCGCTGGGAATGAAGCCCAGCACGCGGGAGCGGGGACGGGAAACTTCCGTCACCGCAACGGCGTTCAAATCTGAGCAAACCACAAAGAGCCGGGCCTGGTCGGGAGACAGGGCTAGGGCAGAAGGAGTAGAACCCAGGGCTTGTAGCGGCGTGAGCGAAACGTTGATCGTCTCCACTACGCGAAGAGACTTGGATTCACTTACGCCCAGTACGTGCACGCTGTTGGTGTTAGAGCTGGCGACGAAAATACGGGCAACCCAAGGTTGCGGCAGTTCCTTGCCTTCTTCGTTGAGTTCCACTTGTGTTTTAGCGTCGCGGAAAACCATGTCCGTGGGAGCGTTGCCGACGCGGACGCGCTCGAGAATTTCCCCGTTGAACGCCTTGTGATGCACAACGGAGGCATCGGCCATGGCGGAGACAAAAAAGGATTGGTTGTCCGGATGCAACAGAATGCGGTAAGGCCGACGGCCCGTGGGAAAGCGCTCGATGACGCGGCCGGATTGTGTATTGATCACCGCGATCACGTTGCGGTGGAGCATGGCGGCGTACAGCAAGCGGCCATCGGAAGATAAGGCAAGATCGCCAGCGAAGTCTTCATGCGAAGGCGTGCCCTCCGTCAGTTTCCACTCCGCAACGGAAGACAACTGGCCTTCGGCAGAGACGTTGACAGCGTACACAGCGGCGCGCGCGCCGCCTCCGATCAAGATGCGGCGGCCATCCGGCGAGAAGGCAAGCCCGAGCCAACCATCGGGGATGGGAAGGCTCGAAATCACCTCCAACGATTGGGGATTGCGAATTTCCACCGACGGCGGATTGTAGCCGCCATAAAGGATTGCCAGGTACTTCCCGTCCGGGCTTAGCCGGCTGGCCATCGGAAAAGTTTCCGTATCGATCTGCTTACCGGCGGGGCGAATGCTCCAACCAGTGGGAAGCATGACGCTGCCGTCTGCTTGGGGACCCACTTTGGCATCTGGCGGCAATTGGCTCAAAAGCGCAAAGCTGGCAAAAATACCGAGTCCGGCAAAAGGAAGAAGGCGGTTCCAGGAGTTCATGAGTGCTCGCTTCGTTGGGTTAGGAATAAGAGTGGGTTAGGAATCTCGATATCGTTGCGCAATGGGGATACGGCGGCCCATTCCGAAGGCTTTGGACGTTACTTTTAGCCCAGGGGCGGCTTGTTGGCGTTTGTATTCGTTCAGATCTACTTTGCGGGCGATTTCGCGGACCAGGCTAAGGTCCAACGTTTCGCGGACCGCTATTTCCGACGGGCTTAGTTGCTCTTCGACATAACCGGCCAGGATGCGGTCCAACACGTCGTAAGGGGGAAGGGAATCCTGGTCGGTTTGGTCCGGGCGCAGTTCCGCGGACGGTGGCTTGATAAAAACATTTTCGGGGATTGCGTTTTGGAGCCGCTGGTTGGCGATGCGGCAAAGTTCGTATACCAGCGTCTTGGGCACGTCACTGATAACGGCCAAACCGCCGCACATATCACCGTAGAGCGTGCAATAGCCCACGGCAAGTTCGCTCTTGTTGCCGGTGGTAAGCACCAGCGCGCCGAACTTGTTGGAAAGCGACATAAGGGTTAATCCGCGCAGGCGGCTTTGGATGTTTTCTTCCGTTACGTCCGCCGCGCGGCCAGAGAAGAGCGGGGCCAAAGTGTCCACCATGGTTTGGTAGGCGGGCGTAATGGGGGACACGGCAAAGGAGATACCAAGACGGTCCGCCATGCCGCGGGCGTCGGTCAAGGAATGGTCCGAAGAAAAAGGACCGGGCATACCGATGCCCATCACGTTTTCTTTCCCCAAGGCTTCCACGGCAACGGCGGCGACCAGCGAGGAATCGATGCCCCCGGAAAGCCCGAT
Source organism: Bryobacter sp. (assembly GCA_033765085.1). Lineage (GTDB taxonomy): Bacteria > Acidobacteriota > Terriglobia > Bryobacterales > Bryobacteraceae > Bryobacter. Next base: position 101,004 of record JANRIK010000012.1, on the reverse strand, counting down.
CAGCACTTTTTGAAAGCCACACTTGCGCACGTAGTCCCGCGTGCCCAGCACCAGCGCCTCATAAACGGCGGCAGGTTCCTGGGCGTGGGAGGCTGCGAGATCGCCAATGCCGGTATCCAGGTCGACCAGCAAAAGCGACTCCGCGAAGCTTGGGGCCTCCGCGATCACCTCGCCAGAGGCGTTCATGGCAAAGCTGGAGCCGTCGAAGACAAGATGATCGTTACCGCCAATGGAATTCACGTACACGCAGGGCATGGAGTATTCGCGGGCAACGGCGGAAAAGTGACGGCGGCGCAGTTCGCGCTTGTGCATCTCATAAGGGCTGGCATTGATGCTGAGCAGGGCGCGGGCGCCGCGGCGGTGGAGTTCGTCCACCGGATCGCGCTGGTAAAGAGGATGTTCGATGAAATCGGCGGAATTCCAGGCATCTTCGCAAACAGTGAGCGCGATGGGGGATTGGCGAAGCGTGAAGATGTCTTGCGTTTCGGCGGGATAAAAGTAGCGGCCCTCGTCGAAAACATCGTAGGTGGGCAGCAGCATTTTGGTTTGGCGGAACACCTCGCGGCCGCCGTGCAAAACGCTGGCCGTGTTTAGGACGCGCTTGCCCAATTTCGCGGCGGCGGGGGCTACGTTGCCAACCACCAAATAGATAGGTAATGCGGCGGTGGCCTCCGCCAGAAGCGCGAGTTCCCGCTGCGCCTGGGCGACAAAGGCGGGGCGCTCCACCAAGTCCCTGGGCGGATAACCGCAGAGAGAAAGTTCCGGGAAGAGAACCGCATCGGCGCCGCGCAGGGCGGCCTTTTCCGCAAAAGAAGCGATCTTAGTTCGATTGGCCGCAAAATCGCCAATGGTGGAATTGATTTGCGCGAGAGCAATGCGCATGGGGCTTTGGGGAATTCCTTTAGTGTAGGTGGACGTTGTGTCGATTGGGCTACAACGGAGGAGCCTAGTTTCAGGATAGGGGAGAGGCTGTGACGCTTACGGCGCTTGGAAGGCGACAAGCGCCATGGTAATTTGAGAATTTGCCGGAAGCTAACTCGTCCCCAACCGTGCTGGGCGTAATACCCGCCCGTTTTGCAAGCACCCGCTTCCCTGGTAAGGCACTCGCGTTGTTGCACGGAAAACCGATCGTGCAGCACGTATACGAGCGCGCCTGCCGGGCGGGAATGCTGAAAGATTTAGTCGTCGCCACCGATGATGAGCGCATCGCGGCGGCGGCGAAAGGGTTTGGTGCGCCCGTCGTCATGACCAGCCCGCTGCATTTGTCGGGAACAGACCGGGTGGCCGAAGCCGCCATGAATTTCTCCCATGCCATTGTCGTCAATATCCAAGGTGACGAGCCGCTGATTGACCCCTTGGCGATTGATCTGGCCGCGACGGCTCTGCTGGAGGACGAAGGTTTGGAAATGTCCACTTTGCGGCGCAAGATTTTTCGACAGGAAGAAGTAGAAAGCCCGCACGTGGTGAAAGTGGTAACAAATTTTAACCACGACGCCATCTATTTCTCGCGCTACGCAATCCCGTTTAACCGCGGGGGCGACTCGGGCATTTCGTACCCGTATTTCAAACACATCGGGCTCTATGCCTATCGACGAAACTTTTTGCTTGGGTATAGCTCGCTACCGGTGGGTCCCCTGGAGCGCGCTGAGTCTCTAGAACAATTACGCGCGCTTGAGAATGGCTACCGGATCCGGGTGATTGAGACCCAGTACGACTCCCTGGGCGTGGATACGCCCGAGGACTTGGCTCACCTGGAAGCGATTGTTCCGGCGCATTAGCGTTGTGTTACCTTGAAATGTGCCTGCGGTAAAAAACTGCCCACAGGTTCCCTCAATCCCTCCTACACGCAACCGGTTAAGAGGCATCGCCCCTGCCACCCCTGAAGCCGGAGAATTGTGTTCTCAAAAGGCAAAGCAGAATGGCTAAATACATCTTTGTGACCGGTGGTGTGGTGAGTTCTTTAGGGAAAGGGATCGCCGCCGCCAGCATCGGATGTTTGCTGGAAAGCCGTGGATTACGCGTGGCGATGCAGAAGTTCGACCCCTACCTGAACGTCGACCCTGGCACCATGAGCCCTTTCCAGCACGGTGAAGTGTTTGTTACCGACGATGGGGCGGAAACCGACCTGGACCTGGGCCACTACGAGCGGTTCACGCACACACCCCTGAGCCAAGCCAACAACTTAACATCTGGGCGAATTTATGAACGGATTATTGCCCGGGAGCGGCGCGGCGATTACCTGGGAAAAACGGTGCAAGTAATTCCCCACGTCACCGATGAGATCAAAGCGAACGCGCGTAAGGTGGCCGATGGGGTTGACGTTGTCATCGTCGAAATTGGGGGTACGGTAGGGGACATTGAGTCCCTTCCTTTTTTGGAAGCGATCCGGCAATTGCGGCACGAGATGGGGCGGCACAATACGATCTTCGTGCACCTCACGCTGGTGCCCTGGATTGCGGCGGCGCAGGAATTGAAGACGAAGCCGACGCAGCATAGTGTGAAAGAGATTCGCGCGATCGGCATTCAGCCGGATGTCTTGATTTGCCGCTCCGAGCGCGAATTGACCGACGACCTGAAGGCCAAGATCGCCCTGTTTTGCGACGTGGATCCAGAGGCTGTGATCGCGGCGCCCGACGTAGCAACGATCTATGAAGTGCCGCTCGTGCTCGCCCAGCAGGACCTGGACGCAAAGCTGTTGACGATGCTAAATCTCGAGGCCGGACCGCGGGACTTAACACGTTGGACCGACATGCTGGACCGCATGAAAAATCCGGTCGATGAAGTGGACATTGGCTTGGTCGGCAAGTATGTGGAATACGAAGATTCCTACAAGAGCTTGAAGGAAGCTTTGTTGCACGGGGCGCTGGCGCACCGCTTGAAAATCCGCTTCCATTGGATTGAAGCGCAAAACCTGCAGTGGCCGCAGTGTAAAGAGGAACTGGCCCGCTACGATGGCATCCTGGTTCCCGGGGGCTTTGGGGCGCGTGGAGTGGAAGGAATGTTGATGGCCATCCGCTATGCTCGCGAGCACCGGGTGCCGTACTTCGGGATCTGCTTGGGCATGCAAACGATGGTGATTGAGTATGCCCGGAATGTGTGCGGTTTGAGCGGGGCGAACTCAACAGAATTTGATGCCGCGCCCGCGCACCGCGTAATTTACAAACTACGCGAGCTAAAGGGTGTGGACGAGTTAGGGGGCACGATGCGACTGGGGGCCTATGATTGCAAACTGGCTCCGAACTCCCTGGCGAAGCTGGCTTACAAGGAAAGCCTGATCAGCGAGCGGCATCGCCACCGCTATGAGTTCAACCGCGAGTACCAAAACATATTGGAAGGTAATGGTTTGAAGGTGACGGGCGAAAGCCCGGACGGCAGTTATGTGGAGATTTGCGAATTGCCGGGTCACCCGTGGTTCCTGGGTTGCCAGTTTCATCCGGAGTTTAAATCAAAACCTTTGGAACCGCACCCATTGTTTACAGAGTTCATCGGCGCTAGCCATCAATACCGGCAACATAGGGTGGCGCGGCTGGAGCAGCCGTTGTTCAGCGCATGAGCTTATTTGGTGCGGAAAAGCTTACGCTCATCGCAGGGCCTTGCGTCATTGAAAGCGAGGAGCATTGCCTGTTCCTGGCGAATGAGATTCGGGCGGCAGTGGGAGAGTTCGTCTTTAAGGCAAGCTTTGATAAGGCGAACCGGTCCTCCGTCCACAGTTACCGGGGGCCAGGTTTAGCAGAGGGCCTTCGCATTCTGCGGCGAGTTAAAGAATTGGGCTTGCCAGTGTTGACCGATGTGCACGAGCCCGCGCAAGCCGAGGCGGCGGGCGAGGTGGTGGACGTGCTGCAAATTCCCGCGTTTCTTTGCCGCCAGACGGATTTGCTGTTGGCCGCGGGGCGAACGGGTAAATGGGTGAACGTCAAGAAGGGCCAGTTCGTCGCACCCCAAGACATGCAGCACGTGGTGGAAAAAATTCAGTCCACCGGAAACAACAAGATTGTGTTGACAGAGCGGGGCACCACCTTTGGCTATAACAATCTGGTGGTGGACATGCGGGGATTAGCCATCATGCGAAAGTTAGGAGTGCCCGTTGTCTTTGATGCGACGCATAGTGTGCAAACGCCGGGCGGCCAAGGCGCCACCAGCGGCGGCACGCCGGAGCACATTCCCGTGCTGGCACGAGCCGCCGTGGCCGCAGGCGTGGATGGGCTATTTGTCGAAACGCACGAAGAGCCGGCGCGGGCAAAATCTGACGGGGCAAACGCGCTCCCGCTTGGGCAATTGCAGGGTTTGGTGGAAACGGTGCGGGGCATCCACGCATTGGTGAGCCGGAACGTCAGATAATAGAGGGGAAGAAAATGCTGAGTTTCCATCGATCGCTAAGCCGCCGCAAAATGCTGGCACGAGGATTTTCGCTGACCGAATTGCTGGTCGTGATCGCGATTATTTTGATCATCGTGGCCGCGGCCTTGCCACGCTTGACCAGGGCGCGCATGTTTGCCGAAGAGACAGCTGCTATCCGTGCGGTGAGCGTAATTCATACCGCGCAAACGCAATACTATTCGCAGTTCAATCGCTACGCGACGAGCTTGGCGGAACTGGGGCCACCCTCCAGCGGATCGGCCGGCGCCGCGGGTGCCGACTTGATCGACGGGGAACTGGCACAAGGCGCGCGCGGTGGCTATAGCTTCCAGGTAGCGGCGACCCAGACGGGCTACACGATCTCTGCTGTCCCTAAACAATTCGGAACAAGCGGCAGCCGCACCTTCTTTTCAGACCAAACCCAGATCATCCGCCATCGGTTCACTCAGGAGCCAGCCACGGCGACGGATCCGGAAATCACCGCGTCCGACAAGAAAGAATCGACGCAAAAGTAAGTGGACAACTTTCGCCGGGCTTGGCGGCAGGTAAAGGCGGAAGACTATGAAGCCCACATGGCGGGCATCGGGCAGGCCCAAGCCAACGCTCGCTTGACCGCGGCGTGGATCGAGCAATTGGGTGAGCGTGCGGGCGTCCTGTTCGCGGGATGCGGCCCCGGCCAAATGCTGGATTGGTTGCCGCAGGAACTTCTGCAAGGCCGGGAATTGGTTTTCACGGATTTGGCCGAAAGCCTGTTGGCGAAGTGTGCAGAGCGCTTAGTTGCAAAAGGGTTAGAGGCGCGCACCGAAGTGGACGACCTGGAAGCAACGAGCCTCGTCCAAGTGCCGCCGAATGTGGCCCTCGTATTAGTGTTGGAGCACACGGATTGGCCGAAGGTGCTCGATGCGCTGGTTGCTTGGCAAGCCGAGCGCGTACTCGTGGTGACACAGGAAAATCCGCCAACGCTCCGCGGGGCCGTTACGCCGGGCATCTCTGTGCCCCTCACGATGCAGGTGTTTCGCGAGGAAGCAAAGCCACACTTGATTGCTCACGAAGAACTGCAGGAAGCGATGGAAGCGCGTGGTTATGAGTTACTGGCTCGGCGCACTGAAGAAGTCGCCCACGGGAAGAAAATGAACGGCTGGGAGTGGGCGAAGCGGCGGGGCTAAAGGGGAGCGAGGGCGCTATCCTGAGCAACATGAGTAAGGCCAATTTTGCGCTTTTTTGTGTAGCTCTGGTTCCTGTGGGTTTGTGGGCGCAGGAACGCAACGGGGGAAAACTGCAGGATCTGACGTTGGTGAAACCCTACGCCGGGTCCATCCTGCTGGATGGTGCGGAAGCCGGATATGTAGAGTTGGAAATGATGGCGCCGCAAGCTCAAAAGGAGCCAACGGTAGCCAAAGGGAAATTGGCTTGGCGCTTGTATGCCGCACCGGAAGGCAAGACGGCCATCGAGGTTTATCGCAATTACGAAGCGGCGTTGAAGAAGGCCGGGTTTCAGACCCTTGTGCAATGTATTCCCTCCGATTGCAAGCTATATCGCTACCAGTCAGTCCAGCATTGGGCGGGCCTCGCCGCGGAGGCGGCCCCGGCCAGCCAACTGATCTACACCTCAAACAGTAAGCCCGGGGTGAAGCCTACAGACCTTTTGGCAAGTGCCTCGGCGCAGACTCGCGCAGGGCTGCTGGCGAGCAAGAAGCAGGGATCTGCGACGACTTGGGTTTATGTTGCGATTGGAGAAAGAGTAGCGCTCGGAAACGTTGCGTTGCGTGACATGACGAAGCTCGCGGATTGGGGTTCGCGCGCCTATACGTTTATTGAAGTGGTGGAGGAAGCGGCAGTTGAGACCGGCAAAGTGGAAGTGTTTGGCGCGGCGGAAATTCAAGGCGCCTTGGCACAAGAGGGCAAGAAAGCGCTCTATGGAATTTACTTCGACACCGGCAAGGCCGAGGTGAAGCCAGAATCGGCAGCGCAACTGGAGCAGGTGGCAGCGCTTTTGCGGCAAGACCCCAACCTGAAGCTATACGTGGTGGGGCATACGGATAGCGTCGGGACTTTGGAGGCCAACCTCGATCTTTCGCGGCGGCGGGCGCAGGCAGTGGTAACGGCCTTGGTAGGGCAGTATAAGGTGGCGACCACAAGGCTTAGCGCGCAGGGTCTGGCGAGTTTGGCGCCGGTTGCCTCGAACGCGGAAGAGGCGGGAAGGGCCTTGAACCGGCGCGTGGAATTGGTGCAGCGTTGAGGACTCTTCTCGCTGGGTCGCTGTTTCTCCTCGGCACGGGGTTCCTTGGGGAGGCACAAAGCACCCGGCCGCGGGTGGGTTTGGTCCTGGAGGGAGGAGCGGCGCTCGGGTTGGCCCATATTGGGATTCTGGAGTGGTTGGAAGAGAACAGGGTTCCCGTGGACGCCATTGCAGGCACCAGCATGGGTGGCTTGATTGGTGGCCTCTATGCGGCAGGCTACACACCCGCAGAGATCCGTGCGATTACCCGCGAGGCGGATTGGGAACGGTTGCTGGGCGGCGAAACGCGCTTTCGCGATTTAGCATTCCGGCGCAAGGAAGACCGCATCCAGTACCCGAGCCGCTTGGAATTGGGTGTGACCAAAGAAGGCTTTCAATTGCCCGCCGGACTGAACGAAGGCCACGCCATCAACATGTTGTTGAGCCGGAAGCTGGCCGCCTATGGGGATCTGAAAAGCTTTGATGATTTGCCCACGCCATTCCGTTGCGTGGCTGCGGACTTGATTAGTGGCAAGGCGAAGGTGTTCGCCGAAGGAAGCCTGGAGTTGGCGCTGCGCAGCACGATGTCGATTCCTGTCTTTTTCGCGCCGGTCCGCACGAAAACGGAAGTCTTTGTGGACGGAGGATTGTTGGACAATCTGCCCGTGGACGTGGCCCGAAAAATGAACGTGGATGTTGTCATCGCCGTGCATTTAAGCAAAGGGCCAACCAAGCCGGGCGACATTGGCAGCGCGTTGAGCGTAATGGGACGCAGTGTTTCAGTGGTGATCGGGGCGGCGGAATTAAGGACTTTGGAACTGGCCGATATTGTGCTGGTGGCCGACATGAGCAAGTTCGGGGTGAACGACTATACGAAGGGTGAGGAACTCATCGCCCTTGGCCGGGCGGCGGCGGAAAGCAAAGCAAAATTGCTGCGCGCATTGGCGCGCCCGCTGGAAGAGTACCAGGCGCTTGCGGATGGCCGGGTGGCGAAGCAAAGGTCGCTGGCGAAGCGTTTGGAGTTTGTGCGTGTGTCGGGTACCGGGGTAGACAAAGCGCTGGAAGAGCGAATTGCCCAGCGGCTGCAAGGCGAATACGACCCTGCGCACCTTGAGGATGAATTAGACAAGGTGGTCGGCTTGGGGCGGATCTCAAGTTTTCGCTACCAACAAGTGGAGCGGGAAGGAAAGCGCGGCCTAGAGGTGGAGGGGGCGCCCCGCTCGACGGGCGGTGTGTTTCTGAATCCCGCCATTGAAGTGAATGGAGTGGATACTTCAAACTCCCGATTCAGCCTGGCCAGCCGCTTAACCTGGCTAGACCCCTGGGGGCTGCGCAGCGAATGGAGAAACGATCTCTCCTTCGGGGCCCGCATGGCGGCTGTATCGGAGTTATACAAACCGTTTCGGGATGGCGGCAGGAGCTTCTGGGCGCCGCGTGCTTACATCGACAGCGGCATTCTGGACTTGTACTCCGACGGGCGGAACTTGGCAGAATACCGGGTACGCGAACAAGGGTTTGGCCTGGATGTAGGCACAACATTCAACCGATTTTCGGAGCTCCGCTTGGGCTACCAGTGGAATTGGATCCGGGCGCGGCAAGAAGTGGGCTTGCCGGTGGCGGAGAGCTTGCGGGCGCAAAGGGAAGCTGTGTCGTTGCGCTTTCGCCTCGAAGCCCAGGACGACAACGTCGTCGCGCGGAAGGGATTGCGGTTCAACACGCGCCTGGAGCATTTTCCCCGCGGCACGGAAGCGATTCGTGGCTATTCCTTGGGGGAAGTACGAGGTCTTTACGCGCAACCGGTGAACCGGGGCTCTTCCCTTATCGCTGGGTTTTCCGGCGGCTCTACCGTGGGGCCCGTGCAGACGACGCTGTTTAACTTCACGCTGGGCGGGCCGCAGCGCTTGGGTTCCTACGGGCCGAATGAATTGCAGGTAAGGCAATACGCGCTGCTTACGCTGGGGGGTGTGTATGAGTTTGCCAATGAGGGCTCGATTTTGGGCAGCAAGTTTTACTTCGTGGGTCTGGCGCAAGGCGCTCGATTGCAAGGCTTGACGCCAGGGACCTTCAACGCGGCAAGTGTTTCGGGGGCGATGGTGGCCAAGACTTTTGTGGGGCCCATTTTCCTGGGCGGAAGCTTCGGAGACCGCGGAACCCGGCGCTGGTATTTTGGCATCGGGCGGTTATTTTAAGGTGCTGGGCAAGCTAGCTTGCGCGGGCAACCGGGTCGTGGACGAAACGGGCCGGCCAGTGCTGCTGCGGGGCGTGAATTTGAGCGGCATGGAGTATTCTTCCCAGCCATTCGCGGGCGTGACTCCCGATGAGCTGACGACCATCGTTCGGGGCTGGGGTGCGAACGTGGTGCGGATTCCCTTTGTGCAGGCACGGGTGTTGGCCAGTGGTGACGAGGGCGGCGATTACGTGGAAGAACTGCGGCAAATTGTGGATTGGTTGGCGGCCCTGGGTGCCTATTCCATTCTCGATCTGCAGTGGTTGGACCGGGAGACGATTTGGGGCCCTGGGGATAATCGTGTGCCCCCAAGGCCAGATGAGCAAAGCCCGGATTGTTGGGCAAAGCTGAGCGAGGCGTTTCGCGGTACGCCACATGTCCTGTTTGATCTGTTAAACGAGCCCCACGATATTGATGCGGAAGAGTGGAACGCGTGGGCTGCGCGCCTAGCGGCGGCGGCAAGGGTGGCTGACCAGGATCGCGTGTTGCTGGTAAGCGGAGTGGAATGGGGTTTTGATTTGCGGGGCGTTTGGCTGGAGGCGCCGAACGTCATCTATTCCACCCACGTTTACCCCTGGATGAGCTTGGACTGGTGGACTCGCTTTGGCTTTCGCACCGAAGAGGCGCCCGTCTTTGCTGGCGAGTGGGGCGGAGAGGCCGGGCATACGGCATGGGGTCGCCAGCTTGCAGCCTATTTTGACCAATTGGGCATGGGTTGGACGGCGTGGAGTTGGCGCGATAAGCCGCATTTACAGCGGAAAGGAATCCCCACGGAGTTTGGCGATGTGGTGTTCGAGGCCCTAGGCGTGCGTTGGCGAACGTCTGCGCAGGGAAGAAGCTAGGTTTACCGTAGGATGGTTTTGGCGACGGATTGATTCTCAAACTCATCCGTCACGCGGACGGCAATGGTGAGCTCCTCGTTGCCTTGGCGCGTCAGCGGAACCGAGTATTCGTGTTCCAGCGAATCTGCCAGGCGGGAGGTGGGTTCGATCGGCGTCCAAGTGCCCCCGTTGATGCTGATCTCGGCCTTGGTGACAACCGTAAGCGTATCGCTAGCCTTGAAGCGCAAGGTGTTGCCGGTAGCCGACAGTTCGCGGATGGTGGGCGGAGTGTTGTCAATGAGGAAGTACGCGCTGATTTCGCTCGAAGAAAGGCCTTGGCCGGAGGCATTGCCGGGCTGGTCAGTGGCTGTCACACGGATTTGGTAGCGGCCATCAGCAAAGGCGGTGGCGTCGTAGGAATGGTAGCGATCGCGGAGCTTGTCCTTCAACAGCTTCCACGTGCTTTCGTTTTCGCCCTTGATTTCGACGGTGTATTCAAGCGTATCGTTATTGTCGTCTTCGGCCAGCCAACGAACGCCGATCATGCCGCGGGCGTAAGAGAGCGAGGGGCTGGTGGAAGCGTCTGGTTTGGCGGGCGAGGCGGTGGCGGAAGGCTTGCCCATGGGTGGCAAGGAAAGAGTGGTGGAGGCTGCCGTCAAGATTGTAGGCGGCGCAGGGAAGCGATAATTAGCGGGAGTTGACTCCACAATTTCCACTCGCGGGGCGACATTCTTCGGCAAATAGGCCACGTCCACCTGAGAGAGAGTGGGGCTCTGCTTCTGCGGGGATTGCTTCAAGACCGCGCGCCATTGCAGGAAGCGGGCAGCGGGACTACCGACCCGGCCGTTTTGCAGCGGCGCCCAAGGGCTCCAAAGCTGCGTAGGCCGGTCCAGGTTGCCGCTTCGAGTTTCAAAGGCGACTTCGCCGCCGTTGGCCGCAGCTTTGAAATGAATGCGTCCCCAGGTGGCGAAGCGGCCGGCATCGTACACCTGGCTTTCGAAGGTGCCTTGGGCGGCAAGTTCGTTGCGGAGTTCGTAAACCTTGCCCACGTTCCCACCGAGCACCAAGAGGCGATTGCCATCACGAAGCAGGGCCGTGACCTGACTGGACGGAAGCTCCAACAACAACTCAAAGCGGTGAGCGTTTTCGATGCGGTAGATGTTGCCCTTGTTTCCGGTGCCGACGAGTAGGCGCTGCTGGGGATCGAGAGCGAGCGAATAGACAAGATCCTGAGAATGGGTCCAATAAACAGAGGGAGCGCCGTCTGCGGCAATCCGCACTACCTCACTGCCGCCGGGTACTGGATTGGGCGCAACGGGGGCAACGGGCGTGGCGGCGTTGGGAGGGCGCTGACCGGAATTAGGAGAAGCGGTGCTGGGCGGGGCTGTACCTTGCGCGGGAGTGGCGGGACTGGCGCCGGGCACAACGGGGGAGAGTCCCGGGAAAAAGATTTGCGAAGCAGCGGCTTTATTGCCAATAGCGGCTGCGTAAAGCGTTCCGTCGGGGGCGGCGATTAAAGTGGTGACTTCCCGTTTGGTCGATTGGTGCAGGACAAAGGCCTCGCCATTTGGGCCCGCCTTGAGAATCAATCCGCCGGGCTCGGTACCGACATAAACTTCTCCCGCGGCGTTGGTGGCCAGCGAGCGGATGTGGTCCTCGTCCAGCTTCAACCAGACCCGGCCTTGGCCGGTGGGAGTGACGCGGTGGAGCTCGCCCTGGTCGCCGGTGGCCACCAGCAGGTCGCCATTGCTCAGGAAACGAAGCGCCCAAATGTACTTCGCCTTGGGGTCGTAAAAGACTTGGGGTTGACCGTTGGCGGGAATGCGGTAGACCTTGCCGTCCGGGGAGGCGCCTGCATAGAGGTCGCCGTTCGGGGCAACCGCAAGGGCAAAGACGTTCATCCCATCAATGGAGGCAAAGCGCCGGAGGGCGCCGCCGCGGGGCAAGGCGTAAATGTGAGATTGGCCCGAAGCCGGACCGCCAGCGTAATAAGTTGTGCCATTCGTGGCCAGCGCTGTGGCCCAAAGATAGGGCAGCGAAGGGTCGGCAATTTCTTGCAATACGGGCGCTAGACCTAAGCGGCCATCGTTGCGCAAGGCAATGTTGGTGCGGGTGCCTTTTTCGAAGTCGGCTTGGGTGTCCTGGCTCCAGTAGCGCGTTTCAACCGCGAGGAGGGAAACGGCGAGCAGCGTGAGGGCACACGGAAAGAGAGTTCGGTTGGAGATACGCATGAATGGGTTAGGGATCAGTTTCGGTTTAGCGGACGGTAAAGCGGAGCGAGTATTGGCCACCAATGACGTAATCGAAGGGAAGTGAAGCAACTTCTTCGAATGATTCCGCCAGCGAAAGCGTAGGCCGGGTGGCGGCGCGGCCTGCTTGCATCACATTCAGCAACGAGCCGGGAAGGCTGCGGAGATTTTTGTCGTCCAGGTACACCGTGGGCTTCGTGCTGGTGATGGAGACGTAGAGGCGCGAGTTGGAACGCTCCTGGTTGATGACATTCACGGCCTCGGGCAACTCCAGGAAGCGGTTTAGCGAACTGGCGATTTGGGGAATGCGGTTCAAGGTGTCGGCATCGGTCAGCACAATGCGGTGTTGTCCCTTCGGCAGCGAAGAGGGGATTTTGACGGTGATTTCGCGGGCGATTCGTTCGCCGCGCCAAGGCTGGACGAAGATCTTCAACTTTACTTCCTCGCCCGGGTCCAACGTGGTTTTTTCCATCCAAGCGGATTCAATGGCGGCAACGCGCCGTTCGGGAATCAGGTCGATTGTCGCTTTCACCGTCTTGAGCTTTGGCGTGGAAAGGTTGTTGCCATAAAGACGGTTGAACTTGTCGCCCCACCAGGAGGCAAGAGCAATGGCAGGCGGGAGGGGGTTGTCAGTGGGGGCAACCATACTGGCCAGATTCAAGCTGGGAAGGCCATCAAATTCGACGTTGCCGCTAAGGCGATAGGTGGTTTCTTCAGCGAATTCATTCAAGCCGGAAAGCGAATTGAACATGGTCATGGTCATCAGAAAGGGGGTCCACTTTTGATGCACAAAGACATTGAAGCGGAAATCTTTTTCGCTGGTGGCGCCACCGGTGGGGGAGAGGTTGCGTACCTTGAGCTCTACGGGGATCATCGGCGATTGCTCGCCAAGCAGGCCTTGAATGCCGGAGTGCCGGTCCTGGCGCAGGGCGCCCACAATTTCGCCTGTGTTGCCTACCTTATTCGGTTGGAAGCTGCTGCTGAGGACGGTTAGAATTTCGCCCTTCGCCATCGGCATATCCACGGGGCCCATGTTGAAGAAGGGGTGGCCGAAGCCGAGTACCTTTTTGCCATCGTTATAGGTGACCGTGCCCAAGCCGGAAATGTTCATATCTCCCGAAACCAGGACCCCGACGATCGGTTGACCGGGCCGCAGGCTGGATTGCCAATCCGAGGCGGGCTTGGTGTCGTAATTCGCTCCCCCCGCACCGCCAAAGACCGGGCGGAGGCCCATGTTTTGGAGCGCCGGGCCAAACTCGCGCAAAGCATGTTCGTGAAAACCGCTAAACGTGAGCGGCGTTTCGATGGGTTGGAGGAAGGCCCCGGAAAGCACATTTTCCGGGAGCGGAAGCTTGGGCAAGGAGGCGACGCTTTGGGGGGTCTTGGCGTCCGGGGGGCGCGAGGAATCGAACTCATTGATCTCCAGCATCAGCTCGATGGGGGTAATGCCGCAGATGGCATCCGGAGAGAAGACGCTGATCCGGAGGCTGACGGCGCCCATCAGTTTGTCGCCCACGTAAACCGGAGAACCGGACATGCCGCCCGCCACGCCCGTGCGGAGTGCTTTGCCAAACATTTTGGCGAGGATGATGTCCTGTTTCGGCCCCCAGGCATTTTTCCACACGCCGATCACCTCAATCGGCACGGCTTCCGGTTCGGCACCCTCAAAAACGGTCCAGGCAGTTGCCTTCATGCCGGGAGTGACCTCAGCAAGCCTAAGAATGTTGGTCGGGCCGATGGCGGGCGGGCCGGCGGTGGCGGATGCGAACTGGGCAGGGTTGCTTTGAGCGAAAGCAGGGAGGAAGGTTAAGAGAAGGAGGAGGGGGATTTTCATGAACTACAGAATCCTAATTGCTTCTAATTATATGTGTTGACGTTCGCGGCTGGCGCTTGGTGTAAGGATTGTGTTACGATCAAAGGGTTGCGCATTCGCGTAAAGAGCGCTCCTGTGCTTTAAGGCCGGAAAGCTCGAAATTCGATTCTGAGTAAAAACAATGCCGAAGAGAACATTTCAGCCCAATAACCGTAAGCGCGCGAAGGTGCATGGATTCCGCAAGCGTATGAAAACAAAAGACGGTCGCGATGTTTTGGCCCGGCGCCGGGCGCGCGGTCGCTGGAAGTTGACCGTAAGCGACGAACGTCCTGTGCGGGAAGCCAAGCAGGCCTAAGCGGTAAGCACTCAAGAAACATGCGCCGGGGTTGGCTGGATGGCCAATCCCGGTTTCGTTTTTTGTACAGGAGCTTTTTGGAAAGCGAAAGTGCCGGATTACCCTAAAGCAGTGCGGCTGTTAAAGCCGGCGGAGTTTCGCCGCGTCTATGACGAGGGCGCCACGTTTGCCTGTCCTCTGTTCAAAGCCTTCTGGCGGTCCAATGGTGAAGCCAGGGTGGCGCGTTTTGGCTTTACTTGTCCTCGTGCCTTGGGCAAGGCCGTGGCCAGGAACCGGATGAAACGGCGGCTGCGGGAATGTGTGAGACTAAGGAGAGAGCGCTTCCCCGAAGGCCTGGAAATTGTGTTTAATCCGCGGCGCGCGATGTTGGATGCGGAATGGGGTGAGGTGGAGCGGCAAGTGGAAAGATTCCTGTCGAAGATTGGCGGAGCTCCAGCAGAGTTGTGAAGAGCCTAGTGGTGGGATTGTTGCAAGCCTATAAGCGGTGGGTAAGTCCATACTTGCCTTCGGCCTGCCGTTTTCACCCCACCTGCTCGGTGTATATGCGGGAGGCAGTGGAGAGGTACGGCGCATCGGCAGGGGTGTGGATGGGGGTGAAGCGGATTTGCCGCTGCCATCCTTTGCACGCAGGGGGATTTGACCCGGTGCCCTAAGGCGCGGGTGAGCGAGAAGAATGTCACAGAAAATTACCTTACCGGGTGCGGGCGACCAGGATCCGCTACCGACACAGAACTTGTTAATCGCCTTCGTTTTGATGGGTGTGGCGATCTTCGGCATGCAATACTTCATGCCCCCACCCGCGGAAGCTCCCAAGAGCGAGCCCAAGAAGACGGAAGCGAAAGCAACGACACCGGCGGGGAAGCCGGCCATAAGCGCAGCCGCCACCGTGGAAGGCGCAGCGAGCAGCCAAGCAATTGTAGCGGCCAAGGCCGAGGAAGTGGTCATCGAAACTGACCTGTACAAGGTGCGCTTCACGAACCAAGGGGCCGTGGCGACCAGCTGGCAATTGAAGATGTACAAGGATTCGCGTGGCCGCATGCTGGAGTTGGTTGGTGACAAGGCGGCGAAGTTTGGTTTGCCCTTTTCTCTTCAGCAGAAAAAGACGGGACAAGCCTTTGACCCCGACATGAACGGCGCGTTGTTCCAGATGACCAAGGATGCCGACGGGCTGGGCTTAAGTTTTGAATACCAGAACGGGGACAACCGGGCAAAGAAGCGCTTTCGCTTCCAGAAAGATCGTTATTTGGTAAGCGTGCGCAGCGAGTTGGTCTTGGCCGGACGAGCTACAGAGCACAACCTCGCCTGGCGGGGTGGCTTTGGCGACCAGCACGCGTATAACGCGTTTGCCATGGGCCAGACGGTGAAGTTGAATGCGGACAGCAGTTCGCCGGATTTGAAGACCGCCAAAGACGGCTGGCACACCGAATATGGCAACTTCGCCTTTGCGGGGATGCAGGACAAATATTTTTCTGTGGTGGCGGTAAACAAAAAGGGATTGCCGTTGGAATTGCAGACGGCACCGGATACCTTTGTGCCACCGGCGGCCACCGATGGCAAGGAGCAGCCAAACATCGGAATGGGCGTGGGCGGCGCGCCGGTGAATGAATTGGATTTCTTTGTTGGTCCTAAGGATGTGGACCGTCTGCGGACTGCCGATGCGGGACTGGAAAGGCTGGTGGATTTCGGCAAGTATTTTGGCTTCATCGCCAAGCCGCTCTTCCTTAGCTTGAATTGGGTGAACGACCGCTACCTGCACAACTACGGTTGGACCATTGTGGTGGTGACGCTGATCATTAACGTCTTGATGCTGCCGCTGAAGCTGTCGAGCATGAAAAGCATGCAAAAGACGCAGATGATCCAGCCGGAAATTCAGCGGATCAACGATAAATACAAAGGGATCTCGATGACCGATCCCCGGGCGGCGAAGAAGAACGAAGAGATGATGGAGCTGTACAAGAAACACGGGGTAAACCCCGCGGGCGGCTGTTTGCCGCTCTTGCTCCAGATGCCCTTCCTGATTGGTTTTTATTCGGTGCTGGACGTGGCGATCGAGATGCGGCAGGCCAGCTGGTTGTGGGTTACGGATTTGTCACAACCGGAAACGATTGCCATCCGGGTATTGCCGATCGCGATGGTGGCGACGCAAATTCTGTTGCAAAAGCTGACGCCCACGGCGGGGGCAGACCCACAGCAGCAGCGCATCATGTTGATGACAAGTCTTTTGTTTGCCGTGATGTTCTACGGGGCAAGTTCAGGGCTGGTGCTATATTGGTTAACTGGCAACTTATTTGCCATGGTGCAGCAGTATGTTTTGTTGAAGTTGACACCGGTACCCGTAACGCCGGCCGCGAAAACGGTCGTGAACGTGAAAAAGAAGCGGTGAAAACGCTGGTGAACACGCAAAGGTAACGTTAAGAAAAGGG
This sequence comes from Bryobacter sp., assembly GCA_033765085.1. Classification (GTDB taxonomy): domain Bacteria; phylum Acidobacteriota; class Terriglobia; order Bryobacterales; family Bryobacteraceae; genus Bryobacter. The sequence goes on along the minus strand of JANRIK010000012.1, from coordinate 84,542 downwards.
AACTCTGGCACCGAGACCGGGTGCGGTAAACATGGCTCGTAAATACCCTATCGAAGATTACGAAGACAAGATTGGCGACTTTCTTGACTTGATGTTGGACGGCATCGATATCGATGTCGATTATGAATTCCACGAAGGCGCCTCTACGTATCCGGAGATTGAGAACCCCGATATCGTGGTGAAATTCTCGGGTCCGGAAGTGGACCGGCTGTTAGAAAACCGCTCGGAATTGTTGCTGGCGCTGGAACATTTGACGATGGAAATGTTGCGGTTGCCGCACGAAGACCATTCGCTGATTGTTTTCGATGCCAACGACTACCGCCTGCTGCGCATTGAAGAACTGCGCTTGAGCGCCCAAACGGCCTGCGAAAAAGTAAAGCAAACGGGCCAGCCCTTTTTCTTTAGCCCAATGACCAGCCGCGAGCGGCGCATTATCCACATGACCTTACGTCCGGAAACCACCGTGCGCAGCGAAAGCGTGGGCGTGGGTGGCGGGCGGCGGGTGGCGATTATACCGGAAGGCATGGCTACGCCCGCGGCTCCTCCCATGGAGCGCCGGGATAGCCGGGGCGGTGGACGAGGAGATCGCGGGGGCGATCGAGGCGGAGATCGCGGACGGGGTCCGCGCCGGGATGGGCGCGGAGGTCGCGGTCCGGGTGGTGATCGAGGCGGGGATCGTGGCGGAGATCGCCGTGGTCCCGGCGGTGGTTTCGGCTCTGGCGGTGGACGCGGTAGAGGCCCGGGTGGTGGAAGCCCAAGTGGCGGAAGGCCGGGTGGTGGCGGTGGACGTGGTCCGCGGCGCGAAGGCGGTTTTGGTGGCGGAGGTGCTGCGGGAGGTCGTGGTCCGCGGCGTGAGGGTGGCGGCCGGCCGGACGACGACAATCGGGGCAACCGGTAGGTTCGTCCGGGCGAACTGACTTTTTTTTGGCGCTATGCGCTGGCAAGATACGATTGCGGCAATTTCGACTCCACTGGGTGTAGGGGGCATTGGCGTGGTGCGCCTTTCCGGGGAACGCGCCAAAAACATCGCAGAACAAATGTTGGAGACCGTGGAAGCGCTGGAGGCCAGACGCGCGACCTTGGGTCATTTAAAGGATGAACAGGGGGCGGTGGTAGATGAGGTGGTGGCCACCTGGTTTGCCAAGCCGCGTAGCTTTACGGCGGAAGATGTGGTGGAGATCAGTTGCCACGGGTCGCCCGTCATAGTGCAGCATTGCCTGGAGCGGGCAGTAGCGCTGGGGGCGCGCCTTGCAGAGCCTGGCGAATTTTCCTTGCGTGCCTTCCTCCATGGACGGTTGGACCTGCCGCAAGCCGAGGCTATCCGGGACATTATTCACTCCACTACGCTGTATCAGGCGAAGGTGGCCGCGCAGCAATTGGGCGGCAGTTTGAGCCGCCGCATTGCTCCCCTCAAAAAGCAACTCGTGGATTTGATTGGGCTGCTGGAGGCGGGTATCGATTTTGCCGAAGATGACGTCAGCGTGGCAAGTAACGAGGAGTTGCTGGCGCGACGCGCGCCCATTGCTGAAGGGGTGGCTCGCCTGGCGCGCAGCTTCCAATACGGCCGACTGGTAAAGGAAGGCTTTCGGCTGGCGCTAGTGGGGCGGCCGAATGTTGGCAAGAGCAGTTTGTTCAATGCGTTGTTGGAACAGGACCGTGCCATTGTGACGGAGATACCGGGAACCACCCGGGATACGGTAAGCGAAACAGCCGCTATTGGCGGCATACCGGTGCGGCTGGTGGATACGGCAGGCATACGCGAAAGCGAAGATGTGGTGGAGCGTTTAGGCATTGAGCGCAGCCGGGAAGCGATGGCCGATGCCGATCTAACACTACTGGTGTGGGATGGGTCCGAGCAGGCCAGCGAAGAGGACCGCGCGCTTTGGGAGGCAGCCCAACAGCAGGGGGTCTGCTTGTTGGTGGCCAACCAAGTGGACAAAGGCGAGGCGGCGGGCCTTCCCGCGGAAGCCGTGCTGGTATCTGCCAAGACCGGTGAGGGGCTCGACGACTTGCGGCGGCGCATTCTGGAGGCAATTGCCCCGGGCGGGGCCGCGGAAGTGGAAAGCGGCTTGGTTACCAATCTCCGGCAAAGGAACTTGCTGGTGGCCGCTGGCGAGGCTCTCGAACGGATGCGGGAAAGCATTGTGGCGGGGATCCCGCACGAGATGCTGCTGTTGGATTGTTATGAGGCGCTGCGGGCTTTGGATGGCTTAAGCGGAGCCACCACGGCAGACGACATTCTCAACAACATTTTTGGCACTTTTTGTATTGGGAAATAAGTTGGGGCGGACTAGCTGGCGTCCGCGATTTGGGGGCGGTTGGGATTCTGTAAGGCGGAGCGTACGCTATCAAGTACGCCGTTCACAAAGCCAACGCTCTCGTTGCCGCTAAAGCGACGGGCGAGTTCGAGGGCTTCATCAATCACCACGGCAGGAGGGAGTTTGCCTTCCACCAGTTCAAAAGTCGCCAGGCGAAGAATGTTCCGGTCAACGGCCGGCATGCGATCGAGCCGCCAATTGGAGCTGGCGCGCATGATGTGGTCGTCGAGGGCGTCGCGTTGCGCCATAGCGCCGCGCACGAGGTGCTCCATGAACTTATCGCGGCCCATCGTCTCGAAGTCTTCGTCGTCGCTATGGAGAGTAAAGCCAAAAGCGTGGATGGCCTCTTCGATCGGCTGTTTGCGGAGGTCGATTAAGAACAATACTTGCAACGCCCGTTCCCGGGACTTGCGGCGGCTGGGCATGGGCGATTAGCTCCGGGCTTCCCGCACACCGCGAAGCAGATGAGCCATTTCAATGGCGGAGTGAACCGCTTCGGCGCCTTTGTTGCCGAGTTTGCCGCCCGCGCGGTCCAGCGCCTGTTCCATGGTGTTGGTGGTGAGAACGCCGTTGGCAACCGGGATACCCGTCTCTCGGGCCACTGCCGCAATGCCTTTGGCGTTTTCTCCGGCAACATAGTCGAAGTGGGCGGTATCGCCTTTCACGACGCAACCGAGGCAGACAATGGCGTCGTAGCGGCCGGAGCGCGCCAGTTCCTGAGTCAATACCGGCATTTCCCAAGCGCCGGGAACCCGATAGGCGGCAATGTTGCCAGCTGCGGCTCCCGCGCGGGAAAGGGCGCTTAAGGCGCCTTCCAGCAGACGGTCCGTAACAAGGCTATTGAAGCGGCTTACCACCACGGCGATGCGCAGGGTTTCTGCGCCGCCTAGCCCTTCGCGGACAAGGATTTCGTGGGGGTGAAAAGGGGACATGTGGGATACTGGAGATTCCTTCGTAGTTTACCGCATGGATCCTTCACACATCCGCAACTTCTCGATCATTGCTCATATCGACCATGGCAAATCGACATTGGCGGACCGCCTCTTGGAATTCACCGGAGCGCTTAGCCAGCGCGAAATGATGGAACAGGTTCTGGATTCGATGGACCTGGAGCGCGAGCGCGGCATCACCATTAAGGCCCACGCCGTCCGGCTGGATTACAAAGGCAAAGACGGGGATATGTATCAATTGAATTTGATTGATACGCCGGGCCACGTGGACTTCAGCTACGAGGTTTCCCGCAGCTTGCAGGCCTGCGAAGGCGCTCTCTTGGTGGTGGACGCTTCCCAAGGGGTAGAAGCCCAAACGTTGGCCAATACTTATCTCGCGCTTGGGCAGGACCTGGAGATTCTACCGGTCATCAACAAGATCGATTTGCCTAGCGCGGAACCCGAGCGGATTCGGGACCAGATCGAGACGCTGGTGGGACTGGACGCGAGCGAGGCCGTGCTGGCCAGCGCGAAGAATGGCATCGGCATTGAAGAAATCCTGGATGCCATTGTGGCGAAAGTACCGCCGCCCAAGGGCAACGTCGATGCTCCTTTGCGGGCGCTAATTTTTGATAGCTGGTTTGACAGCTACCGCGGTGTCATCATCTTGATGCGCGTGGTGGAGGGCAAGATCCGCCGCGGCATGAAGGTTCGCTTGTTCAATACCGGCGGTGTTTATGAAGTGGACGGCTTGGGTTATCAATCCCCGAAACCGATTCCGTGTGAAGAGCTGAGCGCTGGCGAAGTAGGCTTTCTTTTCGCCAACATCAAGAACGTGGCCGACGCTCAGATTGGCGACACCATCATGGAAGAGGCCCGGCGTGCGCCGGAGCCATTGCCGGGTTTCCAAGAAATCAAGCCCATGGTGTTCGCGGGGCTTTACCCGGTGGAGAGCCACGAGCACGGCCTACTTCGCGAAGCATTGGAAAAGCTGCGGCTGAACGACAGCGCGCTTAGCTTTGAAGCGGAAAGCTCGGCCGCTCTAGGGTTTGGTTTCCGCTGTGGCTTTCTCGGCCTACTGCACTTAGAGATTGTGCAGGAACGCTTGGAGCGCGAGTTCGACATTGACCTGATTACGACGGCGCCCAACGTGCGTTATCTCATCACGTTGATGAATGGCTCGCAGGTGGAAGTTTTCAATCCGCAGAAGTTCCCCAACCCCACTGAAATCGACAAGATTGAAGAGCCGATCATCGAGGCCACGATCATCACGAGCGAGGAATCAATCGGCGAAATCCTGGCTTTGGTGGAAGAAAAGCGTGGCGTGCAGAAGAAGTTCGAGTTCATCGGCCAAGGGCGCGTCATGCTGGTGTACGAGCTTCCCTTAAACGAAATCGTGCTGGACTTTTACGACCGTTTGAAGAGCGCCTCCCGCGGCTACGCTTCGCTAGATTATCATTTGGCGGGAACCAGAATAAGTCCGATGGTGAAGTTGGATGTGCTGGTGGCGGCGGAACCCGTGGACGCGTTAAGCCTGATTGTGCACAAGGATTTTGCTTATGAACGCGGAAAAGCCTTAATCGAGCGTTTGCGTAAGTTGATCCCCCGGCAGATGTTCGAAGTCCCGCTGCAGGCAGCTGTGGGGGCAAAGATCATTTCCCGGGAAACGATTCCGGCGATCCGGAAAAACGTTCTCGCCAAGTGCTACGGCGGAGATATTTCGCGCAAACGGAAGTTGCTCGAAAAACAAAAAGAAGGCAAGAAGCGCATGAAACGCGTGGGACGCGTGGAAATTCCGCAGGAAGCTTTCCTTGCGGTACTAAAGGTAAACTCCTCGTCGGCAAACGAAGACTAGAATTTGCTAGATTGGCGGAATGCCTTTCTGCCCGAATTGTGGAACCCAATATGTAGAAGTGCCTCCCCGGTGCGGGTGCGGGTATCTGTTCGGATCGAGCGTTAATCCGGTTTCCGAATTCGGCGCACCCGTGGATTCGCCTCGATTTGTCCCCCCCACCGAAGCCCCGCCCAGAGTAGAAGGCCGATTTGCCTTTGATGGGAAGGGAATGGACCTTTTGTTGCTGTACGTGCAGAACTTTATCCTGACCCTACTTACTCTGGGCATTTATAGTTTTTGGGGAACTACGGAGGTGCGCAAGTTCTACTGGCGGCATATGAGCTTTGCCGGGCAGAGATTCGAATACCACGGTACCGGAAAAGAACTGTTTGTTGGCTTTCTCAAGTACTTGGGTTTGCTGCTGGTGTGGGCTTTGCTGGTGGGTTTCCTGATCGCCATGACGGGCGAGAAGGGCGACTCTCCCTATATGCTGCTCATCTATTTGCCTTGGGTAATTCTGTTGCCGTTTGGTATCCACGGGGCATTTCGATACCGCGCCAGCCGGACCAGTTGGCAGGGCAGGCGATTCATTTACCGGGGAGACTTAATGGAGTTAGTAAAAGTGTTTTGGATTGGCGCCTTGTTGACCATTGTGACCCTAACCTTTTACTTGCCTTTCTTCATCATCAGTTTGCGGAAATTTTTCTTTGAAAATTTAACCTACGGGGGTCACAAGTTTACCTTTGCCGGCGAAGGCAAGGATTTGGTGCCAGACTACTTAAAAACAGTCCTACTCTTTCTGCCTACCTTGACGTTGGTGCGCTTTTGGTGGGAAGCGAAACAAAACAACTACAGTTGGGACCGGACAACCTTTGCTGGTGCGCCTTTCCGGTCTACGATTGAGGGTAAGCAATTGCTCATCTACGGATTATTGAAAGTAGTGGGCGGCCTGATGACTCTCGGCATTCTGGTGCCGTTTATTGAGTGTGAGCAGGTGAAGTACGTATTTGGAAATTTATGGATGCCCCAGTTGCCGGCGGTGAACTTGTCTGCCCCTTCCCCGGACGCCGACGGGGCGGACGCCCTGGGAGAAGTGTTGAGCGCGGATGTGGACATGGGAGATGGGTTTGGGTTGTAAGGGGAGTTTGGAAGTATGAAAACGAAATTAGCTTCCCTGGTGGTGGCGACGCTTGTGGGCTTGGTGCTAACCGTCTTGTTGTTTTGGAAGGGAGTGCCGCTGCTGCTGCGTGGGGTGGTTCGGATGGTGCCCGTGAGTTGGGAGGAAGCGCTGGGCCGCACGGTGAAGGAGTCTATAGGCCGGGGGATGCGGGAATGTTCGAATCCTGAGCTCTTGGAGGCTGTGGAGCAGATTCAAACGCGATTGGAAAGTGGGCTGGGCAAGCAGCCTTACAGGTTCCGGATCCAGGTGGTGAACCATCCGGAAGTGAATGCGCTGGCCGCGCCGGGGGGCTACGTGGTGTTGTTCCGTGGCTTGGTGGAACGCATGGATTCGCCGGAACAATTGGCCGGCATTGTGGCGCACGAAATGCAGCACGTTGTGCAGCGGCACTCGACAAATTCCATGGTACGGGCTATGGGGATGCAGGTTATTTTTACATTAGTTTTTGGCGATGCGGGCGGCTTAACCGGATTGGCGGGTGGTTTGGGGCTCCTGCATTTTATGCGGAGTGATGAACAACAGGCCGACGAGGAAGGCATGGATACTTTGGCCCGGGCAGGAATTGCCCCGGAGGCAATGATTACGGCTTTTCGAAAGTTGGAAGCGGCTTATGAGGGCAAAGGCGAACAGTGGAAGTACCTATCCACCCATCCGCCGATGAGCGAGCGAATTGGTTATTTGGAAAGGCGCGCATCGCAGTGGACCGGCAAAACCAAGCCCCTTGCCGACGGCCTTAGCTTAGCTTGCGAAGCGGCCAAATAGCCACTTGGATGCTGCGGCTATACAGCAGGTGGGGTGCCTCATTGGGAAGATTAAGCCCCGCCGCATTGGCCAAAGTATTGGTGTAGAAAGAAGCCTGGGCAGCTTTCAGTGTCCAGGGTAGGTGGTGAATGTCGCCCCGGTAAAGATGGCCGCGTGAGTCCGTCGTGTACAGGCAGTAGCGTTCCGTAAGCCAACGGTCGAGTTCAGTGGGCGAGTAAGGGCCGGGAATCGGCTCGTACAGGCAATCGAGCGAAGCGGCTGGATAGCCTGCGTGTGTGCGTTTGCTTTGGTAATGCGTGGCGCCGCCGGACAGGGGGGCGCTCATATTTGCATTGAGGTAATTGAGGTGGAACAGTGTGCGAGCACCCCAAACGGCGAGCGGGGCGTTGGCATCAAGGCTCCAAAAATAAACGCCCGGTGGATGCTCTTCGGTTTGCCGGCCGCGTGGGCGCACGTAGGTGCGGAGATTCAGCTCCAAAAAGTTGGCGGTGAAAGGATAGGGGGGTAAAGCGTGGACGCGGACGCCGCGCATCCGAAATGGAACCACGGCGACCCACGCTTGGTTGTCCAGCACGTCGGGCTCAAGCGAAGGGGGCAAAAAGGGCTCGATCTCGGCGGGGGGTAAGGGCCAATGCGCAAACAGCAGGTCGTCCCACCATTGGGTAAGAAGCCAGGAACCAATGGGCAGCGGATAGGGCCGGTGGCCGGTGGATTGGAGTACTTCGCGAAGGGCCACTGCTTCCAGGCTAGCGCATGCGTGTAGGCTAACGAATATGACCGGCAAAGAGACAGAAGTGAAGGTGCGACTGGCCAAGCCAGAGGAATTTGTAGGGCGGTTGGAGGCTGCCGGGTTCCGGGTGGATCGTCCGCGTGTGTTCGAAAAAAACGCAATCCTCGATACGGCGGAGGGCGGGTTGCGGGCCCAGGGCTGCCTGTTGCGCGTTAGGGAGGTTGGGGGAAAGGTCGTGATCACTTTCAAAGGCAAGGCAACCGTGGGCAAGGTGAAAAGTCGGGAAGAGATTGAGTACGAGTGTTCTGACGCTGCGGCGGGCTTTGGAGTATTTGCGGGATTAGGTTATTTATCGAAGTTTATTTACGAAAAATATAGAACGGAATATCGACGCGACGGTTCCTTGGGTGTGGTGACCGTGGACGAAACCCCAATCGGTTGGTTTGCTGAGTTGGAGGGCGAGGAGGCTTGGATCGACAGCGTCGCGGCGGAGCTACGGATTTCCATAAGTGACTATATTACAGATAGTTACGGTTCGCTCTATCGCCGCTGGTGCGAAGCGGAAGGCCAACCGGAGGCGGACATGGTCTTCGCAGTAAATTCTAAGTAATTTACCTTAGTACAAAAGTTTGGTGATAGTACTTTAGAAAATTTTCACTTAATACCACAAGAAAGGCTTGGCTCTCCCGTCACCTGGTGTTACTCTACAGTTGTAACGCAATGAGCTTTAGTTTGATCCTAGCGGCGATCTCCGTGGTGCTGTTTGCCTACTGGTTTCGCTACAGTTGCATTTTGATTCTCCGCACGAGGACTGCTGAGGATTATGCGCTCGACGTCTGCCGAGCCAATGGAATGACCTTCGCGCAAATTCGCATTGCCATTGATTCGCAAGGTTCCATGGACCTGGACAAGGCATACACATCCTTGACTCAGGACTTTGCTCTTGTTTCACAGTTGTTGGAACAGAAGGCCAGCGAAGAGACGGGCTTTGAGCACAAGCTGCTCGGCGCCAATTTTCAGGTGACGAAGCTGTGGTTCCAGGTGAGCCGCATGGTGGGTTTGGGGACTGCGCGGACAGCGCTGACGGAAATGGCCGACACAGTCGCTTACTTTGCCAACAGCTTTGGCGAGGCTTCGGCCACCAGCAACGCGTAGGTGAAATACATTTTTCTGGGATGAAGGGGAGGCGAAAGCCTTCTCTTTTTCTATTTTGGTCGGGCAACTGAGAGCTGGACAGATAAAATAGCGGTTACAGTGAGCGACATTACAACGGCATCCGGGCGCCTGCGCGCCGTCGAGGAAGAAATCAGCAAGGTGATTGTAGGGCAAAGAGACGTCGTGGAAAGCGTCTTGATTTGCCTGGTGGCGGGGGGGCACGTCTTGCTGGAGGGAGTGCCCGGCTTGGGCAAAACGACACTGCTGCGCACGCTTTCCCGCGTGTTGCACCTCCGCTATAGCCGCATCCAATTTACGCCAGACCTGATGCCCGCTGATATTGTCGGGAGCGTCATTCTCGATACGGACGACCGCGGCGCCAAGAATTTCCGTTTTCAACCCGGGCCCATTTTTTCGAACCTCGTGCTGGCCGACGAAATCAACCGCGCGACGCCCAAAACGCAGAGCGCGCTGCTGGAAGCAATGCAGGAGCGGACGGTCACCAGCGGCACCACAACGCACGAACTCGAAAGCCCCTTCCTGGTGATGGCGACGCAAAATCCCATTGAAATGGAAGGGACTTACCCCTTGCCGGAAGCGCAGTTGGACCGCTTTTTGATGAAGATTTTGGTTCGCTATCCCAACCGCGCCGATTTGGTGACGATTGTGGAGAGGACGCTGGAGCGCGACGAAATCGCCCTGGAAGAGAAGTTAGACCGGGCAGGCATTCTGGAGATTCGGAAGTTGGCGCGGCAAGTGTTGGTGGCCCCGCACGTCCAGGACTACGCGGTGGATCTGGTAATGGCGACCCAACCGGACCAAGGGCAAGCTCACCCGGTGGCCAAGAAGTACATCCGGTATGGCAGTTCGCCGCGCGGAGCACAGGCGTTGGTGGAATGTGGTCGCGTGATGGCGCTGATGCGCGGGCGTACTCATTTGAGTACGGACGATGTACTCGCGGTGGCGCCGGGCGTTCTGCGCCATCGAGTGATTTTGAATTATGACGCCCATGCCGACGGACAGAATACCGAGACCGTATTGGCGGAGATCTTGAAGGGTGTGCCGGCGGGCGCGGCAGCGCGTTAGACGCCCGGTGCGATAAGAAGTAAAACGGAGTGGCAAAGCAGGAATTCAAAATCGAGCGGAGCTTTCTGGAAAGGCTCGAGCGGCTGACGATTCATTGGCAGAAGTCTTTCCCCGGCGTGGTGGGCGGGCACAATCCCAGCCGCTACACAGGCCCAGGGCAGGAGTTTTTGGACCACCGGAATTATGCCCATGGAGACGACCTGCGGGCGGTGAACTGGCGGGCCTTTATGCGCCTGGAAAAGCTGTTTCTGAAGCTTTTTCAGATTGAGCCACGGGTGCCCATCCGGCTTTTGATGGATGCCAGCGGCAGCATGGGGCTGGGCGACAAGTGGGATTTTGCGCGGCGCCTGGTGGCGGCATTGGTTTATGTAGGCCTAGTCCGCTTGGATGCCATACAGATTTTGCCGTTCCGCGATGGCCTGGAAGAGGGCCTGCAATGTGGCGGCGGGCGGCACCGTTTTTCCCCGGTGGCGCAATTTCTGGGGGGGGTGGAGGCCCAAGGGCCAACCGACTTTGCCAAGGTTGCGAGAGAGTTTCTCGACGGTGGACGCGCACGCGGATTGTTGATTGTCGTCAGCGATTTTTTGGGCGAGCAGGACTACGCAAAGCCGCTGCAGTATCTGGCCGATTATGGCCACGATCTCTTCCTGGTGCAGGTATGGGACGAGCAAGAACGGGCGCCACGGGTGGAAGGCGATTTGGAAATTGAACAGGTGGAGAGCGGAGAGCGGCTGCAGATTACCTTTGACGCCGGAGCGCGAGAACGCTACATCGCCGCCTTTGATGAGCATGCGGAATCGATACGGCGCGTCGCGATCCGCAACCGCGGCCGCTATGCGGCGATGCCCACCAACGTGAATTTAGAAGAGGCTGTGTTCGCCGCGTTGACGAATACGTTGACCACCAACTTGGCAGCGGGAGCACGTTAATGGAATTCCTCAATCTCAGCTTTTTTGAGTTTGGTGCGCTGTTTGCGCTGGGCAGCGGCTTATTGGTGGCGATGTATCTCCTCGATCGCAGCCGCCAAAAAATCCAGGCGGCAACCTTACGCTTTTGGCAGATGGCCCAAATGCCCCCGAAGCAGCAAAGAAGGCGTCGCATTCAGGAACCTTGGAGCCTTTTGCTGCAAATTCTGGCGTTATTGCTGTTGCTGCTGGCGGCTTCCCAACTGCGGTGGAGTGGCGTGAAGGCAACGCCCAGGGCGCATGTGCTGGTGATGGATGTTTCGGCGGCCAGCGGCGCCAAGGTGCGCTCTGCGCAGGCGACAACCGTTCTCGCTGCCTCGCAGTCGAAGGCACTGGCTTGGCTAGCGGCATTGCCGCCGCAGGACAAGGTCTTGTTGTTGGAAGCCGGTTCGTTGTTGACGCCGCGAACGGCTTTTGAAACGAAGCGCAGCACCGTGGAGAGGGCAGTACGCTCCGCCTCGCTCACCACTGGGGCAACCGACTTGGCGAAGGCCTTTCAGTTTGCTGAGCAACTACAGAGAAAGCGAAGCGACTTGCCGGGCGAAATTGTCTACGCTGGGCCGGCACGCATCCAGGCGGAAGCCGCGCTCGATCGGGTGCCGCAAAATCTACGGCTTTTGGTGACGGAAAGCGCGCTACGCAACGTAGGCATTCGTAAGGCGAGCGTCCGGCGCGATGCGGAAAACCTGGATAGCTGGTCTGTGCTGGTGACCGTCAAAAACTACGATGCGGCAGAGCGGGAAGTACGGTTGGCCGTGCGCTTTGGCGGCGTGCCGGTTTCAGGTGCGAACCAGCGCCTGCGAGGCGGCGCCGAGGAAACCCTTGCCTTGAATTACCGAACCCGGGCCAAGGGCGAGTTGGCGCTCGAATTGCTGGGCGCAGACGACTACGCAGCGGATGACCGTGTCCAAATTGAATTGCCAGCTTTGGCTGTAAAGACAGTGGATCTGTATACCAGCGAGCCCGCGCTTTGGCGGCCTTTGTTGGGTGCAAATCCGGTAATCGCCGCTCGGTATTCTGCAGCGGGCGAGGCTACAGCGACAGCGGGAACGGGGTCTGGCGAGGGGATGGCGATTTTCGATAGCGGCGCGGCCGGAACTGCGGCTCCTACTCGCAATGGCCCAACGTTAAGTCTGCGTACCGGCGACCGCGAGGCCAGTGAACTGCGGTGGAACGAGGCCCACCCGATTGCGTCCGGCTTGCGCAGCCGCGATTACCGTCTGCGGGGTGTGGCGCGCTTGGAGCCCCGAGCGGGGGAAACCGTGGTGTTGGATAGCAATGTGGGTCCGCTGGTGGTGGCAGGTCCGCGCAGTGTGAGGATGGGCTTCCAGCCCTTGAAGAGTGCCATGCGCCAGGAATTGGCGGGGCCCTTGTTGATGGCCAACGCGCTGCGCTATTTGGCTCCGGAAAGCTACCGGCAGTGGGAGAGTATTGCGGCCAGCCCCGGCACCATTCGCGTGGCGGTAGAGAGCAAGGACGCTGGAGCACTCCAGGTCTTGACGGGCGAGGGCAAGGCTTTGCCTTTTTCGCTGGAAGATGGGATGGTACAAACCTTCTCTCCTTTGCCGGGTACGGTGCGCATTGTGGAACAAGGGCGGGAAGTCGTTTATTCCTTGACACTGCCCGACCTGCCAGACCGTAGCTGGGAGGCGCCCCGCACGATTGCCACCGGAGTTCCGCCCGCGGAAGGGGGTTTTGAAAGTGCCAAGGAACTTTGGCGCTGGCTGGCCATTGGGGCGGCGCTGGTGTTGTTTTTCGAATGGTGGAAGTACGGCAAGGGTCACCGCGCCTGGTTGAAGTATGCGGCATTGGCCGCGATCGCGGCAGCCTTGTTTGGGCCGGCCATGAGCTTGTTTGAAACCAAGCTGGCAGTAACTGTATTGGCGGATACTTCCCAGAGCTTGAGCCGCGAAGACCTGGATGCGCTACGCGAGCGGATCCGCGAAGTGGCCGGTGCGCGCGGGCGGCACATTGTGCGCGTTGCCCCCTTTGCCCGCGGCTTGCGCAGCCTGGCTGCGGAAGAAACGGGAGGGCAGGTGAATTTGACGGGCGGGGAAGCCGGAAGGGGCACAAACTTGGAGGCGGCAATTCGTGAAGCCATTGCCTCCACGCCAGCCGATCTGGTCCCCCATCTTGTGCTCTTGAGCGATGGCAAGGAGACGGAAGGCAGCGCGGTGCAGGCCCTGTGGCAAGCGCAGCAGTTGAACATTCCGATCGATACTTATCGCCTCGAAGGCCGGGCAAAGCCGCAACTGGCTGTGGAAGGCGTAAGGATGCCGCCGCGGGCTTTTTCCGGGGAGAAGTTTCCGGTTGCGATGCAAATCCGCAGCCCGAAGGATGTGACGGCCGAGGTGGAGTTGGAAGCCGAAGGCAAGCGGATTGGCGCCGGCAAAGTGACCCTGAAGGCCGGCCTGAACGATTTGGACATCACCAGCGCCGTGGCCACTTCGGGCGTGATCCAGATGGCAGGCAAGATTCGGGCCGAGGGTCTGGGCGAGGCACGCTTTGACCAAGCCATCAGCATCGAAAAACCCAAGCTGCTCTACATTTCCGGCGATCCAGCCGGTACGGAAGCGAACCTGATGCGGGCGATGGAGGCCTTCCAGTTTGAGGTAACCCGCCAAGAAACCCTGACGGCGGAGGCCATGGGCCGCCACGACCTTGTGGTGCTGAACAATCAGGATCTCGAGGGCATGCCCGCGAACCTGAAGAATGCCGTGGAAAGCTATGTGAAGCAGGGCGGCGGGTTGCTTTCCATTGGGGGCGAACGGAACCAGTACGTAGAGAAGAAGCCCGGCACTCCCGAGGATGCGCTCGAGCGGACTTTGCCGGCCAAGCTGGCTCCGCCGCGCAGCCCGGAGGGTACGTGCGTGGTGCTGGTGCTGGACAAGAGCTCTTCCATGGAAGGGCGGAAGATGGATTTGGCGCGCTCGGCGGCAATCGGAGTGTTGGAAAACTTGCGCCCCATTGACTTGGTGGGCGTGCTGATTTTTGACAACTCTCACCAATGGGCCATTCCCATCCGGCGGGCCGAAGACAAGGTTTTGATGAAGCGGCTGGCGGCGGGGATTACCGCGGACGGCGGCACTCAAATTGCCCCCGCCCTGGCGGAAGCCTACAAAAAGATCGTCCCGGTGAAGGCAACTTTCAAGCACATTGTGCTGTTGACGGACGGCATTTCGGAAGAAGGCGACAGTATCGGCTTGTCCCGCGAAGCAGCGCTGCAGAAGATTACGATTTCCACGGTGGGCCTGGGGCAGGATGTAAACAAGGGGTATCTCGAAAAGATTGCCGCGAACTCCAAGGGGCGCAGCTATTTTATCAACGACCCCAGCGCGCTGGAGCAAATTCTACTCCGGGACGTGATGGAGTTTACGGGTTCAACGGCCGTGGAAAAGCCGGCGAAGCCGATCGTACTGCGCGCGGCGGAAGTTCTGGAAGGAACCGACATTGCTGCCGCGCCTCCCTTGAAGGGCTATGTGAAGTACGAAGCGAAACCGGCGGCGGACCTGTTGCTGAACGTACCCGGGGAGAAGGCCAACGAGATTGATCCGCTCCTAGTGCGGTGGCAGTACGGTTTAGGGCGGGTGACCGTTTTTACTTCCGACGCCAAGAGCCGGTGGGCCGATGAGTGGGTGAGCTGGAAGGGTTTTGATCCATTCTGGGGCAATGTCCTGCGGGATTTGTTGCCGCATGCGGCGCCCGAGCAATCGAGCTTGATTTTCGACCCCGCCAACCGGGAACTCGAGGTGACCTACCGGTTGCGGACGGGAAAGAGTGTCGCTGTTGCCCAAAACATTCCTGCGATTTTTGTTGTTGGCCCCAACGGCTTTCAACAGCCCGTGAAGGTGCAGCAAGTGGCGGCCGGAGTTTTTCGCGGCCGGATTGAGGTAGGAGATCAGACGGGCCTGTTTCGCGTCCGCCCGCGGGAGCTAAGCGAAAACTTCCCCGAAGTAGGCTATTACCGGCCGGAAGCGGAGCTCCTGCAATACGGCAACAACGAGGCGCTTTTGCGGCAACTGGCGGAGTTCAGCGGCGGGCAGTTTGAGCCGAGGGTGGACGACATTTTCCGCGGTGGCGGCAAAAACATCGAGACCTCGCTCGAGATTTGGCCCTGGCTTTTGGGCTTGGCCATTCTGCTCAACTTGGTGGAGCTATTCCTGCGTAAGGGCGCCAGCCGCCTTTGGGGAGGGCAAAGCGAGGGGGCGGAGTCTTTGTCGCTTAAGAACGCACAAGCCGCGTAACGGTTTCGATGTGGAAGGTTTGGGGAAAAAGATCCAACAGCGTGAGTTGGGCAATGGCGTAACCGGCAGCGCTGAGCGGCGCGAGGTCGCGGACCAGCGTGGCGGGATCGCAAGAGACGAGCCGGATCTCAGGCGTCGGCAATTGGGCCAGATGTTGGGCGGCGGCCGGTCCTAGGCCGGAGCGGGGCGGGTCCGCCAGAATCACGTCCGGAGCTTCTTTGAGGTCGCGCACCCATTCCTCCACATTGGCCTGCACAATGCGGATGTTGTCCACTTTGTACTGCGCGGCGTTGGCACTGAGGTCATACATGGCTACCTTGCCGGATTCAACCGCCGTAACGCGCTCAAACGATTTCGCCAGCGGTAGGCTGAAGAGGCCAACCCCGGAATAGAGATCCACGGCATGGCGGCCCGCGAGATTTTCGGTGGTAAGGCGGGCAAGCTCGTCGATGAGGAAGCGGTTCACCTGAAAGAAGCTGCGGTAGCTGACTTTCCAATCAAAGCCAGCGGCGGGGTACGTGATTGCGCCGGAAACCGAGCCCGGGATTTCCCCCGCCAGCCAATCGAAGAAGTGCTTGGCCAGTGGGCGGTTGGTTTCGAGCACGTTCACCTGCACGTCCTGCTCGTTGGTGAAAAACTCAATGGACTTTAGGAAGCCCGGAAAACGGCGATCTTTCGCAATGCGGCGAAGGGCGCTGAGGGCTTCGTTGAGCCGGGGGGAAGAGACAGGACATTGCTCGGCGGGCACCAGTTTGCTCGAGCTTTCTTCCAGAAAGCCAACGCGGCCATTGTGCAGGTGGAATTGCGAACGGTTGCGGTAGGCCCACGGCGGGCTGGCGATGGTCTCGATCGGAACGTTCAGCGGGATTTTTGCGCGTTCGAGAAGTTCGGCCAAAATGGAAGCTTTGGCGGCCAGTTGGGCGGGGTAATCCAGGTGCTGGTAGTGGCAGCCGCCGCAGCGCTCATAAACTGGGCAGGGCGCGGGGATGCGGGTGGGCGAAGGCGTGATGATTTTCGCTAGCCGGGTTTGTGTGAAGGACGCCTTTTCGCGGCGCAGTTCGGCCTCGACCTGCTCGCCGGGAAGGGTTTTCGGCACAAAGAAGACCTTGCCATCTTTGCGTGCGAGACCGTTGCCGCCATAAACCAATTTTTCGATCTCGAGTTGTTCAGTGCGAAGATGGTTGTTTTCCATGAAGAAGAGAGTTTTATCGGGTGTGCAGCCAACGGGCAGCCTGCACATTGGGAATTATCTAGGGGCGCTCAAGAACTGGACCAAGATCCAGTACGACTACGAAAGCATATTTTGCATCGTAGATCTGCACGCGATTACAGTCTACCAATCGCCCGCCGAATTGCGGTCGAAGATCGAAGAAACGGCGGCCATCTTCATGGCCTGCGGAATTGACCCAAAGCATTCGTCGATCATTGTGCAGTCGACGGTGCCCGGGCACGCAGAGCTTTCCTGGCTGCTAACCTGCGTCACCCCGGTGGGATGGTTAGAGCGCATGACGCAGTTCAAGGCGAAGTCCGAAGCGCAGGAAACGGTGGGAAGCGGGTTGATGCAATACCCGGTGCTGATGGCGGCGGATATCTTGCTGTACCAAGCGGGCGTGGTGCCGGTGGGAGACGACCAAACGCAGCACCTGGAACTCACCCGCGACATTGCCCAACGCTTCAATTCGTTGTACGGCGAGACGTTTGTGATGCCCGAAACGAAACTGCCGGCGGTGGGCGCTCGCGTGATGGGCTTGGACGATCCGGAAAAGAAGATGAGCAAGAGCGCGCCGGGTTCGAACCACGCCATTGCCGTGCTGGACGAGCCGAGCGTGATCAAAAAGAAACTGAGCCGGGCGACCACGGATTCCAACCCGCAGGTGGATTTTGACACCATGGGGCCCGGGGTAAAAAACCTGCTGGCCATCTATCAGGCATTTTCAGAGGCCACGGACGACGAAGTGCGGAGCCAGTTTGAGGGAATGCGATACGGGGATTTGAAGCGTAACGTCACAGACATGGTTGTGGCCAAGCTGGAGCCCATTCAGCAGCGCTATCGCGAAATCACCAGCGAAGTGGGGTATTTGAAGGGGGTGTTGGAGGAAGGGCGGGCGCGCGTGGCGCCCTTGGCGGAGAGCACGGTCCGGCTGACGAAAGAACGCATGGGCATTTACACGGCCTAGGGCGAGAGGAGACGGATGTCCGCCTCAGCAATCTCGATGGGGGCCTACGGGCGGCTGTTGCGGACCAACCGCAACGTGCGGCGCTTGTGGCTGGCGCAGGTGATCAGCGAAACCGGGGATTGGTTTTACGCGGTCGCAATTTATAGCTTGCTGCTGGAGTTAACCGGCGAGGCCCGGAGTGTCGCCATTGCAACGGCGGCGATGGTGTTGCCGCAGGTTCTGATTTCGCCGATGGCGGGCGTGGTGAACGACCGGCTTCCGCGGCGGCAGGTGATGATCATTGCGGACATAGCGCGCTTCTTCGTGGTGGGTGCAATGCTGTTTGCCCAGGCGCCGGGCCGCTTGTGGTTGATCTACAGCTTGATGGTGCTGGAAACGATGATGTGGGGCTTCTTTGAGCCAGGGCGGAGCAGCATGATGCCGAACCTTTGCCGGAACAAGGATGAGGTTTTGGTGGCGAATGCTTTGGGCTCGACCACTTGGGCCATCAATTTTTTTCTTGGCTCCGCTCTGGGGGGCCTGGTGGCAGCTAACTATGGCCGCAATTTCGTGTTCGTGCTGAACGCCATTTCGTTTCTGGTGTCGGCAGCGCTGGTTTGGGGGGTAAACACCCGGGAGACCCACAGCGAGGGCCACGCGCCCTTTGCCTGGAAAGATTTGTTTGATTTTCGCCCTGTTTGGGAAGGCTTGCGTTACATCCGCGGACATGCGCAATTGCGGCCCGTGTTGCTGATCAAGGCAGGCATTGGGCTGATTGGAGCCAACTGGGTGCTGTTGCCTGTGCTGGGCGAAAGGCAGTTTCCGCTGGTGATGGAAGGCATCAGCGAGGCGCAGGCGGGAATGTTGGGCATGAGCACGCTAATGGGGGCGCGCGGTGTGGGCAGCTTTGTGGGGCCGATCTTGGGTTCGCCGCTGGCGAGCTTCGAATTGCCACGCTTGCGGTGGGCCATGGTGCTGGGCTTCGCTATTGCGGCTGTGGGGTATTTGGGCCTGGGGTGGGCGCCGGGATTGTTGCTGGCCGCCATGGCGGTGTTGGTGGGCCATGCGGGAACGTCGATGAATTATGTGTTTTCAAGCACCCTGGTGCAAACGCTTAGCGAGGACAAGTACCGTGGACGCGTCACCAGCTCTGAGTTTGCCCTGATGATGATGAGCATTTCGTTGACCAGCTTTCTTGCCGGCGAAGCGATTGACTGCGGGATCGCGCCGCAGCGAGTGGCCAGCGTGGTGGGCATGGTTTCGCTGGCGCCCGCATTGTTTTGGCTATGGCTTACGCGCCGATGGAAGTAATGCGCGCGAAGCCCTCGCCGCGCGTAGGGAGCTCAAAACGGGTGGCCATCCGTTGAATCACCTCCGGGGGAACCACGCGGGACCGTTGCGCGTTGCGGGTAAGGACTACCTCGAGGGGTGGGGCAAAAACAATTGCCTCGGCGCGGGCTCCAAATTGGGCGGCGATGGCCAGGAAGGGTTTACGGTCGCGCCGGCGAAGGTTGGTGGCGTCAATGATGGTGCGGGGCTGGGCCAGCCGCAGGCGTTCGCGCAGTACAAAGCGCAGCGTGCGAAACACAGCGCCGTGAATGGTCTGGTTCGTTTCGTCTCCGCAAAGCAGGATGCGGGTGGCGTCGGAGCTCAAAACCACCGCACCCGTCTGCCCGGCAGCCCAGGTGCTCTTGCCGCTGCCTGGCAGGCCGATAAGGATTTGGACGGTTGGAATGCTGCTTCGGCCCACAGATTGAATTTAGAACAGAATTTGGGCTGAAGAGGGCATCAGTATCATGGGAGTAGGGTTGGATGATTATCGAAAAGCCGGTGGATAAGCAGTTGGGACCGAAGCTGGGCTGGAAGGGCTGGCTATTGCTGATTGGCATCAACGCAATCAGCTTGGGCATATTGATTTGGGTGCTCAGCGATGTGCACTGGGGCGAACTTTGGGGTGAGACGAAGAATTTGAACTGGATGTGGGTAGGGGCCGCGGCCTTTGCCGACATTATGGTTTACGTGGCGCAGGGGTGGCGGTGGAGCATTTTGCTGCAGCCGGTGGCGAAGATTCCGATTATGAGCAGCATCCGGGCCATTTACGTTGGGCTGTATGCAAACGAGGTTCTCCCCTTCCGAACGGGCGAAGTGATTCGCTGTTATTTGCAATCCCGCTGGGGGCATGTGCCGTTTAGCGTAGTGCTTTCGAGTGCGGTGATCGAGCGGATTTTCGATGGCGTATGGCTGGTGTTGACGCTCAGCCTGGTGGTGCAGTTTGTCGATTTGCCGAAGCGCGTGCGGGATGGCGGCTTCGCGTTGATTCTTCTGGTTGCGGTGCTAAGCCTTTTGCTTGGCTTCATCATTGCTTACCAGCGCCGGGCCAAGGCGCTGGTGGCAAGGTGGAAGTGGGGCCGGAAAGCGCGCGTGTTTATTGAAGATTTACAGGCCATGGGCGGCTCGTCGAGCTTCTTCCAGTCCTTCTTCGCAAGTTTGCCTCACTTGCTCGCCATGACGGTGCCCATTTTTTGCGTGTTGCGGGCCTATGGTTTTAACCAGTTCACCTTGTGGGACGCGGCGGTGATCAACGTGATTATTCGTCTGGGCACGGTGGTTCCAGGCGCGCCAGGAAACCTGGGTGTTTACCAGGGGCTAATCGTCTTGGCCCTCACATTCTACGGCGTAGAAGAAGGGATGGCCAAGCGCTTCAGCGTGATTGTCTGGATTGTGGTTACTTTGCCGCTCCTGATTGCCGGCTTCATCGCGCTTTCGGTGACGGGTTTCCGCTTGAAGGAATTGAGCGAAACCGCCTCTGCCGTGGAGCGCGAGCATAACCGCTAGACCTATAATGCTAGGCATGCAAATTCGTTTGGCCTTAATGCTGCTTCTTGCGGCGAGTGTGGGGATGGCGCAGTTGCGCGTAATTGCCTTCGGGGCACACCCGGATGACTGCGATTTGGGGGCCGGAGGTTTGGCCGCGAAATTGAGCCAAATGGGGCACAAGGTGAAGTTTGTTTCCCTTACCAACGGCGATGCGGGGCACCATGAAATGGGCGGCGGCATGTTGGCCAAGCGGCGCCGGGCGGAAGCCCAGGAAAGCGGCCGGCGCTTGGGCATTGAATACGAAGTCCTCGACAACCATGATGGCGAATTGCTGCCCACGTTGGACGTGCGCTTGCAGGTAATCCGGCGGATCCGGCAGTGGAATGCGGATGTTGTGATTTCGCCCCGCTCAAACGATTATCATCCGGACCATCGCAACACCGGGTTGGTGGTGCAAGACGCAGCCTACATGGTGGTGGTGCCCAATGTGGCTCCCGATACCCCGCCAATCCGCAAAAACCCGATCTTTCTCCATTTCCAGGACCGCTTCCAGCGCCCGCAGCCGTTCCGTCCGGACGTGGCTATTGACATTGGCGATGTGATCGACAAAAAAGTGGACGCGCTCGATGCGCACGTGAGCCAGTTCTACGAGTGGTTGCCGTGGGTGGCGGGTAACCTGGAGACGATTTCGAAAGACAAAGCAGAGCGCAAGCGGCAACTGTTGAAGGCGCGCACCCGGACCATTACCCCCGCCGTGCGTGCGGCTCTGGAAAAGTACTATGGCAAGGAAGCCGCGGCGAAGGTGGTGCATTACGAAGCCTTTGAAGTGAGCGAGTACGGCAGCCAACCGACGGAGGCGGAATTGCGCCGCTTGTTCCCGATGGTTCCCCAGAAGTGAACTTAACGCCAGAAGAACTGCGCCGCCTGGGGAGCGTGGACACGCTGGTGCGGAAGTTGGCGCCTGAATTTCCGGATGTCCCGGAAGCCCGTTTGACCATCCTCGTGCGTGCGGTGCAAGCGGAGGCGCGCGCGGGGAAGATCGCCGTAGAGGCAGTGCTGGACGCCGTCCGGCGGCGCGTTCGCGCACTGGCAGAGCCTACGTTGCGGCGGGTGATCAATGCCACGGGAGTGGTCTTGCACACCAACCTCGGGCGGGCGCCCTTGCCCCCCTTTAATCGCCTGGGCGGCTACAGCAATTTGGAGTACAACCTCGCAACCGGCAAACGGGGCAAGCGGGACGAGCACATGGCGCCGCTCTTGGAGGCGCTATTGGGCGTACGGGCCATTGTGGTGAACAACAATGCGGCCGCAACCTTCCTGGTGCTGCGTGCGCTGGCCGAAGGCGGGGAGGTGTTGGTGAGCCGCGGGGAGCTGGTGGAGATTGGCGACGGCTTCCGCATTCCGGAAATCATGGAGCAAAGCGGCGCACGCCTGCGCGAAGTGGGCGCCACGAACAAGACCAGAATTGAGGATTATCGCAAGGCAGCGGGCGCGGCCACCAAGATGATCATGCGGGTGCACCCCAGCAATTTTCACATTAGCGGCTTTGTGGGAAAGCCAGACCTGGCGGAACTGGCCGCCTTGGGGCGGGAGTTGGAGCTTCCGGTCTATGAAGACCTTGGCAGCGGCTGTCTGGTGGATCTGCGCGCTTTTGGTGTTACCGAGCCGCTGGTGGGCGACAGTATGGCGGCGGGCGCGGATGTGTTGTCCTTTTCCACGGACAAACTGCTCGGGGGGCCGCAAGCGGGCATTATTGCCGGGCGCGCCGATCTGGTGGAAAAGATCCGGCGGCACCCGCTTTACCGGGCTTTTCGGGTGGATAAACTCACTGTACAGGCGCTCAGCGAGACATTGCGGGCTCTATGGCTGGAGCGCTACGAAACCATCCCCAGCTTGCGTATGATTGGCCTTCCCCTGGCGCAATTGCGCCAGAGAGTAGAGCGTTTGCAGAGCGCTTTGGGCTTCGGTGAAGTGTTGGAAAGTGAAAGTGTGATCGGCGGCGGATCGACACCGGACCAAACGCAGCGCAGCGTTGTACTGGCAATTCCACAGGATGCCGTGCTACTGGAGCGCCGCCTACGCGCACACGTGCCCCCGATCCTTACACGCATTGAAAGGCAGCGGGTACTGATCGATCTGCGGGCCGTTGAGCCAGAAGATGACGAAGTCGTGGTAGCGGCGCTGAAAACCTACGCGCGTTCTACGTAAGTGCCTTCGGCCGTATTGACGCGGATTTTTTCGCCCTGTTCGATGAAAGCCGGAACGTTCACCACGAGGCCGGTTTGCATCTTGGCCGGCTTGCCGACGTTGGAAACCGTGGCGCCCTTCAAGCTGGGCTCGGTTTCGACGATGACAAGATCTACCGTAGCCGGCAGTTCCACACTCATGGCCTTGCCTTCGTAGAAGGTAACGGCGACGGGGAGATTGTCGGTCAGGTAAAGAGCGCTGTCGCCGAGAAGTTCCGCGGGGAGCTGCACCTGCTCGTAATTTTCCGTGTTCATGAAGTAGTAGTACTCGCCGTCGTTGTACATGTACTCCATTTTTTGCTCGTCGAGCATGGCCTTTTCCACGCGATCTTCGCTGGCGAAGCGGTGTTCGTTCATGGAGCCGGTGCGGAGATTGCGCATCTTTACTTGCACAAAGCCGCGCAAGTTGCCGGGGGTGCGATGGACCATGGTGAAGACGGAGTAGAGTTCGTTGTTGAACTTAATGACCATGCCCGGGCGGATCTGAGTAGCGGAAATCATTCAAGGTACCAGTCTTTGAGTTTAGCAAATTTGGCCCATTTTCCGCGCATTTGTGTGGATCGGCGAAACATGACGGGAGGCGCATGGGTGTCGTACCATAGACGGAAATGATTCCCGAGAATCTGGTGGAAGGCCTGACCTTCGACGACGTCCTGTTGGTTCCTTCGCGGAGTTCGGTGTTGCCCAACCAGGCGGACACGCGTACCCGCTTCACGTGCAACATGCCATTGAACATTCCGCTCGTGAGTTCCGCGATGGATACGGTTACGGAAAGCCACCTGGCCATTGCGCTCGCCCAGCAGGGCGGCATTGGGGTGATTCACCGGGGCATGAGCATCGAGCGCCAAGCCGAAGAAGTGGACAAGGTGAAGCGCAGCGAGAGCGGCATGATTGTAGATCCGGTGACGATTGACCCGGACCAGAAAATTCAAGATGCGCTAAACCTGATGGCCCGCTACCGCATTAGCGGAGTGCCAGTGACAAAAAACGGCAAACTGGTGGGCATCCTTACCAACCGCGACCTGCGCTTCGAGAACCGCTTCGACTTGCCGATTCGGGAATTGATGACCAAAGACAACCTCATTACCGTGCCCGTGGGAACCACACTGGAAGAGGCAGAGTTGATTCTGCACCAGCACCGCGTGGAAAAATTGCTGGTGGTGGATGAGGATTACAACCTGAAGGGCCTGATCACGGTTAAAGACATCCAAAAGAAAATCAAATACCCGAATAGCGCCAAGGACGAGCAGGGGCGCTTGCGCGTGGCGGCAGCCGTGGGCGCGGGCAAGGATTACATGGAGCGAGCCCATGCTTTGGTGGCGAGCAAAGTGGATGTGCTGGTGATTGACAGCGCGCATGGCCACAGCCAGGGTGTGATGGACGCTCTGAAGAACCTGAAGGCGGCTTATCCCGAGGTGCCCGTTGTGGCCGGCAATGTGGCTACCTATGAAGGCGCCAAGGATTTGATTGAGCTGGGCGCGGACGGCGTAAAGGTGGGCATCGGCCCAGGGTCGATCTGCACCACTCGCGTGGTAAGTGGGGCAGGTGTACCGCAAATTACCGCCATTAGTGAGTGCGCCAAGGCGACGCGTCCGGCGGGGGTGCCGCTGATTAGCGACGGCGGTATTAAATTTTCTGGCGATTTGACGAAGGCGATTGCCGCGGGCGCCGATTGCGTGATGATCGGCAGTTTGTTCGCGGGAACCGACGAAAGCCCGGGAGAAACGATTCTATTCCAAGGGCGCACCTTTAAGAGCTACCGCGGCATGGGCAGCTTAGGCGCCATGACCACCACCGGCACTAGTGACCGTTACGGGCAGGAAGGCGCTGGGAAACTCGTTCCCGAGGGAATCGAAGGACGCGTGCCCAGCAAGGGTCCGCTGGCCGATCTGGTTTACCAGATGGTGGGCGGCTTACGGGCGGGCATGGGCTACTGCGGCGCTGCGACGGTGCCGGAGCTGCAGGAAAAATCGAAGTTTTTGAAGATCAGTCCCGCCGGTTTACGCGAAGGGCACGTTCACGACGTCATCATTACGAAGGAAGCTCCGAACTATCGTTTGGAGTAGGCAACGATTGGGCGCTGAGTTGTCCTTCGGCAAGGTCAATCATTAAGCGGGTGCCCGCCGGGGCCTGCGCTGGGTTCTTCACCAAACGCCCGGCGGAGGTGCGCACGAGCGCGTAGCCGCGGTCGAGAGTGGCTTTGGGGCTTAACGCGGAAAGGCGTGCCTCAGCAACGCTGAAGCGCAAGCGCAGCTCGGCGATGTGCTGCTTTAGGTGCCGGTCCAGTTGCGTGGCGAGTGTTGTCTCTGCGTGGCGCAGTTGCGTTAGCCGAGTCAGTGGGGACAGCGAGGTCAATGTGCGGTCGAGCTGCAGCCAGTTCTCCTGCCGGCTTTTCAAAACCAAGTTCAACTTTTGCCGCAGCGCTAATTCTGCCTCGTCGGCTTGTTGGAGAACTGTGTTCAGCCGGCGCTCCAGCAAGGCGCGCGGACGCTCCACGCCGTAACGGGAAGTTAACTCCCGCAAGCGCGCCAGGCGGACTTCCAGCGAGCGGTCCATGTGGCGACGGTGGGTGAGCAGGGTATCAAGAATTTGTTGGTTTGCGGGAACGGTCATCTCGGCCGCGGCAGAAGGCGTGGGTGCCCGCAGGTCGGCCACAAAATCGGCAATTGTGAAATCTGTTTCGTGGCCTACGGCAGAAACCACCGGAAGCGAACACGCAGCAATGGCGCGGGCGACGGACTCCTCGTTGAAGCTCCACAAGTCTTCAAGCGAACCGCCCCCGCGCGCCAGGATGACGAAATCGGCCCAGGGGTTGCTGGAGAAATATTCGAGGCCCGCACAGAGGTCCTCCTTGCTCCCCGCGCCTTGGACGAGGGCTGGAAAAAGGCGGATTTCCAGGCCCGGTGCGCGGCGCTCGAAGATATTCAACATATCCTGGATGACGGCGCCGGTGGGCGAGGTGACGATGCCGATGCGGCGGGGGAAGCGGGGCAGCGCTCGCTTGCGCTCCTGCGCGAATAAGCCTTCGTTGGCGAGCTTCTGCTTCAAGGCTTCAAAGGCTTGCTGCAGCGTGCCAATGCCAACGGGCTCCAAAAATTCGGCAAGAAATTGGTATGCGCCGCGCGGTTCAAAAACATCAATGGAGCCGCGAACGTCCACCAGCATGCCTTCGCGGGGCGGTGTCCGGAGCAGGCGAAGGTGTTGGCGAAAAAGGGCGCACGGCAGGATCGTGTTTTCTTCCTTCAGGTTGAAATAGCAGTGGCCACTGGTGGCGGTTTTCAGACCCGAAATTTCGCCACGGATCCAGAGATTTGAGTAGCGGTTGCGCAGCAGGTCGCGCAACTGCACGGTAAATTCCTTGACCGTCAGACGAGAAGTTTCGAGGGTTAAGGAAAGCTGGCTCATTTACTATCAAGAGTAGAATGTCGAGCGTGACGAAGGTGCGCCAAGTGGCCCTGTTGGACTTGGTGGCGCAACACAAGAAACTGCGTGAGGAAGTGCTGGCGGAACTGCTGCCATTGATTGATTCGCAACGCTTCATCATGGGGCCGGCGGTGGGCGAGTTGGAGTGCGACCTCGCGGGATACTTGGGTGTGCAATACGCGATTGGGTGCGCCAATGGGAGTGACGCGCTGTTGCTGGCCTGGATGGCCTTGGGCATTCAACCGGGCGACAAGATCATCACAACGCCATTTTCATTTTTCGCGACGGCGAGTTCAATTGCGCGCCTGGGTGCCGTGCCGGTCTTTGTGGACGTGGACGAGCGGACCTTTAACCTCGATGCCGCGCAGGTGCGCGAAGCGCTGGAAAAGGATCCGAGCATCAAAGGTATTCAGCCCGTGCACTTGTTTGGCGGGGCGGCAGATATGGGGCCGCTGCTGGAATTGGGGCGGAGGTACGAAATCCCCGTCGTCGAGGATGCGGCGCAAGCGATTGGCGCCGAATGGAACGGCCAGCGCTGCGGAGCCATGGGCGAGATCGGCTGCTTTAGTTTTTATCCCGGGAAGAATCTGGGCGCCTATGGGGATGCGGGGCTGCTAACCACCAACAGCGGCGCGTTGGCGGAAAAGCTGATGAAACTGCGCGTCCACGGCGGGAAGAACAAGTATTTTCACGAATCCATCGGTATCAATTCGCGGCTCGATACCTTGCAGGCGGCGGTGCTACGCGTAAAGCTGAAGTACTTGGATGCCTGGACCGCCGCGCGCCAAGACAATGCTAACCATTACGAGAGAGGTCTGGCGGCGAGTGGAGCTAAGGCGGTCACGCCGTTGGTGGCACCTTACCAAAACCGCCATGTCTTCAACCAGTACACCTTACTGGTGGACAACCGCGACGACTTGAAGCAGCAGCTCGCGACTGTGGGCATCGGGACGGAGATCTACTATCCCCTACCCCTGCACCTACAAGAGTGCTTCGCCTATTTGGGGTATCGCGAGGGCAGCCTTCCAGTGGCGGAAAATCTGGCAGGTCGTGTGCTCAGCATCCCTGTGCATCCGGAGTTGAGCCAGGAAGACTTGGATTACGTAATCGAACAGATCTCCGCTCTAACAACAACCGCTTAGTTGGGCAGCGGCGTTGGGGAGGAAGTGGCGACCGCTCCCAGCTTGCGGCCAATGATTTCGCCGGAAACGATAATCTCCACGCGGCGATTTGCCTGGCGGCCCTTGGAGGTTGTGTTATCCGCAATGGGCATCGTCTTGCCGTATCCGCGGGCGGAGAGGTTGTCGGGCGAGATTCCTTGGGATTCTAGGTAGGCGCGGACCACTTCGGCGCGTTCTTCGCTGAGCCTCTGGTTCAGCGCATCGCTACCGGTGGCATCGGTATGGCCTTCCGCCTCCAGGCGTAAACCGCTATGTCCCAGCACCAAGCCACTTAGCTTGGCTAATTTTTCGC
Organism: Bryobacter sp.; assembly: GCA_033765085.1. Classification (GTDB taxonomy): domain Bacteria; phylum Acidobacteriota; class Terriglobia; order Bryobacterales; family Bryobacteraceae; genus Bryobacter. Next base: position 57,224 of record JANRIK010000012.1, on the reverse strand, counting down.
GCGCATCCTGGCGCAATGTGGCCTTGCCAATGTCGAAGAGCAAATCTCCCATGTTGACAATCAATCCGCGCTCGGTGTCGCGCGTTTCCAGCACTTGGCTGAATTGTTCAAAGAGGCGTTGGCGAAGCAGCACTTTTTCCTGCTCGGCTTGTTCGGCCAACTTGCGCGAAGCTTCGGCCTCGCGTCGGGCGGCTTCTTCCTGTTGCATGGCGCGTTGGCGGGCATCTTCCGCGGCGGTCCGTTCCTGGCGTAGTTTTTCGGCAGCAAGTTCCGCTTCAATGCGGCGGCGTTCCTCGGCTTCTTTTTCGGCTTGGGCACGCAGGCTGGCCGCTTCGGCACGCGCTTTCTCCAATTCAGCAGCCATGCGGCGTTCTTCTTCGCGGCGGCGAGCAATCTCGGTTTGGCGCTGTTGCTCCTCTGCTTGGGCCCGCAACTGGGCTTGGCGGTTGGCGGCCTCTTTCGCGGCCGATTCGCGGGCTGCCGCATCGGCGCGTTCTTTTTCCAATCGTTCTTCTTCTTCCCGCCGCACAGAGATTGCGCGGGCGTCTTCCGCGCGCTGCACGGCGTCGCGCGCCATCATAGCGGCGGGTTTAGCAGCGTTGCCACGAGCATGGTACTCCTCGGCTTGCTTCAAACTTGCCTCAGCCTTTTCCAAGACATCGGCGGCATACTTATCGGCCTTCGCACTCTTGGCAATCAGCAAGGCGTTCCGGGCTTGGTAAAGCTCCAGCGGAGTCTTCGGGTCAAGGGCCATGCCCAGCGGATTGGTCATCTTCGCGTAACGGCCACGTTGGAGAAGCTCATAACGGGCATCCACCACTTCCGTACGCCCAAGCGTATCTGTGCGGAGTTCGTTCTCAGCCACAATGAGGTCGCTCGGCATCGTGACCGCAAAGTATGGCTCTGCCGTGATTACAAGGCCGAAGGCCTGGAGTTCCGTGGTGACCTTCAGATCACCCTTCCCATTCTTCAAGAGAATTTCGCCGAGATTCTGCGGACGGCCTTCGGGGGTAATGGCCCAAAGGACATAAGTCAGGTATTCATTGCCAAACTTGTTGGCGGCATCGAGGTTGCGGATGTCTAGATCGATCTCAATCCGCCCGGCTTTGCTCTCCACAGAGGCGCGACCCTCGGCGGCGGGCATCAGCGAAGTTCCCTTAAAGTCCACTTTGGTGGAGCCCATGCGGTGCCGGTAATTCACCGCCTTGGTGTTCTTGGCGACGACGTCGCTGGTGAAGGTAACTTCGGGTGGGTCTTGGGCCAAAAGAAGTGCCGGCAGCAGGCAGCAGCCGATCAGTATTGAAACTCTCAGTATCGAAATTCGTATTGTGTTCGCCATAGATTGCCTCATTTCCCTATAGACGCATGAGAAAAGCTTTATGTTGCACTAAGCGGCCGTCCAGCCACCATCAATCGTGACGATAGAGCCATTGACGAAGCCCGCTTCCGCGCTGGCAAGATACAGCGCCAGGTGCGCAATTTCTTGCGGTTGGCCCAATCGCCCAATGGGCTGGCGCTGGTTGAGTTCCGCGCGCACTTTATCCTTTTCGTGCTTGTGGTGCTTTTCAAGATAGCCTTCAACGAAGGGCGTGTCGACTGTGCCCGGGCAAATACAATTCACGCGGAACTCAGTGGGGTAATCCACGGCAAGCTGACGAGTCATGGCGACAACGGCGCCTTTGGTGGCGCAATAGCCAAAGCGGCGCTTCACGCCAATCAAGCCGGCCACGCTGCCAATGTTCACCATGGAGCCGTGCGAGGCAATCAGCAATGGCACAGCGTATTTGGTGACCAGGAACATGCCCGTGACGTTTACGCGGAATAGCCGCTCCCATTCGTGGAGGTCGGTTTCGGTAACGGTGCCGACGTGGCCAATGCCCGCGTTATTCACCAGGATATCGAGATGAGGCACCTGTTGGAAAACATGCTTCACAGATTCCTCGCTGGTGATGTCACAAAGAATGGACCGCGCGCCGGGCAATTCCTTGGCCAAGGCCTCGGCCCTAATCATGTCGATATCGGCAACAATAACGTTCGCGCCGGCCTCGGCGAAGGTGCGGGCGGTGCGCTCGCCAATGCCGCTGGCGCCACCGGTAATGAGAGCAACTTTGCCATCCAGGCGGAAGGGGGTGGGGGAGATCATCACTTTGATTATGTTCGATTCTCGGGGAGCAAAAAGGGCTGTGGGAGTGCGGGTCGTGGTAGTTTGATGGGCAGTGCTCTACGAACGGCCCTCGCCGGTCCCATTGCCTGAAGGAACTGGTTTTCGCATCCTGTTTGCCGCCGCCGCCATTATGCGTAGTTTCGGGGCGCTCTTGGCAATGATTTCCGCGGCCGTCTTGGCGGAATTAACGCTATTGGATGCCCTACCTACTCTGCCAATTCCGCGAGAGACTTCGGCGGCGCTGCTGCGGGCGGTGCCCGAGTTGTTGTTCTTCCTCCTGGTGACGTGGTTGCTCTTGCGGCTGGACCAAAAGGCAAAGTTCCTCGATTTGGGATTGCACTGGAATGTGGAGGCGGTGAAGGACGTGCTGCTATTCGGGGCACTCGGTGCGCTGGCATTGGGGCTGCTCGTTTTACCGCTGGTCTGGGCCGGCGGAGGCGTTTTGCGTTTCACCGAACAGCGCGTGCAGAACTGGGAGATGTTCACGGTATGTACGGCGCTGTTGTTTGTAGGCTCGATGGCGGAGGAAATTCTCCTGCGCGGCTACGCCTTTCAAACGCTCGTCAAGCCGCTGCATTTGCTGGGCGCTTTGATTTTCGCCAACGGCATCTTTGCCGGGCTGCACTTGGCCAACCCGGGCGCCAATGAGTATTCCATCGCCAATACATTTCTGGCCGGTTGTGTTTTGGGCCTGTTGGTGGTGGTGCGGCGCAGTTTGTGGCCCGCGGTGGGTGCGCACTTTGGTTGGAACCTGATGACGCCCTTGGTGGGCGTGAAGCTGAGCGGCATGAGCTTGCCCCTAACCGGAGCGGTGGTGGAGTGGAAATGGGACGACCTGTGGACCGGAGGCAACTACGGGCCAGAGGCCGGAGTGCCTTGTCTGGTGCTTTTGCTGGGCTTGTTGTTCTGGCTGGTTCGCCTGTTTTACCAGCAACAGGAAACCGCGCCGCCAGCGATTCCTCTTCCCCCTGCCAGTGGGCCCAATGAAGAACAGCCCGAGGAGCCGCTCTAGGTGCGGCACGTAGAGGCTTTATTGCCCTTCTTGCCAGCCCTTCTGCTGGAGGCTTTTTTCTATTTCTTCAGCCTCTTCCCCAAACTCGAAAAGGCATTCGGGCGCTGGCCGCTGTTGACGAAATCTCTTGCCCTCGCCGTCAGTGGGGCGCTGCCGGTGTATGGCCTGCAAGTGGCCGCGGGCACGGGGTGGACCCGCGAGCTCACCACGCTCTGCTTTGCCCTTTTGGTGGTTTGCTGCTGGCCGTTGTTGTTGCCGCAAAAGCCCTGGGCCGACATTGGCCTTCTGGTGTTACTTACGGGATTGATCTTTTCGGACTACTTCCTGCCGCTCTATCCGGAAACGGCCAGCGGGCTAAAGCTTAAGGCCCTCGCGAAACTGTTATGGATGAGGGTGGGCATTCAAACCTTCGCTTACGTCAGAAAGTTCTCGGTTCCCCGGATGGGCTTTTTGCCGAATGGTCAGGAATGGGGAATCGGCTTATTGCACTTTGGTTTGGTGTTGGCCATGCTGGTCCCCATGGGATGGTGGACGGGGGCCTTGAAATGGCAATTGCCCAATGTCGAGACCTGGCAATTGCCGTTCTTGGCTGCGGGCTATTTTTGTGCCTTGATGCTGTTCTTGGCCTATGGCGAAGAGTATCTGGTAAGAGGAGTGTTGCAGCAATCTTTGGCGAAATGGATGGGCGGGCGGGTGCTGCCCTTGCTGGTGACCAGCCTATGCTTTGGCGCGATTCATTTGCCCTTTCGAGGCCAGTTCCCGAATTGGCGCTTTGCCCTGGTGGCGGCAGTGGCCGGCGTGTTTTATGGCACAGCTTTCTGGCAGGCAAACTCCTTGCGGGCCGCGATGGTAACGCATGCCCTTACTGTGACGGCCTGGACGATGTTGTTTGCGCGGTCAATTTAGTCGAGTCGGCCAGCCTTAACGCGCGGCTGCTTCGATTAGATCCGCCATTTCGGCCGCGCGCGAAAGTTGATCCACGTTGGTGAGCCACTCGCTTAAATCGGGAATTGGTTGGGCAAAAGAGAAGTGCATCCCTACGTAGGCCTCAGGCGGAGTTCCCTGCCGCGCCCATTTGGCCCCTTCGACCAGCGTTTGCAAGCGCAAAGATGTCATCGGAGATGTGTTTACCAAGGCTTGGCGCACCCAACCATTCGCTCCGGGCAGCAAGGAGAATGGTGACAGACCGGGAGGCTCTAGTTTTTGCCAAAGGGCGGGTGCGTTTGTCTTGATTTTGCCTAGGCGGGCGGCTATCGCAAACTCCCAGGGAACTCCTGAGTTGTCGAACGTGCGTGACCAGAACTGGCAGGCGAGGTTGCGATTGAAAAGCACAACCTGGGAAGTGGGGGCATAGTCGAGTTCTTCCTCTTCCAAGGTTTCGAGCAAATTCAGGTACTGAGCGCGGCGGCGGTCCGCCATGGCATTGAGCGTGGAGCGAACCTGCGTGAAGTATGGCCCTAGGGCGCTGCGCAGACGGTAGGATTCCCGTAGCGAGCGGAAGACTTCGAGGGCCGTCGACTGAGGCACTCGTTCGGTATCGGCAAAGAGAGTGGCTTGGAGAAGTTTGTCCTTGTCCATCAGGACCCAGGCGCTTTGCTTCGATTGCGCGCCCGTGGGCCAGGAAGTTTCGAAAAGACGGGTGCCCGGGGCAAGTTCAGTGCTCGTCCAGGCCAGATCGTCAGGGCTGGTATAGCCAAATACACGAGTGGCCCAGCGGAAATAAACGCTCGGCGGGCTGAACGATTGCGCATCCGCCAGGCTGCTAACGAGCAGGCGGGCACCCGGCCGTTCAGGGTCGAAGAGAAAGGCGTGGGAAACGGCCCAGAAGTTGGTCTCTTCGGGATCCAAGCTGTGGTCGCCCAACAGGCGTACTTGCGGACCGGGTGTGTTCCCTTGCGTTGCACCAAGGTTGCGATTACGACCCAACGTATTCAAGCGCACGAAAGATGTGGGAAGCGAGACCTCGGCTAAACCATCCAAATCGTAAACCTGGGTGCGCCAAGTACGCAGTTGACCGTTTTGGCAAGAGAGGGTAAGCGCAAGCCAAGATAGGGCAAAAATGCGGAGCCGGAGCACCCTCTTAGCATCGCAAAGGAGAGGCAGAAGGTTGGGCAGAAGGATGCGCAAACTGCGATGGTAAACTGGAAAAGTTAAGCAGAGGGGCGCGTAGCTCAGTTGGTTAGAGCGCCTGCCTTACAAGCAGGATGTCCGCGGTTCGAGTCCGTGCGCGCCCACCACCCAAGCCGCTTAATTTTTCGCTTCCACCAAATCGGCAGCGCTGCAAGGGTTTTGGGGAACCACTGGGTTGCAGCGCGCGATGCCCGAAGAGAACTGCACCGAATAGCCAGAGTCTTTCGATTTCCAGCCATAGGGATAGTCTGTGCTGAGCAGGTGTGCGCCGTTGGCGAAAGCTGCATCGCGGCGAGCGGTGTTGCCGGCGCGAACGTTGGCGGGCCCCCCGTCGGTCATGGTGCGGATGAGGTATCCCTTTTGCACCAGTTCAGCGATGCGTTGGCCTGCGGGACCGGTGGGATTGTTGGCCTTCACAAAAGCGGCGTCGGGAGTGCCAGGCGTGCCGTTTGTGAACATGACGCGGCCTTCGAGATTGGGGTGGCCATCGGTGTAAAGCTTTGTAACGCGCTCTTGATCGAGCAGGAAAACAAACTTGCCGCGCGCTTTGGCAAGAGCGGGCCAGCCGCGGGCCAGTACGGCCGCTTCCAGCGTGGGCATGCCCTGGCGAACGTCATCGGGCGTGATCAATTCTTCGCGGCGGAAAACACTCAAGATCTCCTGATCGAGCGCCTCCAGGGTGGCTTTGGTGATCGGCTCGGGTGCAACCATATCTTCGCCCCGGGGCTTGCCGTCCTTGTTTTCGAGCAACACATAAATTGGCAAGTGGCCAGGGTGGCGGCGCGACCAATCGCGGAAGGTGGTCAGGCAATCGATGAGGGTAAGGCAACTGCTGCGGAAGTCAATGTCCGCCACGTGGAGCACCTTGAAGCCCGGTTTTTGGAGCTTGCCTGCGGGGTCGAACGGAGGATCGGTGGGAAGTCCTTGGGCCGCAAGGCGGCGGGGCATAGCGGGATTGGAAAACAAGCCGCCCTTTGAATCCCCAAAAACATCCAACTCAAACTGACGGACGCCCCAATCCAGTTGCGGCTCGAGGGGAGCGTGGCGGTAGGCTAGGGAATCTGCAGCGGCGGGGTTTACCTTGCGCAGCGCAGCGAGTTCGTTTTCGCCCAGGCCCACGTGGTAGCTATTGTGGGTGCCGATGATCTGAATGTCCGTCATGCGGACCGGACGCTGGGTTTGCGCGGTGAACGAAAATACAAAGAGGAAGAATAAGGCAAGACGCATTACACCAACAGGCTAGACCAAGGACCGTGTTTGCACGATGAATTTCCGATGACAGGTAAGGCAATCGAAATAGCCCAATGCGTTGGCCGCTTTGCCCCCTCGCCAACCGGGCCTTTGCATTTTGGTTCCCTTGTCGCGGCATTGGCTAGCTGTTTGAAGGCAAGAAGCCAGCAGGGGCGCTGGCTGGTGCGCATGGAAGATATCGACGAGCCGCGTTGCCGGGACGAGCACGCCGCGGACATCCTGCGGACTCTAACGGCGCTGGGCTTTGCATGGGACGGTGAGGTTTTGGTGCAGTCCCAGAGAAAAGACGCATACGCCGCTGCCGCAGAGCAATTGCGGCAAGCCGGCTGGCTCTACCCCTGCGGCTGCAGCCGTCAGGAGGTGGGCGCGGGCCCTTATCCTGGCACCTGCCGCGCGGGATTGCAAGGAAAAGTGGCGCGGGCCTGGCGGGTGAAGGTAGGAGAAGACGAAATCCGCTTTGTTGACCGCATCCTTGGGGAGCAGAGCTTCACCTTAAGCAAAGAGGCGGGGGACTTTGTGGTGAAGCGCGCGGACGGGTATTGGGCTTACCAATTGGCCGTGGTGGTGGACGACGAAGAACAGGGCGTGACGGACGTAGTGCGCGGAGCGGATTTGGTGGATTCAACGCCCCGCCAAATCCATTTGCAGCGTCTTCTCGGGTACCGCTGCTTGCGGTACGCGCACATTCCGGCAGCGTTGGACCAAGGCGGGCAAAAATTGTCGAAGCAGACCGGCGCGCCACCCATTGATGTGGACCGCAAAGAGCAATGGTTCTGGGGCGCTTTGGATTATTTGGGGCAACAGCCGCCGGCCGATCTCAAGCGGGCCACAATCAACGAGCAGTGGCAGTGGGCGCGGGAGAATTGGACGCTGGCAAAGATTCCACGAGTGGCTTCCCGGCCAGCTTGCGATGGGCTTCGTTGATAGCGGCGATGTCTTCGCGCATGGCAAAGTTATCGCGGCCTTCGCGGCGCAGTTGGTCCAGGATTTGAAAGGCTTGGCGGTAGGATTGCAGTGCCTCCGCTTTGCGCGCCAGTCCAGCTTGCGCCAGACCTGCGGCGAAATGCGCTTCCGCAACTTCGCCCAAGGCACCAGCGTTTGCAGGGTTCATGGCGGAGAGTTTCTCCCGTTCCCGAACGACGTCCAGCGCAAGGGGCAGGCTTTCTTGCGGGCGGCCCATTTCTGTAAGGGCTTTGGCCATATTCACGCGGCAGGTCTGCAACAAGGTGCGGGCGCGGAAGTCTTTTTCATCGGCGATGATTACGGTGCGAAAAATCAGTTGCGCGGTGCGGTAGTGCTCCAAAGCGTCGGCGTATCGGCGGCCGCGCACCAAAGCAACGCCAAGGTTATTGTGGGACCAACCGGTGCCAAGGCGGTAGAGGACATTGGAAGGGTCTGTGGCAAGAACAGTCTTCTCCAATTGCAAGGCGCGCTGGTAATGGCCAAGGGCGGCATCCGTATTGCCGAGATACATTTCGATGCTGCCCATGCGGGCGAGCCCCAGGCTGAGCAGGCGCATATCCTCGCGGTTTGTGGGGTCCGAGGCTACGAGTTCTTCGAGAAACTTCAGCGCGTCGCGCCGGGTGGAGTAAACGCCCTCCCAATCGCCCAACTGCGAAAGGCTACTGCTCAGCGTAGATAGGTTGGTGGCAAGGGCGCGCTTGCGGGCAGCATTGGTAGGGTCTCCCTGATAAAGCGCTTCGCGGATGCCCAGGGCCTTACGTTCATAGCGCAGGGCGCCTTGCGTATCGCCGATGGCGCGTAAGGCTGCGCTGATGCGGGCAAAATTATTGGCCAGATTCTCATTAGCCACTTGAAACTGTTGCGGGTCTTTGTGGGTAGCGCGCAGGCGTTCGCGAATGGCTTCCGCTTTGCGATAGCTTTGGAGCGCATCGCCCGTCATGCCAAGATTCTGCGAGCCGGGCCGGCCCTGGATGTCGCCGATTTTTTCGTAAGCGCTGGCCAGTTCTTCCATCAGCTTCAAGTCTTTGGATTCTTCGCGCGCCAATTGGTCCAGGTAGTGCAGGGCGCTGCGGGCCAATTGCGCACGCACCGGCGTCGCCCCGGACAATTGCAGCAAGGTATCGTCGATTTCAAAAATCAGCGAGCTGGCTAGACCCCGCAGTTGCTCATAGCGTTGCTGCGAGCTTTCGTAGTTGCGGCGGGCTTCGTTGGCCTGGTAAAGCGCCGCCCCCGCCGCGCTAACGATGGCAAAGGTGGCCGCCGTCGCGGCAATCACCCACGCACGATTGCGCCGGATGAACTTTTGCGCGCGGTATGGCCAAGTGTAGGGGCGGGCGGAGATGGGCCGCGAGTCCAGGTGCAGGCGAATGTCCTCGGCCATCGCATCGGCAGACCGGTAGCGATGGGCCGGTTCAAATTCGAGGGCCTTTTGCACGATGTTGTCCAGGTCGTCCCGGTAGGCGGGGTTGGCGGCTATCTGGCTCGGTTTGGGCGGCGAAGTTTTGCGGAGATGGTCCACCATTTGCCCCGTGCTCATGCCGGAAAAATCGAAGGGCGTCTTGCCCGTTAACAGAAAGAACAGGACGCGGCCCAGCGCGTAGCAATCGCAGGAAATCACCAGCGGCTCTCCCCGCAACTGTTCGGGGCTGGCCCACCAAGGCGTGAGCGCCGGCGCCATGGTGAGCGTGGCGGTGCCGCCCGCATCTTCGCTTTCTTCCTGGGTTTTGAGCAAGCGCGCAATGCCGAAATCCAGCAGCTTGGGTTGGCCCTGGGCATTGACGAGAATGTTGCTGGGCTTCAAATCTCCGTGCACGATCAGGCTGCGGTGGGCCGCCGCCAACCCTTCGCAAATACGCAGGAAAATCTGCAATCGGTCTTCGAGGGTGGGTTGGGCTTCCTCCAGCCATTCCTGCAAGTTCTGCCCTTCCACGTATTCCGTAACGAGATAAGAGAGCCCATCCCCGGTTACCCCGCCATCCAGCAGGCGAACGACATACTCGTGTTGGAGCCGCGCCAAGATTTGGCGTTCTAGGCGGAATCGCTGATTGAGGTAGGGACTGTGGGCCGCAAAGCGGATGATTTTCACGGCTACACGAAGCGCCACGCCGTCCACTTCCTTCACGGCCTCGTACACACTGCCCATGCCCCCCTGGGCCAGCAGGCGCACAACCTGGTATTCGCCAATCCAACGTCCGGCGATGGTGTCGCCGGGCGCGGTCAGTTGGACAGGGGGATCTTCCAGAAAAGCCTCGGCATCGTCGAAGCTGGCAAGCAGGCTTTCGAGCTCGGCGGCAAGTTCGGGATCGGTGCCCGCAACCTCGCTGACATAGGCTCCGCGCTCGGCAGCAGGGAGCTCCACGGCCTTATGCAGGAGTTGTTTCACGTATTGCCAGCGTTCGTCCACGAGGGTATCCACGTTCCGCGTTCTTCACGAGAGGACGGGAACGCTACTTAGTTTACGCTTTTTGCAATTCTTTAAGCTTCCGGCGACATGCGGGATAATTCGCGAAACAGCCACGCCTTGGCCGTTACCCAGTCCCGTTTGACGGTGGCGGGGGAAACGCCAACGACCGCAGCAGTTTCTTCAATCGAAAGTCCGGCGAAGAAACGCAGTTCCACAATCTTGGCTTGCTGGGGGTCCACTTTGGCCAAAGTTTGCAAGGCATCGTCCAAAGCCATGATTTCCCAATTCTTTTTCTCGCTTACGCCGAGAGCTTCATCCAGGCTTAGCGCCGCAAAGCCCGAGCCGCGCTTTTGCGCGCGCGTTGCGCGGATGTGGTCCACGAGAATGCGGCGAATCATCTGCGCGGCTATGCCAAAAAAGTGGGCGCGGCTCTTCCAATGCACTTCGCGCTGATTGATCAGGCGCATGTATGCTTCGTGAACCAGTGCGGTAGCCTGAAGCGTGTGCCCAGGAGCTTCAAAGCGCATGTAGCTGGCCGCCAAGCGGCGCAGCTCGTCGTAAACCAGCGGCAGCAGGTCTGCCAATGCTTCGCGGTTTCCATCGGACCAGCGATGCAACAACCGGGTTACATTATGCTCTTCCTGGGGGGCGCTCATTGTGGTGTCAGTCGTGTCCGAAAAGTCCTCGACGAGTGTATCATTGCAGACCATGAGGTTCCTCCTACCTCATTAACTACGCGAGGGAGCCGGATTCGTTCGGCTCATTCGATAAAAAACTTTCCAATAGGAATATAATTCCGTAACCAATAGTACTGCTAGAGCGAAAGGACGCGCATGGCGAATTCTATTTCGAGACGAAACGCTGGGTTGCTGTTGACGGGCTGCGCAATCAGCCTGTCGGCGCAGCAAACGCCCAGCGACCTGGAGAGGGTGCAGGTGGGAGCAGAGGCGCCCGGCTTCGAATTGCCCTCCCTGGAAGGTGGCAAGTTGAGCTTGGCCAGCTTGCGCGGCAAAAACGTGGTGTTAGTTTTTTACCGCGGATATTGGTGACCCTACTGCGCCGCGCAGCTAGTTGAGCTGCACAACCTACTGCCAGAAGAATTGAAAGAACAGACGCAAATTGTTGCCGTGGCGCCGGACCCGCCGGAGAAGCTTGGCGACATTGTCCCCAAAGTGAAGAGCAAGACGGACGACAAATTTTTGATCACTTTGCTTAGCGACGCCGACCATGCCGTCATCGACCGTTACGGGCTTTTGAACGAACAAGCCGCCCAGCGCGGACGCTTCCTGCCGCATCCGACGACCTACATCGTCGACCGGGCTGGGAAAGTGCGTTGGAAATTCACCGAGAAGGATTACAAGGTGAGGCCTTCCAACGAGCAAATCCTCGCGGAGTTAAAAAAGCTGAACTAGCGAAGAACTTCTTCTGGCAGGGGTGAAGTAGCCCGTTGGAGCCGAGGACGGTTCCAGCCGGCTTGTTTCTTTACCAGCACCCGGTTCCAATACATAAGCAACCCGCTGACAAAGAGAACCGTGGGGGTGATGCCGATCAGCAGCCAAAGAATGCGCGTAGCGTGGCCGCCAAAGGTGCCGAAGTGCAACGCGTAGATATCGCGCTGCAGGCGCACGCCCAGGGCTTGCTCCGCGTGCCGGTCAATGTGAACCACCGCGGCCGTGGCCGGGTGGAGGTAAACCGTATCGTCGCCCTGCGTACGCCAGTCGGTAGGAAGAATGCGCTTGAGGGAGTGCACGTCGTCCGGGCGCGAAGCGAAGCGGAACAGCGACGGCTCTCCTTCGGGTAAGGCTTGGCGGGCGGCCTGCAGGATGCTTTCCAGGTCCTGCCAGTTCTTTCGCGCAATGGGGGCGATGCGCGGTGCGCTGGTCTTGGCCGGGCCTTGGGTTGCCCATGCCAAGAAAGACTCATACTCCTTGGGCCAAGTCCAATAGCTGCCGGTTAGGCCAAGCAGCAGTAGGATAGCGGCCGAAGCCAAGCCCACAAGTTTATGCACATCGTAATTTTGGCGCTTCCAGTGGGCACGGAAGGCATAGACAAAGCCGGTTTTCCAGAAACGCAACCCCGGCCACCAAATCACCAATCCACTGATCGACATCAGTGCTAAGGCAAAGCCGCCCAATCCATTCAGTAGTACCCCGGTCTTGCCGGCCAGCAGGTTTACGTGCAGATCGTAGACCCACTGCAGGAACTTGCCGCCGTAGCGATCCTCCCCCAACACTTCTGCCGTGTAAGGGTTGACATAAACCTGCACCCTCTCCTTGTTTTCGGAGAGGCGAAAAGACCAGGAAACACCTTCCGGGTAAAGGAACACGTTAGAGATAGAGGCCTGCGGATAGGCTGCCCAAACGGCTTCGTACAAGGCCTGGAAGCTGGCGCGCTCGGCTTTCACCGGCACTTGGATGAGCTGCGGAATGGCGGCTCGTTCAAGCTCTTTTTTATAGACAATGAGGGAACCGGTGAGGCCGATTACAACAAAGTAAAGACCCAGGAAAATGCCAGCCCAAAGGTGAAGCTGAAACAGCACCTTCCGCCACCAAAGTTCCCGAGGATGGGCGAGGAAATTGGCCATGCTCCTATTTTAGGCGGCTTGGGCGAACCAGTGCCGGGTGCGGTTGCAGGCGGCGCAAACGCTCAACATGACAGGCACTTCAATTAGCACTCCGACCACGGTGGCGAGAGCGGCGCCAGATTCCGGGCCGAAGAGCGCGATGGCGGTGGCTACGGCGAGTTCAAAGAAATTGCTCGCGCCAATCAGTGCCCCGGGCGCTGCGATGGCGTAAGGCACGCGCAATATGCGCATGAGCCCGTAGGCGAGCGAGGAATTGAAGTAAACCTGCAGGAGAATCGGTACGGAAATCAGTAGGACGTGGGTGAAGCGGGTCGTGATGTTGTCGGCTTGAAAGGCAAAGATAAAAACCAAGGTAGAGAGCAGCGCCACAATGCTGACCGGTGCAAAGCGCGGCAGCAGGTCCTTTTCAAACCACTCCAGGCTGTGGCGCCGTAAAAACCAATAGCGCAAGAAAACGCCGATCAGCAGCGGCACGACAATGAATACCAGCACCGAATTCAGCAATACCGCGAAAGGCACTTCGAGCGAGGAGGCGCCGCTGACCAAATAGCGCACCAGTGGCGCAAACAGCACCAACATGATGAGGTCGTTCAGGGAAACCTGAACCAGCGTGTAGGCGGGATCGCCATCGGTCAAGTAACTCCAGACGAAGACCATAGCCGTGCAGGGCGCCGCGGCAAGAATAATGCACCCGGCGATGTATTGCGAAGCTTCGTCGGGAGAAATCCAAGCAGCAAAGACATGGCGGAAAAACAGCCAGGCCAGAAAGGCCATCGAGAAGGGTTTCACGATCCAATTCACAAAGAGGGTAACGAGCAAGCCCTTCGGCTTGGCACCCACTTGGCGAAGCGAAGCGAAGTCGACTTTCATCATCATGGGGATGATCATCAGCCAGATCAGGATGGCGATGGGCACATTGATCTGGCTGCCTTCCCCAAATTCCAGCCGCCGGAGAATCGCAACTTGAGCCGGGAGCGCCTTGCCAAGCGCCAAACCAAACCCCATGGACAAGGCGACCCAGAGGCTTAAGTAGCGCTCAAAGAAAGGTAAGCGAGCTGGTTCAGGCATGCAAGGGCTTAGTTGCGCGAACAAACATGCTGGCGAACTTGCCGTCTACGGCTTGGGCAAACTCTTCCACATCCAATCCGCTGGTGTGTAGAAAGCCTTTGGCATCCTCGGCATGATACACGCGCGTGGCTTCCAGATCGATCTCGCCAAATCCCGCCTGATGGAGCTTCGCGCGGTACTCGGATTCCTCGAGCGCGCCCGCCACGCAACCCACCCACAACTCCATGTTGCGGCGCATGGCCGCAGGAACCTCGCCGCGAACCACCACATCCGAAACCGCAAAGCGGCCGCCCGGCTTCAAAACACGAAAAGCCTCGGCGAGTACACGATCCTTGTCGGCAGAAAGATTGATGACGCAGTTGGAGATGATGACATCCACTGAGTTGTCGGGCAGCGGGATGTGTTCAATTTCGCCCTTCAGGAATTCCACGTTGGTTAGCCCGGATTTGCGCTGGTTCTCGCGCGCCAAGGCGAGCATTTCGTCGGTCATGTCCAAACCGTACGCTTTGCCCGTGGGGCCAACGCGCTTGGCCGAGAGCAACACGTCAATGCCGCCGCCGGAGCCAAGATCCAACACCGTTTCGCCCGCCTTCAGTTCCGCCAGCGCCGTGGGGTTGCCGCAGCCTAACGAAGCCAGTACGGCGGTCTCGGGCAATTCCGCGGTCTGGTCGAAGGCATAAAGATTGCTGGTGATCGGATCAACTTCGCCGCACGAAGAGCTGCCGCCGCAGCAGCTATTGCTTTGGCCTTGGGTGACGCGCAAGGCGGCGGCCCCATATTTTTGTTGGACGATTTGCTTGACGTCTTTCATGATGTTTCTAGTATTATCGAAATAGATGCCGGTCCGCAAGACCCAGATAAACGCTGCCAGTGTGGCGGACCAATTCGCTGCCTTGGGTAACGAAGCCCGCTTAACCATTGTGCGCTTGCTGTTAGCCGCGCATCCGGAGGGAATGGTGGCTAGCGAAATTCAAGAGGAATTGGGCATACCCGCAAGTACTCTGTCGCACCACTTAGAGAAGTTGCGGCATGAGGGGTTGGTGGTGGTGCAGCGGGAAGGCACCTTTCTTTGGTATCGCGCCAACACCGCCACGCTGGAAGAATTGTTAGGTTTCCTCTACGCGGAATGTTGTACGCGCAACCACGTGGTGAAGCCCGAAAGACTGAGAGAGCTATGCAAAAGCAAAAAGTGTTGATTCTCTGCACCGGAAATTCGGCGCGCAGCCAGATGGCGGAGGGGCTCTTGCGTTCCCTGGCCGGAGACCGCTTTGAAGTGCACAGTGCCGGAACGAAACCAAGTTTCGTAAGGCCAGAGGCGATTGCCGCGATGGCCGATTTGGGCGTGGACATCACCTCGCACCGCTCCAAGTCTGTGGATGAATTCCGGGACCAGGAATTCGCCTACGTCTTCACCGTGTGCAACAACGCCAAGGAAAGCTGCCCGGTGTTCCCGGGGCAGGCGCAGATGGTGCACTGGAGCTTTTCGGACCCCGCGGCGGTGGAAGGCGACGAAGCGACGCGGTTGGCCGCCTTCCGAACCATAAGGGACGAAATCGCAGAGCGGTTTCGTGAGTTTCTGGGCCAAGACAAAATTTCTAATTAGCCCGATAGAGCCAGGCAAGATCGAAGTAAGTGATCACATTACGGCTTAAACGGCCAAGCTGTGAATTGCCAGAGTTGTAGGAAAGCAGCACGCGTTCACCGGCGAACTCGATGGCGGTGTAGCAATACCAGCCATCGGGGGCGTCGGCGAGGTTCTTGTGGTGGGTCCAGGTCTTGCCCTCGTCGCGGGAAAGGGCCACCGTCAAAGGGGTGCGCAGCCGATTGCGAATGGTGTCGTTAACGTCGGCGTGATTGTTCCAGACGGCCAGCAAGTCGCCGGTTTTGGGAATACGTTCGATGCTCGCCGGGGATAGCGGAGAAAGTAGCGGAGAGGGCGAAGCGGCGCCCCAGGTTTTGCCCTGGTCGCTGGAATAAGCGAAGTACTGGCTGCCCGAAGCCGTGCGCATGTACATGAGCAGCCGGCCATCCTTCAGCTCCACGACTCCCGGTTCCTGCAAGCCGGAAGGATCGCCCGTGGGATGCTCCAGAATCGTCGAACTGCGCTTCCAGCTTTTGCCATGGTTGCGGGATTGGTAGGTCATGGCCACACCTTTGCGGT
Source organism: Bryobacter sp. (assembly GCA_033765085.1). Classification (GTDB taxonomy): domain Bacteria; phylum Acidobacteriota; class Terriglobia; order Bryobacterales; family Bryobacteraceae; genus Bryobacter. Next base: position 41,487 of record JANRIK010000012.1, on the reverse strand, counting down.
TGAACTGTTTGGGATCGGCCGAGGTGTTGCGGTGCAGCGCAAGGGGCATCACCAGCGTGCCATCGCGCAGAACGCTGATGCGGTCGTTGTTCAAAATCCAGTAGCCTGGTTCCTTGACGAGCAAACGCGGCTTGCTCCAGGTTTTGCCTTCGTCGCGCGAGGTCCGCAGGTAAGGCCGGCAATCGAGCATGGAATTTTTCCGCAGATAGAAAAGCCCGATGTGGCCGTTCCCAAGGCGGCGAAGTGTCACCGACATTACATTCATTTGGGCTTCGTTTTCCAGGATCACGTCGTCGGTGCTGCTCCAGGAAGCGCCTTGGTCCAATGAGGTGCGTGCCGCGAGCATTGCGGAGCCAGAGTCCATAGGGCCATCGCTGGTGAATTTGGTATAGACCAGCAGAATGCGACCATCCCGCAAGGCAAGGAAGTCGCCTTCGGTGTTGCGCGGATTGCCCGGGCCCGGTGGCAGCAGGGGAATGGTAACCGGCTGCGCCCAAAGCGCAACCGTGAAAAGAAGAACCGTGAGGAAAACACGCACGGCTTTACGCTATCACTGGAAAAGCTTCTAAGGCTGTACCAAACGGCCGGCCAAAGCCTTCGAAACATCCAAGCGCCCGAAGCCCAGCCCGGCATCGCCTATTGGTTTTGCTTGCGAAAGTGCGCCAATAGCTTGATCGACCGTAGTGCCAGGGCGAAGCTGTTCCATTAGCGCAACCGCTCCGGCCACGAGCGGAGTGCTGAACGAAGTGCCCCAAGCCGCAGCGTAACCGCCGGGATAAGTGGTGATGAGGCCCTCCCCGGGCGCGGCAAGGGTAACCAGTTGGGGACCGAAATTGGAAAACGCGCTGCGCTGATCATTGGCGTTTGTTGAGGCAACCCCGATCACAGTCGGAAAGCCAGCAGGATAAACCATGGTCTGCAAACCATCGTTGCCTGATGCCGCAACGCAGACAACTCCTTGCATGGTGACGTCGTGGATTGCCCGCGTGAATTCGGCAGAGGGTTGCGCCAAGGTGAAGCTCATGTTGATCACCCTTGCGCCTTTCGATGCAGAGTAGTAAATCGAGCGCACCAGATTAAACAGCGTGGCTTTGCCATTTGCGTCGAACGCTTTTACGGGAAGAATCCACGCGTCTGGCGCGGTGAAGCGCACAAGACCAGCCACCATCGTGCCGTGGCCAAAGGCGGAAGGGGGACGAGCTCCTTCCAAAAAAACCGCTGCCTCTTGCGTAAGGATCGGAGTGGCATAGGAGCTGATGTTGGTGGGGCGCAAGGACTCGAGGAACACTGCTGCTTCTTGGGTCAAAACGCCACCGTCTTGTCCGTTCAAGTCCATGATTTCGTCGGCGACGGGCTGATTGCGCGTAAAGTCGAATCCGGGCAACAGACGGTCCCGCAGCAGCGGATGGCGAGTGTCCACGCCCGTATCGATAATGGCGACAATTCCGGCTCCCGAGGCAAGGCTGCGAACTTCGTCCACTTCGATGCGGTGTGCCGCAGGCTGCTCCACATAACCTTTTAATGCTTGGGTGCCGTGGAAGGGGACTAACTGCCGGTCAACCAAGGCTTGGCTGGCCGGATTGGCATTCGGGGCGACAAGCGGATTGTCGTCGTCTTCCCGGAGTTCCAACTCCTGGTTAACCTCAATCGCTAGAACGCGCGGATCCCGGCGAACTCGCTGAAGAAAGCGATCTAGGCTCTCGGAGTCGTCGTCATCATCATCATCGTCGTCGTCGTCGCTGTCATCGTTGTCATCCCCACCTTCCCACTCGACAAGATAGAGATTTTGCTCCGGGAAGGCATCCTCCACTTCGAGGTCAAACTTATCGAGAATCGCTTGCAGATTTTGCGGAGCGACGCGCAGAAGTAATTTCACGTCATCGTCGTCGAAGGCAAAGCCGGGGATTGCGAACAGGGCAAGGCATAACAGCCAGCAGATCAAGGTACGGCGCTTCATGGGTGGGGCCTTTCTAAGCACTTCCGGGATGCGGTCGGGCATCCAAATCAATTTCGATACGTTCGGTGGCTTCCGGCAGGACGGCCACCAGGCGCAAACGGCCGGCCGGAGGGAATTCCATCAGAAACTCACCAAAGCGATTGGTTCTGGTCTCTGCCAGAACCCGCTTGCCGCTGACCGCATACATTGGACAATCAGCGATGGGACGTGTTTCTAATTTTTCTTCCGCAAGTGTTCCCAGTACCACCAGGCCGCCATTGGTTGTGACGTCCTTTTTCAAGCGGAAGAGCAACGAGCCGGCGCGATAAATCTGTGCAGGCTCCGCCTCAACGTGCCGCCAGCCCGCCGCAAGAGCGGGAGTGGGCCATGCGTCCGCCAATGCTTCGGCAACGCGGGCAGGAAAACTCCACCACGCGGCGTTCGGCGCCGGTTGGAACAATGACTGAGCGCGGGCAAGGGTAGAAGCCGGCGGGTTAAAGGCTTCCAAAGCACGCGCGGCGGCGTATGCTTCCTTGAGCTGGGCAACTGTGGCTTGGCACTGGGGGCACTGATCGTGTTCCAAATGATGGCGCAAAGAAGCCTCCAACTCCGGGTTGAGGGTGTGCCGGACGAAAGCCATCCATTCGGCAAGACTAAAGTGATTTGGCGGGGCAGATGCCATAAACTACCTTCACTGGAATAGGGATGCACGGATGCGGATTGATATAGGGCATGCGAAAAAAATTCACGATTTTTTTGCGGCTCCGTAAACCGCAAAGGCAGCCCAATCCCGCACGCTCTCGTAAGTGTTTCTTAGTAATAGACTTGTCTTCCTTAGGGCCTCGTCGGCGGGCAAGTTTTCCATCAGCTGCGCCCGGTAAAAATTACGCATAAAGGCCAAGGCGGCCTCGTCGCGAACATCCCAATGGCTCAAGACCGCAGTGCGGACCCCCGCCACCAGGAGGCTGCGCACCAAGCCCATTACCTCATCCGCACCGACTACATCCGCCAAGCCAGTACTGCAACCGCTCAAAACGGCAAGATCGGCCTGGAGCGGGGTTCGTTGTAAATCGAAGGCGGTAAGCCGGGAATTGGCCAGCTGCAAGTAAGAAAACATAGGCGCGGCTTTGCGGAAATGGCCATGCGCGGCCAAGTGAATTCGACCAGCTTGCGGGGCGGCGGCCAAAAAGCCCGTGGTGCTGGCGGAATCTCCAAGCAAGAGGCGGGAGTTGGGCAACAAGGCAGCCACCTCCCTGGCTTCTTGGGCAAACCCCGGGGCTTGGGCATCTTCAATTCCCAGAACCAGCGATTCGCCTGCCCCGGAAGCGGGCCGTTGCTCTGCCGCCACCAAAAGGCTGACCGATGGACTGTAGCGAAGGGTAAACCGGTCCATAAGCGTTTCCTGCCCATCGCGAAGTGCGCCGAAGGGGACCGTGTGAAGGATGCCGTGCGGAACAATAGCCAAACGCGGGCCACGCAGTTTCTCTTGCAAGGGGGCGATGAGAAGGCGATAAAGCGTTTCCAGGTGGGCGCGGAGAACTCGTTCCTCCGGCAGGAACTGCTCCAAGTGAAAGCGCAAAAAACGCGCGGCTGCTTCCACTTCCCTCATGCTCCCCAGCGGCACAACTTCACATCCCCGCCGATCCAAAACAAGCGCGAAGAGGGAAGCGCGAGCCACAAAATACTCCAGTACCTGAGTGTCACTGGGCAAGTGGGCGGCGAAATCGGGCGCGTGAATAGCCTCGGTGGCGGGGGAACTTATCGGCTTCGCCATAGCATTTTCCGCCAATGCCCGACCGGCCAAGGCGGCCTCCAGACGCTGAGCCTCCAGGCGGAGATTCTTACCCTGCGCGCGATCCTGTCCCAACTCCACGCGCTGTAGCTGTTGGTAGACCATGTCCAATTCGCGACGCAAATCCGTTAAGGCGGATTGGTCGGCCGCGCTGGCGACGCCTGCCGATTCCAAGAGACTGCGGGATTTCGCCCGCTCCACAATGGCAAAGGCCTCCTGAGCCGGTACCCGTTCCGCGTTGCGGTGAATGGTCAAAAGAAAAAGGCTTTCGTAGATGCTGTATTTGTCTTTCAGGAATGCGATCTTCAGTTCCTCGCCACGCAAACGAAAGCGGAGTTCCTCAAGGATGTGGTGAGCAGCCTCGTAGGCTTGGTGAGCAAGGGACAACTGCCCCAGAGATTCCAAGATTTCCGCCCAGAGCTGCGTGGCTTGGAAGCGCAGGGAAGGGAAGGGTTGCTCCTGCAGCCGCTGCAGAGCTGACTGGCAGGCAAGAAACGCGGCGGGTCCGTGGCCCGATTGCAAATCCAGCCGGGCCAAGAACAGGTCGGCGGTAATGGCCTTACCGGGGAAATCCGATTGCGCGAAAAATTGTTGGGCGCGTTGGGCGCGCTGGCGGGCACGGGGCAGTTGCCCAAAGCGTTCGAGCAGGATGGCCTCATAAAGGTCCAACAACGCAAGCCAAACCTGGTTGCGCTCGCGGCGGAAGATACGCCGGGATCGCCCAATCGTGCGCAGGGCCTCCGTGGCTTGGCCCAATTGCCCTTCGGCGATTGCTTGGAAGGCTTGCGCTTTGCCTTCTTCGTACGGCAAACGAAGCTTGCGGAATTGCTTGGTGGCCAAGGCGGCAAACTGCGCGGATTCGGCAAAGAGGTTCAGTTCCAAGTACATCTCCGCTTCGTCCAAATCGCACAGCGCACGCCGGTAAGGCTCGCCACTGCGGCGGGCACCCGCATAGAGTTGCATGGCTTCGGTATAGTCGCCGCAAAGGTAGTGCAAGTAAGCGATGTTGTAATCCACCGCCGCGGCTTGCACGGGCATTTGGTGTTTCTGCGCAAATTGCCGGGCCTCCGCGTACACTTTGGAAGACTCTGCATAGCGGCCTAAAGAGATCAAACACGTGGCTTTGTTCCAGAGAATGTTGGCCACATCCACGGGCCGGCCTACTTCTAGGAACTCCTGGTGCAGGCGGTCGTAGATGGCATAGGCCTCGACGAAACGGTCCTGCCGGTAAAGACTCAAAGCAAGATTGCCATCGAGCCGGGCCAGACGAGCGCGGTCCTGCCGCGCGACAAATTCCTGCCGGGCGAGATGGGCCCAGCTTTCCAGCCTGTCAAAGTCGGCCAGATAAATCAGTGCTCCCGCGGCGCCGCTGCGCGTAATCGCAGCTTCGAGAGGAAGCCCGGCGGCATCGAAATGCTCAATGCTTCTTGCATAGTGTTCCACCGCTGCCTGGTGGCGCGAGCGCAGCAGGCAGACATGGCCCAGCAAGCGCTCGGTTAACCCGAGTTCTGCGGCTTCTTGATTCCGCGTGGCCAGTTTGTGGGCTTGGCGGGCTAAGCGCTCTGCTTGGTGCAGATCGACAGTGGTTAACTGCAGGGCTTCACTGTAAAGGGCTCTCACATCTGACTGGGTGGTGCTCAAAATCCCACCTCCGCCAATGCCTTTTGCAGTTTGTTCAGGCAGCGGCCACGGATAAAGCCGATGGAGCCAATGGCAAGACCCAGCTCCGCGGCGACTGCCTCATAAGCTCGCGGGGGATCTTCAAAAAACAACATCCGCACCATTCGCTGGCACCGTTCTGGGAGCAGGGCAATGGCGTTGTGCACCAGTTGGCCGCGTTCCAATTCCTCCAAGTCCGGCGCGATAGAAGCATTGGCGGCTGGTTCGGGCGCATTCTCCCAATCCTCTTCCCCCCGGCGCTTGCGGCGTTGCTTCCAACGCAAGCTTTCGCGCGAAGTTACGGTGGAAAGCCACGAGCGCAAGGCTTCGGTGCGGCGCAGACGAGGCAATTCTTCGTAAAGCTCCATACAAACGGCCTGAAAAATATCGTCGGCGTCGGCAGCCGTTGCGCCATAGCGAAAGGGAATGGCGTAGATCAGGCGCTTGTATTTTTCCAGCAGGGCATTCCAAGCCTCTGCATTGCCTTCGCGGCAAGCTTCTACAAGCTCGCCATCCGACCAACCAGGATGAGGCTTCACCAGCCCCAGATCGGCAGCGGTCATCGGCGGGGGGAGCTCCAACGAAGTTCTTCCACGTTCCACAGCGCATAAGGCGGCAGCAGGCTCGGGCGGACGCCTTCAAGCTCTACCTTATGCGCCACCAATAAATTCGGACTCACCAAAGGCACCAGGGGAAGCTCGCGCGCAACGATTTCCTGTACGCGGGCATAAAGGGCGCGCCGCGTTGCGGGGCTCAATTCGCGGCGTTGCTGTTGCATAAGCTCGTCCACTTCTCTCTCCCACGGTGCGGGAGCTTGGGCCGCGGAAAGGTTCCACATGTGCATGGGGGCGCCCAGGGGCCAAATGTTCATTTCCGCGTTCGGGTCCGCGTCGCCCGAAGATAGGGCCATTAGGGCCACGTCGTAGTCTTTCTTCTTCAGAATCCGGTCCACCAAGCTGCGGAATTCGAGAGCCGCAATTTGCAGCTCGATGCCCAGGTCGGCGAGATCCTGCTGAAGTATCGCGGCCATGCGCGTCTGGTTGTTGTTGGCAGCATTCACGGCTAGCGTAAGTCGCACGGGCTGGCCTTGGGGATCCAGGAGTTGCTTGCCGTTCTGCTTGAAACCCAATTGCGCAAGCAGGGCACGGGCTTGGGATAGATCGCGCCGCGGCGGTTTCGGGTCTGCCAGCCAAACGCGGTTGGCCGGAGTTACGTGCGACCGCAGCGGTGTGGCCCGGCCATCAAAGGCCAGACTGATCATGGCTTCCCGGTCCAAGGCCAAGTGCACCGCTTGGCGAAACTCGCGGTGGGTAAACCAGCTTTGGCGTATTCGCAGGCCCGGGTCTATTGCTGTCGGAAGCGGATTGAGGTTAAAGACCAGGAAGTGATAGTCAAGGCTTGCGCCCAAGTCCAGCTTGGCCGAATTGGGCCCCAGGGTGGCGAAGGGCTTGGGTAGAGGGCGGTGGAGCAAATCGATTTCGCCTCTTTGGAAGCGAAGCATCTCGGCCACTTGGTCGGCGACAAAAAGAATTTCAATGCCCGGCAATCGCGGTTGGCCGCGGCGGAAAAAATGGGGGTTAGGGCGAAGGCTCAACTTTTGCCCCGGCAGATAGGCTGCGGGCACAAAGGGGCCCAAACCCGCAAAGCGGTTTAGACCTTCGGCCAGCGTCCAAAAACGATTGAGCGTGCCCTCTCGATAGGGCGCTTCAAGAATATGCTTGGGCAGAATGGCAAGGCCATCAAAGAGCCGGGCGGCGGGGGCGAAGGGTTCAGCAAAAGTAAGCTCGAGAGAATAGGCGCTTAGTTTTCGGATTTGAATCGGCTTTCCCGCGGGAGCGAGCAAGTCCTTCTGCGGACTGGCGAGCTTGGGGTCTTGGTAGAGCGCAAAGCTGAACAAGACATCGTCGGCCGTGAAAGGATGGCCATCGGAGAACTTCACACCGCGCCGCAACTGCACAACACAACGCTTCCCGCTGGGCGAAAACTGCCAGGCTTCGGCAAGGTATGGTTCCGGTTGTTGACTCTGCCCGTTGATGCGGCCAAGGCGGCCATGGACCAGGCGCAAGACATCGCGCGTGTTGGCATCGATTGCGAAGACCGGATTCCAGGTGCGTGGCTCGGAGCGTTGCGAAATGACCAGCGGACCGCCAGGAGCGGCAAGGAGAGGAAGGAGCGCAAAGAAACTTGCGGCGATGGGACGAATCACTTTTGTCAAGGTAACTTATCCTCCCGATGACTATTTCCCCAATGACTGGAAAAAGAAAGTGCGGCGACTGGCAACAGCGGCGCCAAGTCCCACCACGCAAGCCCAACCGTTAAGCGCTCCCGGACGTTGGCCAGCATGGTGCCCCAGGTGGGCGTGGGTTCCCCTAAGCCCAAACCCAGAAAGGATAGCGCGGACTCTGCCAGCACATACTGCGGAAGCAGCAAACAGAATTGCGGGACAAGCACGGTCCCCAAATGCGGCATCACATGACGGCGAAGCACAAAGAATGTGCTGGCGCCCATGGCTCGGGAAGCGCGCACATAATCGCTGGCGAGTGATTCTTGCGCGGCGGCTTCCAAAAACTTGGCCGGAGCGGCCCATCCGAGCAAACCTACCAGGGTGATGATCAGTACGAAGGCGACGCCTGGAGCAAGCGAGAGCGGAAGAAAGCTGCGAAAGGCGATTAATAGATAGAGCCAGGGCAAGCTAAGGCTAAGATCGGCAGCCCAGTGGAGCGCCGCGCGCCACCAGCTTGGTCCAGCCGCCGAGGAGAGGCCGAGCGCTAAGCCGAGGAATAGAGTAAGTACGGTGGCGGAGGCTCCCGCGAACAGAGACCACTGGCTGGCGTGGAGCAGGCGGGAAAAGCGATCGCGGCCCAGTTCATCTGTTCCAAGCAAGAATTGCGCACTGGGCGCGGCCGCGGCTTGGGTACGGAATTGCTTTTCCGGCGGATGGGGCGCCAGCCGTGGGCCGAGCAAGGCAAGGGCGGTCCAAAGTGCGAGGAACCAAATCAAGCGCTGCTTCATAGGCGGCTCCGTAGGGATTCTTGCGCCGCGCGACTCAAGAGATTTGCGGCCATCAGCAACAATCCGGATGCGCCCACACCCGCGGCCACTACCGCAGTATCCCGGGCCTCCACCGCTTCCAAAACCAGGGAACCCATGCCGGGCACTCCGAGGGCTGCCTCCACCAGCAAAGAGCCGCTCAACAAACCACCAAAGGACAAGCCCGCAAGAGCAATTAATGGGGGTGCGGCAAGGGGCAGCACATAGTGCCACCAAAGCGCGAAGCCGCGGATTCCGTAATGTTGCGATGCCCGAACGGCAGGGTGGGCCAGCGCTTCGGTAAAGCTGGCGCGGAGGTGCAGCGCCAACGTCGGCAATGCGGCCAAGGCAAGAACGGCGTAGGGCAAAAAGCTGTGAAAGCCAAAGAGCCAAACGGCAAGCAATGCGAGCAAAATCTCGGGTAAGCCCAACAGCAAGGAAGCCATGCCGCTCAGCATCAAATCCACCCATCCCTTTGGCCGAGATGCCGCGGGAATCGCCAACGAAGCGGCGCTCAACCACGCGAGCAAGGTGGCAAGGAAATTGAGTTGGAGCGTCGTCAGCAGGCGCGGCGCCAAGAGCCCACACACGCTGGTTTGGTAAGCCAGCGAAACCCCGCACTCGCCGCGCGACCAGGATGCGAGCCAAAAGGAGAAGCGGGAGAGGAGTGGTTGATCGAGGGCAAGGCGGTTGCGCAGCGCTTCGCTTGCCTCAGCGGAAGTGGCGCTGGAGGCCTCAAATTGCGTAAGAAAATCGCCCGGCGCCCAATCTGCTAGCAGAAAGGTGAAGAAGGCAAGGGCCGCCAGGAGGGAGAAGCTACGCAGGAAGATTCGCACCATAGTCCATTTCCTGCAGAGAACCGTGTATAAGAGTGACAACTTCGTCTGCGAAGGCGGGCAGCGACGTGTAGTCGTGCGTGATCCAAAGATAAGCAAGCCCGAGCTCTTGTTGCAGCTTCCGCAACAGCGCCAAGAAGCTGGTGCGCAGCTCGGCGTCCAAGCCATTCGTCGCTTCGTCGAAAATCAAAATCTTTGCCTCGCACAATAACGCTCTGGCCACCAAGAGCCGGCGCCTTTGGCCTCCGCTGAGCGTAGACACGGGGCGCTCCAGGTCGATGTCGTCGAGCGCCAAGCGGTTGAGCATCTCTTTGGCGCGCTGCTGCCGAATGGCACTTGAAATACCTTGAATGCGCAGGGCCTCGGCTACGGCTTCGCCGACCTTCCAATGGGGGTTCAGCGCGCGGTAGGTATCGGGAAGGATAAGTTGAACCGGCGCGTGCCGATGGACGGCGCCGGAATCTGCCTCTTCGTGACCCGCCAAAAGGCGAGCCAACGTAGACTTGCCGGATCCGCTTCGCCCAATTAATGCGAGGGTGCGGCCCTGGTACAGGCGCAGCGAAATACCTTCAAACACGAGTGAACCGTAGGCCTTCGAAAGATGCTTGGCTTCCAGCAACAGCTCGCTGGCGGGTCTATCGAGAACTGAGCCTGGAGCCAAGCTCGGTCCCACGCTGGGCTTCGCTCCGGCCACCCGTTGCAAGCTCCCCTGCTCGATGTGCCAATGTTCTGTGGCGTAGGGAAGGACCGCGGCGGGCAGATGGCTCAACCACAGGATTCCGAAGCCGTGCGCGTGGCGAAGCCCGTTGAGCAGCTCCACGATGTCGCGCTCTGTTTCGCCATCCAAAGATGCCGTAGCTTCGTCCGCCACCAGGAGATCCGGCTGTGTTGCAAGTGCGCGGGCAATGGCCGCCCTTTGGATCTGGCCACTACTCAGTTGGCGCGGAAAGGAAGATGCGTGGGCGGCAAGACCAACTTGATCCAGCAAGCTTTGCGCAAGCGAGGGTAGCTGGCCGGTAGCGCGCAGGACATCCCTTATCTGTTCTGTGATGGTGCGATAAGGCGAAAAAGTGGCGGAAGGCTCTTGCCAGATCTTGGCGACTCTGTGCCCGGAAGTGGTGATGCTTCCCTCGACAATTGCCTTCGCGGGCAGAGTTCCGCAGATCACATCCGCCAAGGTACTCTTCCCACTGCCGCTATTGCCCGTACAGAGTACCCATTGGCTCGGCTCCAGTTGTGCCGAGACCATACACAATGCGGCCTTGCTGCCATAGCGTACGGTGAGATTTTGCAGACAAACGGGCATGGAGAGAACCGGGAAGCCAACCATTGCTTAGGATGCCGCATTTCTCGAGGCAAGCGCATTTTCCCGTCCGCGATCAGCGGCGGCGACGCTTGGTGATCGGCATATCGCCAACATCTCGGGCGATCTTCGCTCCCACGGTTTTGCTGGTCTTGGTCTTTTTGAACACTCCCGCCGTTAACCTTCTGCCGAGTCGGGATTGGGCAAGTGTGAGCGGCAAGGAGGGTGGAACCAAAACGGAGGATGTCAGCACTGCGCTATCGATGACCAGTGGATTCGTGAAGAAGCGAACCAATGGGTTCCGCTGCTTCTTCTCCTGCGGCTCGAATTCTTCCTCATCGCCGCGTAGGGTCATCTTCACGCGTTCCGGCGGAACCGTTGGGGGAACGGCAATCGCCGCATTCGCCACGGTTGGCGCGCCGGGAACCGGAGCACTCAGAGGTGCGGGAAGCGTTGGGGAAGTTTCCCGTTTGGCCGCCGCCGTGGGGTCGGGAGCAAGGCGATAGGGAACTTGGACAATGATCGGCGTCGGAGGCGGAGCTTCGGCATTCTGTTTCGTTGCTTCCGCGAGCAATTGCTGCAAGCTCTGCATTTGCTTTTGGTAGTGCAAGTCTTGCGTGGCCCAGCGGGTTTCCCACGCCGCTTGCCGCTCTTCGGCAACTTTACGCGCGAGTTTGTCTCGCTCTCCCACAAACCAGATCATGCCCGCAAGTGTGCTGAGCACGGCAAGCACCATGGAGAGGCTAACCGCAAGCAAGGGTCGTGAGCCAAGAGTGTACACGCGCACGCGGTCGGGGAGATTGAGAGTGGCAATCTCTGCCTTAGCAGGGTCGCGGACCATCAAGGCTCGATCCTGAGCGAGGGAAGAATGAGCGTCAATCATGGCAGATTTCTCCTGAAATAACTTGGTTGCCGGACATGTTGGAGGATGCGGCTTCTGGTTGCCGCCGGCGGAGAGAATAGGGCGAATCCTGGTCCAGCAATAGGGCCAAAAGCCTTCCTCCGACTTGGGATAAGGACACTTCCCAGCAACTACATTGGGGGGCTTTTGTGAACTGGTATCCGTGCGCCTGGAGCAATTCCAGTGCCTGCCATTGGTAGGGGTGAAGCGAGTAAGAGGGGGGCAAGGAACGATGGCGGCGAGCTTGGATTTTGCGGCGGTCCCGGGCAAGGGGCAAGAAGCTTAAAGTGCCGTTGTCCAGGTGGCGCACCGGTAACTTTCCCTCCAACGCGGGACGGCGGCGGAAAGAGTAGGGTACGCGTGTTCCCGGGTTGCTGGGCAGCTCAAACTCCAATAAGTGCTTCGCCTCCCGTACTGCCCAAAGGGCAATTTCCCACAAGGTGGCGGCGACGGCGGTGCGCAATAAGTGGCGGTCAGGCGGCAGATCGCTGCGTGAGGGATTGCGCACTTCCAACAGCAGCGTCGGGACTTCGTAGCGTAGCGTTAGGGTATTCCGGGCATCCCCAAGAAGCGGCGTTCCGTGGCGAAAGCTTCCATCGGCACCAAATAAACCATAGCGGCCAAAGTGGAATCCGGCTTTATGCGAAACGCGATTCAAGCACTCGAAGAGGTTTGCGAAAGGGGGCTGTTCAGCGCTACACCCGGCAGCGGGAGTTGTCGGAATTTCCAGACAAACGTCCCAACCCAGGCGGAGCCGCTGGTCTACCAAGTGCTTGCGGCGGGAAGGATAGTTGTGGAGATCCACCACCAGGTGTGGCCGCCAGGAGCGAATGAACTCGTGAATGGCGCGGGTTTCAGGAGCGCGCAGTTGCACATGGTCCCGGTTTAAGTCGATGCCTTGGGCGTTCGCGCGAGTGCGCGCGGCCAAGCCATCGGGGTTCGCATCTGCCAACACCGCCAACTGAAGAAACGGAATGCTGCGGGACAGCGTTGGCGCATGTTCTTCCAGAAAATGCCGCAATGCCTTCCGGATGGCCCGTTCATCGCCATGCTGGCCACAAATTACGAACACGCGCAGGGGCCGGGACGCTGGGCCATAAATGCGTAGGTTGAGCGGTTGGCCCAAATGCGAAGTGCCGATGACTTCGCTGCGGAATGGGGCAGGCTGGTTATTGTGCATTGGACACTCCTTGGCGATTTGCGGGTTTGAAGGAACAAGTGCCGTCTTCGCAGACCATCCCCGCAATTCGATAACGGCTCTCCGCCACTTGTCGATAAGCCCACGCCCACAAGGGCAGGGAGCCCGGAAAGTGGAGCAAAGGGGCGAGAATCCACAGCATTGGCAAGTGACGCGAAAGTGTGCGAACCGCTGCAGCACCGCCAGCGGCTTGGCCACTGGGAGAAACCGCAACCATTTGTTGCATAAGCTCGTCGTGGCTAAAGGAGGGCGCTAGTTCGCGCGCTTGCTCATCGTGCAGCGAGAGGAAGCGTAATTGGCCGAATACATCTACCATTTTTAGTAAGCGCATCTGCCCAATGCAGAAGCGGCAGTGGCCGTCAAATAGCAGGGTGAGCTTTTGTTCGCCCGCCTCTGGCAGAGGGAGTTTGCGCTGGCGAAGCTTATCAACCAAGCGTTCCAGGGGCAAAAAACTGAGGAAAATAAAGCCGGCCATTTGGTAGCGAAAGGTAATGTGCATCAGCAGGAAAATGCCCCAATGCATGAGGAAGGCATTGGCAACCCAGGCGTAGCCCAAGCGAGGATGGAGCAGGGCCAGCGGCGCGCCGAGTTCCACCAGTAGGGAGACCGTTCCGATGATGGTGAAAAGCCAGACTTGGTCATACAGTTGATAGGCCAGGGGCGAGGTGGCGGCGCCCAGTAATTCTTTCCGAATTGCGTCCACAGCAATTTGGCTGCGCAAGGATTCGCCAAACAACCAAGACAAGCCACTATCGCTGGCGAGTTTGGCAACTCCGGAGAGGAAATAGCCGCCCAAGGTGACGGCGCTGAGCAACTGTACGGGCCAACCATAGCGCCAGTGTTCCGTTGGGTAGCTGGGGTTGTGGGAAGCCCGCCGGAACAATGAATCGAGCGAGAGCACGTCTGCGGCGCGTGTAAAGCCTAGGACCAGGACATGCAGCACCATGGCATTGTCGTTGTGGTAAATCATCGACCAGGAATTGCGATAGCAGAGCAGTACAAGCAAGCTCAATGCAAAGGCGGGCCCACTAATTCGGTATTGCCAACCCAGTACGAAGGCCACATTCATGACGAGGGTGAAAATCAACAAAGCTTCTACCCAGGGGAGCGGCCAGGGCGAAGCAAGAAAGCTAACCACGCCAATTGGCTGGAACAAAGACGTGTCCGCGGAGGCCACCTTCAAGATCATGTTGTAGCGCCCCGCCAAATACCAGAGCGCGAAAAGACCGGTGAGAATGCGGATGACCGCTAAGCGAGAGGGCGAAAGTGCAGGAAACCAGATGCTGTTGAGAAAAGATTGGACACGCTTCATGGCCGCACCTCCGCTTGGGTCTCTTGCATTACCGGGCAGGTGGCGTGCACCTTCTCCTCAACGGGCGCCTTGTTGCCAGCGAAGTAGGCGTCAATGTTGTGGGTGGCCGTAATTACCTGAATGTTGGTGAAGTTCTGCCCGCGAAGTGTCTCGTCGCGCACAACGCGCTTCGCCACTTTCCGGCAAAGGCTCTTCGCCTTTTTGTGTTCAATGCGCGAGCGGATTTGCCGGCGCACTTCGTTGAAGCCTCCACTACCGGCAACTTCATAACTCAGGACGGTCCGCTCCCCTTTGTCGTTCAAAGCCACCAAGGTTGGGGTTTTGTACTCAGCGCCGCGCTTGGCGGAAAACATCGGGTAATAACTGAGCGGGAAATTGTCGTGCGGCGCTCGGCTCCAATTTTGCGTTATGGGGGAGAGTACGACTGCCAGAGCGCACACGCTTAGCAGCACCGGGCCACGCCGCCTTTCTAAAGGTTCAGATTGCATGGAGAGGTTATTCCCTTTCGTCGGAAAGTTGCTTGTATTGAGTAGCCCATTCGTGCAGTTGGCCATCGCGTAGTTCCATCACGCGATCAATGGCCGACAGCGAGCGCACTTGATGAGCCACCAGGATGATGGTGACGTGCGGTTTTTGCTTCGCCAGGAAGTTGAGAATTTGCAGCTCCGCCTCTTCGTCCAAAGCACTCAAGGATTCGTCCAGCAGCAGCACTCTGGGTTTGCGCAAAAGGGCGCGGGCCAAGGCAAGGCGCTGCCGCTCGCCCGCGTTTAAGCGCAGGTCTTCACCAACTACGGCCGCCAATCCTTGTTTCTGGTTTTCAACCAGGCTGAGGAGCCCTACGCCTTCAAGCACACCAAAAATCTCCGTATCGCTGGCCTTTGGCTGCGCCAGCAGGAGGTTTGCCCGCAGGCTGGTGGGAAAAATCTCGCTGTGTTGTTGAACCAGTGCAATGGGCCCGGCAGACGCCACCACAGAACCTTGGGCGGGAGTCTCCAGGCCCGCCAAAAGTTGCAAAAAGGTTGTCTTGCCGCAACCACTACGGCCACGCACCCAGATGAATTCGCCCTCCGGAAACACGGCCGAGACCTTGGCCAAAATAGGGCTTCCAAACGCCTCGCAGGAGACATTCTTCATCTGCAGGACAACGCCTTCCGGCAGGCTGGAGAAGTGCCTCTTGCTCACCGCCGCCCTGTCGGCTGCAAGCAAGAACTCTCTCACTTGGCCCAGACGATCGAGCGCATTGCGAAATTTGCGGAAGATCCGGCTAAAGCTACGCAGCGGCAGAGCGAGAAAGCCAACAAAACCCGCAAAGGTAACCAATTGGCCGAGGGATAAGGCTCCGCTGGCGACGCGGTGCGCCCCCACCCACCAGCTAAGCGCCAAGGCCAGGGCGGCAATTCCCCAAACTGCGCTACTGAGAACCCGTTCGTATTTGCGCTTCGCTTCTTTTGCTCCTTCAAAACGCTGTTGCGCTTCTTCAATCCAGGTTGCCAAGCGCGTCTGCGCACTGAGCGTTTGAATCGTATCTGCGCCTGCCAGGCTATGGGCCATCAACTTTTTGGCCTTTCGCCGCGCCTCGCGTTCGCTTGCCGCATGCCGCTGGCCATGGTTGGTGGCCAGATGCGAAAGCATCGCTTGCAGCGGCAACAAACCCAAAGGGAGCAGCGCCAGCCAGGGGTCGATCAAAAGCAGCATCAATATGGGGTAAGCCATGCGAGCAGCTGCTGCAAGGCCTTCCATGGCGCACTCTCCGGCAAGGTCGCCCGCCGCAGAGCAATAAGGGAGCGTTTGTGTGGTGAAGCGGTCCAGGCCAAAGCTAGCGCGGAAAGAAGGGGCTGCACTTTGCCAACCTTTCCACACTTGCTGCTGCAGTGCACCGTCAAGCTGATTCTCCAATTGCTTGCGCAACCGAACCGAGCCATAGGCACTAAAGCCTGTCAGTGCCGCCAAGCCTGCCAAGGCAAAGCCGTATTGATTGATTTGGGCAGCTAACGAAGCATCAGCAGCGGCAGGGCTTTGCCCCAGGCGATTGATCATCCACCCCGCCACGATGGGAACCTGCAGGGGCAAGAGGCGAAACACGGTTCGCAAAATTGCCCCTCCGGTCCAAAGTTTCCAATGCGGAGCGGTTCTTTGCCAGGCGTAGCCGAGCGGCGTCATGGCTTAGGCTCCCGCGGGACGGGTCAAGCCCAATGCTTGGCAGGCAAGATCACCGATCGGGCCGAGAGGGCCAGCGCTGGGAGCAAGCGGCACTTGGCAGATTTCCGTAAACTCTTTCATGCAGAGAGGGGAAGAGGTGATGAGCCCGGTTACCCCGATAACCCTCTGTTCCAGTTGCTCCAGCAGGCTGACTCCGTAGCGGGCCGAAAGCGCATTGTCCGCTGCCAATACCACTCCGGAGAGCTGGCTCCTCAGCGTTTGGTCTTCCAGCAGAAAACGGGTTTCGCGCTGCAGGACGCCGTCGGCAATCTCCATTACAATCACATCGGGCTGCAGCGGTTCGATGTCCGCCATGATCGTATTGAAGATTGAAAGAATCGTTTCCTTGTCGGCCAGATAAGTGGAGGGAAAGCCGTAGTCACTGAAGTCGATCACCTTGGCGGCGCCCGCGGATTTCATTTCATCCTGGTCGCGATTGGAGACGCTTCCGGTAAGCTTTAACGCCGCTACCTTCAGACCGCGGCTACTCAAGGACTTGATCAGGTGGACACACGAGGTGGTCTTGCCCGCATTCATGCCGGTACCCACTACCGCGATCAGGTTCCGCACGGGGTTTAACGGTTGGGTCGGCGTAAAGGCCAGCTTCGGTAGGTTCAAAATTTCGCCACGGGCGCCCGTCAGGTAGCCAACCAGACGCAGCGTGGTGGGTTTGCCAATGGAGCGATGGCGGCTCAGCACCGTGCCAATCATGCCGCCGGCAGTTAACAGACTCAGGTTGCTGTGGTCCTGCAGGACTGCCTCGTAGGCGTCGGTCGCGTAGCGGTTGCCAAAGACTCCCACTATGAAATCGCCCGGATAAATTCTGAGCCGCTGGTTGTCCCGCGTGGTGATTCTTTCGTGGCTTCCGATAGACTCCACTTCAACCAGCGCCAGATCTCCCGCTTGGGGACGGCGGGCCGAAAACTCCGTGACGTGGACACTTTGCAGCGACGGTAAAACCCGGCACGCCCAGGACCAACGGGTCGTGGTGGGGATTGCCGAAAGGGCAGGGGAGGGGAGCTTCGCCGGAGCGACAAAATCCGCGAACGTTGCGGTAGCAGGAGCCATAGAAACCTCTTTTTGAGTAAAAATTAGCGAGAGTTGCCGAAGCTTCTTTGTGCTTTGGTTTTCTCTCTGCTTACGTACGCTGAGGGTAGGGAGGGGAGACCGAAAATATAGGGAAGGGAAAAAAAGTTTGCTTTTGTCTGCCAACGAAGCGGGCGTGGGTGGGATAGTCTGAAGGGGGTTTGCCATGAATGGTTTGGGGAAATGCTTCGGAATCCTGCTAATGCTATTCGTTTGTGCGAGTTGCCAGCGGAAAGAGGCGGGGCCGAGTGTAGGGGAAATTGAAGCGAAGGTCGTGCTGCAAAATGCGCAACGCGAAGTGCGGGAAGCCGTTGAAGAAGCTCTTTCCGCGCTGCGAGTCCAGCCCGATTCGGCCCGCAAGAGTGGTGAGCTCGGCATGGTTTTGCACGCCCACCAGCTGTTGATTCCCGCCAAACTTGCTTACCAACGGGCAGCTGCGCTCGATCCTCAGGCGCCGGATTGGCCGTACTATTTGGCGGACATTTTGCAGCAAGAAGGCAAACTCGAAGAGGCGCGAAAGCTGTTGGCCGAAGTGGAAGGTCGGGCGGGTGCTCCTGCCAGCGCAAGCCTACGATTAGGTGAATGGGCATTGGCCGCGGGAGATTTGGATGCAGCGGAGACTTGGTTCCAGAGGGCAAAAGAAAGCCCCGCCGATGCACCTTTCGCCCTCTTCGGATTAGGTCGCTGCAAACAGGCGCGCAAACAGTGGAACGAGGCGCAGACAATCTTTGCCGAAGTTTGTCGTTTATACCCGCGTTACGCCGCTGCCCGGCTTTCTTTGGCGCAGGTTTATCAGGCGCTCGGCAAGGCGCAGGAGGCAGACCGGGAGAGTAAGATTTACGCACAATTGGGCGAGTCCGCGCCGCCCAGGGTAGACGCTTTGATGGCTGCGGTGGAAGAACGAAATCGAGGATCTCTTTATTGGCTCAAAGAAGGCAGCCGGCTTTCCGCCTTGGGCCAGCAGGAACAGGCCATAGCGGCAATCCGGAAAGCCGTTACGCAGGACCCCAACTCTGCGCAGGCCCGCGCAAATTTGATCAACGCCTACGGCCGTGCGGATAAGTTCGCAGAGGCGGAGGCGGCCTACGAGGAGGCCTTGGCGAAGGGCCGGGTGATTGCCGATGCCCACTACAACTACGGCGTGGTTTGCTTCCGTCAAGGAAAGGTTCCCCAAGCGGAACAGGCATTCCGCCGGGCGGTTGAAGCCAATGCCCAGCATTCGCTGGCGCGCGGGAATTTGGGCTACCTGCTGATTGAATCCAAGCGCGGCGCGGAAGGCGAGCAGCAACTGCGCAAGGCGATTGAAATTGATCCTGCCAACCGGCAAGCCCGCTATCATTTGGGGCGTTTGCTCCTGGCGCGCCAGGACTACGCAGCCGCCGAGGAGCAGCTTCGCACAGCGTCGCTCGCCGCGCAGGATGGGGAACAACCTGGGTATCAATACTCATGGGGGCTCTTGTTGGCGAGGTTGGGCAGAGCAGAGGCCGGGCAGGTCTTGGCCGACGCAGAGGCCATTGCCCGCCGTTGGGGCCAGCTAGATTTTGCTACGCGGATTGCCTCGGACCGCGAACGGCTTGCCCAAAGCAAGGCCCGGCAATTTCCCTCGGCAAAGGGGAGCCAATGAGAGCCGGCTGGGGAGTGGTGGTGTTGTGCTGGTTTCTCGCCTCGTGTGGGCAGACCACGCCAGACAAGAGCGCTGGGCCCTGGTTTGAGGAAGTGGCTGCCCAGGCGGGGTTGGACTTCCGGCACGATCCTGGGCTCTCTGGCCGCTACTACTTGCCAGAGATTATGGGCGCCGGGGGAGCCTTGTTTGACTATGACAACGATGGCGACCTGGACATCTTTCTGGTCCAAAGTAAAGGGCCGCACCAACTCTTCCGCAACGACACGCCGCCGGGTGGGCAATTGCGCTTTCGCAACGAGTCGCAAGCCTTGGGCGGAGCAAGTGGCTATGGCATGGGCGCGGCAGTGAGCGATGTGGACGGCGACGGGAACTTGGATCTTTACGTGACCCAGCTTGGCGGGAATCTCTTGCTGCGAAACTTGGGCAACGGAATTTTCCTGGACATTAGCCAGCAATCCGGCACCGTTGACCCGCGCTGGTCTACAAGTGCCACTTTTGCCGACTACGACCGGGATGGCCGGCCGGACTTGTTTGTCTTGAACTACGTGGATTTCACGCCGGAAAATCATGTGGAATGCCGCTCGGCAAGCGGCGCGGCTGACTATTGCACTCCGCGGGCTTACCGTCCCGTCGCGGCTTCGCTTTACCGAAATCTAGGCGAAGGGCGCTTTGCAGATAAGACGGTCAGCGCGGGCATGAATGCGGCCAAAGGCCCGGGCTTGGGCGTGGTTGCCTTGGACGCCAACGATGACGGTTGGCTCGATTTCTTTGTTGCCAACGACAGCATGGCGAACCTTCTGTGGGTGAACAATGGCAAAGGCGGGTTCCGGGAACAGGCGCTGACGGCCGGACTCGCGTATAGCGAAGACGGAGTTGCCAAAGCCGGCATGGGCGTTGCGATTGGGGATTTTGACAACGATGCGGACGATGATGTTTTAGTTGCGAACCTTACGCGCGAAGGCGCAACCCTCTTCCGCCGCGATGGCCCCTTGGGCTATTTCGATAATTCCCTGGTGACGCGCACCCGCCGCTTGAGTTTCGACTATACCGGGTTCGGCGCCGGTTGGGCCGACTTCGACCAGGATGGCTGGTTGGAATTATTTGTCGCCAATGGCGCGGTGACAATCCAGCAGGACCAAGCCGGATCAGCCTACCCCTTCCGGCAGAAAAATCTGTTGCTACGAAATGATCTGGGCAAGGAACTGAAGCAAGCTGTATACGAAGGCGGCGCTGCGCTGGACCTCGAAGAAGTTAGCCGCGGCGCCCTCTTTGGCGATCTGGACCAGGATGGCGACTTGGATGTCGTGGTGACCAATAACAATGGGCCGGTGCGGCTTTTGCGCAACGTCGCGCCGCAAGCAGGCGCGTGGTTGCAAGTACAACTGGAACCGGAAGCGGCCTTGCCTGCGCGCGTTGGCGTTGAGTTGCCCAATGGCACCACGCTTTGGCGGCGTGCCCACCGCGATGGTAGCTATCTGGGCAGTGACGATCCGGCTGCGCATTTTGGGCTGGGGCTTAATAAGGAGTACCGCCGCATCCATGTTCTGTGGCCAGACGGTCAGCGCAGCACTTACGACGGCGGACCTTGCAACCGAAGAATCAAACTAAGTCGGAAGTAGCTTGGTTGAGAAAAACGCTGAAAGTGGCGGGGCGCGGAGAGGCTCTCCTTCTCAAGCCGTAGCGGCGAAACAGCCGCGCCAGGACTACGGCAAACTTACGTGCGAAGGATCGGTTCCGAGAGTCCCGGCCAGATCTTGCAAGTATTCTTGTGAACTCACACGCGCCTGCTGGCGGTAGGCCTCCGCCAACAGCGTTTCCGTGTCAATGCCAACGCCGCCGCTGGCTTGGAAAGCGTGTAGCGATGCCGTGTGCCGCTTCCAAAGGGCCATCTCCATCTGTTGTTTTGCCTTCAAGCGGTCCTGATACCAAGAACTCGCCAGCATTGATTCCCGCGTGAAGAGGCTGCGAATGCTTTCATCTTCAATCCCTTTGCCTTCGTAGTGGCCATGGGCCATGATGTGCAGCAGAGCTTTGAGTGGCGGGCAGGCGTATTCGACGCTCCCATCCTCGAAGTAGTTCATCGCCACCCGCCGCTGGCTTTCGACGATAGCCTCCATGCCTTCGGCAAAAGCTGCCGGGTCTTGCAACTCGGGCCGCAGCATCAGTTCGGGAAAAACTGCATCCGGGACTTCGAAGAGGCGCCCCAGGAAGCGCTCCACGAAAAGGTCTGTAATGCGATACCCCAGGCGGCTAGCCAAAAGTTTACGGCCATTCCACTCGAAGTCTTCTACTTTCTCTAGTAACCCATTGCGCAACAAGAATCCCGACTCGCGCTCCTCCAACCCCATGCGGCACCAGATCTCTGGCACCAACAAGCTGATGTCGTGGTCGACACGAAACTTCGGCCCGATGCAACCCGCCGAGGTGGTGAATCCCGGATAGCCCGTAAGGATGAAAGAAACCAGCGCGTTGTTGCAATCGACCACCGGGGCAAGCGCATTGAAGGGTGCCTTCGTCAATGCGCCTTCGCTGCCAAAACCCGTCGTTGACGGCGACTTGCCGGTAAGGCTGGACAGGAACTCCATGAAGAGCTCCGGCAGTTCCTGGTAATGGATCGGCCCATAAACGGCAAGCGCAGAAAGATGGATTGCCGGGTCGGCCGGGTTGTTGCGCCTTCCGGCCAGCACTGCATTCACTGCGAAGGGAACCGGGCTCTCTTTTGGGATTTTACGCTCAAGCCGCGTTACGATCTCCCCGATGTAGGTCTCGCGCGGCGCCGCCAGGTCGGGCCGTTTCTGCAGGTACCGGGGGTTCTGGGTGGGCTTGCCATTCACGAGCCTTGGATTGGCCGAAGATACTGCAAACTCTCCGTCCTTGGCGTTTTCTGCGAAGTCGGCCAATAGATTCCGCATCGGCGCAGTGAACCGGTCAATTTCCGTAACATGATCCACCATGGCTCTGACCTGCGCTGGGGTCAGCGGTTCAAAGTTGGAAATAAACGTGCCGGGGCTTGCCAAGTCCGCCTCGGCTTGAGCATCGGTACCGCGGTGGATGGCTTCATCCGGGCGTTGGAACAGCAGCGATTCGCAATTCTGGACCAGCTTCACGCTTGGCTGCGTAGTCATTGGGTCCAAGCCCAATACCTGTTCCCGGGGCAGCACGACACTGGCGGTGATGTCGTCTTCAACCTGGATCTTCATGGCGGGATAGAAGTCCGGCCGCAGCTTGAAGATGCGCCAGTTCCCTTCCGCATCAAAGCCCACCCGCAAATAGTTGCTCGTCAGCCGCTCCTGATGGAATTTCAATTCGTGCCCGAGATGCCCGTTGATTTGGTCCACGGAGAAATGAGAAGCCCAATCGTCGCCCCATTCCGGCCGGTAGTGCCGCTTGACGGTGAACACCAGTTGCCGCGTGGTCTGCTTCATTTCTTTCAGCCACTGGTTGTATTCGCTCTTGTACTCTGGCGATGGAGTGAGCAGGCGAATGACAGAGCCCAAAGAACGCTCGTTGCTTAAGATGGGCCGGCGGCTGCGGGCATCCGGCTCGCGGTTGAGAAAGATGTCGGAGAAGTCTTTTTTGAGAATCTCCGTAACTGCCCCAACATCCGCGTGAAATTCGCGCACAAAGGTTGGCCCGCTGAGCAAAAAGCTATTGAGAGACTTCGAGATTTCTGACTTGCCACCGCCGGAGACGGTGCAGGGCTTGTGGCATAGGGTGCCCTTAGGTCGCACGCCCACCAATCGCCAGCTATTCCGGAACGCTCTCTTTTGCAAGTGAACCTGGTAGCCGGACGGCAAGATGTAGACGTTCTCCGGACGAATGCTCAAGCGCTGTTCCACACCGCCCAATTGCCAGGTAACGAATCCGGTTTGCAGCCGGAAGTGGGAATTTTCAGGCACATAGATGATCGAAGGGTAGCGTCGATCGATGGCATGGCCTTCCGGTTGGGGCTCCGTGCGGTCGCCTAGCAGTTCCATCGCTTGCGCCATCGTGGTTGTGTTCAAGCCTGCGGTTGGGCTGTCAAGATACTCCTGATCCATGGAGTAGCTGGCGAAGGCAATTGCGCCCCCCGCGTGCTCCTCTTCGACCATGCCATAGAGGTTTGCCGCAAAACTGATTTGCGTCTTCACCTCTTTCTTGCAGTATCCGTAGTAGTTATCCGCGATGACGGTAACCATAACGCCGCTGTGATCCCGGCAGCAGATCTTAAAGGCATTGCCGCCGTTGTAAAGCTCGTCTTCCTTTTCCCAGCACATGCCGTCCTTCAGTTGCCTCGGTGTAGCTTCGGACACGTGGGGCAAGCCAAGCGCTTTCTTCCGCATTCCCACCAAGTGGGGCGCCAGGATAACGCAACCGGTGTGCCCGGTCCAATGCAGCACGTCCAGGGCGGCATCGTTTTCCGGCAGTTGCGGGTCTCCGGCATTGCCAAAGATGCTCTCCACGAAATCAAGATTGCTGACCAGGCTTCCGGGCGCAAAGAAGCGGATTTCCATTGTCTTGTGCGGGTCTTTACCGCCGGCCGGGCGGACCAGGGGACGTAGCAATAGAGAGACGAAGAGCTCGGCGCCGTCCGCCTGCCGCGACGTGAAGGGCAGCTTCAAAGTCTCGCTGGGAGCCTCGAGCGCTGCCCGCAATAGCCGGTTGAATGCGATTTTGGGCACACCCACTTTGTCCGCGGGAATTGGATAGCCGCCTTCCACAATATGAAACACATTCTTGGTTGTGCGGCGGTCGCTGACGGGGTTGTGCAGCACGCCTTGCGCCACGCGATAGGAGGTTAAATAAGGCGCCGAAAAAACATTGCCGTTATGCGGCAGCGAGAGCAGCCGGGCCATTCCTGGACGATCGAGCACAAAGGAGTTGCTGGGCAATTTGGGCAAGGGCTCGTCCAGTTCGGCAAGGTGGTTTTCGAGAAAGTCCTGAATCCGGCGGTCCGCCGGGCAGAGGTGCTCCTTCAGCAGTCGGTCTTTGCTCGCGTAGTTGCGAAGCAGGGGACGGGCGATTTCTAGGAACCGGTCGTCTTCCTGATCCAGATGCTTACCCTGTAACGCAAGCTTCAGTCTCAAGTAGTGAAGCAAATCTTGAGTATTGAGGTCGGAATTCATGGCGCCTACTTGGCAATTGAGTATGCATTAGGATAGCCAGAGTTCTTGAATAAATGATGACGGGGGCGAGTCGGCAACTCGCAGCTTGCGGCTCCGTTCCTTATGTTCAGCGCGAAAGGCACAAAAAACTAAATGCCAACACACGGAATGTTGGAGCGGGAGACCGGGTTCGAACCGGCGACGTTCAGCTTGGGAAAATGACGATCGATTGTAAATAAAGGACTTCTGTGTCAAAGGAGTCATTTTCCGATCAAATAAGTCTTTTGTATTCAAAGCCGGATTTCCCGTCTCCTACTTCTTGAGGTAATCAAGGTAAGGCTGGACTTCTCCGGGAGCACGCTTATGCCTAACGAATTTGTCGCGCGGCGGACATGCAGAACGGGAAGGCAAAGCTTGCGAACGTAGTCATTTTTGCGCGTCTGAAATCATCACCGCTTTGAGTATAAACGTTTGGATTTCTGGGCCCGGTTGTTTGGAGGTTTGGATGCTAGCGCTTACATTTTGAGCAGAGACAGTTGCGCCCAGAACGGGGGGCGTGCAAACCTGCAATGGCAAATCCGAACGATCCACACTCTGCGGACCTCCTACCCCACTTCATCCGGCGTTTTGTACGATTCGAAGATAAGGTTGAGCGGATTGGCGGGGATGACAAGGTGCTACTTGTTCGCTCAGCGCAAGGCGCGCGAACTGCGCCGGAGATCCTTTACACGCGGATCGGTCCAATCCTCCCGCCACGCCAAAAGGCGGACCCAACGGACTGGTTCGTAGTGGCGTATGTCCAAGGCACTGGCGAACTGAAGAGCATCTTTCTATCGGCGGATGCGGTCAGGCAGCATTTTTACCATGCATCGGGGCAAGGGCGTCGCACATCACTTTATGAAATTCTGTCGACCGATGAGAACACCAATCTCGCCGGGCTTCGACTGGCCTGGAGGGTCAAGACGGTCGGAGCATGTATTTCCGACGACGGTGGTCTTAAGGCGAAAGCAGAACGGGCCTTCAATCTGCTTGCCAACCCTGATGTCCGTTCCGCATACGTCGCTTCGCTTCACGATGATGAAGTTCCTCTGCCGTTCCCTTATGGCGCAAGTGGTGAATGTGTGGTGGCCGGGCGATTGTCGAATGATGGAATGGCCTTTCTCGCCGATTCGATTTTGGCGTTCAAGCCAAACGTACAGTCCAAACGGTTCGAAGTGCTCCTGCGGCAGTGTGAGTTCCTACCCGATCGGATCATATTCAAGGACTCCAAGCGCAAGGTCGAGCTTTGGTTAGATCCCGGTTTGCTCGCGGGATTAGCGTGGGACTTAACCTGGAACAATTGGAAACAGTGGCTACGCTCGCGGATCGCAATCGCCTCAGACTTCGTGGAGGCGCCCAAAGTTCACTTCGACGGCGGCGAGCGAATTGTGACCTCTTGGTGGATTGCGCTACCTTCCCGAATCAGCGTAACGACTCCGGCGTCGCTTTCGGAGGACATCGAACGCGCGCTGGCATTTCACGATTTACTGGGACGCCATGCTGAAATTCTGACCAAGGTTCGCGAACAAGCCGCGCGCGAACCCGTGGAAACCGGAACCGTTCAATTCTGGTTTGATGAACTGGGCGCTGCTCCGGCGTTGAGACCTGAGTTCGCGACCTGGCAACCGGACTACGAAGACTACTACTTCCACCAATTGCGGCAGCGGTCGCGGGTGTGGTTTCTGTTCCGCGAGGAATACCTGTTCGTCTTGCCCGGCGCAGTTGTCTCAGAGATTCCCAAGACCGGGCATGCCAGCTATATCTTCGCCGAACCTCCAGACATGGATCGCTTCTTGCGTCGATACAGCGAAGTGGTGCGGACCGATCTTCGCATGAACAAGGACGGCGTAGCGACAGAACTTGGCTTTGTGGGGCGGGTACTACGTGGCACAAAAAAGAAGCGATGGTTGGCCGACGTGCTCAAGCATTCGACGATAGGAAAGGAAAACGAATATGGCCGTAGTACCGATGAGTGAGGAATTGAAGGAGATCATCTTGAGGGAACACCCGGCAGGCATCTGGGTGGTCTTGGCGGAGGAACTTCCTCAGAGTTTCGAACCCGATTTGGCGGAGCTGGCGGGACATCCCATAACCGAATTGAGTCAGGCGTCCAAACGCTGCTTCGTCCCGCGTTGACGCATGCGTCGCCAGATCGAGGGACTGACCGGAATAGGCACCACTCGCGGGGTGGAAACGCTGACAAACGCACCATGGTGCTCAAGGTGGCCATAGCGGAACAGCCGGGTCAGCAGGGCGAGGGCATGATTCGCCAGGACCGAGTTCACAAACGGCTCTTGACGCTCCAGTGCTTCGATCGCACTGCAACTGGGGAGGTCGTCCTCGTCCATCGCGGTATCGATGATCTCGGGAAACAGTTCTGCTGAGGTTCGAAGACGTTCGGCGCTGCGACGATTTCTTCCATTGAGCGGCTGCCCCAGAATGAACTGCCCTCCATCCGATCCATTGCCCAGGTCCAGCCAGTACGCAACGCGGCTTCGCAAGCCTTGCACCTTCCGGTGAATCAACGACCGGGCAGCGCGGGTGTCCACGCAGCCGATGAGGATGTCGAAAGCGCTGATGTCGGAACGCTCATTCAAATGCTCAGACACAGCCGTCCAGTTCAAGCCCCAGAACAGATTTAATCGGCTAATGGCGATGATCGCCTTGTTCAGGCCAATTTCTGAAATGCAAAATGGCTGGCGAATTGTATTCGTCGGCGAAATGGTGTCCCCGTCCATCACCGTCACGGCAAGTCCGGCGGGATGGCCGGAGACCAGCATCGATTGATGAAGATAGGGCAGCCCCGCCGCGATGGCGCCGCCGGTGCCGCCACAACCGATAACTACGACTCGAACAGGCCGCCGGAGCAGGTCGGCTGGCAAGTGGTGCATGGCTCCTCCTCAACTGCAACGGCGAATCAAATCAGACAGCGTTTCGTTGGCAGGCACCAGACACTTTGCAGGAAACGCTCGGGGCCCGCTGCGAACCCGTTCCCATACATCGAAGTATGCGTTTGCGCCCTGGACCAACCGCTTCACTCCGGTTTGGTGGGTGAACTCACTCTCGAAGAATGCCTTCTCCCACTGTGAGAGCGCTGCAACGCCAGCCAGATCCGGAACTTTCATGCTGCCCAAACAGACTCGGCCCGTATCTCCATCCACATTCCAATAGGGAGCAATCATCAACGTCGTATCAGCGGTTGGACGCCGATTCGTCGATAGCGCCCGGACCGTCAGTTCCCGGCCTGAAGCGCACCAAAGTAGCGGAGGCTGCGAGAACACCGCGCCGCTGATGCCGGTCGGCACCTCGCTGTCGTTGCGGAAGAACATCCGCCGGGTACACCGACGGGACCACCAGACCAGCAGATCCGAACTCCAGCTAAGGAGGCACTCTGGAAACACTTCCGGTTGCATTTCTGTCCGCAGTCCCTGGTTGAGCGACCCAACGAATTCGGTGGTGAGGGCTTGGCCCTCTCCAAGCTGAAGACACTCGTTGCTGCCCGGCTTCGCGTCGTGCCAAACAGCCCAGGCATTGCTTCTGCTTTCGTAAAACAGCAGCGCGCCCTTCAGCGCAAAATATTCGGTGCCGCCACATTCGAAATGGGCATTCATGTCATTTGTCCTTTAGCCGTCGAATTCCTCCCCAGACTTGCCCTAGCGAGTGATTCTTGTTCTATTTGCCAGCGCTGGATCTGAGGAATGCGGGTTGTTTGATCAACTTCCAATTCAGGCATTCTCGGAGGAGTCAAGGGGCTGTGCGTGGACCCAACGAAATCCATCTCCAGGCCATCCACCACCTGAACTCCGCTTCAGGATTCGTTCAGGAAATCTTCAGTAGACATGGTGAGGTGCCCCAGTTAAAACCTAAATAGATCGCCACCGATCTCAGCATTCGATCCTGTCCACTCAACCTCATCTTGCAATGATTCACCCATCAACTAGCGTTACTCGATCGTCGTTGTGGCGACGGTGTTCACAATCCAACCATCGGAAGGCCTGCCGCCAGTGACGATTATGTTTTGCCGGAATACCTCGCGCGTGACCCACTTGGTAGCTTCGTTTCTCTTGACGACGACGATAGTGGCGGCTCAACAACCAAGCGGTATTACACTTGCCCAAACTGTCGAGAGCGCTCTCCAGAAGTACCCATCCGTGCGCGTTTCGCAGGAACAGATCAACGCCGCAGCCGCTGGCATCACCCTGGCCCGAACCGCCTATCTTCCCCGCGTCGATGCACTCACCCAGGTAAATCGCGCAACGCGAAACAACTTGTTGGGTATGCTTTTGCCCCAGTCCGTTCTACCAAACATTTCGGGACCGCCCGTGGGCACGAATAACTTTGGAACCGTGTGGGGAAGCGCCGTCGGGGTGCTTGCCAGTTGGGAGCCATTTGATTTCGGGCTACGAAACGCGAACGTAGCGATCGCCAATGCGGCTCGTGCTCAGTCCGAAATGAGCTTGAAGAAAACGCAGTTCGAGATTGCCGTCGCAACCACTGACGCTTACCTTACCTTGGCTGCCGCACAGGAGACAGTTCGAGCGGCCGAAGCGGGGGTGGAACGGGCCGACATTGTATTGCGCTCGACCACAGCATTGGTGAATGCACAATTGCGCCCAGGAGCGGACTCGTCCCGGGCAGAAGCAGAGCTTGCCGCGGCACGTACACAACTGATTCAGGCCGAACAGGCTGTCGAAGTCGCTCGTGCGACGGTTGCGCAGTTCGCAGGCATCGAACCTGAGCAGATTGCAATCGCCGCGCCGCGCCTTTTACAGTTGCCGCCGGATCGGGAACTATCTGCCCTGAATCCTGCCCTCAATCCAATTGCGGCAGAGCAGAACTCGGTCATTTTGCGGACACAAGCTGAACTCCGTGCACTGAATCGGACCTACTTCCCGAGGTTCTTGACACAAGCAGCCGCCTACGCCCGCGGTACGGGCGCACTCGACGATGGTTCGCGTTTGGGTGGGGTGAATGGACTGGCCCCGAATTATCAGAACTACGCCTTGGGTTTAACCGTGACTTTTCCGATCTTCGATCTGCCGGCGATCCGGGCAAGGAAGTTGGAGAAAGCCGCCGTCATCCGTGCCGAGAATGCCCGCTATGAACAACTCGCCGTGGACCTGAGATCACAATGGAATCGGGCCGTCGCCAACCTGAAGGGAGGGAGGCAGATTGCGGCCAACACTCCGATCCAGGTTCGGGCAGCGCGCAACGCGACTGCGCAAGCGACCGCTCGGTATGAGGCGGGCCTCGGCACGATTGATCAAGTTGCTGACGCTCAGCGCCTACTCACCCAGGCGGAAATCGATGATGCTTTAGCTCGCTTGGGCGTCTGGCGGGGGCTGCTCGGGGTTGCGTCTGCAGCGGGCGACATTCAGCCGTTTATCGCCGAAGTGAGCCAATAGCAGGATCAAGGAATAGCAGAAACATGCGTCTCGTATTTGCCGCGCTCAGCAGACCGATCACGATTATTGTCGCCCTGATTGCCATAGCAGTCTGTGCCGGCCTCGCCCTGAAGCGCATGCCGGTTGATATCTTTCCCAAGGGCGGAGATCCCGCTATCTATGTCGCCCAACCCTACGGCGGCATGGATCCGTCGCAGATGGAGGGCTATCTCACTTACTACTACGAGTATCACTTCCTCTACATCACGGGAATTGATCACGTGGAGAGCAAGAGCATCCAAGGTGCGTCCTTGATGAAGCTCACTTTCTACGAGGGCACCGATATGAACCAAGCGATGGCGGAGGTTATCGGTTATGTGAACCGCGCCCGCGCCTTCATGCCTCCAGGAACCGTGCCTCCCTTCGTAACGCGATTTGACGCAGGAAGCGTTGCCGTTGGGCAACTCGTTTTCAGCAGTGACACGCGAACACAGGGAGAAATGCAGGACTTCGCGATCAATCGAGTCCGGCCGCTGTTTGCAACGCTCCCCGGAGTGTCGGCTCCTCCGCCCTTTGGAGGAAACCAACGAAGCATCGTGATCACGCTGGATCCAGAGAGACTCCAGCAATACCAGATCTCCCCAGACGAGGCGATTGCCGCCGTAACTAAAGGAAGCCTCGTCATGCCTTCTGGCAACATGTGGACCGGAACCACGAATCGCATTGCGAGAACGAACTCCGCTTTAGGCGGCAATTTGGCCGAACTCCTCAGCACGCCGATTCGGCCAGTTTCAGGAACTACGATTTACCTTCGCGATATTGGAACCATCGAGAACGGAACCGACCTGATTACCGCGTATGCCCATGTCAATGGCAAACGAACCGTCTACATTCCGGTAACAAAACGTTCGGATGCTTCTACGCTTGCGGTGATCAACGCCGTAAAAGAGGCACTCCCGCGATTCAAGCAGGCGGTGCCAGAAGATGTCAACGTAAGCCTCGAGTTTGATCAGTCTCCAACGGTCACTGGCTCCATTCGCAATCTCGTGACGGAAGGAATGCTGGGAGCCGCACTCACTGGATTGATGGTGTTGATCTTCTTGCGGGATTGGCGAAGCGCGCTCATTGTCGTTTTAAACATTCCGTTCGCACTACTGGCCGCCGTGATCCTCCTGTGGGCCACCGGGCAATCCATTAACATCATGACGCTGGGCGGATTGGCGCTCGCGGTTGGCGTCCTGGTGGATGAAGCCACGGTATCCATCGAAAATATCCACACGCAACTACGCCCGAACGTGTCCAAAGCGAGAGCGGTGGTTGTGGCCTCCAGCCAGACTGCCGTCGCTCGCTTGCTCTCAATGCTGTGCATTCTGGCGGTATTCGTTCCCTCATTCTTCATGGTCGGTGTGAGCCGGCAGCTTTTTGTCCCTTTGTCGCTGGCCGTCGGGTTCTCGATGATTGCTTCGTATCTGCTGTCCAGCACGCTGGTGCCGGTATTCTCAACCTGGCTGCTCAAAGATGTCCATCACGAGGGAAGTGGTGGATTGTTTGAGCATCTTCGAGCCTTCTATTCGCGGTATCTGGGTTTCATGTTGCGCTTGCGCTGGCCTGTCGTACTCTGCTACCTTGCGGCCTCCGTTGTCCTTATCTCAATCCTGTTGCCACGACTCGGCACGGAAATCTTGCCGGATGCGAACCCTCCTGTTTTCCGCCTTCGGATGCGGGCGCCATCGGGAACCCGGGTGGAAGAGACCGAACGCATTCTTTTGCGTGCTCTCAATACCGTCCGCCGCGAGGTAGGTCCAGACAACGTTGAAATTACCAGCGACTTCGTGGGGGTGGTGCCGTCCAGCTATCCGGTGGACCTGATTCATCTATTCACCAGTGGTCCTCAGGAGGCGATCATTCAAGTTGCGATGAAAGCAGAAGCGCCTCGCGGCGAGGAGCTTCGCGAGAGGATCCGTGGCAGTTTGCGCAAGGAGTTCCCCGACTGCCAATTCTCTTTCGAGGCAGGCGACATCGTTGGGCAGGTGATGAGCTTCGGGTCCACCACGCCCGTTGAGGTGGCCGTCTTGGGGACTAGTTTGAACGATGTAAACGCCTACGCGCAGAAGGTCCATGCGAAGTTGAAGCCGCTTTCTTTCCTGCGCGATTTGCAATTCGGGCAGGAAATTAACTATCCGACGCTGGACATCAATATTGACCGGGAACGCGCCGGACAGTTCGGACTGACGATGGCCGACGTGGTTCGGTCCGTCGTCCCTGCCACATCGTCATCCCGCTTCACCCAACCGAACTATTGGCGTGATCCAGTATCTGGCAACGCCTTTCAAATTCAGGTTCAGTTGCCCCAGTCGCGCATGCAGAGCGTCGAGGAAATTGGCAATCTGCCGATAATGCAGAACGGGCGGACTGATACAAGGCTAACGAATATCGCCAAGCTAAATCTCGGGACCATGCCTGGCATGATCGAGCGCTACAACGGGCAGCGGGTAGTTAGCCTGACCGCCAACCTCCACGGAATCACGCTTGGGGAAGCCAATTCCAAGATGAGTATGGCTTTGAAGGGCTTGGAAGCGCCGCCGAGAGGCGTCAGGATGCTGATGCGCGGCCAGATTCCACCTCTGGAGCAAACTGTTTCCGGCTTGCAGACCGGCCTTGTGCTGGCGGTTCTCGTGATCTTCCTCCTGCTTGCCGCAAACTTCCAGTCCATTCGCCTTTCCCTTGCCATCGTGCTGACGATCCCGGCAGTGTTGTGCGGTGTGTTGTTGATGCTTTGGTTCACCGGCACCACATTGAACATTCAATCCTTCATGGGTGCAATCATGGCGATCGGAATTGCCGTGGCCAACTCCATTCTGCTGGTTTCTTTTGCCGAGCGTTTCCGGCTAGAAGGACGCAGTGTTCTCGAAGCAGTTTTGGAAGGCTCGACGAGCCGTTTGCGAGCCATTTTGATGACAGCGGTGGCGATGATCGCGGGCATGCTTCCCATGGCGAGCGGATTCGGCGAAGGAGGGGCACAAGCCGCACCTCTGGGCCGCGCCGTCGTCGGGGGGCTGATTGTATCGACGTTTGCCACGTTGACGATTTTGCCTTCGATCTACGCAATTTTGCAACGCCGGGCGTCGATTACGTCCGCATCTCTAAATCCCACGGATCCAGCGAGCCGATATTATGACGAAACTCCCAATTCTTAGCATTCTTGGAGTGCTTGCACTTCCTCATTTAGCCTGGCCCCAGGTGGCCGAGCTGGCTCCGGTCGTGGCGAAGCAGGCATCCAGAGCGGTCGACATCCCGGGCGAGTTCATGCCGTTTCTCAGTGTGTCCATCCATGCGAAGGTGCGTGGATACGTAGAGCGGATTCCAGTGGATCGCGGCAGTGTGGTTAAGGCAGGCGATCTGCTCGCTGAACTGAGTGCCCCCGAAATGGACTCCACGATTGCCGAAGCCGAATCCCGTGTGCAGTCGCTTGAAGCGGAGCTGGTGCAGACGCAGGCTCAACTATCAGCCGCCGAGAGCACCTATGAATTCCTCAAGAAGGCCTCCGGAACCACAGGAGCCATTGCCGGAAACGAGTTGATTCAGGCAGAGAAGCAGGTTGAGGCGACGAAGGCTTTGATCCGCTCCCGGCAGCAGGCGGTACGTGCAGCGCAGGCGGCCGTAGACGCTGAGAAAAAGATGCAATCCTATTTGCGGATCACCGCACCATTCGACGGCGTCGTCATCGACCGGCTGATCCATCCAGGGGCTTTAGTGGGTCCTGGCGCCGATCCGGTCCTTCTGGTGATCCAGCAGGTTTCGCAACTCAGGCTGGTGGCCGCAGTCCCCGAAGAGTATTTTGGTGGGATTGTGAACGGAACGAAGGTTCAATTTCAAGTCCCGGCACATCCGGAACGAACCTACACCGGAACGATAGCCCGGATGTCTCGCGCGCTTGACCAGAAAACAAGAACCCTTGCGGTGGAACTCGATGTCAGCAACAGAGACGGCTCTCTTGCTCCAGGCATGTATCCCACCGTAAAGTGGCCTGTTTCCCGATCAAGGCCGGCTCTATACGTCCCGAGAACCGCCGTTGTTACGACCACCGAGCGGATCTTCGTCGTTCGAAATCGAAATGGACGAGCCGAGTGGGTGAGTGTGCGAAAGGGCCCCATTGACGGCGAGTTGATGGAGGTGATGGGCGAACTCAAGGCTGGAGACATGGTGGTCCGTCGCGCTACGGATGAGGTCAGGGACGGATCTCCGCTACCATCCAACGCTGGCCGCTGACGACGGCCCGATTCCTGCGACGATCACGGCGGCAACATCTGCCGCAAAGAGCCATAGAGGAAAGAAAATCAGTGACGAATTCACCTAAGCCTGCACAACAGCCCGGAACGGCAGAGTTTCTCCACAGGCTGATCTCTACGACCGCTCCCAACGCCACGATCCTGGTACGTCTGATGGTGGGCGCAGTCTTCTTGTCCGAGGGCATTCAAAAGTTTCTATTCCCCGATAAGCTGGGCGTGGGCCGGTTCGCCAAGATCGGAATCCCGTCACCGGAGGTTCTGGCTCCATTTGTCGGATTTGTCGAGATAACGTGCGGCCTGATGCTTCTGGCTGGATTCTTGACGCGACTGGCGGCCGCTCCGATGATCATTGTGATGCTGGTTGCAATCACCACAACAAAACTCTTCACGTTACCGGTTTCCGGCTTCTGGGTGATGGCCCATGAAGCCAGGACGGACTGGTCCATGATCCTGGGCTCCGTCTTTCTCCTGATCGTTGGTGGCGGCGCATGGTCCGTGGACGCGTTTTGGGCTTCCCGCCGTATCGCCCGAAGCCGTCAACAGCCACTATGAACGCGGGGCTGCTGGAGATCGCCGCGCTTTTCGCCAAGCTCGGAGCTACCGCCTTTGGCGGTCCGGCAGCTCATGTCGCGATGATGCACGAAGAAGTGGTCAAGCGGCGCCAGTGGATGTCCGACGAAGAGTTTCTTGATCTAGTCGGGGCGACAAATCTCATTCCGGGGCCGAACTCGACCGAACTCGCTATCCACATCGGGCATCGGCAGGCAGGTTGGTCTGGTCTTCTCGTAGCTGGAGCCTGCTTCATTCTGCCAGCCACGATCATCGTGTCGGCTTGCGCTTGGGCTTATGTTGAATACGGATCGCTACCGCAGGCGGCCGGACTGCTCTACGGTGTCAAGCCCGTCATCATCGTCATCGTTCTGCAGGCCCTCTGGTCGCTGGGCCGATCCGCCATAAAGACGAAGACCGCCGGAGTGATCTGCATCGCGGGGATACTGCTTAGCTTGGTCGGCTTGCATGAGTTGTTGATCCTGGCACTCAGCGCAGCGGTGGCTGCGGCTGGCCGGGCAACTCGTCGATTGCTTCCAGGTGCTCTTGGGGTGGGTCCATTCGTACTGCTGGCTCAAAGCGCAAGTGCGCCAGCGGCTGCAGCCACCACGTCCTTCGGCATATGGCCGCTATTCCTGTTTTTTGTCAAGGTTGGATCTGTGTTGTTCGGGAGTGGCTACGTCCTGCTCGCGTTCCTGCGCGCAGACTTGGTGGAACGGTGGCACTGGCTCTCCGAATCGCAGCTTCTCGACGCGGTTGCTGTCGGGCAAGTCACCCCGGGGCCTGTCTTCACAACTGCCACCTTCATTGGATATCTACTGGGCGGAGTCGGCGGAGCCGCGGTGGCCACGCTTGGCATCTTCCTGCCTGCGTTCTTCTTCGTAACAGTTAGCGGCCCTCTGGTTCCCAAACTCAGGCGTTCTCCGACTGCCGGTGCGATTCTGGATGGGGTCAACGCCGCGTCTCTGGCGCTGATGGCAGTGGTCAGCTACGAGCTTTGCCACTCGGCGCTGGTGGATCTGCCATCCATACTCCTCGGCCTATTGAGCGCATTGGGGCTCATCTACTTCCGCGTGAACTCGGCTTGGCTTGTTTTGGGTGGTGCGATTGCTGGCCTTCTATTGCGGGCGTTTGGATAATCAAGTAAACGTCAGGGCTCGGTTTGAAGGAGGAACCCAAGGTTTGCGGAACCTGAACTTTCGTACGGCGCTTTCATCGTTGGCCATCGGCGTGGTCGGCGCTTGTGTGGGCATACAGTTATTCGCACCAGGCATTGCCGGCGCAAGTCCTCCGACTTCTGCCGTCACCCCAATCCCGAAGAGCGCGCCTGCGCCAGCCGACAATCCCACAACGCTCGAAAAGGTCGCTTTGGGGAAGCAGTTGTTCTTTGATCCGCGTCTCTCCGGCGACAATACGATGAGTTGCGCTACGTGCCACCTCCCATCGAAAGGATTTGCCGACGGATTACGGACGGCCAAAGGCGCGGGAGGGAAGGTCTTGGTACGAAACACTCAGTCAATTCTGAATGTCGGCTTGTATCCCGTCTATTTCTGGGATGGCCGGGCCGCGAGCTTGGAGGAACAGGCACTGGCGCCGATTCAGTCCGAAGAGGAGATGAACCAGAATCTACAGGAACTGGTTCGCGAACTGGGTGCCGCGCCGGGATACGTGGAGCAATTCCGTGCGGTCTTCAATTCGCCAGTCACCGAGGCTGGAATCGCAAAGGCGCTTGCTGCATTTCAACGAACTCTCCTGAGCCGCAACTCTCCCTTTGATCGCTTCCTTGCCGGGGACACATCCGCCCTCTCTGAGCAAGCTCGCGAAGGCTGGCAGCTTTTCCAGGAAGCGGGATGCATACAGTGCCACAATGGGCCGGCGCTCAGCGATGGGAAATTTTATCGACTCGGAATGCCTTTTCGCGATCGCGGCCGGGGTGGCATCACTGGGGAGAAGAAAGATTTGTACGCATTTCGAACGCCGAGTTTGCGGGATGTGGCGTTGACGGCGCCGTACATGCACGACGGATCGTTTCAGACGCTATTGCAGGTCGTTGAGTTCTATTACCGGAGCACGCCTCCTCGTCCTCCGGAAGGACTGATTATCGACTTCGAGCCGCAGGTGGGGAGAAGCTACTCGGAAGTCGGGTTGATCGTCGAGTTCTTGGAAGCCTTGACCGGCGAGGCACCGGCGGTCAGTCCTCCCCGGTTGCCGTAGTTGAGAAGAGGTCTTGAAGATGGCGATTCGAAACCTAGCCGATGTGGTGCCGCTTCCGAGACCCCGGGGCGCGAAAATGAAATGTCTGCCGGAAAGGTCCTGACGAGTTGAATGGCTTGGCAACTCCGACCACTGAATAGAGGAAGAGAAAGACTTGCGAGTACTAGTTGTGGAAGACGAGCGGAAAGTGGCCAAGGCTCTGCAGGAGGGTCTTGAACGCGAGTCCTATTCAGTGGCGGTCGCCCACACTGGGGAAGACGGATACTTCCAGGCGAGTGCCGAGCAGTTTGATTTGATTATTTTGGATGTCATGCTCCCGGGCCGAAACGGCATCGAAGTGCTTGCCGCGTTACGACGACAGGAACCCAAGGTTCCGGTGCTGCTCCTCACCGCGAGGGACTCTGTGGAGGATCGCGTGCTGGGCCTTGACTCCGGTGCCGACGACTATCTGGTTAAGCCATTCGCGTTCCCGGAATTGCTCGCGCGGGTGCGCGCTCTCCTGCGTCGCGGGCGAGTCGAGCCGGCGGCTACCTTGCGGCTCGTAGATCTCCAGATGGACCTGGTCACACGAACTGTCAAGCGGGGCATACGAAGGATCGATCTCACGGTACGTGAGTTTGAATTGCTGGAATTCTTGCTTCGCCACCAAGGTCAAGTCGTTTCGCGCGGGATGCTGGCGCGAGATGTCTGGAAGGAGACGACGCGTCATAGTCCGCTGGACAATGTCATTGACGTCCATATGGTGCGTCTCCGCCGCAAAGTGGATGAGGGCTCTCCAGTGAAGTTGTTGCACACCGTGCGCGGCGTAGGATTCTTGTTGAAGGCGGAGATTGGATGAGAATTCCGCTGATGCGCCACGTTCGAACGAGGCTGACGCTCTGGTACGTAGCTATCCTTGCGACCGTCCTGCTGGTTTATGCCGCGGGCACGGCGGCGATCGTGTTGGTGCAATTGCGAGGGCAGTTGGATCACCTGGCCACAGAGGACCTTCAGACGATCGAAGGCTACCTTAGTTTCGGCGCCGACGGAAAGCTTGGTCTCCGCAACGATCATCGATACCATCCCTTCCCTTCCGACGTGCAGCAACGATTTCTGGAGGTCCGCTCTGAAGATGGTTCCCTTTTATATAAAGACGAAGGCCTTGCCCAGCGGTCACTTGGCGGCAAACCAGAACCGCGGGAGGGAGTCGGCTCTTATACGCAGCGCTCCACCCGATTGAGCGATGGCATGCGGATCCGCGTGATTAGCCGGCGCCGTGTGGTCGATGAGCGGACGGTAGTCATTCGGGTCGGCTTCAGCGAAGAACCGATGTGGCAGAGCTTCTGGCAGCTTCTTTTGGGGCTTCTTTTCGGCTTACCCGTGGCGCTTGGTTTAGCCGCTTTCGGCGGGTATTATCTTGCGAAACGCGCCCTTGGCCCCGTCGAGCGGATGGCCCGAAGGGCCCAAGAAATCAGCGCCGAAAGATTGGCGGCGCGCATTGATGTCGAAAACCCGGATGATGAGCTGGGACTACTTGCGCGGGCATTCAACGAGACGCTATCCCGCATTGAAGGCTCTTTTGAACAACTGAAGCGATTTACGTCGGATGCATCGCATGAGCTTCGAACACCGCTTACCGCCATCCGCAGCGTTGGAGAGGTCGGGCTTCAAAAAGAGGGGGGCAGCGAATATCATCGGGAAGTCATTGCGAGCATGCTGGAAGAGGCTGGCCGCCTCAGTCGGCTCGTAGAGAGCTTGCTTACAATGGCTAGGGCGGACGCCGGCCAGATTCAACTAAAGCGCTCTTCGTTGGTTGTATTGCCCTTTGTACGGGACACAGGCTCCGTGCTCGATGTGCTCTTTGAAGAGAAGCATCAGGCGCTATCGATCGACGGGAACGAGGAGCTTTGCGTCAATGCCGATCCAGTTGTCTTGCGGCAGGTCCTGATCAATCTGCTGGACAACGCGATCAAGTTTTCACCGGACGGTGGGCGAATCCAGATCCGTGTTCGATCAGCCGGCACCTCAGAAATTGCGATTGAAGTAGAGGACTGCGGCCCAGGCATTGCGGTCGAGCATCGGTCTCGTGTCTTTGATCGCTTCTATCGAGTGGACGAAGGGCGATCACGTGATGCGGGAGGTACGGGTTTGGGGTTGGCAATTGCCAGATGGGGCGCCGAAGCGCACGGTGGACGTTTGGAGGTAGCGGAGACCTCCGATGCAGGTTCGGTGTTCCGCCTGGTGCTCCCCGTTCTCGCGCCAGTACTTCCAACTCAATAGGGGTTTACGGATCACTGTCCACAGCCCATGACATGGAGTGGTAGCGAAGACCTTAATCAGCCATGGCTGATGTTCAGCGGCAAAAGCGTCAGCTTGATCGGCGATTTGGGATCTGGATCATGCCTTAACTGAGCTGCTAGCATGTGGGGTTCCCAAGAAGCAGAAAGCAATTTGTCAGCTACAGGCTTCAAGGCACCCTTCGCTAGAAATGCCGTCAAGAATCCTAGCGACGATCAATATAGCTCCGCATAGCTGTTGCAAATGTACGAAGGCAGCAGAGATACCTTGGGGTTGAGTGCCATCTAGAGGAAGAATGAGGTTTGGTTCCGGGGTGATTTCGAGCATCCCTTGCGATTCTTCGTCGAAGGAGCCTTCGATGGCGTCGTGCCCCTCAAAGACCGCGACCAAGGCCGGAACGGGCTCGCCGCAGTCGCTCAGAAGATCGCGTGTTTCTTCATCAACGCTTGGAAGGTCGACTGAGTTGGACACGCGTGCCAGTTCGACCGTCCGGTCCATTAGGTGCCGTACACGGTCGTCCTTGAGGGTGTTCATGACTCGGGCGAGGCCGCGCGCACTGAGCGGCTTGCGGCGAACGCATTCGGGGATCGAGGCTTCGATGTTGGGCAGTTCGATCTGGTCTGATTCTTGGTCGTCCTCGTACCATTCGCGTAGCCGCTCCAGGCGATCCAGGGCGTCCCGGTAGTCGTACACGCGGATCCAGCGATTCAGGCCGCCGAGGAACAGGTTTAGGAACGTTGCGGGGAGCCTTGGATGAGCAGCTTCCAGGAGCCGCAAGGTTGGGCCGAGCACGACGTAGCCAGCGGATTCGGGCTCGATCGTTAGGAACATTCGTGAGATGTCGCCCGACGCCGCTGGTTGACCGTAGCAGTACCGGTCCAAGTTGGTGGCGAGGACCACGTCGAGGAAGAAGTGCTCCTGGATCTTCGCGCGGCCGTGGTCGTCGAGCCAGCGGTTGAGGGATCGCTGGATGAAGGTAGTGGCGCTTCCGCCGGAAGCTGCCCATTCGTCGGCGTAGCCGATACCGGCTTCCAGGAAGTTAAGGGCGAGCTTTGCGGCGGCGCGCTCACCCTCAACCAACCGAAACTCCGTGGGCACCGGGCGGCCATCGGGAAGGATGAGACGCGGGATGGACCACCCGGCGCCTTTTGGCATCAGAGCGGCTGGATCCAGCCGGGTGGTGGAGAAAGTCTGGTTCGTCCGCGTCCGCGGAGCGAAGCCTGGACTGCGTCGCGGATGATCTTTGATGCGAGTTGCCAATCGGGACATTCCATGTACCTCTCCAACAGCGATTGCTGCTCGGTTGGCCGGCCCTCCGCGAGTTGTTTCAATTCGCGAATGACCTCAGCTTTGAGCCTTCCACTTTGGCGGCGCATGGGTCACCCTTTGCTGCCGATGGCACGCTCGAAGGAGTAGCGCATCTTGTCGCCAACGGCTTCTGGCCCGTTGACGACGGCTGTTGCCAGTTCGGGATACTGAGCCGAGTAAAGCGCCTTGACTTCATCGACGGTCATGTTTGGGTTGGGGTCCGGCAGGCGAATGCCGTTGAAGGTGAAAAGCCGGGTCATTTTGGTGATGGTTAGGGGCATGATGGTTTAATCTCCTTCCTCGGTTGGCGTGTCGAACAGGTTGAGGGGTTGCGGCTCGGGCTTCTTGCCGCCGGTACCAACGGTCTTGTGCTTCTTGCTTGCCTCATCGCGGGCGGCCCGCTCGGCCGCAGCCAATTCCTTCTGGATTGCGGAAAGATTGGAATGCAGCCGGACCTGGGCGGCAACGAAGTTGGCGACCTGTGGCACGAGTTCAACATCGAGTTCGGCTGCGTTGCCGCAGACTGAAAGCGGCGTGGTCAGTGCCTGGTTCTCACCTTCCTTGAGAAGCCGCGGACAGATGTTGACCTGCAACTGGTCGCCTTCTTCCAGTTTGGAGACGGTGATGAGAATCGCGCGTTGCGCCAAGAGGGGCAACAGTTGCGAGAACAGTCCTAGGGGCGGGGTGTGGTCTGTCATGGGATGCCTCAGAAGGGCAGGTCATCGTCATCGGTTTCGGGCTGCTGGGCAGGCTTACCGGGACGGGCAGGCGCGGTCGATTCTTCTTTGCGGGCAGAGCCAAGGAAGGTGACCTTCTCGGCGATGACCTGCATGATGTGGTGCTGGGTTCCTTCCTTGTCTTCGTACTCGCGGGTTTGCACGCGCCCGACGACGGCGACTGTGCGGCCGCGCTCGATGTAGGCGGCACAGTTTTCCGAGAGGCCATTGAAGGCCACCACGGGGAACCACGTCACCCGCTCGCGCTTTTCGCCGTTGCTCTTCCATTGCTCGTTGACGGCGACCGAGAACCGGCAGTACGGTTGGTTGTTCTGGCTGTAGCTGAGTTCTGGGGCGGCGCCGACATTGCCGACAATCGTGATCTGATTGAGTCCGCTCATTGTGTTGTTGCTCCTGAAATGAAAATTGCCGAGCGAGCCCGGCTTTTGGGTTTTGAAAACGCGGGCGGCTGTGTCGCCAGCGTGGGGATGGTTGCTTACTCCTCGTCGAACCGGAACTTCCGGCCGCCGGTCTTTGTGAGCATGGTGTCGAGTTGCGATGCGAGCCCCTCCATGCCCGATTGGACTCGGGCGCGGAGTTCTCCCGTCGTTCGCAGGTCATCCGCCTCCACTCCTTGAAGGAGCGTGCGGGCCTGGTTCACGAGCCCTTGCAGTTCCGCATCATCGGTGACGTTGCGGAATTCGAAGTTGGCGAGGAACTCGACCAGGTTGGACACGGTAGTTTCCTTGAA
>JANRIK010000052.1:0-22730 GCA_033765085.1 Bryobacter sp. | reverse complement strand
CGCCCGCCGCATACAACAACTCGTTGCAATCCGTCGGAATGCGGATCTCGGCCACCACGTTGTTCTCCGCCGGGTCAATGCGCGAAAGCGTTCCCTTGTTGTCCGTAATCGCCCAAACGCTGTCTTTGGTTGCCGCCGCCGTCAAGCGTCCGCTCGCCGCGCCCACTTCCAGCGTCGCTTTGGCCTTGCCCGTTTTCGGGTCCAACTTCAAGATCGCCTTCTTGTCGCAAGCCGGCGCCCAAACGTGCCCAAACCCGTTCACCAGGCCGCCGCACAACGCCGTCTCGGCGTTCCAGGCTTCCAAGCTCTTGTTTGTCTTCGTGTCCACGCGCGCCACTTGGCCCCCCGCCACGGCGTGCAATTCTTTGGCAAACAGCAAGAATTTCGCCTCTTCGGGCAGGGCGACCGTCGCTTCCGTCTTCAGCTTCGCGAAAGGAATTTGTATCCCCGGTACCGCAATTCCAGCCTTCGGGGCCACTGCAGCCTTCGCATTCGCTTTTCCTTGTTTGGGGTCCAGATTGGCGCAGAAGCACAATGCTGCGCTCATCAAAAGACCAAGAGGCAATCTCATTGTTTCGATCCTTCTCCAGGTGTTTTATTCACTCTGCAAACTTGGGCAGAAAGGCAAGCGCGGCCGAAACCTGAGTATAGCGATTCGCGCCATTCATTGACAACGCAGTAAGGAAATGGCTATAAACGAAAGACGGGTGCTTTCTGTTGAGCACTCTTCTCGGCCCAGTCAGCCCGCCTTTCTTCCTGTCCAGATTCGCAATACGATAGAAGAACCTCGCCGCCCAGCGGTGAAGCCATAGGAAAGCTGTCTATGCCCGTCCTGCTAATTTTGTTCGCTCTTTCGGCCATGGCCCAAGGCCAACCCGCGGATTCGCCGGATTACTTCGAATCCAAAGTCCGCCCCCTGTTTGCCTCTAATTGCTACGCCTGCCACACCAACACCGCCATGGGCGG
Source organism: Bryobacter sp. (assembly GCA_033765085.1). GTDB lineage: Bacteria > Acidobacteriota > Terriglobia > Bryobacterales > Bryobacteraceae > Bryobacter. The sequence goes on along the minus strand of JANRIK010000052.1, from coordinate 21,764 downwards.
CCTGCGCGTTGATAGCCTCGAAGCTCTCTTGAAAGGCGGCGCCAAACACGGTCCCGCCGTTGTTCCCGGCGACCCGGCCAAGAGCTCGCTCATCAAAGCTATTTCCCACGAAGATCCCGACCCCAAGTTCCGCATGCCCATGGGCCGCAAGATGAAGGCCGAAGAAATCGAAGTCCTCACCGCTTGGGTAAAGGCCGGCGCCGTGTGGCCCAAGGCCGCCACTCCCACCACCACCAAGAACGACGGCAAGTTCATCATTCACCCCGAGCAGCGCCGCTTCTGGAGCTTCCTGCCCCTCCAGCAGCCCGCCCCGCCCACGCCCAAGAACGCCAAATGGGCCAAGACCAATATCGATCGCTTCGTTCTCGCCAAGCTCGAAAAGGAAGGCATGCAGCCCGTTGCCGCTGCCTCCAAGCGTGACCTCATCCGCCGCGCTTACCTGGACCTCACGGGCCTTCCCCCGACCTTTGAAGAAGTCCAAGCCTTTGAACTCGACAAGTCCCCCAACGCCTTCGAAAAGGTCGTCGACAAGCTGCTTGCTTCCCCCCACTATGGCGAACGTTGGGGCCGCTACTGGCTCGATGTCGCCCGTTACGGCGAAGACGACTACCGCTCGCTCGATCCCATGCGTCGCGGCTACAACCCCTACCCCAACGCCCACGTCTACCGTGATTGGGTCATCCAGGCTTTCAACGATGACATGCCCTACGACCTCTTTGTGAAGTCGCAATTGGCCGGCGATTTGCTCGACCCCAAGCTCCGTCACAAAACTCTCGCCGGCACCGGCTTCCTCGGGCTCGGTCCTTGGTATTACGACAACGGTTCCACGGAAGTCACTCGCGCCGATGAGCGCCACGACCGCGTCGATGTGATTACCCGCGGCTTCCTTGGCCTTACGGTCGCCTGCGCCCGTTGCCACGACCACAAGTACGACCCCATTCCCCAATCCGACTACTACGCCATTTCCGGTATCTTCGCCAACGTCACCTACGAGGAATATCCGCTGGCGCCCAAGTCCGTTGTCGATGAGTTCCGCAAGATCGAAGCACAGATCGACTCCAAGAACAAGATTCTCGGCGAAATGCAACAGGCCCAATCCAAGGCCCTCGCCCAATCGCTGGTCCTCCATACCTCGAACTATCTGGAAGCGGTCTACGAAGTGGAAGGCAAGCAGAAGAAGGACAAGTTCCAAGTCGTTGATGCCCGCAAGCTCGACTACGAAGTTCTCGACCGCTGGATTCGCTACATGGGCCGCGAAACCAACAAGTACAAGTACAAAGAAGCCTGGCAGGCCATGATGAAAAAAGGCGGCACCCCGGCGGAAGCCAAGCGCTTGGCCACCAAGTTCCAGGAAGATATCGTCGCCATCATGCTCGAGCGCAATGAACTCGACAAGGAAAACGAAGTCATCCGCGCCAAAGCCCTTGAAGGCACCAAACCCAAGAAGCGTACCAACAAACCCTCCAACTTCGTCACCAACGACGACTTCTGCCCCGGTTGCGGTTTGCAGTTGAAGTCCATGACGGAAGAACAAACCAACTTCTGGACGGAAATCTTCCAGCGCGAACTCGCCGACAGCGACGACCCCAACGCCATGATGGCTGGCGGCTTCCGCAACATGAAACCCGGCGTTCTCGCCTTCCGCGGTTGGGGTCTGGAATCCCGCATCGGTTCGGAAGCCAACGCGCAAATGGAGGCGGTGCGGAAAGACATTGCCGCCGCGCGCAAAAAACTTGAGCCCTACTACCCCTACCTGCACGGCGTGAAGGAGAACGAGAAGATTTCCAACATCCCGCTCAACCTCCGCGGCGATCCCTTCAACCTGGGGCCGGAAGTTCCCCGCGCCTTCCTCAGTGTTTTGAGCAAAGGCGATCCCGTGCCCTTCAAGCAGGGCAGTGGCCGCCTCGAACTTGCCGAGAACATCCTGTCGCAGCCCCTCGCCACCCGCGTCCTCGTTAACCGCATCTGGAAAGGCCACTTCGGCACCGGCATTGTCGATACGCCTTCCAATTTCGGAACCACGGGCGAACGCCCCACCAACCCGGAATTGCTGGAATACCTGGCCGCCAAATTTGAATCCGATGGCCGCAGCATTAAGAAGCTGCACCGGGAAATCATGCTCTCCACCGTTTATCAGCTCTCCAGCACCAACAATGCCGCGAACTTCGCCAAAGATAGCGCCAACCGCAACTACTGGCGCTTCGACCGGAAGCGCATGGACGCCGAACAAATTCGCGACAGCGTCATGCTGGTTTCCGGCCTGCTGGACCCCGGTATCGGTGGTCCCTCCGCCGACCTCAAGCCCAGCTTCCACCGCCGCACCGTCTACGGCAAGGTCAGCCGTTATAAGCTCGACGAGTACCTGCAACTCTTCGATTTCCCCAGCCCGGCCATCAGCGCCGAAAAGCGTTTCACCACCACCGTGCCGCTGCAGCGCCTCTTCCTGCTGAATAGCGACTTCATGCAGATCCAGGCCGAGGCCCTCGCCAAGCGCATTGCTGCCGAGGCCGATAACCGCGCCCGCATCCGCAAGCTTTATCAGTTGACCTTCGCTCGCGAACCGCTCGAAAAAGAAGTCCAACTCGGCTTGGAGTATCTGCGCACCGAGCCCGAACTTACTTACGAAGAGCGCAAAAAGCGCGAAGCCGAAAAAGAAGCCGAAAAGGCCAAGGAAGCGGCAAAAGCCAAAGAGATGAACAAGGGGAAAGAGAAGCCGGCGGCCGACGCTCCGGCCAACACACTGCTCACGAAAGCCCCCATGCCCAAGGGCATGCCGATGCCCCTGGCAGAAGAAACCGCCCCTGCGGCCACGCCCATGGGAATGGGCATGATGGCTGGCGTTCCCGGTATGGGCCGCCCCGGCCCCAAAGAAGAAGAAATCAAGTACGAGCCCACTATTTGGGGCCGTTACGCCAAGGTGCTGCTCAGTTCGAGCGAGTTCCTGTTCATCAATTAAAGGAAACAACATGTCCTCGCACAATGCCCCCCCTCCCCGCACCCGCCGCGAAGCGCTGAAGCGCATCGGCAATGGCTTTGGCATGATGGCCTTCGCTGGCATGCTGAACCGTTCGCTGGCTCAGGCTGGCGCCATCTCCTCTCCCGATGGCAGCATGTTGAGCTACAAGCTCGACCATCCGCAAAAGGTGAAGCGTGTTATCTTCCTCTTCATGAATGGCGGCCTTTCCACCATTGACGCCTTCGACCCCAAGCCCGCTCTCGAAAAATACGATGGCCAGCCCTTGCCCGGCGGCGAAGTGAAAACCGAACGCAAAACCGGCGCGCTCATGAAGAGCCCCTTCGCCTTCAAGAAGTACGGCCAATGCGGCATGGACGTCAGCGAACTGTGGCCCAACCTCGCCGAGTGTGTGGACGACATTGCCTGGGTCCGCTCGGTTTATACCGAGATTCCCAACCACGAGCCCTCTTGCCTGATGATGAACACCGGCGCGAACCAAGCCGGCCGGCCTTCCCTGGGCGCGTGGATGACTTACGGACTGGGCACCGAAAATCAGAACCTTCCTGGCTACGTCGTGCTTTGCCCCGATGTCCCCACCACGGTTGGTCCGCCCCTCTGGGGCAATGGCTTCCTTCCCGCCATCAACCAGGGCACTTTCATTTCCGATAAGGTTCCTACTCCCGAAGGCGGCGCCCCGCCCATGGAGATGCCGAAGAAAGACAAAGACGGCAAGGAGATGAAAGACGACAAGGGCAAAAAAGAGGCCAAGAAGGTAGTCGTCGAAAAAACCTTCGACCCCAAGAAGCTCATCTCCTTCGTCAACAACCCCAAATTCGAGCTGAGTGAGCAGCGCCGCGAAATCGACCTGCTGAACAAAATGGAAGCCCTGCGCCGCGAACAGGACGGCGGCGACCCGCAAATTGAAGCTGTGCTCAAGAGCATGGAAACCGCTTACCGTATGCAAACGGAAGCGCCGGAGGTCTTCGACATCCGCAAGGAGTCGGAAGCCACTTTAAAGCTCTATGGCGAGGGTTCCACGGCCCGTGGCTGCTTAATGGCCGTCCGTTTGGCCGAAAAAGGCGTCCGCATGACTCAGGTCTATTACGCCAAGGGCGACCCCTGGGATGCGCACGGCGACATTATGGCCCACAAAACCAACGCCAAGAATTCCGACCAAGCCTTTGCCGCCGTCATTAAAGATCTCAAGGGCCGCGGCCTTTGGGACGACACGTTGGTGGTGTGCGGTTCCGAGTTTGGCCGTACTCCCGTGCGCGAAGTGGGCGGCGGTGGCGGCAGCGTGAAGCGTGGCCGCGACCACAATCCGTTTGGCTTCACCATGTGGCTGGCCGGCGGGGCCATCAAGGGCGGCACCATTTATGGCGCCACGGATGATTTTGGCTTCAAAGCTGTGGAAAAACCTGCCCACGTCCATGACATCCACGCTACAATCTTGTATCTCATGGGTATCGATCACACCAAGTTGACCTATCGGTACTCCGGCCGGGACTTCCGCTTGACGGACGTCCACGGCAACGTGATTCACGAGTTGATTGCTTAGACCTCTCACCTAAGCCTTCACCGTTTCGCATCGACCGCTGGCCCCCGCCTGTCTGCCAGTCTGGTCCCAAGAAGTCTCTCTTCTTCCCCCTGTACGGGAAATTGGCAAGCCGGGAACTCGTTCCCCGCGACTTGCCCGGATGCGTGTCTCATCCGCAAATAAAAAACTGCCTTCAGGGGTGACTATGATGAAACGCTTTTTCCTGGCCACGAGCCTCGCGCTCTTGGCATGTTGTTCGCTACTTGCTCAAAGTTCTTCCGTTACGGGAACCGTTGCGGACATGCAGGGTGGCATGATACCCGATGCCATCATCACACTGACCAATACGGAAACTTCCGCCACTCGGCGCACCGTTTCCGCTGCCGACGGCTCCTACAGTGTTCTCCAAGTGCCGCCCGGGCCTTATCGCATGGAAGTACAAAAGCCCGGCTTCCGCACCATGACGCAGGAATTGCGTTTGCAGGTCAACACCCCCGTCACGCTTCCCTTGAAGCTGGAAGTGGGCCAAGTGTCGGAATCCATCGCGGTCACGGCGGAAACCCCCACCGTGAACACCACCAACGCCAGCGTGGGCAATCCTTTTACCGAATTACAAGTGCGCCAACTGCCGCTCATTACCCGCAACGTGGTGGAACTCTTGAGCATCCAGCCCAACGTCACACCGACCGGCGAAGTGGCGGGTGCCAGACGCGACCAGAACAACGTGATGCTCGATGGCGTTGACGTAAACGATACCCAAGGCGGCAACAGCGGCTTCCAATCCGTGCTGCCTGTACCGCTTGATTCCGTGCAGGAGTTCCGGACCACCGTGGTTGGCCTGGGCGCGGACCAGGGCCGCTCCTCCGGTGGGCAGGTCTCCTTGGTAACCAAGTCGGGTTCCAACCAGTTCCACGGCTCGCTGTATGAATTTCACCGCAACGTGAAGACGGCGGCCAATAATTGGTTTTCGAACCGCGCCGGCATTGCGCGCGAGAACCTGATCCGCAACCAGTACGGCGCCTCGCTCGGTGGCCGCATCATCAAGGACCGCGTTTTCTTCTTCGCCAATTGGGAAGACCGTATCGATGCCACCGCTACCGGGGTAAACCGGACGGTTCCTTCGGAAACCTTTAAGCAAGGGATTGTGCGCTTCCGCATGAACGACGGCACCATCCGCGAGTTGAATGCTAACCAGATTCGGGACGTTGATCCCATAGGTCTAGGCATCAACCAAACCGTGTTCAACACGCTCAAAGCCTATCCGGCAGGAAACGATCCGGCATCCTCCCCGGACCGCGGCTTGAACTTCTCCATTCTGCGTTTTAATGCTCCCAGACGCTTGGAGTATCGTACTTACGTACTGAAAAACGACTTCAATATTGACAAGCAAGGCAAGCATACAGCAAGCGTGCGCGGCACCTTGGCCGACAACGAAGAAGACAATATCGTGGAGCAGTTCCCCGGTCTGGGGCCGCAATCGCAATTGTTGAATCAATCGAAAGGTCTGTCGGCCCGTTACACAACGGTCCTTAGCCCCACTTTGATTAACAACTTCAACTATGGGTATACGCGTTTGAAGACGGTCAGCACGGGCTCCGACCGGCCTGCGCTCACCTTCTTCTTCCCCGACCCGACCACCAGCTTCCCGCGTGCCTTGAACCGCATTTCCCCCGTGCACAATTTTGTGAACGATACGACTTGGACCAAAGGCAAGCACACGGTGCAGTTCGGCGCCAACATTCGGATTTCGACGAATGATCGCGCCTCTTTTGCCACCTCTTTCCAAAGCTACAGCTTCAGCCGCAATACGCTGCAGGGCTTAGGCTCCGATATGACGAATAGTGTAAACGCTTACATGCAAGCGCTGACCGGCAACAGCGGTTTGCGCTTGACGGAAAACGTTCCCGTGCAAAATGCTTTCGGCGCACTGTTCGGCATTGTCAACCAATACAGCGGCACCTACAACTTTGGCCGCGATGGCCAAGCCATTCCCTTTGGCCAGCCGATTCCTCGCGTTTTCGGCACCAACGAGTATGAGTTCTATATCCAGGACTCGTTCCGCATGCGCCGTGATTTGACCATCACCTACGGCGTCCGCTACGGAATTTACACGCCGCCTTACGAAAAGAATGGCGTGCAGGTGAACCCCACCGTGGGCTTGGACACGTACTTCGCCCAACGCGCGGGCGGGCAGGCGGCGGGCATTCCCAGCTTCGCCAACCCCTCCGCTTCGTTGACCTATGATCTGTCCGGGCCGGAAAACGGCGGCGATGGATATTACAAGACGGACCGGAACAACTTTGCCCCTCGCCTCTCGATTGCCTGGGCCCCGGAAGGCGATAACTGGGTGACGAAGATCATGGGCAAGGGCAGCGTGTTGCGCCTTGGCGCTGGCATGATCTATGACCGCTACGGCAACCAAATGGCAGTGACCTTCGCCAATTCGGGTTCTCCCGGTTTGGCCACGGTCGTGACCCAGCCGATGAACACCAATTTCAGTAACTCGGTACGCTTCAACGGCAACAACCTGCCGAGCCTGCCGGCGCCGCCCACGGGTGGCATGCCCTTCACGCCGCGGACGATCGTGGGTGGTTTCAACAGCTTCTCCGGGGTGAACCCGACGCTGCTGGCGCCTTACTCCATTCCGCTGAACCTCTCTTACACCCGTCCGCTGCCCATGGGCTTGACGGTGGAAGTCGGCTATGTGGGGCGCTTGGGCCGCAAGGGCCTTCTGCGCCAGGACTACGGCCAACCCCTGACTAACTTCCGCGACCCGAAGAGCGGGCAGACCTGGACCGAGGCAAGCGGCATTCTCTATGACCGCTTCCTGGCGGGCTTGACGCCGGCCCAGGTAAGGGCCAACCCGTCCCTGCTGGGCACTGTGCCTTTCTTTGAAAACATGTTCCCGGCGGCGGCGAACCTTAGCTTTAATGGCAGCGCAACGGCGAACTACTTCAACTCGGTATATGGCACCTACGGCGGCAGCGACCTGGACGCGTTGAGCGACTTTGACCGGATTCGCCGCAGCAGCTTGGGCGGTGCTTGCCTGTCCGTCACGGGCTGCAACACCTTCTTCGCCAACCAGGCGGCCGGCTTGCAGGTCTGGACGAATGCCTCGAACTCCAGCTACCATTCGGGCAACCTTGTGTTGCGCCGCGCAGTGACGAATGGTTGGGGCTTTGACTTCAACTACACGCTTTCCCGGGCAATGGATTACGCTTCGGGCAACGAAGCCGGCATTGGCGATGTGACCGATGGCGCGGGCGGCAGCTTGCTCCAAGACGCCTTCAATCCGAAGGGCTCTTACGGGGTGGCCTCGTTTGACTTGCGGCACAACGCCTCTTTGAACGGTATTGTGGAATTGCCTTTCGGCAAGGGCAAGAAGTTCCTCGGCAATGCCAACGCGTGGGTGAACCAAGCGGTGGGTGGCTGGCAAGTTTCCATGCTCGGCCGCTTCCGCAGCGGCTTGCCGCGGGACATCTCCAATGGCGGTGTTTACCCGACCAACTACCTGACTTCGGCCATTGCGATTCCGAAACCAGGGGTGGCGCCGGCGGCGCAGGGCGTGACGTTCAACCAGAACGGCAACCCCTCGATTTTCGGCAACACCAACGCGGTGAATAATTACATCGGCCAATATCCCGGCACGGTGGGCGAGCGCGGAATTGTGCGGGCGGCAGGTTCCATCAACTGGGATCTCGCGCTCGGCAAGCGCTTCTTTATGCCCTGGGAAGGGCATAGCCTGCAGTTCCGCGCCGAAGCCTTCAACGCCTTCAACAACGTGAACTTTACCTCGATGAGCCTGAGCCTCACCACTCCGGGCACCTTTGGGCAGTTCACCGCGGCGGCGGAAGCGCGCGTGATGCAGTTCGCACTGCGTTACGAATTCTAAGCCGGAAAGCAAAACGCAACGAGTCGCCGGGCGGGGCCTTAGGGGGTCCTACCCGGCGATTTTCCTATTGAAGCTGAAGGTTTCCGCCGATAGTGGCATTAAGATGGCATCCGCACCAGCAGGAAAGTTTCAAGACCATTACAAAGTTTTGGGGGTGGACCCGAAGGCGTCGACGGACGAGATTCATGCCTCGTATTCGAAACTGATTGAGCAGTATCACCCGCAGCGGGGCAAGACGCCGGACAAGGAAAAGTACGAAGCCGCGCAGTTGGCATTTGAAGTTTTGGCGGACCCGGAAGGCCGGAAACTGTTTGACTCGGTACGGTCAGGGGGCGAAGACGAGGCGGAAGTTTCGTTTTCGGGCCTCGGCTTTTTTTCGGACATGAAAAAGGATGTGGACCGGCGCAATGTGATCCTGATTGCGTTGTACGACCATAAGCGCCAGAAGCCGCGTACGCCGGCAATCACACGGCGGCAATTGGACATGTTGATCAGCCTGACGGAAGAAGAGCTGAACATGGCGATCTGGTACTTGAAAGATCGCGGGATGATGATTGTGGACGACCGCTCGAAGATGCAGATCACGGCAGCGGGAATGGACTACCTGATGGCGAACCTGCCAGCGCCGGAGTCGGTATTGCCGTTCTTGAAAATTAAGAAGGAAGAAGAGCCGCGCACGGAAGCGCCCGCGCCACCGCTAGCCAATTTGGCGGCAGCGCTTGGCACGGCGGTCGCGCCAGAGCCTGTCGTTGCAGAACCTGTTGCAGCACCCTCCCCCAGTCCTATCAGCCAGGCGACGCTGAACATCCTGCGCCGGCCTTTGAAGCTGTCGACCTAAATTGCTTCTTCGCGAAGAATTTCAAGAAAGGCCGCGGCCGAACGGCTCAGTTTGGCCCCTTTGCGGTGGATGACGCCCACGGGGCGCATCAGGTTGGGGCTTAAATCGGCAGCGCGGAGGCGGCCGGCGGCAACGTCCTGGGCGATGACGGGCCAAGGAACAATGCTGATGCCGCGGCCCAAGAGCACGGCTTCCTTGATGCTCTGCAGGTTGTCGAAGTGCATGATGGGTTCCACTTCGGCGTCGTTGTCGCGCAAGTAGCGATCGATGTTTTTGCGGATGGGCAGGTCTTCGTCGAAGGCGACAAACTCCTGGCCGTCGAGGCGCGCGGGGCTGATGCGCTTTGTGCCTTCGAGTTCGTGCCCGGGCGGCATGACCAGCACCATTTTTTCTTCGCGCCAGGGCAGCACGGCGATCTCGCGGCTGGGGGCGGGGTAGCTGACTAGGCCAAGTTCGGCGCGCTCTTCGCGTACGGCATCGTAGACACGCTCGGGGCGCAAGTGTTCGATGGCGAGGGAGGCTTCGGGGAAGCGCTCGCTGAATTTTGCTTCGAGAGCGCCCATGGTGGACAAGCCCACGGAATAGATGGCGGCCACGCGGAGTTCGCCGCCGGTTTCGCTTTTTAATTCATCGAGTTCGCCGTCGAATTCGGTCTTGCGGCGCAGGACGTCGCGGCAGAAATCCAGGTAGGCAAGGCCAGCGTGGGTAAGGCGGATGGGGCGGACGGTGCGGTCCACCAAGCGGACGCCAAATTGGCGCTCCAACTCCTGCAAATGCTGGCTGGCGGCGCTTTGGCTGATTTTGTTGAGGGTGGCGCCGCGGCTGACGCTGCGGCTCTGGGCGATGTCGCGGAAAAGGCGCAAGTGCTCCAATTGCACCCCTCGATCCTAGCATCACCCCAACTAATAATGCAATGCCCTATATTTTAATTTGCCTAATGATGCCCTAGGTTTGTATACTGCAATTCATTCGAGGAGTTTTCATGAACCCTGTCCGTCGTGTATCCACATCCGCCCTGCGCCGCGGATTGCCAGAAGAAGTGGGATTGTACAGCCCCGAGCGGGAGCGTGACGCTTGTGGCCTGGGCTTTGTGGCCAATATCGCCGGCAAGCAATCGCACGAGATCATTCAGAAGGGCATTGAGATTCTGATCAACCTGACGCACCGGGGGGCGTGCGGCTGCGATCCAGACACGGGCGACGGGGCGGGAATTTTGATTCAAATTCCGCACACCTTCTTTGTGCGGGAGTGCGCCAAGTTGGGCGTGAATTTGCCCGAGCGCGGCGCCTATGGCGTGGGCATGGTGTTTTTGCCGGTGAACCGCACGCAGCGCCTGCAGTGCGAGGGAATTTTCGAGCGCGTGGTGCGCGAGGAAGGGCTGGAGGTGTTGTGCTGGCGCGATACGCCGATTGATTCCAATTCGATTGGGCGACTGGCGCGGGATTCGCAGCCCTACATTGAGCAGATTTTTGTGGGCCAACCGATGGGTCAAGCAGGTGGCTTGAGCTTGACGCCAAGCCAACTGGAGCGGAAGCTCTACACGATTCGCAAGCGGGTGGAAAACGAGATTGCGGCGACCGAGATTCGCGACCGGGATTTCTTCTACATTCCGTCGCTGTCGAGCCGGACGATTATTTACAAGGGCTTGTTGTTGGCGCCGCAGATTGCGAATTTCTATAAGGATTTGCTGGACCCGGAACTGGTGAGCGCGCTGTGCCTGGTGCACCAGCGCTTTTCCACCAATACGTTTCCGACCTGGCAGTTGGCGCACCCCTTCCGCTACATTTGCCACAACGGGGAAATCAACACCGTGCGCGGCAACGTGAACTGGATGCACGCGCGCGAGGCGACAATTGATTCCAAAAGCTTTGACGACATTGACAAGATTTTTCCGATTGTGACTCCCGAGGGCTCAGACTCTTCGAGCCTGGACAACGTGGTGGAGTTGTTGACGCTGGCAGGACGGGACTTGCCGCATGTGATGGCGATGTTGATGCCCGAGGCTTGGGACCACGACCAAACAATGGAGGCTGAGAAGAAGGCGTTTTACGAATACCACGCGTCGTTGATGGAGCCTTGGGACGGGCCGGCGGCGGTGGCCTTTACCGATGGGCGTTTGATTGGGGCGACGCTGGACCGCAACGGGTTGCGGCCGGCGCGCTACCTGATTACCAAGGACGGGCTGCTGATTATGGCGAGCGAGACGGGTGTGTTGCCCGTGGCCGCCGAAGAAATTGTCGAGAAGGGCCGTTTGCAGCCGGGCAAGATGTTGCTGGCGGATTTGGAGCAAGGGCGCATTGTGCCCGACCACGAAATTAAGGGCATGTTGGCGGGGCGGCAACCCTACGGCGAATGGCTGGAAAAGCAGCAGATTACGCTGGACCGGCTGCCGACGCCGGTGCGCTGGCACGAGACGGATTTCCATACGATTCTGGAGCGGCAGCGGGCCTTTGGCTACACGGAAGAAGACCTGCGGATGATTATGCTGCCGATGGCATCGAACGGCGAAGAGCCGGTGGGAAGCATGGGCACGGATACGCCGCTGGCTTGTTTGAGCGACCGGCCGCAGCCCTTGTTCCACTACTTCAAGCAATTGTTCGCGCAGGTGACGAATCCGCCGATTGACCCGATTCGCGAGGACCTGGTGATGAGCTTGAAGAGCTACATCGGTTCGGAGCGGAACATTCTGGAAGAGACGCCCGAGCATTGCCACACGTTGAAGATTGAGCATCCGATTCTGACCAACCACGATCTGGAGAAGATGCGCAATGTGCGGTGGGGTGAATTTCTGGCCACGACGTTGCCGACCTTGTTTGACGCCAACGGCAGCGAGAAGGACCTCGAAGAGGCCTTGGACCGCCTGTGCCGGCGTGCCTCGCAGGCCATTGAGAAGGGCTACCGGCTGCTGATTTTGAGCGACCGGGGCGTGGACCACAACTCGGCGCCCATCCCGTCGCTGCTGGCCTTGACGGCGGTGCACAACCATTTGGTGCGCGAGGGTACACGCTCGCAGGTGGCGCTGATTGTGGAATCCGGCGAGCCACGCGAGGTGATGCACTTCTGTTTGCTGATTGGCTACGGGGCGAGCGCGGTGAACCCTTACCTGGCGATTGAAACGCTGGAAGACATGGAGCAGCGCGGCATGTTACCCGATGGGTTGACCACGCCCAAGGCGCTGAGCAATTACAAGAAGGCGATCAACAAAGGCCTGTTGAAGGTGTTTTCGAAGATGGGCATCTCGACACTGCAAAGCTACCGGGGTGCGCAGATTTTTGAAGCAATTGGTTTGAGCCGCAGCTTTGTGAACAAGTACTTCACGGGCACGGCAACGCGCATTGAGGGTGTAGGGCTGGAAGTGATTGCGCGGGAAGCGAAGATGAAGCACGACTTCGCGTTTCGCCCGAACAACAAAGCGACTGGCTTGGACATTGGCGGCAACTATCATTTCCGCGTGAACGGCGAGTTTCACAGCATCAATCCGCTGACAGTGGAAAAGCTGCAGCACGCCGTGAAGCAGAACAAGTACGCGACTTACGAAGAGTATGCGCGGATGATTGACGAGCAGAACGAGAAGCTGTGTACGCTGCGCGGGTTGATGGATTTCGCGTGGGCCGAGCAGCCCTTGCCGCTGGACGAAGTGGAGCCGGCAAGTGCGATTGTGAAGCGTTTTGCCACCGGGGCGATGAGCTTTGGCAGTATTTCAGCGGAGGCGCACGAGACGCTGGCCATTGCGATGAACCGGCTGGGCGGGCGTTCGAATACGGGCGAAGGGGGCGAGGACCCGATTCGCTACTTGCCGCTGCCGAACGGCGATTCCAAGCGCAGCGCGATTAAGCAGGTGGCGAGCGGGCGCTTTGGCGTGACGACGGAATACCTGGTGAACGCCGACGAACTGCAGATCAAGATTGCGCAGGGCGCCAAGCCCGGCGAGGGCGGGCAGTTGCCGGGGCACAAGGTGGACGAGAACATTGCGAAGGTGCGTTTCGCGGTGCCGGGGGTGAGTTTGATTTCGCCGCCGCCGCACCACGATATTTACTCGATTGAAGACCTGGCGCAACTGATCTACGACTTGAAGAACGTAAACCCGGCGGCGCGGATCAGCGTGAAGCTGGTAAGCGAAGTGGGCGTGGGTACAGTGGCGGCGGGTGTGGCGAAGGCGCACGCGGACGTGATTTTGATTTCGGGCGATACAGGCGGCACGGGCGCCAGCCCCCTGACGAGCTTGAAGCATGCGGGTTCGCCGTGGGAACTGGGACTGGCCGAGACGCAGCAGACGCTGGTGATGAACGACCTGCGGAGCCGGGTGCGCATCCAAGTGGACGGCAAGATGCAGACCGGGCGGGACGTGGCGATTGGAGCGTTGTTGGGGGCCGAGGAGTTTGGCTTCTCGACGGCGCCGCTGATTGCGATGGGCTGCATCATGATGCGGAAGTGCCACCTGAATACTTGCCCGGTGGGGATTGCGACGCAGAATCCGGAGCTGCGCAAGAAGTTTGAAGGCACGCCGGAGAATGTGATCAACTTCTTCTTCTTCATTGCGGAGCAGGTGCGGCAGATTATGGCCAAGCTGGGCTTCCGCACGATGGACGAGATGGTGGGCCGGGCGGACCGCTTGCGGATGCGCGAAGGCGTGACGCACTGGAAGGCGAAGGGCCTGGACATGCGGGGGCTGTTTTATGCGCCGCCCGTGCCGCAGCGCGTGAGCCGGCGTTGCGCGATTGCTCAGGACCACGGCTTGCACGAGGCGCTGGATTACGAGCTAATCCGCGTGGGGCGCGAGGCGATTGACACGGGCAAGCCTGTGCAGGCGAAGTTTGAGATTCGCAACGTGCACCGGACGGTGGGCGCCATGCTATCGGGCGAAATTGCCAAGCAGTATGGGAACGAAGGGCTGCCGCCGGGGACGATTGACTTTACGTTCCAGGGCAGCGCGGGGCAGAGCTTTGGCGCGTTTCTGGCCCGCGGCGTGACGCTGCGCCTGGTGGGCGACGCGAACGATTACATCGGCAAGGGTTTGTCCGGCGGGCAGATCGTGGTGCATCCGCCGGAAGAAGCGGGCTTCGCGGCCGAGGACAACATTATTGTTGGGAACACGGCGTTTTATGGCGCCACGAGCGGCGAGGCGTTTATTAACGGCCGGGCGGGCGAACGGTTTGGCGTCAGGAACTCGGGCGTGACAGCGGTGATTGAAGGCGTGGGCGACCACGGCTGCGAGTACATGACGAAGGGCCTGGTGGTGGTGTTGGGGCCGACGGGCCGCAACTTTGCCGCGGGTATGTCGGGCGGGTTGGCCTATGTGCTGGACGAGAGCGGCGAATTCTGTACGTCGCGTTGCAACAAGAGCCAAGTGGATTTGGACCCCGTGGAGACGGCCGAGGACGTGCAGCTGCTGAAGGCACTGTTGGAGCGGCACGTGGAACTGACGGGCAGCCAGAAGGCGAGACGGGTGCTGGCGGATTTGGGCCAGTATCTGCCGCTGTTTGTGAAGGTGTTCCCGCATGAGTATAAGCGCGTGCTGGGCGTGCCGCGTTCGGGGGGCACGGTTGGCGGAACGGTGAAGGCGCCGCCGCCGAAAGTGGTGCCGCAGTTGGCGCCGCTGCAACAGGCGAAGGCCGGGGCTCCGGTTTCGTTTCATGAGATTGCCTTGGAAGCCAAAGTATTTGGGACGGGGGTGAAGCGTGGGTAAGACGACTGGATTTCTAGAGATTCCGCGGCAGGTGGCGCCGCGGCGGCCCGTCACCGAGCGGGTGAACGATTGGTTCGAAGTGTACCAGCCGTTCCCCAAGGAAGCCGTGGAGGCGCAAGGGGCGCGGTGTATGGATTGCGGCGTGCCGTTTTGCCATACCGGTTGCCCGCTGAACAACCTGATTCCCGACTGGAACGATTTGGTTTACCGGGACCGCTGGAAAGACGCGATTGTGCAGTTGCATGCCACGAACAACTTCCCGGAGTTTACGGGGAGGTTGTGTCCGGCGCCTTGCGAATCGGCTTGCGTGCTGGGCATTAACGAGCCGCCGGTGGCCATTAAGCAGATTGAGAAGTCGATTGTAGACCACGCGTTTGCCGAGGGCTGGATCCAGCCGGAGATGCCGCTCTTGCGGACGGGCAAACGGGTGGCCGTGATTGGTTCGGGTCCGGCGGGACTGGCGGCGGCGCAACAATTGAACCGCGCGGGACACACGGTGGTGGTGCTCGAGCGGGAGGACCGGCTGGGCGGCTTGCTGCGCTACGGGATTCCGGACTTCAAGATGGAGAAGCACCACATTGACCGGCGGCTGGAGCAGTTGGTGGCCGAGGGCGTGGAGTTTCGTATGGGTGTGGAAGTGGGCGTGGACGTGGAGTTTGCGCAGTTGCAGAGGGAGTTTGACGCAATTCTGCTGGCGGTAGGGGCCGAACAGCACCGGGACGTGAACGTGCCGGGGCGGAACCTGGAAGGCATTCACTTCGCGATGGAGTACCTGCCGCAGGGCAACCGCGCGGTGGCCGGGGACGCGGTGGAAGGCCATATTACGGCCACGGGTAAGCACGTGATTATTATTGGTGGCGGCGATACGGGGGCCGATTGTTTGGGCACGGCGACGCGGCAGGGAGCGAAGTCGATCCGGCAATTTATGATTCACCAGCGGCCACCGGACCAGAGGGCGGAGAGTACGCCCTGGCCGCAGTGGCCGGTGATGTATCGCGAAGAGCCCGCGCACGAAGAAAATGGCGTGCGGGAATTTGCGGTGGCGACGACGGCGTTTTCGGGCGACGAAAGCGGCCACGTGCGGAAGTTGCACGGGGTACGCGTGGGGCCGGCGCCGCGCTTTGAGCCACAGGCGGGTAGCGAGTTTGCCTTGGACGCGGACCTGGTGCTGATTGCGATTGGGTTTGCGGGCGTGACGCGGAAGGGCCTGATTGAAAAGTTGGGTGCGCGGCTAGATGCACGGGGAAACCTGGTGACGGATGCGCAATACCGAACCAGCGTAGAAAAGGTTTACGCGGCGGGCGACGCACGGCGGGGCGCCTCGTTGATTGTGTGGGCGATTGCCGAGGGCCGGAAGGCGGCGCGGGCGATTGACGAAGCGTTAATGGGGTCGAGCTTGTTGCCGGCCTAAAGAAAAGGTCCCACGATTGCGCGTAACCTGAGCAGGGGCTGCGATAGACTTTCTGATTATGGAAAACACAGGACGGAAAGAGTTGCGGCGGGATTTTCTGAAAGCTGCCAGTGTGGTGGCCGCTCCGGCGGTGATTCGCGCGCAGACAGTAACGAACGCGATCAAAGTTGGTTTGGTGGGCGCGGGCGGGCGCGGATCGGGCGCGGCGGCGCAGGCCATGAAGGCGGATGACTATTCCGAATTGACGGCGGTGGCGGATGTAAGCGTGGACCAGATTAACAATTCCCTGACGCGGATTGCGCGGGCGGCGGGTCCGCGGGGCATTGAAAAAGTAAAGGTGCTGGAAGGCAATAAATATCTGGGATACGAAGCCTATCAGAAGGTGATCGATTCCGATATTGACGTGGTGATTCTGGCCACGCCGCCCGGATTCCGGCCCTACCATTTGCGCTACGCAATTGAGAAGAAGCGGCACGTATTTTGCGAAAAGCCGATGGCGGTATGCCCGACGGGGATCCGGCACGTGCTGGAGAGTGTAAGGCTATCGAAGACAACGGGCAAGAGCCTGGTGGCGGGTTTCAACTGGCGCTACTCAAATTACATTACGCAATTGTTTGAGCAACTGCACAACGGAATTATCGGCGATGTGGTGGCCTACTATGCCACGTATTATTCGAGCCCGGTGAAGCCAATTCCGCCGGGAACCTTGAAACCCTTGGGGATGAGCGACGTGGAATGGCAGACGCGGTACTGGTATAACTTCGTTTGGACCTGTGGCGGCGGCTTTGTGGAGCAGTGCGTGCATAGTGTGGACAAGGTGGCGTGGGCGATGAAAGAGCAGCCGCCGGTTTCGTGCGTGGCCAACGCGGGGCGGGCCTATCCGGCCGTGGCGGGGACAAACATTCACGACCACATTGAAGCGAACTACCTGTACCCGAACGGCGTGCGGGCGTTTATTGCGCACCGTCATTATGTGGGTTGCCACAACGAGAACGCCGATTACATTTTGGGGACGAAGGGGAAGATCCGGATTGGGCGCGGTCCGATGCCGGTGGTGGAAGACCACCAGGGCAAGACGCTGTGGGCGTTTGAAGGGCAGAAGAACGACCCCTACCAATACGAGCACGACGTGCTGTTCCAATCGATCCGCAAGAACCAGCCGGTGAACAATGGGGACCGGATGATCCATTCGACGGCGCTGGCGATTATGGGCCGCCTGGCGGGCGATACGGGTGCGGAAGTGACCTGGGACCAACTGATGAACTCCAAGGAAGCGACGTTCCCCGATCCGTTTGACCCGAAGGGCAAGCTGCCGGAAGTGCCGGTGGCGGTGCCGGGTATCCGCAAGCTGGTTTAAACCGAGATGAGCAGTTTGTGGTTGTTGGCGTTTCTGGCGATTGATTTTGAAAGCCAGGTGAAGCCGGTATTGGAGCAGCGTTGCGGCACCTGCCACGACCGGGCCTTCTATTTCCGGCACAAAGACGGCATTGTGGCTTCGATGCAATTGGCGGCGGGCGCGAAGGGCGCCATGCCGCCGGCGGGGCCACGCGTGCCCATGGCGGAGATTGATTTGCTGGCGGCGTGGATTACCGAGGGTATGTCTTGGCCAGTGGCAAAGCAGGCCTACCAGGACGACTTGGAATTGACGCGCGTGCTGCGGGGGCGCATCCAAAAGACGCCTCCGACGGCCGCGGGTAAGCCCTATGTGGAGAAGATTCCGGGGACGCTGGTGGAATTCCGCATGATGCCAGTGGCGGGCGGAAAGTTTTCGATGGGCAGCACGGCGAAGGCCGACGAGCAACCCGTGCACGAGCGGACTGTGGACGGCTTTTACATGATGGAGAAGGAAACCACGTGGGAGCTGTACCGCTTGTTTATGTTCGCGACTCTTGCAGAGGAGAAGCCGGGCGAAGACCAGGCCATGGATGCAGTGAGCCGGCCGACGAAGCCCTATGTGGAGATGAGCTTCGGCATGGGCGTGGAAGGCTATCCGGCGATCTCGATGACGCACCATGCGGCGAATAAATTCGCGCAATGGGTGAGCGCGAAGACGGGCCGCTTTTACCGTTTGCCGACCGAGGCGGAGTGGGAGTACGCGTGCAAGGCGGGGAAGACGGAAGAGGCTCCGATTGAGGAGGTGGGAGTGTTTGGGGCCAAGCAATACGCGAAGGTGGGGACGAAAAAGCCGAACGCGCTGGGGCTGTTTGATGTGCTGGGCAATGTGATGGAGTGGACGCTGGACCAATATAAGAGCAATGCGTACGCGAGTCCGCAGTTGTGGGTGAAGAGCGAGACGCCGTATCCGCACGTGGCGCGCGGCGGGAACTGGCAGGACAAGAAGGATGCGCTGCGTTGCGCGGCGCGCGTGGCGAGCGACCCGAGTTGGAAGCAGCAGGACCCGAACCTGCCGAAGAGCATTTGGTACCACACGGATGCGCTGGGATTGGGCATTCGCCTGGTGCGGCCGGTGAAGCTGCCGGCGGTGGAGGAAATGCACGCCGCCTGGAACAATGGAGTTGCAGAAGAGAACTGAGCAGCGCGATACAAGTGAGCGCTATACGGGACAGCGCTATACAGAGCAGTGGCCGGCGCTGGGGAGCGTGGCACGGCTGACTTGCTACACAGAGAGCGAGCGGGAGTTTCGCGCGGCAATGGCGGCGGCGAAGCAGCGTGTGGCGGAATTGGACGCCAAGCTTTCCGATTACCGGGCGGACAGCGAATTGAACCGGATGTGCCGGGAGGCGTACGCGCGGACGGTGCGGGTGTCGCGCGAGTTGTTTACCGTGATCGAGTTTGCGCAGCGGGTGAGCGTGTTGAGCGCGGGCAAGTTTGACATCACGATTGGGGCGCGGACGCGGGGGCGGAAGGGAACCTTTACCGGCACGGTGGGGTATCAATACATAGCGCTGGGGGCGGGGGCGGTGAGGCTGGCGCGGCCGGATATGCAATTGGATTTAGGGGCGTTGGCGAAGGGGTTTATCGCGGACGAGGTATCGCGGGCTTTGGATGCGCGGGGCGTGCGGCGGCATTTGGTGGCGTTGAGCGGGGACATTGTCCTCGGGGATGCTCCACCGGGGGAGGAAGGATGGAAGATTGGGGTGGGTCCGCGGGCGGAATTGCGGCGCTTGGCGCGGCGGGGGGTGGCGACGGCGGGGAATGCTTATCAACCGGGACACATTTGGGACGCGGTGGCGGGGCGGCCGGTGGAGGCTAAGGAAGTGTTGACCGTGGTGGCGAGGGACGGGTTGACGGCAGATGCGCTGGATACGGCGCTGTGGTTGTTGGAGCCGGGGGAGCGGACGGGATTGTTGGCGGCGTTTCCGGGGGTGGAGGTGGTGGGTTAGAGGAGGGAGGGGAGACTGCTGAGCCACTTGATAAAGGGGTCTTCGGGAGAAAGCGCGGGAAGAATCTGCGCATGCTTTATAGCGAAAGAGGGGACCCAGATGGGATCGTCTTGGACGGCGAACCAAACGCGAAGAGTGGATTTCTGGCGTATGGCGAAATTGAAGTCGGGCCGGGTGGAGAGCACAAAGTTTTCCGCCGCCTCTTTACGTTTTAGGTCAATTTGCGTGGTGATGGAATCGAGCAAGTGGCTTTCGAGGGCGCCAGGGCTTTGGTTGTCGGGCATGATCCAGCAGGCGAATTTTAAGTTGCCGGGTTGGTTGTGAATCAGACCTTCGGGCGGCAGGGCAGGGGGAAGATCAAGGCGGTTGTTCGAGGCCGCTTTGCAAATTTCATTCCAGCGTTTGACGGGGTCGTCGTCGGCGTCGCAAAGGACGGCGAGGGGACCGGCAAAGTTCTTTGCTGCAACGCCAAGCGTCTTTAAGAGGTTGGGAACGCCATCACAAGGCTTGATTTCAAATGAATTGTGTGGGATTTCGAGTCGGTCAAGGATGGCTTTGACCGTGGAATCGTCGTACTTTCCTTCGACGAGGAGCCGAACCTTACTCATCGGACCTCGATGTTCTGCTCGGCAGCTATGTACATCTCTTCTTCCGTGTAAGGTATCGCTTCGATGGGGCCGAAAGTTTTGTCTAGGCGATAGAGCCGGCCTACTTCCGATGTTTTGTTGGCGGAGCGGGCGAAGGCGCGGGTGAAGTCGAGGGAGTGGGTGGTGAGGAAGACTTGGACGTTGAGCTGGGTGGCGGCGGCGAAGAGGAAGTCGCAGATTTGTTCGTGGAGGGTGTAATGGAGGCCGTTCTCGATTTCGTCGATGAAGAGGTAGCCGTCCTGGGCGAATAGGAGGCCAAGGCTGAGGCCGGAGATCCGGTGCATGCCCTCGCCGAGGGAGTGAATGACTTCAAACTCCTTTTGGCCGCGGAGGCGAACATGAGGTTCGCGCAGGCCTGAACTTGCCCGGACAAGGCCGAAAGCTTCTATCTCTGGGAGGGCAAGGCGAAGGGCTTCGGTGACAAGGCCTTTGTTTCCGGTGAGATCGAGGATATCCCAATAACGATCGAGTTCCCACGGGTCAATCCCGGAAGAAGGAACGAAGGCTGCGCCAGGGAGCTTGTTAAGGACGGCGCGTTGTTCCGTGAGTTTCGTTTCGTAGTCGTTATTACCGTGAATCAGTATATTTTTG
Source organism: Bryobacter sp. (assembly GCA_033765085.1). GTDB lineage: Bacteria > Acidobacteriota > Terriglobia > Bryobacterales > Bryobacteraceae > Bryobacter. The sequence goes on along the minus strand of JANRIK010000052.1, from coordinate 862 downwards.
GGAATGTCAGTGATCTGGAATACCCCACCAGGAAAACTAATTTCGAAATGGCGGAGCAGAGCTGAGGCGGTAGCTGGCCCAAATTTTTTCAGGATTGTGAGAATTCCCTCGTCGAGATTAGCGTGGCGCAGCTTGAGGATTTGGTCGAGCGCGTGCAGTTTGTACGGGGAGGTGGCCAGATAGCCGATTTCGAGCAGGGAGGTTTTGCCGACGTTATTTTTGCCGACGATGAGGTTGATGCGGCCGAGGCCGTCGAGGCGGAGGCGCTCGAACATCTTGTAGTTGTGGACTTCGAGGTGGTCGATCAAGTGGGCGGCTCTCTACAGTAGTAAGGATACATGGCTGGAAGCCCTGTTTACTCGAAGGGGCGGTGGAAGATGCCGAAGTGAATTGGCGGCAGGTGGCAACGACTAAGCTTGACAGAACCGAACACACCCGGTAGCTATGGAACAGCACCACAGGAGCATCAGTGAACGATCAGCTGCCAAATAAGCGCGAGAAGATTGTCCCGGCGAAGTTCGGACGAGCAGATGAGATTAGCTCGATCCAGATTGCGGAGGTCCGAAACCACATGGATCGCGCCTTGGATGAATCTAGCCGCGGCGAGGGGATTGATGGCGAAGAGTTCATGCGGGGCATGATTGCGGACCTGGCGGCGGGAAACAGGCGTAAGCTCTAGCGGGCGAATGCGGCAGGAGAGTGGTCGATCAAGCGGGCGGCTCTCTACAATAGTAAGAATACATGCCGGATAGTCCTGTTGAATTGAAGAAGACGTTGAATTTGCCGAAGACGGCGTTCCCGATGAAGGCGAACTTGCCGCAGAACGAGCCCAAGTTGTTGGAGCGGTGGGCGGAGATGGGCT
>JANRIK010000007.1:0-20580 GCA_033765085.1 Bryobacter sp. | reverse complement strand
AGCAGGGCTTCGGCGGGGCGGGGCGCTAGTTCGAATTCGCAGTAGGGGCAAATGCGATCGGCCCGGCTGATGAATGCCCGGCAGTTCGGGCAGATCGGTCGGGGTTCCACTCTTTCATTGTAGGTTGCGCCCAATTGTAGGGTGCGGCTAATTGTAGAGTGAGGAGAATGCCAGAACTTCCTTCCCGCAAAGAAATCGCCGCTTGGATTGCCCAGCGCCTGGCCGGGGCGCTCGACGCCCTGCGTGCCGAATTTGCCCTGCCGCGCACCGTGAAAAGCTTTGCGCTCGACGACCTCCTACCCCCCGACTTGGCCCACGCCATTGCCCAAGCCTTTCCCCCCGTCGAACAAATGGAACTGAAGCAGCACTTGGGGGAACGCAAGTTTATCGGCGTGCAAATGAACGAATTCGCGCCGCTGGTGGAGGAGTGTCTCTACGCGTTTCAGGATCCCGTCGTGGTGGAACTGGTGGCCGCCGCCACGGGCATTTCCGGGCTGATGCCAGACGAGCATCTTTATGCCGGGGGCATTAGCGCCATGGTCGAGGGCCACTACCTGAACCCTCACCTCGACAATTCGCACGATGCTGCCCGCGAGCGCTATCGCGCGCTCAATCTGCTCTACTACGTCAGCCCCGGCTGGCGCCTCGATTACGGCGGCAACCTCGAGCTTTGGGACGATGGTCCCAAGGGCCAGCCCCGCACCATCGAGAGCCGCTTCAACCGCTTGGTCGTGATGCAAACCGACAAAACCAGTTGGCACTCCGTCAGCCCCGTTCGCCACGCTGGCGTCCGCCGCTGCGTTTCCAATTACTTTTTCACGCTCGCCCCGGTCGACGGCCAGGCCGATTACCACGTCACCAGTTTTCGCGGCCGCCCGGAGGAAAAACTCAAAGACCTGCTCATGCAGAGCGACAACCTGCTCCGGCAAAAAGTAAAGGAACTTACGGGCGAGCGCCTGTTTAAAAACCCGCACGTTTACAAGAAAGATTCCTAGGGCCCTGCAATCCGGGGAGGGATTGTGTAAATTGGAAGTTCCATGCCGTTCTCAGTTGAAGTTGCGGAGGCAATTGTCGAAGTCGGCCGTTTGATGTACCAAAAGGGTTGGGTGGCCGCCAACGATGGCAACATTAGTGTGCGCCTGGGGCCCGACCGTATGCTGTGCACCCCTACGGGCGTTAGCAAAGGCCGCATGAAGGCTGCCGACATGGTGGTGGCCGATTTTGAGGGCAAAAAAGTCGAGGGCAACACCAACTGCACCTCCGAAATCTTGATGCACGCCACGGTGTACAAAACCCGCCCCGAGGTGAACGCCGTTGTCCACGCGCATCCGCCCATCTCCACCGGTTTCGCCGTTGCCGGCCGCCCTTTGAACCTCGCCATTCTGCCCGAAGCCGTTGTTGCCCTCGGCACCGTGCCGCTCGCCGATTATGGCTTGCCCGGCACCCCCGAACTCAGCAACCAACTCGCCCCCTTCATCCCCAACCACGACGCGCTCCTGATGGCCAATCACGGCGTGGTCTGCTATGCGGATTCTCTTGAGAAGGCCTTTTTCCGCTTGGAAACCGTCGAGCACTTAGCGCGCATCGCTCTGGTGGCGGAGTTGCTCGGTGGCCCCCAAGTACTGCCCCGCCACGAAGTCAGCAAATTAGTGGCAGCGCGCGAGCGCTACGGCATCCGTTTCGCCAATGGGTGCGAACCCGAAATGCCCCTCGCTGCCGAAGATCTGGTGCCCCGCCGCGGCGAAAACCGCATCGAAATCGGTAAAGCCGAACTGGTGGCTATGCTGGATGACCTACTGAAAGCGAAGGGGCTGGTTTAGCCGCCCGCACCCGCCGCTCCCGGAGTAGCCCGACGGCGAGAAACCCAATCCCCGCCAGCTTGACCATCTCCATCCCGGAATAAACCGAGTGCAGCGTGCCCATGCGCTGTCGCAATTCCAATTCTTTGTCCGTGGGCAAAAAATCCAGCGGCCTTCCGTAGGCAATGATGTTCGGCGTAATGAAAAACTGCATGCCCAACACCAACAGCAGCACCACAATCGCCACCCCCAACTGCAGCTTCCCTTCGCGCGTGCCAAACAGCAGAAACCCAAACAGGAACACGGCTAGGCCCACTTGCGTATAGCCCCAAACATCAAACAGCTTGCGGTTTAGCTCTGCCGCCTCGTGCCGCAAAATCAAGCGCACCCGCTCCTCGCCCAACACGCGAATCGTCCGCGCCAATTCCTCTGGCGGCTTGGCGAGCGTGGTCTTTACGGTGCCAAAACTGGTGATGGCGGTAAGGGTCATAAAAAAGCTGGCCCCCAGCCACAGGCCAAGGAAAAGACTTAAGAAACGGCGGCTATTCATCCTTCTTCTACGATAATCTGAGCCCATGGCAGATCCGCTTGATTTGTGGAGCAGAAGAACACTATTCGCCGCACCCCTCTTGCAGGCAGCGCTCTCTTTGCAAGCTGCGCCCCTATTGCAATCGGCGCCACTGCATTTGCCCCGCAAAGTGCGCGTCGGCGTCATCGGCACCGAAGGCCACCTGGAAGAAGTGCTGCGCCCCTTGGCCGTGCTGCCCGATGTCGAGATCGTCGCCTACGCCGATGCCAATCCTCGCGGCCTGGCCAACCTAGCCAAGCGCCCGCCCATGGCCCAAGCGAAAGGCTTCGCCGACTACCGCAAGATGATGGACGAAGTGCCGCTTGATGTCGTCGGCGTTGTGAACGACGATGGCGCCCGCGCCGCCGCCACGCTCGCCGTCCTTGAGCGCGGCCTGCACTGTGTTGCCGAGAAACCCTTGGCCATCACCCGCGCCGACCTGGCCAAAGTGAAACAAGCCGCCACCCACAGCAAAGGCAAACTCGCCATGATGACCCCCCTGCGCTACAGCCCCCCCTTCCTGGCTGTGCGCGAGGTGGTGGCCAGCGGCGAGATCGGCGAAGTGATCCTCCTTGGCGGCCAAAAAAGCTACAAGCGCGGCGCCACTAGCGATTGGAAAAACAAACGCGAAACCTACGGCAGCACCATGCTCTGGATCGGGCCGCACTTGATTGATCTCTTCTACTTTGCCGGCCGCGTGAAAATGACCGAAGCCTTCTGTTGGCAGACCAACGTAGGCGACCCCTCCATCGGCATCCGCGAAAACGTCGTGGGCGCCGTCTTCCGCTTGGCCAACGGCGGCGTTGCGGAGATGCGCATGGATTACCTGCGCCCCGACACCGCGCGCACCCACGGCGACGACCGCCTGCGCGTTGCCGGCACCAAGGGCGTGGTTGAGTACACCGAAGCCACCGGCGTCACCGTCCTCAGCAACCAAGGCCCACCCCGCCGCCTGGAGCAATTGCCCGCCGCGCGTTTCCTCTTCGCCGACTTCCTCAACCACGTCTACAACAACGGGCCCAATGTGCAACCGCTCGATGAAATCTTCCACGTCAGCGATGTCATTCAGGCCGCCGAAGACAGTTCGCAAAGCGGCAAGGCCGTTAAGGTTTAGTCGCAGATTTTGCGGATTTCCGCTTGCCTTCTTCCGTCATCGCAAAGCTGCGGGTCATTGTCTGGATAAACTCCACGCGCCGGAAACGCAACGCCGACCAATCCTCATCAATCGCCACCTGCCGCACCGGCTCAAATCCCGCCGCGCCCCACGCGGCCCAGCCATTGTCGCGGTTGAATTCACAGGCGTAGTTCTTGGAGCTCTTCTTCGGGTACGCCACCCAGATCACCGCATCGCCGCTCGCCGTCGCTTCGCACTGTGCGGCCAGTTTGTCCACTTGCGCCTGCTGGGTGGCAAAGGCCACCAGGAAGGAAACATTTTTGCCCATTTTCGTTTTCACTTCCGTCGGCGCCTCTTCGAGCGCAGACGCAAAAGCCGCCGGAGCGTTCAAAACATAAACGGGCGTTTGCGTTTTATGGTTTAGCTTGGTCCAAATGCCGGGCATCGCCTTCCAATGCTAGCTTAGTAGATGACCGGAGGGGTGGCCGAGCGGTTTAAGGCAGCGGTCTTGAAAACCGCCGTACGGGAAACTGTACCGTGAGTTCGAATCTCACCCCCTCCGCCAGCCAGCCTACTCGTCGATTCGGTTTGTAACGACAATCACAATTGCGTCTCGATGTGCTGACCAATTTGCAGCACGGAGGATCTTTTCCTCCTGGCTTGCCTTTGCTGAGGCCGCGTTATTGCGGCCTCGCGCACATCTGCATCTCCTTTACGTCGACGAATCGGGCTGCGTAACCGATCCAGCCAAAAAGCATTTTGTGCTGACAGGGGTAGCAGTTTTCGAACGCAAAACGCACTGGATTGAGCAGCAGCTCAATCTGGTAGCACAGCGATTTTCACTTGAGGATCCTTATGCCATCGAACTCCATGGGTCGCCTATGCGCTCAGGCAGAGATGGATGGAAAGCTTTCCCCCTTGCAAATCGCTTGGTCGCGATCCAGTTGAGCTTGCTTTTGAGCAAATTTGCAGTCGATTTGATCTATTCTTGAAACGGCTACACCGCAAAAATAACGATAGTCAGCGCGGCCTTATGATTTTCGACAACTCGAGCACGGAGCGCAGAATACAAACGATGGCCCATGAATTCAAGTACTTTGGGCACACGTGGGGGACAACGAAAAATTACGCCGAAGTGCCCGTATTTCTCGATTCCCGCGCTTCTCGCCTAATTCAGTTGCCCGACTTGGTGGCATTTGCCACTTACCGGGCATTCGAAAGCCAAGATACATCCTACTTCGAAATCATTAAGGGTTGCTTCGACAATGAGGGTGGTGTCACTCACGGACTGTACACCCTACCGTAACTTCGCTTTCCTCCCTGACAAGGTGATATTCCCCCCTACTCCACCACCAAATACACCCCGCCAGGACTCGCCGCGTTATTGATAAACACGCGCACTTCGTTCTCGCCCACCGGTGCGTTTGCCGGCGCTTCCACGTTGATCTGGTACAGCCCCGGTCCCACGCGCCCGGCAAACACCAGCCGTGCCGGAATGCCGCCAATGGTCACCGTCGTCCTGCTGGTCAAGTCCGCCACCGGCTCCGCCGCAATGCCGTCTTGCGTTCCCGCGTTGCCCAGCCCCGTGGCGAACAATTGCACCACCTCGCCGCGCTTCACAGGCCGGGTCGCCAGCGCCGTGCCAAACAATCCCGCCGGACCCGCAAATTCGCCGCTCGCAAACACCGCAGCCGCATAGCGCCGGTCAAACGGATCAAAGCGGAACAAGCCCGGCGTGGCCGCTTCCACCAGCACCGTGAACGCCGCCGAACGCAGCCCGTCCACCGTCACCACCACTTCCTGCGTCCCCGCCCGCAAGCTCTGCGGCACCAGTACGTTCAATTGCGTCGGGCTAATGTAGTAAACCCACGCCGGCACGCCGCCCACCGTCACCGTCACTCCGTCCAGCGTCGTCGGCAGCCGCCCGCCAACAAAGTCCTGCGCTCCCCACAGCCGCGTCGTCCGTGACAGGTTGTTCCCCGTCAACGTCACCCACGCTCCGGGGCTGATCCGCGAAATAAAGCTCGCCCCGTCCACCACCGCCGCCACGCTCGGCCCGCTCCCCGCCGCCAGCGGCAGCGGCGTGTAGCGGAAGCTCAACGTCCCGCCCTGCTCGGCCAGGCTCAAAAACGCCACGTAGTACACCGTCGGCACGTAACTCGGCGTTGAGTTTGCATTAAACTCAACGCGCCCCGTCCCGCGCGAAATCTGCTGCGCCGAATCGTATACCGGCACACCGTTGGCGAAGCTGACGGCCTGCGCCCGCCGCACCAGCATCACCACATTCGCGTCCGTCGTCGCTTCCAAAATCAACCCGTTCCACGCCGCCTGCGTATCCACGCGAAATTGCCGCGGCAACAACACCGCCGTATTCGTGCTTGCCGGCAAAAACACGTTCCGGCTCTCGTTCAGCGGCACCACGTCCAGGCTCGGCACATAGTTCGCCTCCGAGGTAAACGTCACATTCAGGAGGAACGCCGACGGCCCCGTCCGCTCGTAGTTCTCCACCGCCACAAAGTAAGTCCCCGGCCGCAGGTTCGGCACCGTCCCGCGCGTAATCGTCATCCTTTCCGTATTCGATGCTGAGTTCGAAATCCCCTCGGCCAAGGGCAACCCTTCGCCCCCCGGCTGCACCGGGTTCGCGTAATTGATGTACAGGTCCACATCGCGCTGCCCCTCCAGCGTAATGTTCATCCCCGTCGCCCCCGCCGGCACCTCCACACGAAACTGCCGCGTGTTCAGGAAATTCGTCGGCACGTTCCCCCGCACGGTGATTCCCGGCGAAACCACTGGGAAAAAGCTATTCTGCCCCTGCGGGTCGCTCTCCACCGTCATCCGCACCGTATAGTTCAACGGACCCCCGCTCCGGTTCCCCACCACCAGATAGTAGTCCCCCATCTGCAATTCCGGCGTCGATTCAAAGTTCACCACCGCATTGATGTAGCCCGGCTCCGGGTTCGTCCCGTTCAACACATAGTCCGCCACCACTTGCCCATTGCGGATCTCCACCGGCGCGCGAAAACGCAAATACGCCGTAATCGGGTTTGTCCGCGACGTCGCTTCCACCTCAATGCGCAAGCCCCGCGAACGGTTCGGCACCATCACCCGGTAATCCTCCGCTCCCAACAGAATCCTCCCCGCCGCATTCGCCGGAATCGACCCCTGCCGCGGTGCGCCCGAAACCGTGGGAATCGACAATTCCTGAAACCTCGCCGCATCGCTCAACAATCCACGGTCCCGGCAGATCCCTTCCACCACTCCCGCCGTAATGTTGCCGTATAAGCTCCGCGCCGCCTCCACCAGCGCACTCGCCGAGCTGAAAAAGCCCCCCGCCGCCGTCATCCGCGCCAGCCCGTTAATCGCAATCGCGTCCCCGCGCGTCCGCCCAAACGCCTGCCTTATGTCCCACAGCGCCCCGCTGAACATCAACGAATCCTGGTGCTCCCGCCCCCGTACATCGTCTGGGTACACCGTATTGTTGTCGATGTTCCGCAAATACTCCTGCCGCAGCAACGCGTTCGGCGCCGGGCTCAAATACGGAAAATATTCCCCAATCGCCGAGCTGTCAAAGTAGCTGGCTGCGAAATAATCCGCAAACGCCTCGTTCACCGCCCGAAAGGTCTGCGAACTCTGAAACGAGTTCACAATCGCGTGCACCGTCGCGTGCCCGTACTCGTGGAAAATAATGTCCGAATCAAACGCCGTATCCGCCCCCAGCGCGTTCACCTGCAAAACAATCGCCCCCGCCCCGTCAAACGCCGTTGGCGTGAAAAACGCATTCACGTCATACGGGTTCTGCGCGTTGAAGAAATACGCAATCGCCTCAAAGCGCCGGTTCAACCCGCTAAAGCCCAGCCCGCGGATATAGTCCGCTGCCCGCGCCGCCCCAAAATACACCTGCACCTCGCTAAAGCGCGGGTCGTCCGGAGGATAAAAGAAATTCCCGTTCGCATCCGCGCGCGCCAATTGCGTCTCCGGCGTCGTCAGCGCACTCTCCGGCAGATTCAAAAACGCCACCGGATAATACGACGACACCCGGATCGTATCCCCCGTCAACACCTGCGAACCCCGCATCCCCGGCAACACCACATTCTGCACCCCGCTAAACAGCGGATTCGTCGGAATCGCTAATCCCCGCTGCCCCTGCTGCCGGTTCGTCAAGTCCAGCGTCTCCGTCACCCCGCGCGTTCCCCCATCTACGGTCACCCGCCGCACCTGCGCCAAGCCGTTCTCCAGCACCACGCGCCACGCTGGCTCCAGCTCATTCAAATCGTTCGCCACCCACCACCGTTCCGCGAGCGCCACCCGCGCCTGCGGCCATTCCAGGTGCTCCCGCGCCGTTTGGATCGCTTCCAATTGCCCAATCGCAAACCCACGCGCCGGCACTGCTTTCTCCCGGTTCACCGGTGCCGCAAAATAACGGTCCTCATTGTTCATCCGGATGGCTTCCTGCCCCCACACCGGAATCCCCTGGACATACAGTTGCTCCCGCGTGTAGTCCAATTCCTTCCCCTCGCTCGTCATCCGCAACCGCGCCGTTTGCCGCCATTCCGGCAAGCCCGGCGTCTCCCGCCCCACCTGCGCACTGGCCACCTGGCCAAACGCCGCCACCACCAAAAACACTCTCAAAATCTCTCGCTGCATCGTCTTTCCCTCCAAAGATCTTCTCTCCGCCTCCCATACTTTAGCGTCAAATCCGCCCATACTGGATCAACCACCCCTCCCGCCTCATCCAATTGCTAGCGGCGCCCTTCCCGATACAATAAAAACGGATCGATGCCACGTAACGAAAGTTCAGTCAATGCGAATAGGTTTGCGTATGAATAAACTCACCCTGGCCCTGGGTACGGGCCTTCTAGGAGCTCTCATGTTTGGTGCACTCTTTGGCACTTCCGAAGCATCTGCCGCCGATTTTCCCGATCCCAAAATCGACGCCAAACTCGCCCCCGCCCCCGCGAAGGAAACCGCCGTCCTCGCCGGCGGCTGCTTCTGGTGCGTCGAAGCCGTTTTTGAAGTCATCGAAGGCGTCGAAGATGCCACCTCCGGCTACTCCGGCGACGTCGAGGCCAAAGCCAAGTACGACATCGTCTCCTCCGGCCGCACCAAGCACGCCGAAGCCGTCATCATCACCTACGACCCCTCCAAAATCACCTACGGCACGCTGCTGAAGTACTTCTTCCACGTCGCCCACGACCCCACCACCCTCAACCGCCAGGGCAACGACGTTGGCCCCCAATACCGCTCCGCCGTCTTCTACAAAGATGAAGAGCAAAAGCGCATTGCCGAGGCCTACATCCAGCAGCTCAACGCCGCCGGCGTCTACAAAAGCCCCATCGTCACCGAAGTCACCAAGCTCGACAAGTTCTACCTTGCCGAAGGCTACCATCAGGATTACGCTGCCAATAACCCCAACCAGGGCTACATCCGCTACGTCAGCGACCCTAAGGTTGTCAAACTGAAGAAGCTCTACCCCGGCTGCGTCCGGAAAAGAAAGTAGGAGGATCCACCCATGAATCGCCGCAACTTATTGGTTAGTTTTATGAGCGCACCCATCGCCGCCTTGGCCGCTGGCCCCAAAAAAGTAAAGATCGTAGAGTTCGACGACTCCGGCAAACGCCTCGGCGTGGTCGAGGTCGAAAAGCTCGTCAAATCCGACGAAGAGTGGAAGAAAGAGTTGTCGCCGCTGGAGTTCAGCGTCACCCGCCGCGAGGGCACCGAACGCGCCTTCACCGGCATCCTGAACAAGCACAAAGGCGACGGCATCTATCGCTGCCGCTGCTGCAATACCGCCCTGTTTGATTCGAAGACTAAGTTCGACTCCGGCACCGGTTGGCCCAGCTTCTGGGAGCCCATCGCCCGCGAAAACATCACCGACGTCAAAGACCTCAGCTACGGCATGGTCCGCGTCGAAAACGAATGCACCCGCTGCGGCGCCCACCTCGGCCACGTCTTCGAAGACGGCCCCAAACCCACCGGCCTCCGCTACTGCATGAACTCCGCCAGCTTAAAGTTCGTCGCCCGGAAGCAGAGCTAAGTCGATGACTGCCACGACCAATTCCGAAACCGCCATCGCCAGTGTAGTGCAACATTATTTGGACGGTGGCATCGCCGGATCCTCCGCCCTCATGAAGCCTGCCTTCCACGAAGGCGCCACCATCTTTGGATACTTGGGGCCGGACCTGATCGCCGGCCCCATCCAAGTCCTCTTCGATTGGGTAGACGGCAACCCCCCGGCCCCCAACCTCAAGGGCAAAATCGCCGGCCTCAACATTGCCGAATCCATCGCCACCGTACGCCTCGAACTCGAAGACTGGTCCGGCCACCGCTTCACCGACATGTTCACCCTCCTGCACACCAACGGCGAATGGAAAATCATCAGCAAAGTTTTCCACTTGCACGGGTAGGCATAGGCGCCTACCGCCTCCTGCTCTTTCTGGAAAATCCATTCTTAGGCGCTTGTTGGCACTCTTACTTCCCGTCAACAGATTTTGACAAACTTCGTTATCCGAGCTAATCTCAGCTGTAGATTCTGCCTGGAAGGTCCTCTCATGAACGTCTCGCTAACTCCCGAATTGGAACAACTCGTCAACGATAAGGTCAAATCCGGCCATTACCAGACGGCGAGCGAGGTTGTTCGGGAAGGACTTCGCTTGCTCATCGAGCGCGACCAGCAGCGGGAGTCGCTGCGCAGCGAGATCCGGGCTGGATTTGCGGCCGTGGATCGCGGCGAATTTCTTGAACTGGACTCTGCGAATCCTTCTGCCCTAACCCCCTCTGCCCTCGCCGAACGCGTAAAGGCCCGTGGCCAGCAGCGTTGGTCGGCCAAGGGCCGCTAACGAACCTTTTTCATGCTTCCCGTCCGCGTCTCTCTTCTCGCCGAACTGGACCTGGACGCGATTTGGTCCCACGTTGCGGAACGCTCGGGTAGCCTCAAAATTGCTGGTGACTTGGTCGATTCCATCACCCGCGTCTTCACTTTACTTGCCACGAATCCCCAATCCGGCCGCCTCCGCAACGATATCGATCCCGACGTTAGAAGCTTCCCCATCGGCAACTATCTCGTCTATTACAGGCTTCTCCCCAATTCGATCGTCGTCTCACGCGTACTCCATGCCAAGCGGGACCAGACTTCCGCATTCACTTCCGAATCCTAAACGCTCCTACTCAGTCATAACCTCGCAATCGTCATGGCACTACTGAGTGTGGGAGTCATCAGACTAAATTCGGAGAACCGCTTCAACAGAATTATCGGCTTGAGATCACTTGCGCTCGCCGCCCCAAACTCCAGCGCACCCATCCAAGCAAACCTCGCCTTTGGGGAAGATTCGCGGCTAAGCCCAGATCGGCTAACCATCCTTCTCCTGGCCAAACCTCAAGCTTCGTTTGGCTCATCCAAGAGATCCAGCACAGCTTGCTCCCGCGCCCGCGAATGCAACGCAATCAATTCGTCCAAATTGCTGTCTACGCTTGAAATCCCCACCTTACCCCAAGCTTGGTTACGATCCCCAAAATTGCGCGTATCATCCCCAGAACTCCCTCCACAAAAGCGAACGCCCCGCAAAATCGGGGCGTTTAGCTACGGATGCTATTGCTAGCCTCACCGTGCGTCGGACAAAGTCCGCTTACTAAGACAAGCTGGGACAATGGCCGCTTCGATATACTCAGTTACTAAATTACCATTGTGTTTTTTGCTGTCAAGCATAAAATTACATTTATCTATGCTTTCGCTCTTCGACCGCAAACCCAATGGACACTATGTTCTCGGAATTGACCTTGGCTCTTCCTCCGTCGGCCTCGCCCTTTTAGAAACGGAATCCGGTGAAATCGTCCATACCACTGCCCGCATTTTTCCTGCAGGCATGACTGGCAGCGAAAACGATTGGGAGAACGGCAAGGAAGCCTCAAATGCCGCCAAAAGGCGCGAAGCCCGCGGCCAACGCCGCCAAACCGAGCGCCGTAAACGCCGCCTCAAGAAGCTCTTCCATATCCTCCGCTCCTACGGCTGGATGCCAAATGTGAAGGACGGCCAACTCCAGGCTTCCCTCAACGATCTCGACACCAGCCTTTCGCGCAATTACAACCAGCACCAGCTATTCCCTTACTTTCTTCGCGCCCGCGCCCTCGATCACCCCCTCAGCATTGATGAATTGGGCCGGGCGATTTACCATCTCGCCCAACGGCGCGGTTTCCAATCCAATCGCAAAACCGCTCCCAAATCGGACGAAGACCAAGGCGTTGTTTACCAAGGCATCGATGGCATCCGTGCCGCAATGGCGGAAAAGGGCGCCCGTACCCTAGGTGAATACTTCGCTTCCCTGGATCCTCATTCCGCCAAAGTCCGCCGCAATTGGACCCACCGCACCATGTACATCGAAGAGTTCCTGGCCATCTGGGAAGCCCAACAGCCTCACCATCCAACCGAACTCACCGAAGAGCGGAAATCTGCCATCTTCGAAACCATGTTCTTCCAGCGCCCCCTCAAAGACCAGTCACACCTCATCGGGTTTTGCGATCTCGAACCCACCGAAAAGCGCGCCTCCCTTCGCAATCTGGAAATTCAGCGCTACCGCTACCTTTCCGCCCTCAACAACCTCCGGCTTTATACCCCGGAACTCGAAGAGCGGCCTCTCACTCTCGCCGAGCGCCAGCTCATCATCGCCGAGCTGGACAAATCGCCCGATCTCGCTTTCGCCAAAATCAAATCCCTCATTGGCGTGAAAAAATCCTACTGGTTCAGCCAAGAGAAGGGCGGGGAAAAGAAGATCCCCGGTAATTTATCGGCCTCCCGCATCTATTCTGCCTTGCCTTGCTTCTGGACCAGCCTTAGCCCCGCCCAGCAAGCCGATCTGGTGGAAGATCTTGGCGATGGCAACCGCCACGAAAAAGACGAAGACGTCTTCCAATGCCTTCGTGAAAAATGGCAGCTCAATGAAGAAGAGGCCACCAAACTTTCGCGCCTTCGCATGCCGCCCGACTATGCTTCCGTTTCGCTCGCGGCCGCCCGCAAACTCTTGCCGCTTTTGGAACAAGGGCTTTCCTTTGCTGCCGCAAAGCACCAGATCCCCGAATACCGGGACGACGATCGGTCAAAGGTTTTTGATCTCCTCCCCCCGGTCAACACCGTCTTCCGCGAAATTCGCAACCCCGCCGTGCTTCGCTCCCTCACCGAAATGCGGAAATGCGTCAACGCTTTTCTCCGCCACTTCGGCAAACCCGATGAGATCCACATCGAACTTGCCCGCGATCTTCGCCGCTCCAAAAAAGAGCGGATGAGCATGACAAAGCTCAACCGCGACAACGAAAAGGCCCGCGACCGCGCCAAAGCGGAAATCGCCAAAGCTGGCAATTCCCATCCCTCCGCTTCCGACATCGAAAAGTTCCTGCTTTGGGAAGAATGTGGCCGCACTTGCCCTTACTCTGGCAAACCAATTTCGTACCAGGGCCTTTTCGATAGTGCTCAATTCGAGATCGAACACATCATTCCCTATTCACGTTCGCTCGATAACTCCCGCGCGAACAAGACCCTCTGCCACATCGATTACAACCGGCAAAAAGGCGACCGTACCCCGCACGAAGCCTTCGGCGCACGCGAGGATTGGCACGCCATGGTAGACCGCGTCCGCAAAATGAACAACCCCGCGAAATACCGCCGCTTCGTCATGGAAGAAACAGATGCCGAAACCCTGCTGAAGGATTTCACCGAACGCCAGCTCACCGACACCAAGTACGCTTCCAAGCTCGCCGCCAAATATCTCGGCACCCTCTACGGCGGCAAGGCCGATGCCTCCGGCAGACAACGCATCGTCAGTTGTGCCGGCCAGGTTACCGCCGCGCTACGCAGGGTATGGGACATGAACCGCGTCCTGAACGAAAAGCCCGAAAAATCTCGTGACGATCACCGCCACCATGCCGTCGACGCCGTCGCCATTGCCCTCTGCTCCATGAAATGGATCAAAGCCTTAAGCCAAGCCAGTCAGGGCATCCGCAAACACAATCCCTTGAAGAATGCGAAAGTCGAAGATCCTTGGCCCAACTTCCGCGAAGAACTGCGGGACAAGATTTGGAACCACACCGCTGTCAGCCACCGCCCCATGCGCAAGCTCGGCGGCGCGCTGCATGAGGAAACCATCTATAGCCGTCCCATTTTCATCAATGGCGAAGAAGGCACCCACATCCGCAAGCCCGTCACCGATCTCAAAACGGAATCCGCCATCGAATCCATTGCCGACAAGGCAGTCCGTGAAGCGGTCCTCCGCAAATTCCTCGAAAACGGCAAAGATGCAAAGAAGTTCGAAGACGATCCCCCTCGCCTCCCTAGCGGCGTTCCCATCAAGCGGGTGCGCATCCGCAAGGCCGATTCCACCGTCAGCATTGGTTCCGGCCCTTCCGAACGCCGCGTCATCACCGGTTCCAATCACCACATGGAACTCCTCGCCGTTCTGGACCACCACGGTAAGGTGAAGGGCTATCGCTCCGTAGTTGTCTCCCATCTCGAGGCAAATTTGCGCAAGCGTGCTGGCGTACCGGTTGTCCAGCGCGATCATGGCGATGGGCTGCAATTCCTCTTCTCGCTAAGCGAGGGTGACATGGTTGTCTTTAAGTCTCCCGGCGAAGCCGAGCGTCTCTGCCGGGTACGTGGCGTAAGTATGGAGGGTAGTGGCCGCCTCAGTCTTTCAGAATCCATTGACTCCCGCTTGGTAGCTGACATCAAGAAAGCAGGAAAGCTTTGGAGACCCATGATTCCTGGCTTCTTGGCTGCCGGAAGTCGAAAGGTTCGATTAGATCACTTGGGTGCTCTTATAGAAGCCAATGACTAACCGCATTCTTGACTTCTCCAATCAGCCTGCCCACCTCCATGCCAAAGGTGAAACCTTGGAAATCAAGCTCTCCGAAGGAGCCGCCCATGCCATTCCTTTTGCGGAGATTGCGGCGCTTATTGCCGCCCATCCCCAAGTCACCATTTCCCAATCCGCCCTCGCCCGCTTGTCGGAAGCGGGCGGTGTTTTTGTCATTTGCTCCAACAACTTCACGCCCGTTGCCATGACGCTTCCCCTCGAAAGCCATTGGTACCAGGCAGACCGTTTTGTCCGCCAAGCCGCTCTAACCGAGCCACGCCGCAAACGCCTCTGGCAAAGCATTGTCCGCGAAAAAATTCGTATGCAGGCCATGGTGCTTGCCCAGGTTGGCGAAAGCGATCATGGTCTTTCCGCCCTCGTCGCTCGTGTCCAAAGCGGCGATCCGCAAAATGTCGAGGCCCGCGCCGCACGCACCTATTGGTCCAAAGTGTTTCGCGACAAGTCCTTTGTTCGCTCCAATCCGGAAGACCCCCGCAACGCGCTCCTCAATTACGGCTACGCCGTTCTGCGCGCCTGTGTCGCCCGCGCCATTGCCGCTTCCGGCCTGCATCCCTCCTTCGGCTTGCACCATCGCAACAAGCTCAATGCTTTCCCGCTTGCGGACGACCTCATGGAGCCCTTCCGTCCACTGGTAGATGCCCAGGTTCTACAGATCGTCGCCGACAAATCACAACCCGTCGCGTTGGTCCCCCAAACCAAGCAATCCCTGTTGTCCATCCTGGGTTGCCGTTTCGCCTCGCAAGGCGAAAATCGCAGCCTCTTCGACATCCTTTCCCGCATGGCCCAAAGCCTTGCCCGTTTCATTCTCGATAAGGACCCCCAGTTCCTTACCGGCCTTGATTCGCCCTTTCCTCTCCAGGAGGAAGCAAACCCAAGGGAGGTCTAACCTTGGCTCTTTCCGCGTACAAATCCGTGTGGCTCTTCGCTCTATTCGATCTTCCCGTTGCCACCAAGGAGAACCGGCGGCACTACGCGCAGTTCCGCAAGAAACTCCTCGACAAAGGCTTCACCATGCTCCAATTCTCTGTCTATGCCAAGCATCACGCCAGCGAGGAAGCGGCGGAATCCGCCCGCAACGCGGTCGTCTCTGTGCTTCCGCCCGAAGGACAAGTGCGCATCCTTTCCGTCACAGACCACCAATTCGGCAGAATGGAAGTCTTCACCGGACGCAAGCGCACCAAAGTCGAAGATCCTCCTATGCAGATCACCTTGTTCTAAAAATGACCAACCAAGGCGCTCAACTTGCTTCACCAATCCCATTTTTGGCTCGTGTGGAAAAGAAAAAGGCCCGCAAATCCAATGCTTTGCGGGCCACTAGAGTATATCGAAGCGGTCATTCCCAGCCAGCCATAGCATGAAATCGAAAAGATGTTCGGAGGCGCAGGAGTATATCGAAGCGGTCATTCCCAGCCAGCCATAGCATGCGGGGTCTGGTGCCGGTGCGGGGGCCGGAGTATATCGAAGCGGTCATTCCCAGCCAGCCATAGCGCCCACGTCTCAGGGTGAGACGCGGGAGGAGAGTATATCGAAGCGGTCATTCCCAGCCAGCCATAGCGCAGTCCTGCCAGTGCTGCTCTTGGTCCTGAGTATATCGAAGCGGTCATTCCCAGCCAGCCATAGCGGCGCGACTATGCTGGAATGATAGGCGCGTGAGTATATCGAAGCGGTCATTCCCAGCCAGCCATAGCCGGTATCGGCGGTAGTGAATTCTGTGGCCGAGTATATCGAAGCGGTCATTCCCAGCCAGCCATAGCTCTAAGAAGCTATTGGACATGCGGTGAAATGAGTATATCGAAGCGGTCATTCCCAGCCAGCCATAACCGAAGGTGTCGCGAAACCGATGTGGATGAAGAGTATATCGAAGCGGTCATTCCCAGCCAGCCATAGCAAGGTATGGCCGCTCAATGTGAACATTTTGGAGTATATCGAAGCGGTCATTCCCAGCCAGCCATAGCGTGAAAGTGTTTGCCTCGGTGGGCCGCGCAGAGTATATCGAAGCGGTCATTCCCAGCCAGCCATAGCCGATAACTGCTACGCCAGAGCCATGGACGCGAGTATATCGAAGCGGTCATTCCCAGCCAGCCATAGCAGGAGGTTCTGCGGAGTCGCGCCCGCGTAGGAGTATATCGAAGCGGTCATTCCCAGCCAGCCATAGCGATCCCGGCGATACTCTTCCAACTCATCTCGAGTATATCGAAGCGGTCATTCCCAGCCAGCCATAGCGCTTAGGCGGGAATGTGCTTGATGCGAATTGGAGTATATCGAAGCGGTCATTCCCAGCCAGCCATAGCCGGCGGCAAGCAAGACGTGTTGAACACGGAGAGTATATCGAAGCGGTCATTCCCAGCCAGCCATAGCTGGAAAACGAATCGCGCCTGGAGGGTGGCGGAGTATATCGAAGCGGTCATTCCCAGCCAGCCATAGCGTGGAAGTGTTTGCCTCGGTGGGCCGCGCAGAGTATATCGAAGCGGTCATTCCCAGCCAGCCATAGCTTAGAAGTTTGCGTTTGTGCGCCATTGAACGAGTATATCGAAGCGGTCATTCCCAGCCAGCCATAGCCGTAATGAGGATGCGGGCACCTGGCGCTTGGAGTATATCGAAGCGGTCATTCCCAGCCAGCCATAGCCTTTACGCCAACGGCCTCGACGGTGTGGCAGAGTATATCGAAGCGGTCATTCCCAGCCAGCCATAGCCAAAGACGATGAAGTTCTCCGCCGTGCCTTGAGTATATCGAAGCGGTCATTCCCAGCCAGCCATAGCAAGCGCTTTCTCCGGCGAAGTCGCGATTCTGAGTATATCGAAGCGGTCATTCCCAGCCAGCCATAGCACAAGCGAAGGTTGCTTGATGAGGTATTCGGAGTATATCGAAGCGGTCATTCCCAGCCAGCCATAGCCAACTGGAGCAATAAGGGCCGGGGTGGGAGGAGTATATCGAAGCGGTCATTCCCAGCCAGCCATAGCGAATTTGGAGCAAGGGCTCTCCGGGCGCATGAGTATATCGAAGCGGTCATTCCCAGCCAGCCATAGCCTGTTGCTGCTGTATGTCCGCAAAAATATCGAGTATATCGAAGCGGTCATTCCCAGCCAGCCATAGCCTCTAATGCTTCGCAGATACTCAATTAGTGAGTATATCGAAGCGGTCATTCCCAGCCAGCCATAGCAAGAAGAAAAATGAACTTGTTTGATGATTTGAGTATATCGAAGCGGTCATTCCCAGCCAGCCATAGCAGATCATACTCATGACCTTTTCCGTGAACAGAGTATATCGAAGCGGTCATTCCCAGCCAGCCATAGCAGATGTTGAGGCTTAGTGCGTCAGGCGCATGAGTATATCGAAGCGGTCATTCCCAGCCAGCCATAGCATCAGGTTCTCCGGATTGGGTGGGGGATCGGAGTATATCGAAGCGGTCATTCCCAGCCAGCCATAGCCTGCCCTTGCACCTAGCGGCAACTGCCGCGAGTATATCGAAGCGGTCATTCCCAGCCAGCCATAGGGGCAAGAGCAAGCCAGTAAAACGATGAATGAGTATATCGAAGCGGTCATTCCCAGCCAGCCATAGCGTGCCCGGCGCGGACATCGACGCTATCGAGAGTATATCGAAGCGGTCATTCCCAGCGCGCTTTCCAGCCGACCGTAGGGAGACTGGAAAGCGCGCTGAATCAGCTCCATGTTTCAAGCCTTCCCAATCCTCCTCCGCCTCTCAATCCGTCATAATCAATATCAGCAGCGATGACCATAACCCTAACCTCTGAACAGGAGGAATTGTTTCAAGAAGCGCTGCAGTCTGGCCGCTTCCATAGCCCCGACGAAGTCATTGCCCGAGCATTAGAGGTATTCCGCGCCGAAGAAGGCTTCCTTTACCAGCAAGCAGGAGCAATCGATCGCAAAATCCAGCGAGCCCTCGCTCAGTTCGAACGTGGTGAGTTCTTTACCGCCGAACAGTCCCGCCAGGAATTGCAACGGCGCAAAGCGGCTTGGCGAAGCCAACGCCCCTAATCTCCTCTCCCCACTCCTTCCAACTTTCCAAAATTCTCTAACCATCATCTTATCTATCACTTAGCCGTGCGCACTCCCGCTTCGCCCCGCCCTCTCCCGCTATCCTCCCACCGTGCCTCCCACTGCTCCTCCCTGCGTGCCTCGCCGCGCGCCCACTACGCCGTCCCCAGCGCTCTCACCCGTCCTTCGCCCACCTTCCCAGCCAAACCCATTTTTACCAAACGAAGGTAACGTTCCCCTTGTCTTCGCCCCCTCCCGACCCACCACGCAAAAAACTACGCAAAAAGGGGGAGGCCCGGCCTCCCCCCCCACTCCTCCGCTTGCAGTAAAACTACCGCGTAAAGCCCGGTCCGCGCAGCACCGCGTTCAAAAACAACACGTTCAGCCCGTCCAGATACGCCCGGTAGTTCGGATCCTGCGTAAAGCCCACGGCCCAGCCGCGGCCCTCCCGCTTCACCGCCAACAAAGGCTTAAACGCAATCTGCTTGCGGTTTTCCTCCCACATATAGCCGCTCTGCAGCACTTCGTTCGGCCCTACAAACACCGCCGCGTTCATGCCTTGGTCCAGCTTCAAGGGCGAGTAAATCGTCCGGCCGTTCACAATCGCGTTCACGTGCTCGGCCGACCCCGCCCCAATCCAGCTCTCCGTATCCACCTTCACTTTGCACAACACACCGGCCACCGAATCCGGCAATTCGCGGTCCGCTTGAATGGCCTTTTCGTAGTCTTCTTCCTTTTCAATCAACTTGCCCGGTGCCGGACCCGTCGGAGCTCCCGCCTGCCCGCTGGGCGTGGGTGGCTTCGGCGCTGCCGCCCCGCCGCTTCTTGCCAGCGACTCTGCCTGCAGCGGCAGCAACCCCACATTGTTGCCCGCCAAAAAACCCGCGCCCGCGCCCAAACCCACAATCACGCCGCCGTTCGCCACCCAATCCTTCAATCGCCGCACGCCGTTCGCGCCCAGGTCCGTATTCAACGTCCCGCTCGAAGCCTCCGGCACCACAATCACATTGAACTTCGTCAAGTCCGCAAAGCCCAACGACCGCGAACGCACCCGCGTCACCGGGTATCCGTACTGCCGCTCAATCACATAAGCCGCCGCCCCCGCGCTGCCTCCGCTCACCGCGCTATCCCAAACAATCGCAATCCGCGGCTGCTTCAGCGTCACCACATTATTCGACCCGTAGTTCGGACCCTCGTCCACCCAGCTCGAATTCGTCGCCACCACTTCGGCCCCCGAACTCGCCGCCAGCTTCGCCACCGTCTCGTGCACGCTCTCCGGGTTCTCCAACACCTGCAGGATCAGCGTCCCGTTCGGATACTTCCGCCCCGCCTGCGTAAACGCCTTGCCCGTGCTCAACACGCGCAAATTCGCCCGGAATGCCCCGGCCAAAAAGCGCATGCTCGCCTGGCTGCCCCACGGCACCAGGTAGGCTACGCTCGCCTTGCCCCCCACCACTTTGCCCGCCGCGGGCGTGTCCAGCTTCAGCGGGTCCACCGTCACCAGGTCCGCCGGCGGGGTCAACGCGCTCTTCGCAATCACCTGCTTCACGTTGTACTGCACCGGCAGGCTCCAGCCCGTCACGTCATAAATTTCATCCGGCTGCTTCTTCTTGCGCCGCCGCTCCTGCTCGGCCAAAAAGTCCTTCTCCATCGGCGTGTCCGGGTCCAGCAGCGTGCGGATCATCCGCTTGTTCGGTTGCGCCGCGCTGATCAAATAACTGCCCTGGGGCGCCGTCGACCCTTCCACCTGAAAGCTATCGCGGCTCTTGCGCACTTCTATGCCCTGCGCCGCCAACAGATTCGCCAGCTTGTCCGCCGCGCTCGTGTCGCCTTCGCGCAAGAGCACATATTCCTTCGCCTCCTCCCGCTTGCCTTCCTCAATCGCCGTCTTGCGGTAGTTGTAGAAATTCTCCACCAGCGCCTTGCGGTTTGCCGCCGCCGCTTCGAGCGTCGAAATGCTGGCCACAAAGTGCTTCTGTACGCTTTCCTGGAACGTGAATACCTTCCCGTCGCCCCGTTCCCACGCCAAACCCCGCGCGCTGGCGTTTTCATAAGTCATTGCGATCGCGCCGTAGTAAATCGGCCAGCTCGCCCCGTAGCCGGGATAGAACGCGTCAAATACTTCGCGCGTAAAGTAGCGGAAGCCGTATTGGTCAAACCACTTCGCGTTGTTCTTCCCAAACCAATACAGCGCCTCGCGTTGGTGCTTCACAATGTGCGGGTTATAAGGCACCGCTTCCGGCGCG